>NZ_JBVJDS010000001.1:0-908409 GCF_055582185.1 Streptomyces sp. NPDC042201 | reverse complement strand
TCTATCAGACTCTTTCGTGTCCGATTCCCCGTCGGAGCGGGGTTGCCTTCCGGTTCTTCGCTTTCGCGTTTCCCTTTCCGGCGATTCCGACTCTACCAGATCCTTTCGGGCCTGATTCCCAGTCAGAGTGGGCTGTCGTCCCAGCCCTTCGGCCGTTCCGACGAGTGAGACTTTAGCGGAATCCTCGGCCCTGACGCTAATCGGGGCCGCGTCCCTTCGAACGCGGATTCCTCATTCGCAAAGACACACGCAAAACAATGCGACCAGCAGTCGCTCGCTTGTAGTGGGTCTTGCGGAATGACTGTCCGGGGACCGGCCGGGGCCGGTGCTCACGTCGGACAGCTCGGAGAACATTACGGATCCGTGTTTGGCGTGTCAACTCGGTGGTTCGGCCGCTACTCTGAGGCCCATGACAACGCATGCGTGCATCCTTCAGTGGTGGGCCGCCTGACGGCGGCCGCCACATACGTATGCACTCAACGGCCGCCGCTTCGGCGGCCGTTCGTGTTTCTCCCCTCGGGAGCCGGCCGCTGGAAGCGGCGGCTCCGATCAGGAGGGTGAGTAGAGATGACACGGATCTTCAGTGGGATCAAGCCGACCGGGCATCTGACGCTGGGCAACTACCTCGGGGCTGTTAGGAGGTGGGCCGAGGTCGATCAGCACCGGGCCGACGCCCTGTTCAGCGTGGTGGATCTGCATGCCCTGACCGTCGAACACGATCCGGCTCGCGTGCGCAGACTCAGTCGGCAGGCCGCCACGCTGATGCTGGCGGCCGGACTCGACCCCGCTCTCTGCACCGTATTCGTACAGAGCCATGTGGATGAACATGCGCGGCTCTCGAATCTGCTGGAGTGCACGGCCACGGACGGGGAACTGCGGCGCATGATCCAGTACAAGGAGAAGAGCGCGCGGGCCCAGCTGTCCGGCGAGAGCGTGCGGTTCTCGCTGCTGTCGTATCCGGTGCTGATGGCCGCGGACATCCTGGCGTACCGCACCGACGAGGTACCGGTCGGCGACGATCAGACGCAGCATGTGGAGCTGACCAGGGATCTCGCGGTGCGGTTCAACCAACGCTACGGGCGCACGTTCACCGTGCCCAAGGCCACCCGGCCGCCGGTGGCCGCACGGGTCATGGATCTTCAGGACCCGACGTCGAAGATGGGGAAGTCGCACGAGGCCGGCGCCGGGATCGTGTATCTGCTGGACGACGCCGATGTGGTGCGGAAAAAGATCATGCGGGCGGTCACCGACAGCGGGCGGGAGGTCGAGTACGACCGCGAGGCGAAGCCGGGGGTGGCGAATCTGCTGGAGATTCTCGCGGCGTGCGGGAACGGGAACCCGGACGAGCTGGCCGGTGTATATGAGTCGTACGGCGCGCTGAAACGGGACACCGCGGAGGCTGTGGTCGAGCTGCTGCGGCCCTTGCGGGAGCGGCATGCGGCGTTGGCCGCGGATCCGAATTATGTGGACGGAGTACTGAAGGAGGGAGCGGAGCGGGCCAGGGGGATGGCCCGGCCGGTGGTCGACGCGGCCTATCGGGCCGTGGGACTGCTGCCGGCCGGCTGAGCCGCCGGGGCGAAGGCAGCGCGGCGGGTGCTCGGGTTTCCGGCAGCGGCTCCGGGGTCAGCCGTTGCCGGAGGCGAGGGCGCGGCTGCGGTCGCGGGCCGCTTCGATGGCGGCGATGAGGGCGGCCCGTACGCCGTGGTTCTCCAGTTCCCGGATGGCGCTGATGGTGGTGCCGGCCGGGGACGTCACGGCCTCGCGGAGTTTCACCGGGTGTTCGCCGCTGTCGCGCAGCATGACGGCGGCGCCGATGGCGGCCTGGACGATCAGGTCGGCTGCCTGGGCTCGGGGCAGGCCGAGGAGGATGCCGGCGTCGGTCATCGCCTCGACGAGGTAGTAGAAGTACGCCGGGCCCGAGCCGGAGAGCGCGGTGGCCGCGTCCTGCTGGGATTCGGGGACGCGGAGGGTCTTGCCGACGCCGCCGAAGATCTCGTCGGCGTGGGCCAGATGGACAGCGAGGGCATGGCTGCCGGCCGAGATGACGGACATGCCCTCATCGACCAGGACGGGGGTGTTGGGCATGACGCGTACGACCGGGGTGCCGACGGCGAGGCGTTCCTCTATGAAGGCGGTGGTGATACCGGCGGCCGCGCTGATGATCAGGCGGTCCGGGGTGATGTGGGGGTGGAGCTCGTCGAGCAGCTTGCCCATGTCCTGCGGCTTGACGGCGAGGATGAGGATATCGGCGCGCTTGGCGGCGTCGGCGTTGGTGACGGTCTCGACGCCGTAGCGGTTGCGGAGCTCCTCGGCGCGGTCTTCGCGGCGGGTGGTGACCAGCAGGTCGGCGGGGCGCCAGCCGGCCCGGATCATGCCGCTGAGCAGGGCCTCGCCGATCTTGCCGGTGCCGAGGACTGCGACTGTCAGGGTCATTCGGGGTCACCTCGCCGGTGGGTGGTGCAGTTGTCGTCCGTAACCATCCTCGCACCGGGGGCGGGCGGTGGGCCTGAGGTGTCCGAGGGGCGGGATCCCTGGCCAGAGGTTCAGGCCGTACGGCGGCGGAGGGTCGCCGCGCCCAGGGCGAGGACGAGGACGGCGCAGCCGGCGACGACCAGCGTGTCGCGGATGAAGTCGCCGGTGATGTCCGGGTGGCGCAGGACCTCGTTCATGCCGTCGACGGCGTAGGACATGGGCAGGGCGTTGGAGATCGCCTCCAGGACGGGCTGCATGGTCGGGCGCGGGGCGAACAGTCCGCAGAGGAGGAGCTGGGGGAAGATCACCGCCGGCATGAACTGGACCGCCTGGAACTCGGACGCGGCGAAGGCCGAGACGAAGAGGCCGAGGGCCGTGCCGAGCAGGGCGTCGAGGAGCGCGACCAGCAGGAGCAGCCAGGGCGATCCGACGACATCCAGGCCGAGGGTCCAGACCGCGAGGCCCGTGGCGAGGGCGGATTGGACGATGGCGAGCACGCCGAACGCCAGCGCGTAGCCGACGATCAGGTCGGCCTTGCCCAGGGGCATGGCGAGCAGGCGTTCCAGGGTGCCGGAGGTGCGTTCGCGCAGGGTGGCGATCGAGGTGACCAGGAACATCGTGATCAGCGGAAAGATGCCGAGGAGGGAGGCGCCGATGTTGTCGAAGGTGCGTGCGCTGCCGTCGAAGACGTAGCGGAGGAGGACGAGCATCACGCACGGGACCAGGATCATCAGGGCGATGGAGCGCGGGTCGTGGCGCAGTTGGCGGAGCACGCGGGCGGCGGTGGCCAGGGTCCTGGCGGCGGAGACGGGGGCCGTGGTGGTCATCGGGCGCTCTCCTGGAGTGCGTTGGCCTCGTCGACCAGGTGGAGGAAGGCCGCCTCGACGGTTTCCGAGTGGGTACGGCTGCGGAGCGCGTCCGGGGTGTCGTCGGCGAGGATCTCGCCTTCGCGCATGAGGAGCAGCCGGTGGCAGCGCTCGGCCTCGTCCATGACATGGGAGGAGACGAGGATCGTCGCGGCGCGTTCGGCGGCGATGCGGTGGAAGAGGTTCCACAGGTCGCGGCGCAGGACGGGGTCGAGGCCGACGGTCGGCTCGTCGAGGACGAGGAGTTCGGGGGTGCCGAGCAGGGCGACGGCGAGGGAGACGCGGCCCCGCTGGCCGCCGGAGAGTCTGCCCGCGAGCGAGTCGGCGTGGGAGGTGAGGTCGACATCGGTGATGGCGCGGTCGACCGCTTCCCGGCGGGCGGCGCGGCGGGACCGGCCCGGGTCGAGCACGGCGGCGAAGTAGTCGAGGTTCTGCCGGACGGTCAGGTCGTCGTAGACGGAGGGCGCCTGGGTGACATAGCCGATGCGGGCGCGCAGCGCGGCGTGGCCGGCGGGCCGGCCGAGGACGTCGAGGGTGCCGGTGACCTTGGCCTGGGTGCCGACGACGGCGCGCATCAGGGTCGACTTGCCGCAGCCCGAGGGGCCGAGGAGGCCGGTGATCCGGCCGGGCGGTACGGCGAAGTCGAGGCCGCGCAGGACGGTGCGGTCACCTCGCAGGACGGTGAGGCCGTGGGCACGGATGGCGGCCCCGGAGTAATTCATCATGTGATGAATAATGTGTGGCCGCCGATGGCTCCGTCAAGGGGTGGACGGGCCGGGGGCGCGCGGTGTCACCGTCAGCTCGACGACGTACGGCTCCTCGACGATCCCGTCGGGGAAGAGGGAGAGCAGTTCGGTACGTTCCCGCGCGAGAACGGCGGCGGTGGCCTGTTCATCCAGCGCCCGGAAGACGGAGTGGCTGCCGAGATTGGCGAGGTGGGTGTCGAGGGTGACGCGCCGGGTCCAGGGCACGCGGCGCTCCACGCGGACCAGTTCCTCCGGCAGTTTGCGGCCGCGGCCGGTGGCGCTGTGGGCACCGCCGGCGAGTTGGCCGCGGAGGCGCTCGTCCTGGGCGGCGACCCAGGGGACGCCGGCATCGGAGACGTTCCACCAGAGGGCGAGCGCGCCGCCGGGCCTGAGCACGCGCAGGGCCTCGGGGACGGAGCGGGCCGGGTCGGTCCAGTGCCAGGCCTGGGCGTAGGTGACGAGGTCGGCGCAGCGGTCCGCCAGCGGCAGGGCGTCGCCGAGGCCCCGGACCAGCGGGATGCCGGGAAGGGAGCGGCGCAGCCGGGCCGCCATGCCGGGGCCCGGCTCCACGGCGGTGACCCGGGCGCCGCGCTCGCGCAGCAGGCGGGTGGCGATTCCGGTGCCGGCGCCGACGTCGATGACCCGGGAGCCCTTGAGGGGGCGGCCGGTCAGTTCCTCGATGGCGTCGAAGAGGGCGGGCGGGTAGCCGGGGCGGGCCGTGTCGTACTGGTCGGCGACGGCATCGAAGGAGAGGGCGCGACGGGTCATGCGTCTCATCCTGACGGCAGAGGCCCGTTCGGGGCCCTCGCCGTCCGGGGTCGCCCCGGACAGGACCTGGGCGGCTGCCGTCCTACCGGCGCTTGGTCTTGTTGCCCTTGCTGCCACGGCGGGCGGCAGGGTTGCCGGCGCGGGCGCTGCGGCGGCGCTCGTACTGGGTGACGGCCGTCTCGTACTCGCCCCGGCGCAGCCCCTCCCCCGGGGCCTCGACGAGAGAGCGCAGGAAGTAGGCGATCAGCGAGCCGATGAAGCCGATCATCTTGACGGTGCGCAGTGACTCCTCGCGGCCGGGATCGGCCGGGCGGCGGATGAAGCCGCTCCAGGTGCTGCGGAACGCCATGGCACCGCAGACCGCGAACATCACGACGATCAGCCCGCCGACGAAGGAGCCCACGTCCGCGATCTCCACGCCCTGATAGGCGAAACGGAGCAGGAAGCAACTGGCGAAGGCCGTGGCGAGCGAGCCGACGGCGACCGCGACACGCCGCAGTCCGTAACCCCCGTCATGACTGACCCAGGTCGTACCGAAGAACCGGATGGCTTCGGGCTCCGGCCCACCGCGACCACGACCGCTGTCAGCGGTGGCCGTGGTCGCGGCGGAGTGCTCATCGTGTTCAAGGTGCTCGGGGTGCTCGCTCACAGGGTCGATTATCCCCCTGCGCGTACGAGCCTCCCGTGAGGCCCTGTTCGGCGTACGGAGCCGGGTCAGCCGCAGCGTACGGCGACGTACCCGTCACTGCCCGTCTGGACGTACGAGTCCGAGATGAACTGTCCGTTGGCGATGTTGTCCCAGATGTTGGATGTCCCGTAAGGACCGGAGACCGACTCCCCCGGCTTCTGACAGTTGATCGGCACGCTGGCCCCGTACGGGAGCACCCTGACGACCTGGTAGTTCGTACCCGGACCGCTGCGGACGTTCACCCGGTAGCCCGGAGCGACCGGGTACCGCTTGGCCGCCAGCATCTCGACAGCGGCCCCCTCCACGACATCCCCCGCGGTGCTCTCAACCTCTTCGATCGACATTCGGTCCTCCCCCATTGAAGGTGCGCACTCTGCGCCGCGCAGGCTAGCAAGCCATGGCTGGATCGCACGCATCATCGACTAGGCTCCGTGCGGCGCGCTCGCGCACGAAGACACGGGGGTGGGCAATGCCACCACTGCGCAATACCGGGCCGGCCCCGGAAGCCGAGCGTCCGGATTACGCCGGTCGTTATCTACTCGAATCAGACCTGGGCTCTGGCGGAATGGGTGTGGTCCATCTGGCCACGTCCGCTTCGGGGTTGCGTCTTGCCGTCAAGGTCATCCATGCCAACCACGCCTCGGATCCGGAGTTCAGGGCCCGGTTCCGGCAGGAGATCGCGGCCGCCCGCCGGGTGAGCGGGGCCTTCACCGCGCCCGTCGTGGATGCCGACCCCGAAGCTGACCGGCCGTGGATGGCCACGCTGTTCATCGACGGTCCCACCCTGTCCGAGCGGGTGAAGCGGAACGGTCCGCTGGGAACCGATGAGTTGATCCAGCTGGGCGCGGGACTGGCCGAGGGGCTTCGGGACATTCACCGGGCCGGGGTGGTGCACCGCGATCTCAAGCCGAGCAATGTCCTGTTGGCGGCGGACGGCCCCAAAGTCATCGACTTCGGCATCTCGCGTCCCACCGACAGCGATCTGCGGACGGAGACGGGCAAGCTGATCGGCACACCGCCGTTCATGGCCCCGGAGCAATTCCAGCGGCCGCGCGAAGTCGGCCCCGCCGCCGATGTGTTCGCCATGGGCGCGGTGCTGGTCCACGCGGCGACCGGGCGCGGTCCCTTCGACTCGGACAGCCCGTACATCGTCGCGTACCAAGTCGTGCACAACGAGCCGGAATTGGCCGGGGTGCCCGAGAAGCTCCTCCCCCTGATCACACGTTGCCTGGCGAAGGAGCCGGCCGACCGCCCGACGACGGACGAGCTGATGACCGCGCTGCGCCCGTCGCCGCACGGCGCGAGGTCCCTCGTACCGGCGCAGCGGAAGCCGCCCCGCGCGGCGGCCGGGGATCCGACGCCCACCACCCACCCCCGGGCGGCACGGCTTCACGACGACCCACCGCAGGCCGTACGGCCCGGGGCCGCCCCGGACCGGCCGGCCCGGCCCCGGACCGGCCGTCGCCGGCAGGTCCGCCGGGCGGCGATCGGCGTGGCGCTGGCGGCCCTGGCCGTGGCCGGATTCGTCGCGATGCGTGCCACGGGGGACGACGGCAGCCCCGGTACCGCGGCCACGAAGGCCGGCTCGGGCAGTGAGGACGAAACGTTCCACCCGTGGCACACCCAGCTGCGCGGCCGTAAGAGCGCGGGCGGGCCGCCCGCCTGTTCGGCCGGCGGTTCGGCCGTCTTCTGCAGTGCCCCGGGGGTGGGAACGGCCCGTCTCGACCCGGCCGACGGCGGCATCGACTGGACCACGAAGGGCGCGAGTGCCTCGAAAACCGTCGAAGAGGGCGCGGCGCCCGTCCCTTCCGGCGGACTGCTGCACGTCGTCGTACCGGGAGAGCGGCTGGAAGCCCTCGACCCGGTGTCGGGTGACCGCCGCTGGGAGGTCGACATCTCGCCGTACGCCTCCGTCCGCCATGCCGGCGACTCGGTGCTGCTCGTGACCGAGCAGGGGCGGGTGCGATCCGTGGACGGTGCGACAGGGGCGGAGCGCTGGACACGGCAGGAGAGCGGGACCGGATCGCAGTGGGTGGCCGCGAGCGGCGAGGACGGCCCGCTGTTCGCCATTACCCCGTCGGAGGACGGCACGGCCACGGAGGTGACCGGGATCGACCCCGGAACCGGAGACCTCCTGTGGAAGAAGCGGGTGACCGGATGGCTGACCCCGGTGCAGGCCACCGACGACGCGCTGTTCCTGCTCTCCCGCAACAACCAGGACGCCATGGACGCTGTCGTACGGATCGATTCCGCGAGCCGGACCGTACGCCGCGTTCCGCTGGCCTTTCCGGTCGATCAGGCACAGGCCACCGTGGCCGGGGACACGGTCTACGTCCTCGGGTACGCCGGATCGCTGCTCGCGATCGACACCCGCGAAAGCGGCACCGCGCAACAGGCCGAGCGCTGGCGGCTGGAGACATCGGTGACCCGGACGTCGAGCCCCGTGGCCGTGGGGGGCCGGATCTACATGAGCGCGGCCGACGGGCGCCTGCTCGCCGTCGACAGTGAGCGCGGAGTGCTCCTGGGGCAGACGAAGCCCCGCATGGCCGAGAGGACCGACACGCTCGTCGCCACGCTGCCCGCCCCCGTCGTCGCCTCCGGCAAGGTCTTCGCCGGCGCGCCCGACGGGTCCGTCTTCGCCGTCGACAGCGAGGATCCCGCCCGCTGGTGACCCGCCGACAGCGCCGGCCCCGTGGTCCTGTTGAGGACCGCGGGGCCGGTGGCCGTACGGATACGGAGCAGCGGAGGCGTCAGCGCGGGCGGGAGGCGAAGGCGTCAGCCAGGCGGGAGGCGGAGACGTCAGCCCAGACGGGAGATGTCCCGCACCGCGCCCTTGTCCGCGCTCGTCGCCATCGCCGCGTAGGCGCGCAGCGCCACCGAGACCTTGCGTTCGCGGTCGGCGGGGGCGTACACCCCGTTCAGGGCCGCGCGACGGGTCGCCAGCTCCTCGTCGGACACGAGGAGTTCGATCGTACGGTCCGGGATGTCGATCCGGATCCGGTCGCCGTCGTGGACCAGCGCGATCGTGCCGCCCGAGGCCGCTTCCGGCGAGGCGTGGCCGATCGACAGGCCCGACGTACCGCCGGAGAAGCGGCCGTCGGTGATCAGGGCGCAGGACTTGCCGAGACCGCGGCCCTTCAAGTACGAGGTGGGGTAGAGCATCTCCTGCATGCCGGGGCCGCCGCGCGGGCCCTCGTAGCGGATGACGATGACATCGCCCTCGGCGATCTCCTTACGGAGGATCTTCTCCACGGCCTGTTCCTGCGATTCGCAGACGACGGCCGGGCCCTCGAAGGTCCAGATCGACTCGTCGACGCCGGCCGTCTTCACCACACAGCCGTCGAGGGCGAGGTTGCCCTTCAGCACCGCCAGGCCGCCGTCCTTGGAGTAGGCGTGGGCGACATCGCGGATGCAGCCGTTCGCGGCGTCCGTGTCGAGCGTCGCCCAGCGCTCGGACTGGGAGAAGGCCTCGGCGGAGCGGACGCAGCCGGGGGCCGCGTGCCACAGCTCGACGGCCTCGTCGGACGGTGAGCCGCCGCGCACGTCCCAGGTTTCCAGCCAGGACTTGATGCTCGGTGAGTGGACGGTGTGCACGTCCTCGTTGAGCATCCCGCCGCGGTACAGCTCGCCCAGGATGGCGGGGATGCCGCCGGCCCGGTGGATGTCCTCCATGTAGTACGTGCCGCCGGGGGCGACGTTCGGCGCGACCTTGGCCAGGCAGGGGACACGGCGGGAGACGGCGTCGATGTCGCCGAGGCCGTAGTCCAGCTCGGCTTCCTGGGCGGCGGCCAGCAGATGCAGGATCGTGTTGGTGGAGCCGCCCATGGCGATGTCGAGCGCCATCGCGTTGTCGAAGGACGCGCGGGTGGCGATATTGCGCGGCAGGACACTCTCGTCGTCCTGCTCGTAGTGGCGCTTGGTGATCTCGACGACCGTGCGGCCCGCGTTCTCGTACAGGGCCCTACGGGCGGTGTGCGTGGCCAGCACCGAGCCGTTGCCGGGCAAGGAGAGGCCGATGGCCTCGGTCAGGCAGTTCATCGAGTTGGCCGTGAACATGCCGGAACAGGAGCCGCAGGTCGGGCAGGCGTTCTCCTCGATACGGAGGATGTCCTCGTCCGAGACGCTCTCGTTGACCGCGTCCGAGATCGCGTTGATCAGGTCGAGCTTGCGGACCGTGCCGTCCACCAGCGTCGCCTTGCCGGCCTCCATCGGGCCGCCGGAGACGAAGACCGTGGGGATGTTGAGGCGCAGGGCGGCCATCAGCATGCCAGGGGTGATCTTGTCGCAGTTGGAGATGCAGATCAGCGCGTCCGCGCAGTGCGCCTCGACCATGTACTCGACGGAGTCGGCGATCAGATCGCGGGACGGCAGGGAGTACAGCATTCCGCCGTGGCCCATCGCGATGCCGTCGTCGACGGCGATGGTGTTGAACTCGCGCGGCACGGCGCCCGCGGCCTTGATCGCTTCGGAGACGATCCGGCCGACCGGCGCGAGGTGGGTGTGCCCGGGCACGAACTCGGTGAAGGAGTTGGCCACCGCGATGATCGGCTTGCCGATGTCCTCACTCGCTACGCCCGATGCCCGCATCAGGGCGCGCGCGCCCGCCATATTGCGGCCGTGGGTGACAGTGCGGGACCTCAGCTCGGGCATCGTCGCTCGCTCCTTCAGCAGAAAATGACTGTCTACGAGCGTACGCCCGCACTCCAAGATCTGGACACAACGTCCGGCATACGGGACTGTCGTTCAGCTTTCGGTCAGGTAGCGCTGGAGCGTCGGCGCCACCATCGCGACGATCTCCTCGGTGTCCACGGAGGCCAGCGGTTCCGCCTTGATCACATACCGGAGGAACGCGATCCCGAGCATGTGGGACGCGGCCAGCTCGGCGCGGAACGTCGGATCCGGTACGTCGAGCTCCTCCGCGATCCGCTCCAGCAGCCGGCGCAGCACGAACGTACGCAGCACCGTGGCCGCCGCCTCGTGCGTCAGCGCGGAACGGATGACGGCCAGCAGCGGGGCCCGGGTCACCGGGTTCTCCCAGACGCCGATGAAGTAGCGGGCGAGCCGCTCGCCGATGCCGTCGGGACCGCCGGCCAGCAGCGCGGGCACCACCAGGGCCGGTTCGAAGGAGACCTCGATGGCGGCCGCGAAGACCTCGTCCTTCGTACCGAAGTAGTGGTGGACGAGCGCCGGGTCCACGCCGGCGGCCTTGGCGATGCCCCGGACGGACGTCTTGTCGTAGCCGCGCTCGGCGAATTCCGTACGGGCCTCCCGCAGGATCTTCTCCCGGGCGCCGGGGCCCGTGTCCGCGTCCTTGCGGGCGGGGCGGCCGCGGCGGCGCGGAGCCGTACCGGTCATGACGGACGCGCTCCCGACGAGCCGGAGGAACCGGACGCGCCGGTCGCTCCAGGGGCTCCTGAGGTACGGCGCGCGCTCCCCGTACGGCCCACGGAGGACGTACGGGGCGCCCGCGCGGCGGACGGGGGCGCGGGCGGCGCGGAGGCCAGATGCAGCCGTGCGAAGGCCAGCGCCTCCGCCAGATCGGCTTCGCGCTCGGCCGCGGACATCGCGCGCCGGGTGTTGACCTCGATCACGACATGGCCCTCGAACCCGCCGCCGGCCAGCCGTTCCAGCAGCTCGGCGCACGGCTGCGTGCCCCGTCCCGGCACGAGGTGCTCGTCCTTCGCCGATCCCCTGCCGTCCGCGAGATGGACATGCCCCAGCCGGTCGCCCATCCGGTCGATCATGGCCATGGCGTCGGTGCGGGCGGTCGCGGTGTGCGAGAGATCGACGGTGAAGTGCCGGTAGTCGTCCTTGGTGACGTCCCAGTCGGGTGCGTACGCGAGCATCTCGCGGTCCCGGTAGCGCCACGGGTACATGTTCTCGACGGCGAACCGTACGTCCGTCTCCCCCGCCATCCGCCAGATGCCGGTCACGAAATCGCGCGAGTACTGCCGCTGCCAGCGGAACGGCGGGTGCACGACCACGGTGGAGGCGCCGAGCCTCTCGGCGGCGGCCCGTGCCCGCTTGAGCTTCACCCACGGGTCGGTCGACCAGACCCGCTGGGTGATCAGCAGACAGGGCGCGTGGACGGCGAGTATCGGCACCTCGTGATAGTCGGAGAGCCGGCGCAGCGCCTCGATGTCCTGGCTGACGGGATCGGTCCAGACCATGACCTCGACGCCGTCGTACCCCAGGCGCGCGGCGATCTCGAAGGCCGTCGCCGTGGACTCCGGATAGACCGAAGCCGTCGAGAGAGCGACCTTCGCATCCGGGACGCGCACCACTGGTTCTGCCACGGAGACAGCGTACGGGCCGCGCCTACGTGGTCGGGAGCTGGTCGAGGCGGCGCAGGATGACGCCCTCGCGCAGCGCCCAGGGGCAGATCTCCAGCGTCTCGACCCCGAACAGGTCCATCGCCCCCTCCGCGACCAGCGCTCCTGCCAGCAGCTGGGAGGACCGGCCCTCGGAGACACCGGGGAGTCCGGCGCGCTGGAGCGCGTTCATCGCGGCCAGCTTGGGCACCCACTCCTCCAGTGACGTACGACTCAGTTCGCGCTGCACGTACAGGCCCTCGGCGGAGCGTGCGGCCCCGGCGAGCCGCGCCAGCTGTTTGAAGGTCTTGGAGGTCGCCACCACATGGTCCGGGCTGCCGAACCGGGCGAACTCGCCGACCGTACGGGCGATCTGCGCGCGCACATGGCGGCGCAGCGCCTTCACATCGACCGGGTCGGGCGGATCGCCGGGCAGCCAGCCGGCCGTGAGGCGGCCGGCTCCCAGGGGCAGGGACGAGGCGGCGTCCGGCGCCTCGTCGATTCCGTACGCGACCTCCAGCGAGCCGCCGCCGATGTCCAGGACCAGCAGTTTCCCGGCCGACCAGCCGAACCAGCGGCGGGCCGCGAGAAAGGTGAGCCGGGCCTCCTGCTCGCCGGTGAGGACTTCGAGATCGACCCCGGTCTCGCTCTTGACCCGCGCGAGGACCCGGTCGGCGTTGCTGGCTTCCCGTACGGCGGAGGTCGCGAACGGCAGCACGTCCTCGCAGCCCTTGTCCTCGGCGGCCTGGAGCGCGTCGGCGAGGGTCGCCACCAGCCGGTCGACACCGTCGGGTCCGATCGCGCCGTCCTCGTCGAGGAGCTCGGCGAGTCGCAGCTCCGCCTTGTACGAATACGCGGGCAGCGGACGGGCGCCGCGGTGGGCGTCGACCGCCAGCAGATGCACCGTGTTCGAACCGACGTCGAGGACTCCGAGTCTCATGAGCGGAACGCTACTGCGACCGCGCGCATACGCTGGACCCGTGCCAAAGACGAAAAAGGCGAAACCGGGCAAAGCCAAGGGCCCGAATGTGCAGGATCAGGGGCAGGAGGCTCGAACGGCCCCTGACACGGCGCAGGGCAAGGCCCCGCGCAGGACCAAGAGCGCTCCCCGGACGCGTGGCGTTCCTGACGAGAAGGGCCTGGACTTCGCCCGCGCGTGGGTCGAATTCCCCGACCCCGCCGACGACGAGCAGGTCTTCCGCTGCGATCTGACCTGGCTCACCTCGCGGTGGGCCTGCGTCTTCGGCAGCGGCTGCCAGGGCATCCAGGCGGGCCGCGCCGACGACGGGTGCTGCACGCTGGGCGCGCACTTCTCCGACAAGGACGACGAGAAACGGGTCGCCGGGCATGTCGCACGTCTCACCCCGGAGCTGTGGCAGTTCCACGAGGAGGGGACGGCCACGGGCTGGACGCAGACCGACGAGGACGGCGAGCGGCAGACGCGGCGCTGGGAGGGCTCCTGCATCTTCCAGAACCGCCCCGGCTTCGCGGCGGGCGCCGGCTGCTCGCTCCACATCCTGGCGCTGCGCGAGGGGCGCGAGCCGCTGGAGACGAAGCCGGACGTCTGCTGGCAGCTCCCGGTCAGGCGTACGTACGACTGGATCGAGCGGCCCGACGACACGCGCGTGCTCCAGGTGTCGATCGGGGAGTACGACCGGCGCGGCTGGGGGTCGGGGGGCCACGATCTGCACTGGTGGTGCACCTCGGCGACCTCGGCGCACGGCGCGGGCGACCCGGTGTACAAGACGTACCGGCCGGAGCTGACCGAGCTGATGGGCAAGGAGGGGTACGACCGGCTGGTCGAGCTGTGCGAACAGCGCATGGCGAGCGAGCTTCCGCTGGTGGCCCCGCATCCGGCGGACCCGGCCACGGCCTGACGCGCCGGCTGGACGGGTCATAGGTCATGTAGGGCCTAGTCCACGGGGGCCGGGTACGACGGCTCGGACGGCTCCGGCACGGAGGGATCCGGGTAGGACGGGTCCGGATCCGGGTCCTCCGGGTCCGGATCACCGGGGCCCGGGTCCGTGGGGCCGGGACCGCTCGGATCCGGCGGTCCCGGCTCGGTGGGTCCTGGTGAGCCGGGGTCCGAGGGGCCCGGTGGCGTCGGGCTGCCGGGGCCCGGGTGTCCGGGATGGCCGGAGTGTCCTGGGTGTCCCGGACGCGGTGGACGGTCCGGGGACGGCGGCCTGGAGCCGTAGCCGTCGATCTTCACCATCGATCCCGAGGGATACAGCGCGATCCGCGCGCTCCAGGGCCCGGCCGGCTCGTACCGCTGGTCGACGAAGACGCGGATCGTGATCGACTCGCCGGGTTCGAGCGTGCCGTCAGCGCTGCTCAGCAGCAGCCAGCGGGCGCCGGTCCTGGCGGACCAGGAGACCGGCGCTCCGCCGGAGGCCCTGAGCGTGATCATCGTCGTGTCACCGGCGGACCGGGCCTCGACCGTGAGACGGCCGGCGGCCTGCTGCCCCGGGCGTGACGGCGGCGCGGGCGTGCTGTCGCTGATGACCTCGACCGAGACATCGGGCGTGCGGCCGCCCGCGGTGAAGCGGGCGCCGGGCCTGTACTGGGCATTGCCCGCGTTCTCGTAGTGGTCGTAGGGCCGCCCGTCGGCGCCGGGCGGTCCTTGGTCGCCCGCGCTGATCGAGGAGCCGTTGTGGCCCTCCCCGGTCAGCGGTGCGCCCCGGTACGCCGCCCAGAGGGCGAGCACGGGAGCGGCGACGACCGTCGCCACGACGGTCGTCGTCACGGCCCGCGCCCGCAGCCGCCGCCGGCGGGCCGCACGGTCCTTGGGGTCCACAGGGAAGCCGTTGCGGCCGAAGCGCGGGGCCGATCCCCGGGCGCGCGGGACCTGGGTCATCGCGGTGTACGCGGCGGCCCTCGGCGCCTCGACGAGCGGCAGGACGTCGAGCGAGGTGCGCGCGACGGACAGCGCGGGCGTGCCCGGCGAGGAGGGCGACCCCGGCCACGGACCGACCGCCCCCGCGCGCTCGGCGGCGCGGCGGCAGCGGGGGCAGTCGTCGACATGCCGGACCAGTTCACGCCGGAGCGCGGCCGAGAGCAGTACGTGGCTGTCGCCGGTGAGCCGGGCGACGGACGGGCAGTCGCCGGTCTCGACGACGGCGAGCGCGGCGCGGGTGCGATCCACCTCGCAGGCGGCGGAGGCGAGCAGTTCCCGGGCCGCGGGCAGCTCCATGGACAGCACGGCGGCGACCTCGCGCGGGCCGAGCTGATGGCGTACGGCCAGCTCCAGGATCTCGCGCTGTTCGGGTGTCGTACCGGCGGCCTCGGGCCAGGCCAGCGCGGCGAGTTCCCGCCGGTGGCGCTCGGCGGTCTCCGCCTCGGCGGCGGTCTCCGGCTCGGCAGCGGCCGCCGGTGCGGAGGCCGTGGCGGCCGCGGGGGTCGGCTCGCGGCGGCCCGAATGCGCCCCCTGCCGCTGCCGGCGCAGTTCGGTGAGCCTGCGCAGACACGCCCAGCGGGCGAGTGCGTACAGCCAGGCCTTCCGCTCCCCGGCGCCCGAGGGACAACGGCCGTACTGGCGCTCGGAGATGGCCAGGACCTCACCGAGCACCTCGGTCGCCGCGCCGTGGTCGCACAGCACGGAGAGGCAGTAGGTGAACAGGCCGTCCAGATAGGGCTCGTCACGCGCGGGCGTGCGCTGCGCCGCCGAACGGGGCGCACGGCGGGACGCGCGGTGTGCGCCGGTGGTGTGCGGGGAGGTTTCGGGACTGCTGCTGGTCACCCGGCGACGGTAGACAAGGCACCCCGCGCCCTTCACTCCCCTTGAGCACATTTACTTCTTACGGGTGAAGTTATCCCTCAAAAGGGGACACGAGCGTCCGATTTCCCGGCCGGAGCGACCGTCGCCGTGGTCGGGGCTGTCAGTGGACACCTATACGGTGACGCCATGGCTGCCCGTACGAAATCCGCCAAGGACAGGCCGTCCTACCGCTGCACCGAGTGCGGCTGGACGACCGCCAAGTGGCTCGGCCGCTGCCCCGAGTGCCAGGCATGGGGGACGGTCGAGGAGTACGGCGCCCCCGCGGTGCGGACCACCGCGGCCGGCCGGGTCTCCACCGCCGCGCTCCCCATCGGCCAGGTCGACGTCCGCACGGCCACCGCGCGCTCCACCGGGGTCGACGAGCTGGACCGCGTGCTCGGCGGCGGGCTCGTGCCCGGTGCCGTCGTGCTGATCGCGGGCGAGCCGGGCGTCGGCAAGTCCACGCTGCTGCTCGATGTCGCGGCGAAGGCGGCGAGCGACGAGCACCGCACGCTCTATGTGACGGGCGAGGAGTCCACCAGCCAGGTACGGCTGCGCGCCGACCGGATCAAGGCCATCAACGACCATCTCTATCTCGCCGCCGAGACGGACCTCTCCGCGGTCCTCGGCCATCTCGACGCGGTCAAGCCCTCGCTGCTCATCCTGGACTCCGTACAGACCGTGGCGTCGCCCGAGATCGACGGGGCGCCCGGCGGCATGGCCCAGGTCCGGGAGGTCGCGGGCGCGCTCATCCGGGTCTCCAAGGAGCGGGGCATGTCCACCCTGCTGGTGGGCCATGTCACCAAGGACGGCGCCATCGCGGGCCCCCGGCTGCTCGAACACCTGGTGGATGTCGTGCTGTCCTTCGAGGGCGACCGGCACGCCCGGCTGCGGCTCGTCCGGGGCATCAAGAACCGCTACGGAGCGACCGACGAGGTCGGCTGCTTCGAACTGCACGACGAGGGGATCACGGGGCTGACGGACCCGTCGGGGCTGTTCCTCACCCGCCGTGACGAGCCGGTGCCCGGCACCTGCCTCACCGTCACCCTCGAAGGCCGCCGCCCGCTCGTCGCCGAGGTGCAGGCGCTGACGGTCGACTCGCAGATCCCCTCACCCCGGCGCACCACCTCCGGTCTGGAGACCTCCCGGGTCTCGATGATGCTGGCCGTGCTGGAGCAGCGCGGCCGGATCAGCTCGCTCGGCAAGCGCGACATCTACAGCGCGACGGTCGGCGGCGTAAAGCTCTCCGAGCCCGCCGCGGATCTGGCCATCGCGCTCGCGCTGGCCTCCGCGGCCAGCGACACCCCGCTGCCGAAGAACCTGGTCGCGATCGGCGAAGTCGGGCTCGCGGGCGAGGTCAGACGGGTCACGGGCGTGCAGCGCAGGCTTGCCGAGGCGCACCGTCTCGGCTTCACCCAGGCCCTTGTCCCGACCGATCCGGGGAAGATCCCCGCCGGTATGAAGGTCACAGAAGTCGCCGATATGGGGGACGCGCTACGCGTGCTGCCACGGCGGGGTCGTGCGGACGCCCCACGGGAGGACAACGCACGCCGGTAGACTTTGCCCTGGTCTCGCCCATCCGTACGAGCCGGAGGAGTGCAGTGGCAGCCAACGACCGGGCATCAGCGCCCGGAAAGTCCGGCGCGGGCTCCGGCAACGAAGCGCTGATGCGCGCCTCCCTGAGCGCTGTGGCGCCGGGGATGGCACTGCGCGACGGGCTGGAGCGGATCCTGCGCGGCAACACCGGCGGTCTGATCGTCCTCGGCATGGACAAGACCGTCGAATCGATGTGCACGGGCGGCTTCGTGCTGGACGTGGAGTTCACCGCGACCCGGCTGCGCGAGCTGTGCAAGCTGGACGGCGCGCTCATCCTCGACAAGGACATGACCAAGATTCTGCGGGCCGGTGTCCAATTGGTCCCGGAATCCTCCATTCCCACCGAGGAGACCGGCACCCGCCACCGCACGGCGGACCGGGTGTCCAAGCAGTGCGGCTTCCCGGTGGTCTCCGTATCGCAGTCGATGCGGTTGATCGCGCTGTACGTGAACGGGGAGCGCCGGGTCCTGGAGGAGTCGGCGGCGATCCTCTCCCGGGCGAACCAGGCGCTGGCCACGCTCGAGCGGTACAAGCTCCGCCTCGACGAGGTCGCGGGCACCCTGTCCGCCCTGGAGATCGAGGACCTGGTGACGGTCCGGGACGTGTCGGCGGTGGCGCAGCGCCTTGAGATGGTGCGCCGGATCGCCACGGAGATCGCCGAGTACGTGGTCGAGCTGGGCACCGACGGCCGGCTTCTCTCGCTCCAGCTGGACGAGTTGATCGCGGGCGTGGAGCCGGAGCGGGATCTCGTCGCGCGCGACTATGTCCCCGAGCCGACCGCGAAGCGGTCCCGTACGGTCGGCGAGGCGCTCGGCGAGCTGGACTCGCTGAGCCACGCGGAGCTGCTGGAACTGCCCGTGGTGGCACGGGCGCTGGGGTACAGCGGTTCGCCCGAGACGCTCGACTCCGCGGTATCGCCGCGCGGTTACCGGCTGCTGGCCAAGGTGCCGCGGCTGCCGGGCGCCATCATCGAGCGGCTGGTCGAGCACTTCGGCGGGCTGCAGAAGCTGCTGGCGGCGAGCGTCGACGACTTGCAGACGGTGGACGGCGTCGGCGAGGCGCGGGCCCGCAGTGTGCGGGAGGGCCTGTCGCGGCTGGCGGAGTCGTCGATCCTGGAGCGTTACGTCTAGGCCATAGAGGCCGGTACGACGCAGAACGCCCCGGCCATCAGGCCGGGGCGTTCTCCGTCGTACCGTTCTGCCGACCCGTGGCTCAGTCCTTCTCCAGGCGGATGGACTTCTGGCCCTGCTTCACCGACGCGCCCGACGCCTTGGCCTCCACCAGATACGTACCGGGGCCGACCGGGGCCGCCGGCGGGGTGGCGCACTGCGGCGCGCTCTGCTTGCGGTCCCACGGGATGGTGCGCGTGATGCTCCCGCCCGCCGGGACCTCGAACAGCAGCGCGCCGGTCTTCGGGCAGTCCTGGGAGGACCAGACCTCGTCGTCCTCGGCGTTGGTGACCGTCAGCACCACGGCCTTCGGTCCGAAGTCCGCCTTGCAGGTGGTGTTCGAGGTGTTCGTGGCGATCAGGCGGAACGCGGGCTTCTCGCCCGGGTCGTAGGCGACCTTCGTGGTGTCGAGCCGCAGGGTGAGGGAGTTCGGGGCGCAGTTGGGAAGGGTGGAGCCGGCCGGCACCTGCTGGCCCGAACTGCTGCCGCCACCGCTGCCCGTACCACCGATACCGGCGCCACCGCCGCTCGCCGCGCCGCCCGTGCCGCCCGAGCCCGCGCCGCCCACGTCTCCGCTGCCGGCGGTGTCACCGTTCTTGCCGCCGTCGCCGCCGGCGTCCGTACCGCCGTTCCCGCCGTTCGCGCCCGACTCGTCACGGCC
Source organism: Streptomyces sp. NPDC042201 (assembly GCF_055582185.1). NCBI lineage: Bacteria > Bacillati > Actinomycetota > Actinomycetes > Kitasatosporales > Streptomycetaceae > Streptomyces > Streptomyces sp. NPDC042201. The sequence goes on along the minus strand of NZ_JBVJDS010000001.1, from coordinate 889,375 downwards.
GCCCGGCTGTTCGCTGATGGCGGGCCCCGACCCGGAGGGCCCGGGGGTGATGGAGGTCGCGGGATTGGCGCCGTCGGAGGTGTCGCCGCCCTTCTTGCCGCCACCCCCACGGGACGTGACGACCCATACGACCAGCAGCGAGAGCAGCGCGATGAGCGTCGCCGCTACTGCCCTCCGTCGCCAGTAGATGGTGGAGGGAAGCGGCCCGACCGGATTGCGCAAAGATCCCACGGCGCAAACTCTACGAGAGATCGGCGCCAACTCCCGCCCCACATGCCGTCCGTCTCCGCAAGTTTTACGGATCATCATCCTGGGCGGGCGATGACGGCTGCTCCTCTTACCGGCTCACGGGCCTTGGCCCTGGCGGTACTTGCCCCGTTCGCGACCGCCTTCGCCCCGCTCACGACCGCCTTCACCCGAGTCCGCGGTGAACCGCCGGTGACGCTCCTGAGGGGCGCTCCCCCAGATCTTCATCCTGCGACAACCTCCGCCATGCCCCCGCTCGCTGCACCGTCCGCCCGCCGGAACGTGCCAGGATCGGTGGTGCCATGACTGCTACCTCCGCGAATTCCGCGACTCCTACGTCTGCCGGCGATCCGGCCGCCCTGCACACCCCCGTCATCGCGTGGTTCGAGGCGAACGCCCGCGATCTGCCCTGGCGCCGTCCCGAGGCCGGCGCCTGGGGTGTGATGGTCAGCGAGTTCATGCTCCAGCAGACCCCGGTGAGCCGGGTGCTCCCCGTATACGAGCAGTGGCTCGCCCGCTGGCCCCGCCCCGCCGATCTGGCCGCCGAGGCGCCCGGCGAGGCGGTCCGCGCCTGGGGCCGGCTCGGCTATCCGCGCCGTGCGCTGCGCCTGCACGGGGCCGCGCAGGCGATAACGGAGCGCTACGGCGGCGACGTACCCCGCGAGCACGCGCAGCTGCTCGCGCTGCCCGGGATCGGCGAGTACACGGCCGCGGCGGTGGCCTCGTTCGCGTACGGACAGCGGCACGCCGTCCTCGACACGAATGTGCGCCGCGTCTTCGCGCGCGCCGTGACCGGCATCCAGTACCCACCGAACGCGACCACCGCCGCCGAGCGGAAGCTGGCCCGCTCACTGCTGCCCGCGGACGAGCCGACCGCGGCGCGCTGGGCCGCGTCCTCCATGGAGCTGGGCGCCCTGATCTGCACGGCGAAGAACGAGGGCTGCGCACGCTGTCCGATCGCCACGCGGTGCGCCTGGCGGCTGGCCGGGAAGCCGGCGCACGAAGGTCCGGCGCGGCGTGGCCAGACGTACGCGGGCACCGACCGCCAGGTGCGCGGCAGACTGCTCGCCGTCCTTCGCGAGGCGGTCGGGCCGGTGCCACAGGCTGTCCTGGACGCGGTGTGGGAGGAGCCGGTGCAGCGGGCCAGGGCGCTGGACGGCCTGGTCGCCGACGGGCTGGTCGAGCCCATGGAGAGCGGGGTCTACCGGCTGCCGCTCAGCTGACCGACGGCTCGCGCCGCCGCGCGAGCCGTCTCGGCGGCCGTTACACAACCGATGGGCAGCCGTGCGTCCGCCGACGTCTGTCCCGCACACCTCCGTGACAACCGCTCCGTAATTTCAGTGCCGTACACGAACGGCATGGATGATCACGGGGTCGGAGGCGGTTGGCATGGCGCAGGGCGAGGTGCTCGGATTCGAGGAGTACGTGCGTACCCGGCAGGAGGCCCTGCTGCGGAGCGCCCGGCGCCTCGTGCCCGACCCCGTCGACGCGCAGGACCTGCTGCAGACCGCCCTGGCGCGTACGTACCGCCGCTGGGACGGCATCGCGGACAAGTCCCTCGCCGACGCCTATCTGCGCCGCGTCATGATCAACACCCGTACGGAGTGGTGGCGCGCGCGCAAGCTCGAAGAGGTCCCCACCGAGCAGCTGCCCGACGCGAGCGTCGAGGACGGCACGGAGCAGCGCGCCGACCGTGCCCTGCTGATGGACGTGCTCGGGGTGCTGGCTCCCAAGCAGCGCAGTGTCGTCGTGCTGCGACACTGGGAGCAGATGAGTACGGAAGAGACGGCCGCGGCGCTCGGAATGTCGGCGGGTACGGTCAAGAGCACGCTGCACCGCGCGCTGGCCCGGCTCCGTCAGGAGTTGGAGAGCCGGGAGCGGGAAAGCCGGGAACGGGGGCGGGAGAGGTGTGCGGCCTGACAGGCCCTGACCGGCCGGGGGGCAGATCATTCGCGGCGAGCTGTACGGCCTTGGCCGGGCTCGCCGCCTTCTGCGTGCTCGCGGCCGGCTGTTCGACAGGCGGTACGGGGACGAGGGACGAGGGCGCGGCGGTGACCTCGCCGGTCGAGCGGGGCGGGCCCACCGCCAGGGTGTCGGCGCCGCCGCCCGCCACGACGGTGGACGCGGTGTCGTTGCTCAAGCACGACCCCAAGGTGGGCGTGCGGATCAAGGCCGATCTCAAGCCGTGCGCCGAGGACTCGTACCCGGTGGACACCTCGTACGGAGAGCTCACCGGCGGCGCCGCTCCCGATGTCGTGGTCAACGTGATGACCTGCGGCGATTCGGTCGGCATCGGGACCTACGTGTACCGCGAGACGAACGAGCACTACGAGAACGTCTTCGCGGCCGAGGAGCCGGCGGTCTACGCCACGATCGACCGCGGCGAGCTGGTCGTCACCCAGCAGGTGTACGCGAAGGGCGATCCGGTGTCGTATCCGTCCGGCGAGGACGTGGTGACCTACAGCTGGTCCGGCACCAAGTTCACCGAGCGCTACCGGGTGCGCAACAACTACAGCAAAGCGGTGGGCAACGGAGACGGGTACGCCCCCGAGCCGACCACGCCGAGCGAGAACTGAGAGCCGCGGGATGGCCGAGACCCATGTCCTGTTCGTCGAGGACGACGACGTGATCCGCGAAGCCACCCAGCTCGCGCTGGAGCGCGACGGCTTCGTGGTCACCGCCATGCCGGACGGACTCTCCGGTCTTGAGGCGTTTCGCGCCGACCAGCCGGACATCGCCCTGCTCGATGTGATGGTGCCGGGCCTGGACGGCGTCAGCCTCTGCCGGCGTATCCGGGACGAGTCGACCGTGCCCGTGATCATGCTGTCGGCGCGCGCCGACTCGATCGACGTGGTACTGGGCCTGGAGGCCGGCGCCGACGACTATGTGACCAAGCCCTTCGACGGGGCGGTGCTGGTCGCGCGGATCCGGGCCGTCCTGCGCCGCTTCGGGCACGCCGGTGAGCCGGGCGGGCAGGACGGGCCCGGCGAGCGCGGTGTGCTGTCCTTCGGCGATCTGGAGATCGACACGGAGGGGATGGAGGTGCGCAGGGGCGGCGCGCCGGTGTCGCTGACGCCGACGGAGATGCGGCTGCTGCTGGAGTTCTCGTCCGCGCCCGGCACCGTGCTCTCCCGCGACAAGCTGCTGGAGCGGGTCTGGGACTACGGCTGGGGCGGTGACACCCGGGTGGTGGACGTCCATGTCCAGCGGCTGCGCACCAAGATCGGACAGGACCGGATCGATACGGTCCGCGGCTTCGGATACAAGCTCAAGGCATGAAGCGGCTCGCTCTGCGCACCGGTGTCCGGTGGAAGATCAGCATCGCTATCGCGGCCGTCGGCGCGCTGGTCGTGGTGGCGCTGAGCCTTGTGGTGCACAACGCGGCCCGGGTCTCGATGCTGGACAACGCGCGCGAGGTGCAGCTGGAGCGGCTGCTGTTCGCGGAGCGTATGTACGAATCGACCAAGGAGCCCAAGTTCGGCACGAAGCTCAATGACCCCTCGCTCCCGCCCGACCTGCGGATCAAGATGAAGCAGGGCCGGCGCGCGACGTATGTGCAGGAGACTTCGCACGGGGTGCCCGATGTCTGGGCCGCCGTCCCGCTGGGCAACGGCACGGTGCTCTCGATGCACAACAAGTTCGCCGACCGCAGCACGACGATCATGAAGGATCTGGACCGTGCCCTGATCATCGGCTCGGTCTCGGTGGTGTTCGGGGGCTGCGCCCTGGGTGTGCTGATCGGCGGGCAGCTCTCGCGGCGGCTGCGCCGGGCCGCGGCGGCCGCGGGCAAGGTCGCGCAGGGAAATACGGAGGTACGGGTCGGGGACGCCATCGGCGGAGTCGTACGCGACGAGACGGATGAGCTGGCCCGCGCCGTGGACGCCCTGACCGACGCGCTGAACGCGCGGATCGAGGCGGAGCGCCGGGTCACCGCGGATATCGCCCATGAGCTGCGTACGCCGGTGACGGGACTGCTCACCGCGGCCGAGCTGCTGCCGCCCGGCCGCCCCACGGAGCTCGTACGGGACCGGGCGCAGGCGATGCGGACGCTGGTCGAGGACGTCCTTGAGGTGGCCAGGCTCGACAGCGCGTCGGAGCGCGCCGAGCTCCAGGAGATCGCGCTCGGCGAATTCGTCGAACGGCGGGTGGCGGTGCTGAACCCGGCCATCAAGATCCAGGTGGTGCACGAGTCCTGGGTCAGCACGGATCCCCGGCGGCTGGAACGCATCCTGGGCAATCTGCTGGCCAACGCCGCGAAGCACGGCGAGACGCCGGTCGAGGTCACGGTCGAGGGCCGGGTGGTACGGGTACGCGACCACGGGCCCGGCTTCCCCGAGGCGCTGCTGCGTGAGGGCCCGAGCCGGTTCCGTACGGGCGCGAGCGACCGCGCGGGCCAGGGCCACGGCCTGGGCCTGACCATCGCGGCCGGCCAGGCGCGCGTCCTCGGCGCGCGGCTGACCTTCCGGAACGCGATGCCGGAGGGCGCGGCGGACCGGGAGGGCACGGGCGGCGCCATCGCGGTCCTCTGGCTCCCGGAACACGCCCCGACGACCACCGGCAGCTTCCCGATCCTCAGTCTCCCGGACCACGCCTGAGTCCTGTCCGGCACGCACCACTGACGACGGCCCCCGGCGCACGCCGGGGGCCGTCGTCAGTGGTGCGTGGGCACCAGTCACTCGGTGGGGATCAGGCGGACTGCGGGACCTTGCTGTCGACGTCGGGCGCCGCGTCGGAGGCGGGTGCGGGGCCGCCGCCCCGCAGCGGGACCTCCTTGACGAAGAAGGCCGCGACGAAGCCGAGCACCGCGATGGCCGCGCCCAGCGTGAAGGCCGCGTGCGTACCGGACGACACCGCCTGCTGGTACGCCTCACGCATCGCCTCCGGCAGCTTCGCCAGGCTCGCGGCGTCCAGCTGGGCGGACTGCAGGGGCGCGGCGCCGGACCCGGCCTGAGCGGCCATCTCGTCCTGCACCCGGCTGGTGAACAGCGCACCCATGATCGCGACGCCGAAGGAGCTGCCGAGCGTACGGAAGAGGGTGGCCGAGGACGAGGCGACGCCCATGTCCTTCAGCTCGACGCTGTTCTGCGCGACGAGCATGGTGATCTGCATCAGGAAGCCCATGCCGGCGCCGAGCACCGCCATGTAGATGCCCGAGGTCAGCTGCGACGTGCCGGTGTCCATCTGCGCGAGCAGGAAGAGACCGACGACCATCAGTCCGCCGCCCATGATCGGGAAGATCTTGTACTTGCCGCTGTTGGTGGTGACGCGGCCCGCGATCAGCGAGACGACCATCATCGACAGCAGCATCGGCAGGAGCAGCAGACCGGAGTTGGTGGCCGAGGCGCCCTGGACGGACTGCTGGTACAGCGGCAGGAAGAGCACGGCGCCGAACATCACGAAGCCGGTCAGGAAGCCGATCACGGACATCAGCGTGAAGTTGCGGTTGCGGAAGATGTGCAGCGGCATGATCGGCTCGGGCGCCTTGGTCTGCACGACGACGAAGCCGACGAGGGCAGCGACACCGATCGCGATGAGCTCCATGATCATCGCGGAGCCCCAGGCGTACTCCGTACCGCCCCAGGTGGTGACCAGCACGATCGAGGTGATGCCGACGGTCAGCAGCGCGGCACCGAGATAGTCGACCTTGGCCTGCGACCGGTCCTTGGCGGGCAAGTGCAGTACAACCGTGATCATCACCAGTGCCAGCGCGCCCAGCGGCAGATTGATGTAGAAGCTCCAGCGCCAGCCGAGGTGGTCGGTGATGGTGCCGCCGACCAGCGGTCCGCCGATCATGGCGAGCGCCATGACGCCGGCCATCATGCCCTGGTACCTGCCACGCTCCCGGGGCGGGATGAGGTCACCGATGATCGCCATGACGCCGACCATCAGACCGCCCGCGCCCAGACCCTGGACGGCCCGGAAGCCGATCAGCTGGCTCATGTCCTGGGCCATACCGCTGAGGACCGATCCGATCAGGAAGATCACGATCGAGGTGAGGAAGACGCCCTTGCGGCCGTACAGGTCGCCGAGCTTGCCCCAGATCGGCGTCGAGGCGGCGGTCGCCAGGGTGTAAGCGGTCACCACCCAGGACAGATGCGCGAGTCCGCCCAGCTCACCGACGATCGTCGGCATCGCGGTACCGATGATCATGTTGTCCAGCATGGCCAGCAGCATCGCGATCATCAGCGCCAGCAGCACCACGCGTACGCTGCGCGGCTGCGGCCCCGCCTTCTTGAGCAGGTCGGGCTTTTCGGCCGTATCGGCTCTCTCGGCCGCCCCGGCCACGTCGCCCTTCCCCGTCTGGTTACCGGTCGGACTCATATTCCCCACTCCCTGCACTCCCCTGGCACTTACTTGCCGCCCGGCAAGTTGACTACACTTGGGGAAGGTAGACCCTAACTTGCCGGGCGTCAAGTAAGTCATTTCTCAGGAGAGCAGCATGGGCAGCACACAGCACCCGCGGCGGGGCGACACCCGCCAGCGCATCCAGGACATCGCCCTGGAGCTCTTCGCCGAACAGGGGTACGAGAAGACCTCGCTGCGGGAGATCGCCGAGCAGCTGGATGTCACGAAGGCGGCGCTCTACTACCACTTCAAGACCAAGGAAGACATCCTGATCAGCATCTTCCAGGACCTGACGCGGCCGATCGACGAGCTGGTCGCCTGGGGCAGGACACAGCCGCACACCCTGGAGACCAAGACGGAGATCCTGCGCCGCTACAGCGTGGCGCTGGCGAGCGCGGCCCCGCTCTTCCGCTTCATGCAGGAGAACCAGGCGACGGTCCGCGACCTCAGCGTCGGCGAGTCGTTCAAGGGCCGGATGCTGGGGATGCTCGATCTGATCCAGGACCCGGACGCGTCCCTGAAGAACCGGGTCCGCTGCGTCAGCGCGCTCTTCACCATGCACGCCGGTCATTTCGCCCTCAGGGACATAGAAGGAGACCCCGAGGCGAAGCGCGAAGCCATCCTCGAGGTCTCCATCGATCTGATGAGCCAGGCTCATCGGGTCACACCTTGACGCCCTTGGCGTGCAGGAAGGGCACCGGGTTTATCGCCGAACCGTAGTTCGCGGTCGTACGGATCTCGAAGTGCAGGTGCGGGCCGCTGGAGTTTCCGGTGTTACCGGACAGGGCGATCTTCTGGTCCGTCGTGACGTGCTGGCCCACATGCACCTTGATCTTCGACAGGTGCGCGTACTGCGAGTACGTACCGTTCTGGTGCTTGATCACGATCGCGTTGCCGTACGCGGGTCCGTCACCGGCGCCGTTGGGGCCGGCCTTGACCACGGTGCCGCTGTGGGCGGCGTGGACCGTCGTGCCGACCGGCACCGCGAAGTCCTGGCCGGAATGCTTGTGGGCCCACATGTTGCCGCCGCGGCCGAAGCTCGCGCTCAGCTCGTAGCGGTTGACCGGATCGGTCCAGGAGGCGGCCTTCGTGGCGTTCGCCTTGGCCTTCGCCGCGGCCTTGGCCTGTTTCGCCTTCGCGAGCTTCGCCTTGGCGTCCTGAGCCTTGTCGGCGGCCTTGGCCTGGGCCGTGGCCTGCTTCTGGACGGCACTGGCGGCCGAGGTGGCGGCCGGGCCGGCGGTCACGCCGGCGCCATCGGTCGCGGCGAACGCGGCCCCGGCGCCACACGCCATCGACACTCCCAGGCCGGCGGCCACGATGCCGGCACGGCTGCGCAGGACGGACGGGCGGGACAGACGGAACTGGTTGCGCTGCGACATACGGGACACCTCCGGGCATGAATGGACCCGACACACATGCGCCGGGCTGGCCACACCTTGATAACCCGGACCCCATCCCATACCAAAACGCCCATCTACGACATCACATCGTAGGGATCTTCACGCCGAACCATCCTTGGATAGCCCACTACGGCCCGATATCGTCCGAGCGAAATGTACCGATTCCATCCTGTTTAAGGCCACGTGAGGCGGTACGCGAACCCCCAGCCGACCAGGCCGACCGGCTCAGGGGCGGCCGTGGCACCGAAAGCCCCGACGGTGCCCCGGCCGAAGGCCCCCGCCGACGCCCCGCTTTGCCACTATTCCTACTAGTAGGGTCGGAAGCTCCTGTGCGCCTTGTCACGCCCACCGGGCCGGAATGCCTTCCGATTCGGGACCAACGGCCCGGTTGGCCGACGCGCTCCGATCCAGCGGCCGTCCGCACCCGTCCGACCGTCCTCGCGTGCGCGGCACGCGAAAAGGGGCTGCCCCGGACCGTACGAAACGGTCCGGGGCAGCCCCTTCAGTCACTCAGCCCGGGGGCGTGAGCCTCATACGTCCTTCGTCAGGTTCGGACCGGCGCCGCCGGCCGCCTGCTCGATGGGAGGAGCGTCCGGCAGAGCCGACTTCTCCTCGCCGCGGAAGGTGAACTTCTTCTCCTCACCCTCGCCCTCGGCGTCCACGACCACGATGTGACCGGAGCGCAGCTCACCGAAGAGGATCTTCTCGGAGAGGACGTCCTCGATCTCGCGCTGGATCGTCCGGCGCAGCGGCCGGGCGCCCAGGACCGGGTCGTAGCCCTTCTTGGCGAGGAGCGACTTGGCGTTCGGGCTGAGCTCGAGGCCCATGTCCCGGTCCTTCAGCCGCTCGTCCACCTTGTCGACCATGAGGTCGACGATCTGGATGATGTCTTCCTCGGTGAGCTGGTGGAAGACCACCGTGTCGTCGACACGGTTGAGGAACTCGGGCCTGAAGTGCTGCTTGAGCTCTTCGTTGACCTTGTTCTTCATCCGCTCGTAGTTGCTCTTGGTGTCGCCCTGGGCGGCGAAGCCCAGGTTGAACCCCTTGGAGATGTCCCTGGTCCCGAGGTTGGTCGTCATGATGATGACCGTGTTCTTGAAGTCCACGACGCGGCCCTGGGAGTCGGTCAGCCGACCGTCCTCCAGGATCTGCAGCAGGGAATTGAAGATATCGGGGTGGGCCTTCTCGACCTCGTCGAACAGCACGACGGAGAACGGCTTCCTGCGCACCTTCTCGGTGAGCTGGCCGCCCTCTTCGTAACCCACGTATCCGGGGGGAGAACCGAAGAGACGGGAAACCGTGTGCTTCTCGCTGAACTCCGACATGTCGAGAGCGATCAGCGCGTCCTCGTCGCCGAAGAGGAATTCGGCGAGCGTCTTGGAGAGCTCCGTCTTACCGACGCCGGACGGGCCGGCGAAGATGAACGAGCCACCGGGACGCTTGGGGTCCTTCAGACCCGCTCGCGTACGACGGATCGCCTGCGACAGCGCCTTGATGGCGTCCTTCTGGCCGATGACGCGCTTGTGGAGCTCGTCCTCCATGCGGAGCAGCCGCGAGGACTCCTCCTCGGTGAGCTTGAAGACCGGGATGCCCGTGGCGGTCGCCAGGACCTCGGCGATCAGCTCCTCGTCCACCTCGGCGACGACGTCCATGTCGCCGGCCTTCCACTCCTTCTCCCGCTTGGTCTTCGCGGCCAGCAGCTGCTTCTCCTTGTCGCGGAGAGAGGCTGCCTTCTCGAAGTCCTGGGAGTCGATCGCCGACTCCTTGTCGCGGCGGACGCCCGCGATCTTCTCGTCGAACTCACGGAGGTCCGGCGGCGCGGTCATCCGGCGGATGCGCATCCGGGAGCCGGCCTCGTCGATCAGGTCGATCGCCTTGTCCGGCAGGAAGCGGTCCGAGATGTAGCGGTCGGCGAGCGTCGCGGCAGCGACCAGCGCGGAGTCCGTGATGGACACGCGGTGGTGCGCCTCGTAACGGTCGCGCAGGCCCTTCAGGATCTCGATCGTGTGCGGCAGCGACGGCTCCGCGACCTGGATGGGCTGGAAGCGGCGCTCAAGGGCCGCGTCCTTCTCCAGGTGCTTGCGGTACTCGTCGAGCGTCGTCGCACCGATGGTCTGCAGCTCGCCACGGGCCAGCATCGGCTTCAGGATGCTCGCCGCGTCGATCGCGCCCTCGGCGGCGCCCGCACCCACGAGGGTGTGGAGCTCGTCGATGAACAGGATGATGTCGCCGCGGGTGCGGATCTCCTTCAGGACCTTCTTCAGGCGCTCCTCGAAGTCACCGCGGTAGCGGGAGCCGGCGACGAGCGCACCGAGGTCGAGGGTGTAGAGGTGCTTGTCCTTGAGGGTCTCGGGCACCTCGCCCTTGACGATGGCCTGGGCCAGTCCCTCGACGACCGCCGTCTTGCCGACGCCGGGCTCGCCGATGAGGACCGGGTTGTTCTTCGTACGGCGGGACAGCACCTGCATGACCCGCTCGATCTCCTTCTCGCGCCCGATGACGGGGTCGAGTTTGGATTCACGAGCGGCCTGGGTGAGATTCCGGCCGAACTGGTCGAGGACCAGGGACGTGGAGGGCGTGCCCTCGGCAGGACCGCCCGCTGTGGCGGCCTCCTTGCCCTGGTATCCGGAGAGCAGCTGGATGACCTGCTGCCGCACCCGGTTGAGATCGGCGCCCAGCTTCACGAGGACCTGGGCGGCGACGCCCTCACCCTCGCGGATCAGGCCGAGCAGGATGTGCTCCGTGCCGATGTAGTTGTGGCCCAGCTGAAGGGCCTCGCGGAGCGACAGCTCCAGGACCTTCTTGGCACGGGGGGTGAAGGGGATGTGCCCGGACGGAGCCTGCTGGCCCTGCCCGATGATCTCCTCCACCTGCTGGCGGACCGCCTCGAGCGAAATCCCGAGGCTCTCCAGGGCCTTAGCGGCGACACCCTCACCCTCGTGGATCAGGCCCAGGAGGATGTGCTCGGTGCCGATGTAGTTGTGGTTGAGCATCCGGGCTTCTTCCTGAGCCAGGACGACAACCCGCCGCGCGCGGTCGGTGAACCTCTCGAACATCGTTAATCGCTCCTCAGAGCGGTCAGGCAGTAAAGGGGTCGGTCCCCTCCCTGTCCTTCCGCAGCTTAGTCCCGCAAGCGGGGACCGCTCATTCCAACTGCCGACACAGTCCCAGGCCTCCAGCCCCGAACTCCGACAACAGCTCCAACCCGATGGTGCGAGACGATGTTCCCGCAGGCCAGGCAGATACCCTCACCATCAGTACGCCGATGGCGAACGTGAGACGCCCGAAACCGCGTGTCGCCCCTCCCCACTAGGAATGTCTTACCCGTAAGGAGTGACACTCCATGCGGCGCACCCCGGTTCCCTCCGCTACGGGCGAACACCCTTGCGCTCCCTCACGCTCCCGCACGCCCCCAGGACGGAGACTCTGTGCGATCGGGGGCGGACTCAGCGTAACTCCGCGTGCGGATCGGGAGTTGCTCGGGGCATGGCCTTCACTGTCCCGCTTCCCCGCGTCGCACTCGAAGACGGTTCCGCGCAGTGGTACGAGAGCGAACTCGACTGGGCCACGGCGGCCGGGCCTCCGGTCCAGCTGGTGACCGGGCTCCGCTTCGACGTACTGGAGTTGCCGGCGGACGCCGGTGCGGCCGTGCTGCGGCGGATCGGCCCGACGGGGCCGGTGGCGCTCCGCGGGACGCGCATGGGCCTGCTGGTGGCCGCGGGAAGCGCGGACGAGCTGCCGGGGCTGCTCGACTGGCTGGAGTGGGGCGGGATCGCCCTCGGGCTGACCGCCGTCGGTGCGGGCGGGCGGATGACAGCCCCCGCACCACCGCGGTGGCCCCGCGCCGCTGCGCAGGGGGCCGCCGTATGGCTGCGGCCCCCCGAGCCTGGACGCGAGGTGGAGCCGACGCTGCCGGCGCTCGCCCCTTTCGGGCACGGCACGGACAGCGGGGGCAGTGGTGGGGATGCCCCCGATCTCGTACGGCTCGTGGACGCGGCGGCGACTGAGTGCCACCGGGCCCGGTTGCTGCGCAGAAATACGCTCCGTACGAATGCTCAGCCGTTGGCCTTCTCGTAGGCTTCGCGGATCTCGGCGGGAACACGGCCGCGGTCGTTGACGCTGTAGCCGTTCTCCTTCGCCCACTTGCGGATTTCCGCGGTGTCCTTGTTCCCGCCCGCTGCGACACGGCCCTTGCCACGGCTGCCCGCGCCACGGCCACCGGTACGCCGGCCACTCTTGGCGTACGGATCGAGCAGACCCCGGAGCTTGTCCGCATTGGCGGTAGTGAGGTCGATCTCGTAGGTCTTGCCATCCAGAGCGAACGTCACGGTCTCGTCCGCTTCGCCGCCGTCGAGGTCATCGACAAGAAGGACCTGAACCTTCTGTGCCACCGGATTTCCTTTCATCGAAAATGCAGTACGCGGAAAGGAAACCGCTTTTCTCAGGAAAACACAAACCCCCGGCAGAGGTTCACTGTCGCAAGAACACGGGAAACGTGCGCGATTCGGACATAGGGATCGGGGTGGCTTCCGGCGATCACAGGTGCAGAAGCATCCGGCTGTTGCCCAAGGTGTTCGGCTTCACCCGTTCGAGACCGAGGAACTCCGCAACACCCTCGTCATAGGAACGGAGCAGCTCCCGGTACACATCTCCGTCGACCGGTGTCTCACCGATCTCCACGAAGCCGCGCTTCGTGAAGAACTCGACTTCGAAGGTGAGGCAGAATACGCGGCTCACTCCGAGCCAGCGCGCGGTCTCCAGCAGCTTGGAGAGCAGTTGATGTCCGGCGCCGGCGCCCCTGACCGTGGGATCCACGGCGAGTGTGCGCACTTCGGCGAGGTCTTCCCACATCACGTGCAAGGCGCCGCAGCCGATGACGCTCGCGTCCTCGTCGCGTTCCGCCACCCAGAACTCCTGGATGTCCTCGTAAAGCGTCACCGGCGCTTTGTCGAGCAGGATGCCTTCGCTCACGTAAGGGTCGACGAGACGGCGGATCGCCGCCACATCCCTGGTCCTGGCCCGCCGGACGGTGATGGCATTTGCTGTGGCATTGGGAAGCGGAAGGGCTGAGGACATGACTGGACGCTATCGCCCCGCGTCGCGCCCGCCGTCGGCGCCCTCGGCGGCGTCTTCCGTACGGTCGTCTTCCGGGCGCTCGTCCTGCCCGCGGCCGCCTTCCGGGCGGTCGCCTTCGGACCGTTCATCTTCCACGGGGTCACCTTCCTGACGGTCCGTTCGAACCATACGGATGGCGTCCTCCAGTGACCGGCGCTGCTCGGCCGACATCATGCCGAAGAAGGCGACAAGTGCGGCCGCCGGGTTGTCACTCTTCGACCACGCTTCGTTCATCAGTGCCGCCGCGTAGGCGGCGCGGGTGGAGACCGCCGTATATCGATAGGCGCGGCCCTCGACTTCCCTGCGCACCCAGCCCTTCTGATGGAGATTGTCCATTACGGTCATGACGGTGGTGTAGGCGATGGACCGTTCCTGCTGAAGGTCTTCGAGGACTTCCCGGACGGTGACCGGACGGTTCCATTGCCAGACGCGTGTCATGACGGCGTCTTCCAGGTCTCCCAATTGACGGGGCACAGCTCCACGATAGTGCGAGATGTCCGAATGGTCGGTTATTGACCGTAACAAAAAGGACGTACGACTGATCAACAGTCGTACGTCCAGGTCATACGCCGACCATGCGTCGGCGATACGTCAAAGGCGGTACGGGCCTACTGCTGGGCGGATTCCGCGCGGGCGAGCGCCGCGTCGACGGCGGCGTCCTCCTTGGCCTTGTTCGAGCCGCCCTGGCTCTTGACGATCGTCCTGACCAGGCCGATGAAGAAGGCGGCCATCACCACGGGAGGCAGCAGCGCGGATACGTAGTCCATGGCGACCAGAGTAGCTAGCCGGCGGCGCGTTCTTCCGGCGGGGGCGCGGGTCGGCGGCGTGGCGGGAAGACCTCGGACGGCTTGGGCATGGGCCGGTCGGTCGCCGGGCGCTGCGGCGGGGCGGGCTTCCTGGGCTCCCGGGGCTCCCGCTCGGGCTTCGGCTTCGGCGGGTCGTCGGCGGCGCGGCCGCCGGGGAGCGCGTGGAGCCGGGTGCGGGGGGCGGGGGCCGTGACGGCCGCGCGGCCGGTGAGACGGGCCCGCGCCGACTGCTCGGCGAGCCGCCTGCCGCGGTCGAGCAGGGCCGCCGCGACCGGATTGCCGCGCAGGGCGCCGAGCGCCGCGAGATCACCGGGCCGCAGGACGTAGCCGGCGGCCAGGGCGTCCTGGAGCAGCTCCAGATAGCCGGTGAGGGAGCCGGGGAGCGCTTCGCGGTACCGCCCGAGGTCGGCCAGCAGAAAGGCCCGCAGCCGCCCGGCTTCCCGTACCGCCTCGTCCACGGACTCGGCGAGCCGCAGGCAGGCCTGGACGTCCTCGTCGGGGAGCGGGGCGGGATGAAGGGCAACGGCGAGGGCACGTCGGAGCACACTGAGCTCGTCAGCGCCGAACGCCATGCCGCCGCGGGATCCGTATGGCGTGGGCATGCGGCGACACTACGCGCCAAAGGGACAAAATCCGCTTAATCCCCCTCCCCGGGCGCGGCCCTCCCGCCCCGCGTCACATGCGCGAGACGTTTCGCTCGTACACCAGTCGCAGGCCGATCAAGGTCAGCCAGGGCTCGTGCTCGTCTATGACGGAGGCCTCGCCGAGGACCATGGGGGCGAGACCGCCGGTCGCGATCACCGTCACGTCTTCCGGGTCGTCGGCCAGCTCCCTGGCCATGCGGGCCACCACGCCGTCGACCTGGCCCGCGAAGCCGTACAGGATGCCCGACTGCATCGCCTCGACCGTGTTCTTGCCGATCACGCTGCGCGGGCGGGCCAGTTCGATCTTGCGGAGCTGGGCGCCCTTGATGCCGAGCGCCTCGACCGAGATCTCGATGCCGGGGGCGATGACACCGCCCGCGTACTCACCGCGCGCGCTGACCGCGTCGAAGGTCGTCGCCGTACCGAAGTCGACGACGATCGCCGGGCCGCCGTACAGCTCGACCGCCGCGACCGCGTTGATGATGCGGTCCGCGCCGACCTCCTTCGGGTTGTCCATCAGGATCGGCACGCCCGTCTTGATGCCCGGCTCCACGAGCACGGCGGGGACGTCTCCGTAGTAGCGGCGGGTCACCTCGCGCAGTTCGTGCAGGACGGACGGGACCGTCGAGCAGATCGCGATGCCGTCGATGCCGTCGCCCAGTTCGTCGCCGAGCAGCGGGTGCATCCCCATCAAGCCCTGGAGGAGGACGGCGAGTTCGTCGGCGGTACGGCGGGCGTCGGTGGAGATGCGCCAGTGCTCGACGATCTCCTCACCGTCGAACAGGCCCAGGACGGTCTGGGTGTTGCCGACATCAATGGTGAGCAGCATCAGACGGCGACCTCTCGCAGATCCAGGCCGATGTCGAGGATCGGGGAGGAGTGGGTGAGCGCCCCGACCGCGAGGAAGTCGACGCCCGTCTCCGCGTACGCGCGCGCGGTGTCGAGGGCGAGCCGGCCGGAGGACTCCAGGACCGCGCGGCCCGCGACCAGGGCCACGGCCTCCGCCGTCTCGCCGGGCGTGAAGTTGTCCAGCAGGATCAGATCGGCGCCGGCGTCCAGGACTTCGCGTACCTGGTGGAGGGTGTCGACCTCCACCTCGATCGGCAGGTCGGGGAACCGGTCGCGCACGGCCTTGAATGCCTCGGCCACCCCGCCCGCCGCGACGACGTGGTTGTCCTTCACCAGGGCGGCGTCGGAGAGCGACATCCGGTGGTTGACGCCGCCGCCGCAGCGCACCGCGTACTTCTCCAGGGCGCGCAGCCCCGGCGTGGTCTTGCGGGTGTCGCGGACCTTGGCCCCGGTGCCTTCGAGCAGATCGGCCCAGGCGCGGGTGGCGGTCGCGATGCCGGACAGCCGGCACAACAGGTTGAGCGCGCTGCGCTCGGCGGTGAGCAGGTCGCGGGTACGGGACGTGACGCTCAGCAGCTTCTGGCCGGCCTCGACGCGGTCGCCGTCCGCGACATGCCGCTCGACCTCGAACTCCTCGGTACAGACGAGGGAGAGGACGGCTTCCGCGATGTGCAGGCCCGCGACCGTGCCGCTCTCGCGGGCGGTGAAGTCGCCGGTGGCGACGGCGTCTTCGGGGACGGTCGCGACGGTCGTCACGTCCACGCCGTGGTCGAGGTCCTCCTCGACGGCGACATGCGCGATGTCCTCGACCTGGACGGGGTCCAGGCCCGCGTCGGCGAGGAGCTGGGCGAGGGCGGGGTCGAGGCCGCACTCCAGGTCGTCGGGGTCGTACCCGTCCTCGCCGCCGGAGCAGCCGCAGCCGTCACCGCAGCCGCCCCCGGCCGGGGCGCCGATCTGGATCAGCGGTACGTCCACGGGTTCGGGGCGCGGATTGTCTTCGGGCGTGCTCACGGTTACGGCTCCCTGGGGGCGTCGGGGTCTGTGGGGACGGATACGAGTACGGGATCCACGGGCGGGAAGTCGGCCGTTTCGGTACGCCGGAGCGCCAGCCCGCGGTCGGGCAGCAGGCGGACGACGAGATGACGGCGCCAGTCGGTGTCGTCGCGCTCGGGGCGGTCCTCGCGCCAGTGGCAGCCCCGCGTCTCCTCGCGCTCCACCGCGCCGGCCACCAGCACGCGGGCGACACAGAGGAGGTTCGACGTCTCCCAGGAGTCGACGCCGGGCACGGCCGCCTTGCCGGGGCCCTCATGGTCCAGGGCGGTGGCCCGAAGGGCGTTCAGATGGACGGCCTCCAGCGCCCGGGCCGCTTCCGCCAGGCTCCGGGCCGACCTGAGCACGCCCGCCCCAGCGGACATGATCCGCTGGATCTCGGTCCGCGCGTCGGGTGTTATCAGCGGCAGCGGCGAGGCAGCGGTGGACGCGGCGACCGGGACGGCGGCGGGCGCCTCGGACGCGCCACGCGGCTCCGCCGAGTCCGCCGCGATGTCCGCGGCGATGCGCTCCGCGAAGACCAGGCCCTCCAGCAGGGAGTTGGAGGCCAGCCGGTTCGCGCCGTGGACGCCCGTACAGGCGACCTCACCGCACGCGTACAGCCCCGGCACGGTCGTCCGGCCGCGCAGGTCCGTACGGACTCCGCCCGACGCGTAGTGGGCGGCGGGGGCCACCGGGATCGGCTCCGTGACCGGGTCGATGCCATGGGCGCGGCAGGCCGCGAGGATCGTCGGGAAACGGCTCTCCCACATCGGGGCGCCGAAGTGCCTGGCGTCCAGATACATGTGCTCGGCGCCCTGTTCCCCCATCCGCCGCGTGATCGCCTTGGCGACGATGTCGCGGGGCGCCAGCTCCGCCAGTTCGTGCTGGTCGAGCATGAAGCGCACGCCGTCGGCGTCGACGAGATGGGCGCCCTCGCCCCGTACCGCCTCGGAGACCAGGGGCTGCTGGCCCTCCGCCCCGGCGCCCAGGAAGAGCACCGTCGGGTGGAACTGCACGAACTCCAGGTCCGAGACCTCGGCGCCCGCCCGCAGCGCCAGCGCCACCCCGTCCCCCGTGGAGACCGCGGGGTTGGTCGTCGCGGAGAAGACCTGGCCCATGCCGCCGGTGGCCAGGACCACCGCGGGGGCGTGGACCGCGCCGACGCCGTCGTGCTGGCCCTCGCCCATCACATGGAGGGTGACACCGGACGTACGGCCCTGTTCGTCCGTCAGCAGATCGAGAACCAGCGCGTTCTCGACGGTACGGAGCGCGGCGGCGCGCACCGCTTCGACCAGGGCGCGGGAGATCTCGGCGCCCGTCGCGTCGCCGCCCGCGTGGGCGATACGGCGACGGTGGTGGCCGCCCTCGCGGGTGAGCTGGAGCTCGCCGCCGGCGGAGGTGTCGAAGTGCGCGCCGGTGTCGATCAGCCGGCGGACGGCCGCAGGGCCCTCGGTGACCAGGACGCGGACCGCGGCCTCGTCGCACAGGCCCGCGCCCGCGACGAGTGTGTCGGCCAGATGCTGTTCGGGGGTGTCGCCCTCGCCGAGCGCCGCGGCGATACCGCCCTGGGCCCAGCGCGTGGAGCCGTCGTCGAGACGGGCCTTGGTGACGACGACCGTACGGAGCCCGGCGGCCGTGCAGCGCAGGGCCGTGGTGAGGCCGGCGACGCCGGATCCGACCACGACGACATCGGCGTCGACGGCCCAGCCGGGTGCGGGGGCGGTCAGCCGTATTCCGGTTCCGGTCACTTGGGGGCTCCGAAGGTCAGGGGGATGTTGTCGATCAGCCGGGTGGAGCCGACTCTCGCGGCGACGGCGAGGATCGCTTCGCCGGTGTGGTCGTCGGGGATCTCGGTGAAGTCGGCGGGGTCGACGAGGGCCAGATAGTCGAGGCTGAGGGGCGGCGCGGCCCGGGCGGCCTCGTCGAGGACGGCGCGGGCCGCGGTCCGTACGGCGTCGGCTCCGCAGAGGCGGGCGGGCGCGGCGGGTGCCCAGGCGGCCGCCACCGCGTGGGCGTCGGCCGCCGCACGGGTCTCGCCGAGGGCGGAGAGCGCGGCGGCGCGAGTGCCGGTCGCGGGGGCGGACTCGGCGCGGGCGCGCAGGGCGTGCTGGGCGCCGAGGCGGTCGCGGGCGGCGAACAGCGCGCGGGAGAGGACCAGGGCGGTACGGCGCTCGGGCGGGGACAGATAGCGGTTACGGCTGGAGAGCGCGAGGCCGTCCTCCTCGCGGACCGTCGGTACGCCGACGATGTCGGCCCGGAAGTTCAGATCGCGGACCATCCGCCGGACCAGGGCGAGCTGCTGGGCGTCCTTGCGGCCGAAGAAGGCGGCGTCGGCCCGGGTGAGGTGCAGCAGCTTGGCGACGACGGTGAGCATGCCGTCGAAGTGCCCGGGGCGGGAGGCGCCTTCGAGCCGCTCGCCCATGGGTCCTGCGGCGATCCTGACCTGGGGGGCGCCGCCGGGGTAGACCTCGTCGGCGGCCGGGGCGAAGACGGCGTCGGCGCCCGCCTCCTGCGCGGTCTTCAGGTCGGTGTCGAGCGTGCGGGGATAGCGGGCGAGGTCCTCGCCCGCGCCGAACTGGAGCGGGTTGACGAAGACGGTGACGACGACGAAGCCGTCCGGTCCGACCCGGGCGCGGGCGGCGCGTACGAGGCTCGCGTGCCCGTCGTGGAGCGCGCCCATGGTCATCACCACGGCGATACGGCCGCCGGTGGCACGCCGGTCCAGGAGGCGGTCGAGGTCCGCGCGCGTGGGGGCGAGTTCGAAGCTCATCGGGCGCCCCCCGCGCCGCCCCCGAGGCGGTCCCCGTCCGCGAGGACACCGAGGAGGTCCTCCGCCAGCTCCGGCTTGAGCAGGCCGTGCGCCAGCGCCCGGTCCGCGGTCGTACGGGCCATCGCGAGGTATCCCGCGACGGCGCCGGGCGCGTGCTTGCGCAACTCCGCGACATGCGCGGCGACCGTGCCGGCGTCGCCGCGTGCGACCGGGCCCGTGAGGGCCGCGTCACCGGAGCGCAGGGCGTTGTCGAGGGCCGCGCCCAGCAGCGGGCCGAGCATCCGGTCGGGGGCGGTGACCCCGGCCGTACGGAGCAGCTCCATCGACTGCGCCACCAGCGTGACCAGGTGGTTCGCGCCCAGCGCCAGCGCCGCGTGGTAGAGCGGACGGGACTCCTCGGCGATCCACTCGGGCTCGCCGCCCATCTCGATGACCAGCGCCTCCGCCGCCAGCCGCAGCTCCTCGGGCGCGGTGACCCCGAACGAGCAGCCGGCCAGCCGCTGGACGTCCACGGAGGTACCGGTGAAGGTCATGGCGGGGTGCAGGGCGAGCGGCAGGGCGCCCGCGCGCAGGGCGGGATCCAGGACCTTGGCGCCGTAACGCCCCGAGGTGTGGACGAGCAGCTGTCCCGGCCGTACGGCGCCGGTCTCGGCGAGCCCTTCGACCAGTCCGGGCAGGGCGTCGTCCGGAACGGTCAGCAGCACCAGATCGGCGCGGGCGAGGACCTCGGCGGCGGTGACCAGCGGGACGTCGGGGAGCAGCGCGGCCGCCCTCCGTACGGAGGCGTCCGAGACCCCCGAGACGGCGACCGGACGGTGTCCGGCGAGCTGCAGGGAGGCGGCGAGGGCGGGGCCGACCCGGCCGGCCCCGACGACACCGACGGTGAGCCGGGCGGGGCGGTCCCGGGGATCGAAGGGTTCCTGTGCTGATGGGTTCACGCGAATCGGGGCCTTCCGTTCCAGTCCGCGGGGGGTACCGGACGATTTCTCGCCATGCTACGCCAGCGATTCGCCCGCCCACCTGGTTGTCCACAGGCTGTGGGCGGGGGATGGCGGGTGAGCGATGATCGACGCATGGGAGAGATGAGCGAACAGGTCGACGAGGTGTCCGGCGCGACGACGGCGGAGGTACCGGCGCAGCCCTCCGCGTCGGCTCGGCCGACCGCAGCGGCGTCCGCACCGGCATCCGCACCGGTGTCGGCACAGGACGAGCGGCGGCGCCGGCTGGCCGCGTGGCGGGCGTCCGAGCGGGTGCTGTCCCGGACGTCGGCGGACCAGCGCGTGGGCGAGCGGCTCGCCGCCCTCGCGGCGGACGCGGGATCGGTCTACGACCTGGACGAATGGACCGATGTGTACGGGGACGGGGTCGTCGCGGAGCTGGAGCGGCGGGTGGCCGCCACGCTCGGCTTCCCTGCCGCGGTCTTCTTCCCCACGGGCACGATGGCCCAGCAGGTGGCGCTGCGCTGCTGGGCGGGGCGCACGGGAAACCGGACGGTGGCCCTCCATCCGCTCGCGCACCCCGTGGTCCACGAGGGCGGCGCGCTGTCGTCCGTCAGCGGGCTGCATACGGTCCATCCGACGACGGAGCCGCGCCTTCCGACCGCCGAGGAGATCCACGAGCTGGCCGAGCCCTTCGGCACGCTGATGCTGGAACTGCCGCTCAGGGACGCGGGCTTCGTCCTGCCGTCCTGGGACGAGCTGACCGCGACCGTGGCCGCGGCGCGTGAACGGGACGCGGTGGTGCACTTCGACGGCGCGCGGCTGTGGGAGTGCGCCCCTCACTTCGGGCGCCCGCTGGCGGAGATCGCGGGTCTCGCGGACAGCGTGTACGTCTCCTTCTACAAGTCGCTCGACGGCCTGTCGGGCGCGGTGCTCGCCGGCTCCCCCGAGCTGGTGGAGGAGGCGCGCATCTGGCGCCACCGGTACGGGGGCCAGCTCTTCCAGCAGTACCCGGCGGCCCTGTCGGCCCTGCTGGGCCTGGAGCGTGAGCTGCCGCGGCTGCCCTCGTACGTGACGCACGCGCGCGTGGTGGCGACGGCGCTCGCCGAGGGGTTCGCGGCGTCCGCGGTCCCGTGGTTCCGCGTCCACCCGGAGCCACCGCACACGCACCAGTTCCAGGTGTGGCTGCCGTACGCACCGCAGGTGCTGAACGAGGCGGCGCTCCGGCAGTCGGAGGAGACGAAGGTGACGCTGTTCCGCCGCTGGTTCGCCTCGGGCTCCGGCCCTCCTGGCGTCTCCCTCACCGAGGTCACGGTGGCGGAACCGGGCCTGGAGTGGACGGCGGACGACGTGCGGGCGGCGGTCGGCGCATTCGTGGCCCTGCTGGTGGAGTGCCAGGAGCGGGCGGAGTCGGCCTGACGCGCACCGGATCGGGACCGGCCGCGGGGTGTGGCTCTCCCGCGTCAGGCGCCGCCGCCGGCCCGCACCAGCCCCGTCTCGTAGGCGAGGACGACCACCTGCACCCGGTCGCGCAGACCGAGCTTGGTGAGGATCCGGCCGACATGGGTCTTCACGGTCGCCTCGGAGAGCACCAGCCGCCCCGCGATCTCGCCGTTCGACAGACCCTGCGCGACCAGCAGCATCACTTCGCGCTCGCGGCCGGTCAGCCGCTCCAGCTCCTTGTTCTGCGGCTTGCCCGCGCTCGGCAGCAGCGGGGAGAAGCGGTCGAGCAGCCGTCGCGTCGTGGACGGCGCGACGACGGCGTCCCCGCTGTGGACCGAGCGGATCGCGCTCAGCAGCTCACTCGGCGGCACGTCCTTCAGCATGAAGCCGCTGGCCCCGGCCTTCAGCCCGGAGAAGGCGTACTCGTCCAGGTCGAAGGTGGTCAGGATGAGCACCTTCGGGGCATCGGGGGCGCCGCAGATCCGGCGGGTGGCCTCGACGCCGTCCAGCCGGGGCATGCGTACGTCCATCAGTACGACGTCCACGGCGGTGGAGCGGAGGTTCTCGATCGCCTCGGCGCCGTCCCCGGCCTCCGCGACGACCTCCATGTCCGGCTGCGCGGCCAGCACCATGCGGAAGCCGGTGCGCAGCAGCATCTGATCGTCGACGAGCATGACGCGGATCGACATCTGCGGGTTCCTTGTCCAGTAGGCGGATCGGGCGGGCGATGGGCCGGAAGGCCGGGCGGGGCGGGCTCCGGTACGTCCTAGTGCGCGGGCTTCAGCGGGAGCAGCGCGCTGATCCGGAAGCCGCCGCCCGGCCGCGGCCCGGCGTCCAGCGTGCCGCCGACCATACCGACCCGCTCCCGCATGCCGATGAGCCCATGACCGCGGCCGTCGGCCCCGCCGTCCTCGTACAGCTCATGGGCGGCGCCCCGGCCGTCGTCCTCGACGAGCAGCCCGAGCCCGTCGTCGAAGTAGACCAGCCGCACGCTGGCGCCGACGTCCGGGCCGCCGTGCTTACGGCTGTTGGTGAGGGCCTCCTGCACGATGCGGTACGCGGTGAGCTCCACCCCGCTGGGCAGCGACCGCGGAGTGCCCTCGATCTTGAAGTCCACGGTGATGCCCGCGCGCCGCACCTGCTCGACCAGATCCTCGATCTGGTCGACATCGGGCTGCGGCACGTACTCCCCGGTCTCCTTGGCATCTCCGGTCCGCAGCACCCCGAGCAGCCGGCGCATCTCGGCGAGGGCCTGGCGGCCGGTGCTCGAAATGGTCTCCAGGGCCTGCTTGGCCTGGTCGGGCGCGGCGTCCAGCACATAGGCCGCGCCGTCCGCCTGCACCACCATCACGGAGACGTTGTGCGCGACGACGTCGTGCAGCTCACGGGCGATCCTGGCCCGTTCGGCGGCGACCGCGACCTTGGCCTGTGCCTCGCGCTCCTTCTCCAGCCGGGTGGCGCGCTCCTCCAGCTGGTCGAAGTAGGCGCGGCGGGTGCGCATGGAATCGCCCAGCACCCAGGCGAGGACGAACGGCACGCTCATGACGGCGGTGAAGAAGATCCGGCCCGCGGTGCCGGCCCCCTCCAGGTGCCAGCGCACCTGCGATATCGGAGCGGCGAGCAGTCCGCCGATCAGCCCCAGCATGGAGGCCCAGCGCGGGCCGCCCTGCGCGGCGACGGTGTAGATGACGACCAGCATCGCGAAGTCGGCGGGATTGACCTGCACGTCCAGCGCGACCTGGGCGACGCCCAGGGCCACCACGAGCAGCAGCGTCTTCTCGGGTGCGACCCGGCGCAGCGCGACGGAAAGACTGAGCAGCAGGACGACCCCGATGGCCACCAGCCGCGGCACGACGCCGGAGTTCTCCCCGACCGCCCACAACAAGGAGAACCCGAAGAGCAGGACAGCCCAGAAGCTGTCGACGCCCGTCGGGTGTCTGCGGAGAAAGTCGTAGAAGCGCTGCACGTAACCCAGCGTAGGGAGGCGGAAAAGGGAGAGAGGTCAACCGGAGGGTCGATCCGGTCGCCGGAAGCGTACTCCCCAAGGTGGAGACTTGACGCCGTGACGGATGAGACGTGTAAGTCGCAGGGGTCGCGGGGCGGGCGGTGCGAGCCCGGTCCGCAGCGGTGGCGTACGGCCGCGGAGGCCGCGCTGTACGGCCCCGAGGGCTTCTATCTGCGGCCCGAGGGACCTGCCGGGCACTTCCGCACCTCGGTGCATGCCTCCCCCCTGTTCGCCGGCGCCGTCGCCCGGCTGCTGGCCGGCACCGCCCGGGCGCTGGGGACGGACGAGGTGGCGCTCGTCGACATCGGCGCGGGCCGCGGTGAGTTGCTGACCGGCATCCT
The DNA here is from genome assembly GCF_055582185.1 of Streptomyces sp. NPDC042201. Lineage (NCBI taxonomy): Bacteria > Bacillati > Actinomycetota > Actinomycetes > Kitasatosporales > Streptomycetaceae > Streptomyces > Streptomyces sp. NPDC042201. The sequence goes on along the minus strand of NZ_JBVJDS010000001.1, from coordinate 865,441 downwards.
GGCCGCGGTCCCTGACGGGCTGGCGGTACGGCCGTACGCCGTCGAGCGCGCCCCGCGCCCCCCGGGCCTGGACCCGCGTATCGAGTGGCGCGCGGAGCCGCCGTCCGGGGTCAGCGGGCTGCTCTTCGCGAACGAATGGCTGGACAACGTCCCCGTCGATGTCGCCGAGACCGATTCGGACGGGTTCGTGCGGTATGTCCTCGTACGGCCGGACGGCTCGGAGGAGCTGGGCGAACCGGTCGACGGCTCTGACGCGGAGTGGCTCGCCCGCTGGTGGCCGCCCACCGGTCCCGGCACCAGGGCGGAGATCGGCCGGCCGCGCGACGAGGCGTGGGCGGCCGCCGTCGGCACACTGGAGCGGGGGCTCGCGGTCGCCGTCGACTACGCGCATGTACGGGACGCCCGGCCGCCCTTCGGTACGCTGACCGGCTTCCTGGCCGGCCGGGAGGTGCGTCCCGTACCGGACGGGAGCTGCGATCTCACCGCCCATGTGGCGCTGGACGCCTGCGCGCTGCCGGGCGCGGAGCTGACCAGCCAGCGCGCGGCGCTGCACCGTCTGGGGGTGAGCGGGGAGCGTCCGCCGCTGTCCCTCGCCTCCACCGACCCCGCGGCGTACGTCCGGGCGCTCGCGGCCGCCGGGGAGGCGGCGGAGCTGACGGCGCGGGGCGGACTCGGCGACTTCGGCTGGCTGACGCAGCCCGTGGGCATCGCGCCGGCGGATCCCTTCACGGCTCCTGACGACATGGGCATCGCGCCGGGCGACCCCGGCACCGCTAGCAATGCCCCCGGCATCGCTCTGAGAGACTGTCGCCCATGACGGAGACCACCCGGACGACGGTCGGCATCGGCGGCGCGGCGGAGAGCACCGACATGGTGCTCAACATCGGGCCCCAGCACCCTTCCACGCACGGTGTGCTCCGCCTCCGCCTCGTGCTCGACGGCGAGGTCATCCGGCACGCGGAACCGGTCATCGGCTATATGCACCGCGGCGCCGAGAAGCTCTTCGAGGCGCGCGACTACCGGCAGATCGTGATGCTCGCCAACCGCCACGACTGGCTGTCGGCGTTCTCCAACGAGCTGGGTGTGGTGCTGGCCGTCGAGCGGATGCTCGGCATGGAGGTGCCCGAGCGCGCCGTATGGACCAGGACGCTGCTCGCCGAGCTGAACCGCGTTCTCAACCATCTGATGTTCCTCGGGTCGTACCCCCTCGAACTGGGCGGTATCACCCCGGTGTTCTACGCCTTCCGGGAGCGCGAGGAGCTCCAGGCCGTGATGGAGGAGGTCTCCGGCGGCCGGATGCACTACATGTTCAACCGGGTCGGCGGCCTCAAGGAGGACCTGCCCGCCGGCTGGCAGGGCCGGGCCAGGCACGCGGTCGCCGAGGTCCGCTCGCGGATGGATGTGTACGACCGGCTGGTGCTCGGCAACGAGATCTTCCGGGCCCGTACCCGCGGTGTCGGGGTTCTGTCGCCGGAGGCGGTCCACGCCTACGGGGTGTCCGGGCCGATCGCCCGCGCCTCCGGGGTCGACTTCGACCTGCGCCGCGACGAGCCGTATCTGGCCTACGGCGAACTGCGGGACACGCTGAAGGTCGTCACCCGCGAGGACGGCGACTGTCTGGCGCGTTTCGAATGCCTGCTGGAGCAGACGCACAACGCGCTGGCCCTGGCGGACGCCTGTCTGGACCGGATCGCGGAGCTGCCGCCCGGTCCGATCAACCAGCGGCTGCCGAAGGTGCTGAAGGCGCCCGAGGGGCACACGTACGCCTGGACCGAGAACCCGCTCGGCATCAACGGCTACTACCTGGTCTCGAAGGGCGAGAAGACGCCGTACCGGCTGAAGCTCCGCTCCGCCTCGTTCAACAACATCCAGGCGCTGACCGAACTGCTGCCCGGGACGCAGGTCGCCGACATGGTCGCGATCCTGGGATCGCTGTTCTTCGTCGTCGGCGACATCGACAAGTAGCGGGCCGCCGCGGTCACGTCGCGATCAGGAACCGATCGCGTTGCGCAGCCCGCCGAGCTCGAGCTGTTCCGTCTCGTCGTGCGCGGTCAGATCGATGACCTGACCGACGGCGCGGCCCTCGGCCCTCCGCCGCTCGGCGAGGACCTCTTCGCCCACCACATCGGCGAGGTCCTCGCGCTCCACCCGGGCCAGCCGCGCGGCCGGTGCGGGCTCGTCCGCGTCGGCTTCGTCCTTGTGCCGGCTCTGCGCGGCCTCCGCGGCCTGCGCGGCCTCCGCGGCCTGCGCGCCGAAGAAGTCGAATCCGCCTTCGGGCCGCCGCACCGGGCGGCGCAGCGGGGCGTACGGAACGATCGCGGACGCGGCGGGCACCCGGGTGGCGGGGAGAGCGGACGACGGACGGCTGTGCTGCTCTCCTTGGGCGGCCGCCGCGTGCTTCCCCTGCGGCTCGTCCGCCTCCGTCGCCCGCTCGGCCAGATCGCGCCGGCGGGCCGCGTCGACGGTCCGCTTCACCTGCTGGGTCACACCGTTGCGCGGCAGGTTCTCCAGAGCGCGGGCGGCACCGGCGTACGCCGACGCCGTGGGCGTGCTGCCCGCGGCGGGCAGGGCCTTGGGTTCTGCGGCCGCCTCCAGGGCGAGCTGACGCCGGCCCTCCAGTGCGGTGGCGCGCTCGGTCTCCGCCGTCGCGTACCGCCGCAGCAGCGCGGCGTGTTCGCCCCGCAGCGCGGCCAGCTCGACCCGCTTCGCGCGCAGCTTGGCGTCGAGCTTGAGGCGCAGCTCGCGCGACTCCTCCACGTCAGCCTCGAGTTCGGCTACGCGCTCCTCGGTCTTCCACTGGTCGCTCTCCCGCCCGCGCGTCAGCTCCGCGACGCGCCGGCCGGCGCTCCGGTCCCAACCGCGCATGAACACAGCGCCGCTCACGGCCGCCGCGGCCGTCACGGCGACCAGACCGCGGAGCATCACCGGTTCCGAGAGAAACCAGGCGCCCGCGGCGCAGAGAACCGCGGCTCCGGCGACCGCCGACGGCGGCAGAAGCTTGTGGAGGGGTGGGGAATGGCGGTGGCGTCCACGTGGCATGGCCTGAAATTTACCGTGCGTGGAGACCGAATGGGGGGCCGGTCGGACAATCTTTCCCGGCCCGTTGCCGACTCCCCTCCCCTTCCTCTCCAGAACTCCGTTTTGCCTGCCGTCACTTACGACCTGGGCGCCGGCTCGCGGCTACTTCTTGACCAGACCTTTGGACTCCAGATACTCCTTCGCGACATCCTCGGGCTTCGCCCGCTCGGCATCGACCTTGAGGTTCAACTTCGCGAGGTCGTCCGTCGTCAGCGCGTCGGTCAGCTTGCCGAGGACATCGGCTATCTCCTGCGAACCTGCGTCCTTGGCATTGACCACCGGCAGTACGTTGTCGGCGTTCTGCAGTCCCTTGTCGTCCTCCAGCACCACCAGTCCGAAGCTGTCCAGCGTGCCGTCGGTCGTGCTGCTCAGGACCACCTGGTCCACGCCGTCCTTGACAGCCTGCTTGGACTGCGGGGTTCCTACGCCCTTCGGGTCGATGCCCGTCACATTGATGCCGTAGGTCTTCTTCAGACCGGGCAGGCAGAACGGCCGCACCTCGCACTCGTCGCCCGCCGCGATCTTCACTTTGATCTTCGACTTGCCAAGATCGGAAAGCGTCTTGAGCTTGTTCTTCTCGGCGAATTCCTTGGTGACCGCGAAGGCATTCTGGTCGACGGCCTTGCCGACGGGCAATGCCTTCAGCCCGAGCGGCCCGGCGAGCTTCTCCAGCTCGGCGAAGGTCGCGGCGGCGTCGCCGGAGGCGAGGGGCTTCGCCTCGGCCTCCTTGGCGCCGTTCACCTTGGCGTTCAGGAATTCGGTGATCGTAGCGGCGTATTCCGGTACGACGTCGATCTCGCCCTTCTCCAGGGAGGGTTCGTACAGCTCACGGTTCTTCACCGTGGTGACGGAGGTCGAGTATCCGGCGTCGCCCAGGATCTGGGCGTACAGCTCCGCCAGCACCTTGGACTCCGTGAAGGCCGCCGCGCCGATGACGAGCGTGCCCTTCTTTCCGGTGTCGGAGCCGGACGCGGCGGTGCCGCTCTTGTCCTTCTCCAGACTGTCGCCGCCGCACGCGGCGAGCGACGCGGTCAGAGCCACCGCTCCGAGTACCGCACCCGCGATGCGCGAGGTCTTGCTCATGAGGTTCACCATCTCCAAGAGGGCCAAAAGATCCGTCGTCACACGGTCGTGCGCGAGGGGGTCCTACCGCGGGGGGAGTTCGTGCCGGCCGAATCGCCGGACGCGTCGGGTACATCGGATGCGTCGGACACGTCGGTGACACCGGAGGCGAGGGACGGAGCCGGGTCGATCACCCGGTCCAGCGCCACGAGCGCGCCTTCGACGAGCAGCGCGAGCAGCGCGACGAGGATGGCGCCCGCGACCACCTGCGCGGTGTCGTACGTGTTGAAACCGGCGGTGATGATCCGGCCGAGACCGCCCTGTCCCACCATCGCCGCGATGGTGGCCGTGGCCACCACCTGAACGGAGGCCGACCGGAGCCCGGTCATGATCAGCGGGTACGCGAGGGGCAGCTCCACCCGTACGAAGAGCTGGGGACCGGACATACCCATCCCCCGGGCGGCTTCCACCACCGCGCTGTCGACCTCGCGCATCCCGACATAGGCGTTGGTCAGCAGGGGCGGTACGGCGAAGAGCACCAGGGCGATGATCGTGGGGACGTAGCCCGTGTTGCGCAGCGGCGAGACCATGAACAGGGCGAGGACGGCGAAGACGGGGATCGCCCGGCCCACGTTGGAGATATTGATCGCGAGCGCGCCGCCCTTGCCGATATGTCCCAGAAAGAGGGCGATCGGCAGGGCGATGGCGCAGGCCAGTGCGAGCGCCACCCCGCTGACGTACACATGCTCCCCGAGCCGGTGCCACACTCCGCCGTCGCCGGACCAGTTGGCACCGGTCGTCAGCCACGTCCAGGCCTCTCCGAGGACACCCATGGTCAGCTCACCGCCTTCGCCGGGCGGGCCGGACCGGCCGCCGGGGCTTTACGGCGCGGTTCGCGCGACGTCTGTATCCGGGTCCAGGGCGTCAGCAGTCGCTGCGCCCCGAGAAGCAGCAGATCGGCGACGACCGCCAGCAGCACACACAGCACGGACGCCGTCAGCACCTGCGCCTTGAAGAAGCTCGGCAGCGCGTCCTCGATGAGATTGCCGAGCCCGCCCCGGCCGACGATCGAACCGACCGTCGTCAGGGCGATCGTCGACACCGTCGCTATGCGCAGCCCGGCCATCAGCGCGGGAAGCGCCAGCGGCAGTTCGACCTCCCAGAGCAGCCGCCCCGGTCCGTACCCCATCCCGCGGGCCGCTTCCCTGGCCTCTTCCGGCACCGATTCCAGCCCCGCGATGATGTTCCGCACAAGAATGGTCAGTGAATACAGCACCAGGCCGGTGATCACCAGGCCGGCGGACAGCCCGAAGAGCGGCAGCAGCAGCGAGAACATCGCCAGCGAGGGAATCGTGTAGAGGAGGGTCGTCAGGCCCAGCACGGGTCCGGCGAAAGAAGGCTTGCTCCGCGCCAGCAGCGCCAGCGGAAAGGCCACCACCAGCCCGATGACGACCGAGACCACGGTGATCCACACGTGCTGGACCGTGGCGTCGGTCAACTCCTGGCTACGGGAGCGGAGATATTCCCCGCAGATCCAGTCGTTCGCCGCGAGGCATCCTTGCGTGTTCATCCATCCTCGCCTCCCCCGTCTTCCCGAACGTATGTCTGTCGTATGTCTGAAACCCGATGTTCTGGCGACCCTATCCCCGACCACTGACATTCGCGGAAGTCCGCCACATTCCAGCAACATGGCCTTCACACAACACGCCGCACAATGGGGAACCATGATCCGATTCGAGCACGTCACCAAGCGGTACCCGGACGGCACGACCGCTGTCGACGACCTGTCCTTCGAGGTCTCCCAGGGCGAGCTGGTCACGCTCGTCGGACCCTCCGGCTGCGGCAAGACCACCACCATGAAAATGGTCAACCGCCTCATCGAGCCGACCGAGGGGCGGATATTCCTCGACGGGGACGACATTTCCGCCATCGACCCCGTCGAACTCCGGCGCCGTATCGGCTATGTCATCCAGCAGGTCGGCCTGTTCCCGCACAAAACGGTCCTGGAGAACACCGCGACCGTCCCGCATCTCCTCGGCTGGAAGCGTGCCAAGGGCCGTGAGCGCGCCGCCGAACTCCTCGACCTGGTCGGCCTCGACCCGTCCGTCTACGGCGACCGCTACCCCGAGCAGCTCTCCGGCGGCCAGCGCCAGCGCGTCGGCGTGGCCCGTGCCCTGGCGGCCGACCCGCCGGTCCTGCTGATGGACGAGCCGTTCGGCGCGGTCGACCCCGTCGTACGTGACCACCTGCAGAGCGAGTTCCTCAAGCTCCAGGCGGCGGTCCGCAAGACCGTGCTCTTCGTCACGCACGACATCGAGGAGGCCGTCCGTCTCGGCGACCGTATCGCCGTCTACGGGCAGGGCAGGATCGAGCAGTTCGACGCCCCGGCCGCCGTGCTCGGCACGCCCGCCACCCCGTACGTCGCGGACTTCGTCGGTGCCGACCGCGGTCTCAAGCGCCTCTCCGTCACCCCCATCGAGGAGGGCGATCTGGAGCAGCCGCCCGTCCTCCATCTCGACGACCCGCTGCGCCGCGCCGCGGCCAAGCTCGCCGAGGAGGGCGCGCGCTGGGCCGTCGTCCTGGACTCCGACGACAATCTGCACGGCTGGATCTCGACCGAGCAGACCGGTGCGTCGGGGACGGTGCGGGAGCACGCCCGCCGGATGGAGGCGTGGCTGCCCGTCGGCGCCTCGCTCAAGCAGGCGTTCGCCACGATGCTCCAGCACGACGCGGGCTGGATCGCGGTCATCGACAAGGAGGAGACGGGACGGTTCCTGGGGGTCCTCACCCCCGCCCGGCTGCACGAGGCGCTGCGCCGGTCGATCGACGCGGACGCCCAGGCCATCCCCCGTACCGAAGTGGAGCTGGAGACCATCAGCAAGGTCAGTTAGGGCTGAGCCGTCCGCCCATCCACTCCAGCACCGGCGCGACCTCCCGCCGCCAGGTGTTGAAGTTGTGCCCGCCGCTGTCGAGGATGATCGACGACACCCGTGCGGGCGCCCTGACCTTGCCGATGAACTTCCGCGTGGCCTTCAGGTTCCCCTCGCCCTTCTTGGAGCTGGTCACGAGGAGGGACGACGCGCCCTGGGGCAGGTGGTCCAGGCTCCACAGCAGGTCGGCCCGGTTGCGCAGCTGCTGGTCGCCGTGGAAGAGGTCACCGGTGGTCGGGTCGACGGCGGCCTTGTAGTACGCGGAGAGCCCGGCGCCCGCCGAGAACCGCTCGGGATGGTGCAGGGCGATCTTCAGCGCGCAGTAACCGCCGGTGGAGTTGCCGATGAAACCCCAGTTCCGCGGTGCGGTCCCGACCCGGTAGGTCTGTGACACCGCCGTGGGCAGATCCTTGGCGAAGAAGGTCTCCGTCTGCGGGCCGTCGGGGATGTCCACGCATTCGGTGTCCCGCGGCGGCGCCACGGTGGGCCGCAGCATCACCAGGATCATCGGCTGCATCTTGCCGTCCCTGGCCAGCTGCCAGGCCGTCTTCGGATACTGCAGTCCGGTGATCAGGTTTTCCGCCGTGCCCGGATAGCCGGTGAGCACGACGGCCGCCGGGAAGGTCTTGCGCGCGTATTGCGGCCGGAAGTACTCGGGCGGCAGATAGACGAGGGCCGAGCTGTCGATCCCCGACTTCTCACCGCCCACCGCGATCTTGTGGATCTGCCCGCCCGCCATGGGCTGTGAACCGCCCGGCACGGGCGGCGACTGCTTCTCCACGACCGTCAGCTGCCTGCCGCCGGCCGAGTGGTCGAGGACCGCGCCCAGATCCTGCTGCCTGCCGAGGAGGTCCGCCCAGGAACCGTAGAAGAGGAAGGAGTGGTTGGCGGCGAGACCGACCGCGGCGAATACCGCCAGTTGGGTGGCGAACAGCAGCCCGACCCGGCCGAGCACGGCACGCGGGGTGCGCGGCGACAGCCGTGGCCAGAGCCAGACGGTGGCCACGAACAGCAGGACGGCCAGCAGGACGGCCAAGGCCAGGACTTTGCGGCTGGTAAGACCCATGTCGACCGAGCTTTCTCCTATGAGATTTTCCTGGACGCGGAGGAACCCGCTCCCCCAAAGCCCCGTCCTAGAGGTCGCAAAATGTCCGGCGCCGCGGAGAAGAAGCGGGCATGGGCACCACGATCTCTCACAGAGCCACGGGAAGCGATGTCTGTGACGCTAGATGGGGATAAATCGGTATCGGTTCCTGATCGGGCGGGGCGGTCCCCGGGGATACCTCCGATCCGGCTGACACGCCGTCTGCTCCATGGCCTCCAGCGTCTGTTCCACGGGCCCCGCCCCGCATCCGTACCCGCTCTGGTCGGTACCGCCTGCACCCTCATCGGCCTGATCGACATCGCCGCCGGCGTCTTCCCGCGCTTCCGGCACAGCAGGATGCACAGCTTCGCCGAAGTGCTGCCGGGCGCACTCGGCCCCTTCGCCGCCGCGCTCTCGCTGAGCGCCGGCGTCCTCCTGCTGCTGCTCGCCCATGGCCTCAAACGTCGTAAGCGCCGGGCCTGGCGCGCCGCCGTCTTCCTGCTGCCCGTGGGCGCGGTGGCGCAGTTCGGTTACCGGCACTCGCTCCTCGGCGCCGTCCTCCCGGTCGCGCTGCTCGCCCTCCTACTGCGTCACCGCGGGGAGTTCGCGGCCCTGCCCGACCCCCGCAGCCGCTGGAAGGCGCTGGCGAACTTCGTCCTGATGGGCGCGGGATCCATCGGTCTCGGCCTGATCATCGTGAGCGCCCACCCGCACCGGACCATCGGCAGCCCCGGCCTGACCGACCGGCTCGAACATGTGCTGTACGGACTCTTCGGTTTCACGGGCCCCGTCAGCTACAGCGGCAGCGTGGCCGGCACCGTCGGCTACTCCCTCGGCGCGCTCGGACTGCTCACCGCGCTCACCACCAGCTATCTCGCCTTCCGCCCCGAACACCCGGCCGCCCGCCTCACCGAGGAGGACGAGCGACGGCTGCGCGCCCTGCTCGCGCTCCACGGCGGCCGTGACTCCCTCGGGCACTTCGCGCTCCGCCGCGACAAGGGCGTCGTCTTCTCCCCCAGCGGCAAGGCGGCCGTCTGTTACCGCGTCATCTCCGGGGTGATGCTCGCCAGCGGCGACCCCATCGGCGATGTCGAGGCCTGGCCCGGGGCCATCGAACGCTTCATGGACGAGGCCAAGGCCCACTCCTGGACACCCGCCGTGATGGGCTGCAGCGAGACCGGCGGCCAGGTCTGGAACCGCGAGACCGGCCTCGACGCGCTGGAGCTGGGGGACGAAGCGGTGGTGGATGTGCCGGATTTCTCCCTGCACGGACGCGCCATGCGGAACGTACGCCAGATGGTGAAGCGCATCGAGCGCGCCGGCTACGAAACGCGGGTACGGCGCGTCCGTGACCTCTCCGACGGCGAGCTGGAACGGATCCGCCGCGCCGCCGCCGACTGGCGCGGCACCAGCACCGAACGTGGCTTCTCCATGGCCCTCGGCCGGATCGGCGATCCGGCCGACGGCGACTCGGTGATCGCCACCGCCCACAAGCCCGGCGAGGACGCGCCCGGCCCCTACGGCGACCTGAAGGCCGTCCTTCACTTCGTTCCGTGGGGGGCGCACGGCATGTCCCTGGATCTGATGCGCCGCGACCGGTCCGCCGACCCCGGTATGAACGAACTGCTGATCGTCGCCGCGCTGCGGGCCGCGTCCGGGCTGGGGGTGGAGCGGGTCTCCCTCAACTTCGCGATGTTCCGCTCGGCGCTCGCCCGGGGTGAACGCCTGGGCGCGGGCCCGGTGCTGCGCGGCTGGCGAGGCCTGCTGGTCTTTCTCTCCCGCTGGTTCCAGATCGAGTCGCTGTACCGCTTCAACGCCAAGTTCCAGCCACGCTGGGAGCCGCGTTACGTGGTCTTCCGCAGCACCGGGGAGCTACCCCGGATCGGCTTCGCCGCGATGCAGGCGGAGGGCTTCGTCACGATGTCCCTGCCCCGCCCCCTGCGCCGCCTGGCCCGGGGCCGCCGCCCCCGCCCGTGCGCGCACGGCGTCCGCGCCACGGCCGACCGCGAGGTCCGCACGGCGTAGGGCTTGCCCGGTCAGGGACCGTGACAGGACCTAGGGTGGGGCGTATGAGTACGTTGCGCGGACGAGGCACGGTCGAGGGGCTGCCGGAGTGGGACCGCTGTGCGGTCATGGGCGTCATCAATGTGACGCCCGATTCCTTCTCCGACGGCGGCCGCTGGTTCGACACCACCTCCGCCGTCAAGCGCGGCCTCGATCTGGTCACCGCCGGTGCGGACCTGGTCGATGTCGGCGGTGAGTCGACCCGGCCGGGCGCCTCCCGGGTCGACGAGGACGAGGAACTGAGGCGGGTCGTCCCTGTCGTACGCGGCCTGGCGGCCGAAGGCGTCACCGTCTCCGTCGACACCATGCGCGCCTCCGTCGCCGAGCAGGCGGTCGCGGCCGGCGCCGTCCTGGTCAACGACGTCAGCGGCGGCCTCGCCGATCCGGCCATGGTGCCCACGGTCGCCGCCGCCCGGGTGCCCTTCGTGGTGATGCACTGGCGCGGCTTCAGTCAGGAGATGAACAGCCGCGCGGTCTACACGGACGTCGTCGCGGAGGTCGTCGCCGAGCTGCGTGAGCGGATGGAAGCGGTGATCGCGGGCGGAATCACCCCCGACCGCCTGGTCATCGACCCCGGCCTCGGCTTCGCCAAGCAGGCCGAGCACGACCTGAAGCTCCTCGCGCACCTCGCCGAGCTGCGCGCCCTGGGCCGTCCACTGCTGGTCGCCGCCTCCCGCAAGCGGTTCCTCGGCCATGTCCTCTCGAAAGGCGACGGCCCCCCGCCGCCCGCCCGCGAACGCGACGCGGCCAGCGCTGCGGTCTCCGCCATCGCCGCCCACCAGGGCGCCTGGGCGGTCCGGGTCCATGAGGTACGGGCCACGGCGGACGCGGTCCGCGTGGCGCGCGCGGTCGAGGGCGCCCAGTGACCGCGCGTACGGACAATGAGCAGGTCGAGCTGGCCAACACCACGTTCTACGAGGCGATGGAGAGCGGCGACTTCGATTCGCTGTCCGGGCTCTGGCTGGACGGCGACGACGACGGGATCTCCTGTGTCCACCCGGGCTGGCCCGTGCTCACCGGCCGCGGCGAGGTCCTGCGTTCGTACGCCCTGATCATGGCGAACACGGAGTACATCCAGTTCTTCCTCACCGATGTGGTGGTGGCCGTCTCCGCCGACACCGCGCTGGTGACCTGCACCGAGAACATCCTCAGCGGCGGCCCGGCCGAGGAGAGCGGCGAGCTGGGACCGCTCGTCGGCCAGCTCGTCGTCGCCACCAATGTGTTCCGGCGGACCGCCGAGGGCTGGAAGATGTGGTCGCACCACGGTTCACCCGTTCTGGCCGAAACCGATGAGGAACCGGACGACGACACACCCGCATGAGTGGGTAAACCGCCCTTGTGGATTGCTTCGTGAGACCTGCGGGTAGGGGGGGTCACCAGTCGTGCGGCACCCTGTCCACAGGCCCCACAGGAGAGCAGTGTCGGTGCCCGCGGGTAGATTCGAGTGAGGGCACCGTGCCGCCCGCACGCGGCTGGGTGCCCTGACGACCAACGACAGCAGGAGTGATTCGCGTGGATCGTGTCGCGCTGCGCGGCCTCAAGGCCCGTGGGCACCATGGCGTCTTCCCCCGGGAGCGCGAAGAGGGCCAGACCTTCATCGTGGATCTGGTGCTCGGCCTCGATACCCGCCCCGCGGCTGCCGACGACGACCTGGCGAAGACCGTGCACTACGGGATCGTGGCCGAGGAGGTCGTGGAGGTCGTCCAGGGAGAGCCGGTCGACCTGATCGAGACGCTCGCCGAGCGGATCGCCCAGCGGTGCCTGAAGCACGACGGCGTCGAGGAGGTCGAGGTGATCGTCCACAAGCCCGATGCCCCGATCACCGTGCCGTTCGACGACGTGACCATCACCATCACCCGGAGCCGAGTATGACTGTGTTTTCTACAGACGGGTCGCAGAGCGACCCGACCGTACAGCCGGTGCCCGCCTCCGTGGTCGCGCAGGTGGACGCGGCGGATATCACGCTGTCCAACCCGAAACAGGCCGTGGTCTCCCTCGGTTCCAATCTCGGCAACCGGCTGGAGACGATCCAGGGCGCCATCGATGCCCTGGAGGACACCCCGGGCCTGCGTGTCAAAGCGGTCTCTCCGGTGTACGAGACGGAGCCCTGGGGCGTCGAGCCCGGCTCCCAGCCGTCGTACTTCAACGCGGTGGTCGTGATCAAGACAACCCTGCCGCCGTCCTCGCTGCTGGAGCGCGGACAGGCCATCGAGGAGGCCTTCGACCGGGTCCGCGACGAGCGCTGGGGGCCGCGCACCATCGACGTGGACATCCTGGCGTACGCGGACGTCGTCTCGGACGACCCGCTGCTCACCCTTCCTCATCCCCGGGCCCATCAGCGCGCCTTCGTGCTCGCTCCCTGGCATGACGTGGAGCCGGAGGCCCAGGTCCCGGGCCACGGCCGCGTCGCCGAGCTGCTGGCGGATGTCGGCCGGGGCGGCGTCCAGCCCCGGGCCGACCTGGAACTTCGCCTGCCCGAGTAGTCGTTAGGCTCTGCGGACCGGCACCGCGTGGATCTGTACGACGGCAGGACGGTACGGCGCGGGTGAGTACAGCGAGGCGAAGGGCGGCTTTCTCGGTGAAGCAGTTGCGGATCGGCGTCCTGGCCGGCCTGTTTGTGGTGGCTGGTGTGCTTTCGTGGGCCGGCGCCCGTCTCTGGGACGCGGTGGGCACGCTGCCGAGCGTGCCGCTCGCCGCGCCCATCGTGCTCGTGGTGATCGCCGTGGTGCTCACCGCCACCGCGCTCTCGCTCCGCTCGCGGCTCCGGGCCCAGCGGGAGCGGCGCCAGGACGCGAAGGGCGTGGATCCGCTGATGGCGGCCCGCGCGGTGGTCTTCGGCCAGGCCAGCGCGCTGGTCGCGGCCCTCGTCTCCGGTATGTACGGCGGGACGGGCGTCTTTCTGCTCGGCTCCCTCGACATGCCCGCCCGCCGCGACCAGGCCATCTACGCGGGCTTCTCCGTGCTGGCCGGCATCGCGGTGATCGTCGCGGCCTTCTTCCTGGAGCGGGTGTGCAAGCTCCCGGAAGGCCCGGACGACGACAAGGACGGCACCGCCCCGGCCGGGCCCGTCTGACTGACCGCCCGCACCACCACGTTCACGACCTCACAGGCCGGCACCTCATATGCCGCGACGGCCGTCACCTGAGTGACGGCCGTCCGCGTATCCCGCGCGGCTAGGTCCTATCCGGTCGATCTTCGTGGATCAGCCCGCGGCGTCCGGTGGAGGGGGTACCTCCCGTGCCGTTCAGGCTACGGGGGAGCATCGCAAGGCGGAGGATCGTCGTCGTACTGGACGTACTTGGACGACTCCGACAACACGGCGAGGTGCCGTGCCGGGCGTCGCGGGCCCGCGAAGATCGACCGGACAGGGCCTAGCGAGCCAGTATCAGACTCATCGCCTCGGCGCGGGTCGTGGCGTTGCGCAACTGCCCGCGCACCGCCGAGGTGATCGTCTTCGCCCCCGGCTTGCGTACCCCGCGCATCGACATGCACAAGTGCTCGCACTCGATGACGACGATGACACCGCGCGGCTCCAGGATCTCCATCAGGGAGTCGGCGACCTGGGTCGTCAGCCGCTCCTGGACCTGGGGGCGGCGGGCATAGACGTCCACGAGGCGGGCCAGCTTCGACAGTCCGGTGATCTTCCCGTCCGACGACGGGATGTAGCCGACATGCGCCACCCCGACGAACGGCACCAGATGATGTTCACAGGTACTGGTGACTTCGATGTCCTTCACCATGACCATCTCGTCATGGCCGAGATCGAACGTTGTCGTCAGCACGTCCTGGGGGTTCTGCCACAGCCCCGCGAAGATCTCCCTGTACGCACGCGCCACCCGGCCAGGAGTCGCCAGCAGACCTTCGCGGTCCGGGTCCTCCCCGACCGCGATCAGCAGCTCACGCACCGCATTCTCGGCCCGCTTCTCATCGAATTCGCGGACCTGGGTCTCCCCGTCCAGCGTCACCGGGTCGGTCATGTGTGCCTCGTTCCTGTGCCGTCCTTGTGGGCGGGCATACGAATGCCGCGCTCCCACAGGCTAAAACCTGGGAAGCGCGGCATCCATTCCGGGCCGGATGAGGCGCCCGGGATCAGCTCTCGGGACGGTCCTCGGGAACCGCCTCGGTAGGCGTGTCACCGGTCGTCCCGGCGGGCAGCCCGCCGTTGTTCGAACCGATCGCGCCATTGGTCAGCGCCAGTTCCTTGGGCGAGAGCACCGGCGGCCGCGTCGAAGGCGTACGACGCGAGGAGCCGGTCCAGGCCGGACGGGACGGACGCTTGACGATCGTCGAGAAGACCTCGGCGATCTGCTCCTTGTTGAGCGTCTCCTTCTCCAGGAGCGCGAGAACCAGGTTGTCGAGAACGTCGCGGTTCTCGACGAGGATCTCCCAGGCCTCGTTGTGCGCGGTCTCGATGAGCTTCTTGACCTCTTCGTCGACCAGCGCGGCGACCTCTTCCGAGTAGTCGCGCTGATGGCCCATCTCACGGCCCACGAACGGCTCGGTGTTGTCCCCGCCGAACTTGATCGCCCCGAGCCGCTCGGTCATGCCGTACTGCGTGACCATCGCCCGGGCCGTGGCCGTGGCCTTCTCGATGTCGTTGGCCGCACCCGTGGTCGGGTCGTGGAAGACCAGCTCCTCGGCCGCGCGCCCGCCCAGCATGTAGGCCAGCTGGTCGAGCATCTCGTTGCGCGTGGTCGAGTACTTGTCCTCGTCGGGCAGGACCATGGTGTAGCCCAGGGCCCGGCCGCGCGACAGGATCGTGATCTTGTGGACCGGGTCGGAGTTCGGAGACGCCGCCGCGACCAGGGCGTGTCCGCCCTCGTGATACGCGGTGATCTTCTTTTCCTTCTCGGACATGATCCGGGTCCGCTTCTGCGGGCCCGCCACGACGCGGTCGATCGCCTCGTCCAGGGCGTGGTTGTCGACCAGCTTCTTGTCGCCGCGCGCCGTCAGGAGCGCCGCTTCGTTCAGCACGTTCGCCAGATCCGCGCCGGTGAAGCCGGGCGTACGACGGGCGACCGCGCCCAGGTCGACGTCCGGGGCGACCGGCTTGCCCTTCTGGTGGACCTTGAGGATCTCCAGCCGTCCCTGCATGTCCGGACGGTCGACGGCGATCTGCCGGTCGAAGCGGCCCGGGCGCAGCAGCGCCGGGTCGAGGATGTCGGGCCGGTTCGTGGCGGCGATCAGAATGACGCCGCCCTTCACGTCGAAGCCGTCCATCTCGACGAGCAGCTGATTCAGCGTCTGCTCGCGCTCGTCGTGGCCACCGCCGAGACCCGCACCGCGGTGCCGGCCGACGGCGTCGATCTCGTCGACGAAGACGATCGCCGGGGCGTTCGCCTTGGCCTGCTCGAAGAGGTCACGCACCCGGGAGGCACCGACGCCGACGAACATCTCGACGAAGTCGGAACCGGAGATCGAGTAGAACGGGACGCCGGCCTCACCCGCGACAGCGCGGGCGAGCAGCGTCTTGCCCGTACCGGGCGGGCCGTAGAGCAGCACGCCCTTCGGGATCTTGGCGCCGACGGCCTGGAACTTCGCCGGCTCCTGGAGGAACTCCTTGATCTCGTGGAGCTCCTCGACCGCCTCGTCGGACCCCGCCACATCGGAGAAGGTCGTCTTGGGGGTGTCCTTGGTGATGAGCTTGGCCTTGGACTTCCCGAACTGCATGACGCGGGAGCCGCCGCCCTGCATCTGATTCATCAGGAACAGGAAGACCACGATGATCAGGACGAAGGGCAGCAGCGAGAGCAGCACCGAGACGAACGGGCTCTGCTTCGACGGCGAGACCGTGTAGCCCTTGGTGATGTCGCCGTTCTGGAACTTGGTCTGCAGCGTCGAGGCCAGGCTGGCGCCTTGGTCACCGATGTAGCTGGCCTGGATCTTGTCACTGCCATTGATCTTCTGGCCGCCCTTGAGGTCGACCTTGATGATCTGTTCGTCGCCGGTGGTCAGCTTGACCTGCTCGGCCTGGTTCTTGTCGATCGCCTGGACAACTTGACCGGTGTCCACCGTCTTGTAGCCGCCCGACGAGCCGACGACCTGCATCAACACGACCACGGCGAGGACGGCCAGCACGATCCACATGACCGGCCCACGGAAGTATCGCTTCACGTCCATCCATACGGAGCGAGTTCGCCCCGTCCCTCCTGCCCGTAGGTAAATGCTGCTGTGAGAAAAGACTGTTCTTCGGACGGTACCCCAGCATTGTCACGTGCGATGGCACGGGACGGGCGGGAACCCGTCTTCCCATGCTCCAACGCCGGAAGTGGGGCGGTGGTTCCCGGCAACGGCGAAGCCTTTCCCGATGCTTCGCCGTCGCGCGGGGCCTCAGCCGCCGTAGACGTGCGGTGCGAGCGTCCCGACAAAAGGCATGTTCCGGTACTTCTCTGAGTAATCCAGGCCATATCCGACGACAAACTCATTGGGAATGTCGAAGCCGATCCATTTGACGTCGATCGCGACCTTTGCGGCATCCGGCTTACGGAGCAGAGTGCAGACCTCGAGCGAGGCCGGCTCCCTCGAACCGAGGTTGGACAGCAGCCACGACAGCGTCAGACCCGAGTCGATGATGTCCTCGACGATCAGGACGTGCTTGCCCTTGATGTCGGTGTCCAGGTCCTTGAGAATCCGGACCACACCGGAGGACTGGGTGCCCGCCCCGTACGAGGAGACGGCCATCCAGTCCATCGTCACGGGGGTGGACAGGGCCCGCGCCAGGTCCGCCATCACCATCACAGCGCCCTTGAGAACCCCGACGAGAAGCAGATCCTTGCCTGCGTACTCCGCGTCGATCTTCGCGGCCAGATCGGCCAGCTTCGCGTCGATCTCTTCCTTGGTAATGAGCACCGACTGAAGGTCGCTGCCCATGTCCTTGTCGTCCACCCGCATCACTTTCGTTGTCGGCCAGGGGTCAGGGGCTTGCGGCCCTGGAGACACAGCCGTAGTGCTTGAGACCAGCGCTTCAGCCCTGCCGGATGACCAGTCTGCCACCCTGCCTCCTGGCCTCCACGCGGCCGGGCAGGTTGATGGCTCCCTGGCCGCGCCAGCCCGTGATCAGGCGGTCGACCTCTTCGATGTGCCGGGCGAACAGCGAACCCGCGGGGGCGCCCGCGGAAATGGCCGCGCGGCGCAGCACCCGGCGGCGGACGGCGGGCGGCAGCGCGTAGAGCTTGGCGCATTCCAGCTGTCCCGCCTCGTCCCGTACGGAGAGCTCCGCGTCGGCGGCCCAGGTGTCCAGGGCGTCGGCGTCGTCACGGGAGAGCTGCGCCGTACGGGCCAGGGCCTCGACGACGCCCTTGCCGAGCGCCTTCTCCAGGGCGGGCAGACCCTCATGACGCAGCCGCGAGCGGGTGTACGCGGGATCGGCGTTGTGGGGGTCGTCCCAGACCGGGATCGACTGGACCAGGCAGGCCTTGCGGGCGGTCTGCCGGTCGAGTTGGAGGAAGGGACGGCGATAACGGCCGGCCGCCCCCGAGACGGCCGCCATTCCGGACAGGGAGCGGGTGCCCGAGCCGCGCGCGAGACCGAGCAGCACGGTCTCGGCCTGGTCGTCCCGGGTGTGGCCGAGCAGGACGGCGGCGGCGCGATGCCGCTCCGCCGCGGAGTCGAGGGCGGCGTAGCGGGCTTCCCGCGCGGCGGCTTCCGGCCCGCCTTCGCGGCCGACGGTCACGGCGACGGATTCGACGGGTTCGAGCCGCATGGCGCCGAGCCGGGCGACGACTTCGGCGGCACGGATGTCGGAGCCGTCTTGAAGACCGTGATCGACGGTGACGGCACCGGCCCGGACGGAGAGTTTGGGGGCCTCGAAGGCGAGGGCGGACGCGAGCGCCATGGAGTCGGCGCCGCCGGAGCAGGCGACCAGCACGATCGGCCGGCCCCCGGCGCCGGCCGGGGAGGTGTCGGAGCGGTCGGTCAGGACGTCGTGGAGTACGCGGCGGACCGCCAGGCGTATCGCCGCGACCGCAGGATGGGGACCCATATCCGGTGCCCTTCGTGATGTTTTTTGGGGGGTGCCTCGGTCGGTGTCAGGACGGGGAGCGTCACTCAGAGTGCGTCGATGGTGACAGAACCGAGCCATTAACCGAGCATTGCACGCCTATCCCTTACTCACGGTCCCTCGGATGGGTGATACCTGAGCCGATCTTCTCCGGTGAACCTGATCAAGCTCAGGAATCTGCCTTACGGTGCACCCTCGCGATCCAGTCCGCCGGCTGGGCGATCTCCGCCTTGGTGGGGAGGGTGTTCGGCGAGGTCCAGACCCGGTTGAAGCCGTCCATGCCGACGTCCTGGACCACGGCCCGTACGAACCGCTCCCCGTCCCGGTACTGGCGCAGCTTGGCGTCCAGCCCGAGCAGCTTGCGCAGCGCCTGGTCGAGACGGCTGGCGCCGCGGGCCCTGCGCTGCTGGAACTTCTCCCGGATCTCGGCGACGGTCGGCACGACCTGCGGCCCGACGCCGTCCATCACATAGTCGGCGTGGCCTTCGAGCAGGGACATCACGGCGGTGAGCCGGCTGAGGATCTCGCGCTGGCCGGGGGTCTGCACCAGCTCGACGATGCTCCGGCCGCCGTCGTCCTCCTCGCCCTCGGGGCGGCCGCCCGCGAGCGACTGGGCGGCCTCGCGGAGCCGTTCGAGAACGGTCATCGGGTCGACCTCGGTCTCGTCCAGGAATGACTGGATCTCGCCCTGCAGATGGTCCCGCAGCCAGGGCACGCCGGTGAACTGCGTGCGGTGGGTCTCCTCGTGGAGCGCGACCCAGAGCCTGAAGTCGTGGGGATCGACGTCCAGTTCACGTTCGACATGGACGATGTTGGGGGCGACGAGGAGGAGCCGGCCGCCGCCGGCCGCGGACGCCGGGAGATCGCGGGTGGCGGGAGCGAACGTCTCGTACTGGCCGAGCACCCGGGACGCCATGAAGGACAGCAGCATGCCCAGCTCCACGCCGGTCACCTTGCCGCCGACCGCGCCGAGCACGGCGCCGCCGGGGGTGGCCGAGCGGCGTTCCTGCATCTTCTCGAACAGCGGCTTGAGCAGTTCGCGGAATCCGGCGACATTCGCCTTCACCCAGCCGGCCCGGTCGACGACCAGGACGGGGGTGTCCGGGGGCTCATGGCCCTCGGGGATCAGCCGCGTGTACGCGCGGACGTGCTCCTCCGAGGCCCTGGCATGCCGCCGCAGCTCGGCGACGATCTCGCGCGCCTCGTCGCGGGTCACTTCTGGCCCGGGCCGCACGAGGCGGGTCGCGGTCGCCACCGCGAGATTCCAGTCGACCATCTCGGCACCACCGATGCTCGTCATGCGTCAACCGTACGTGGTCGGACCGGGGTACGGAGAGTTGTCGAGGGGCCGGTTCTTCCCGTATCCCGTCCCCTTGGGGCTGGGATACGGCCCGGAATCAGGCCGCGGGACCGGCCGGGACACCGGTCCCGGATCAGGTTGCGCCGTCAGGGGACCAGGGCGGCGGAAAGCCGGTCCAGGGCGTGCTGAGCGGCTTCGGGGGCCGGGGTGGAGCCCGCCATGAAGGCGAAGGCCAGCAGTCGGCCTTCCCCGTCGACCACCGTGCCGGCCAGCGTGTTCACGCCGGTGAGCGTGCCGGTCTTCGCCCGGACGAGTCCGGCGGCGGGCGCGGCGTCCGCGTACCGGCTCTGGAGGGTGCCGCTGAATCCGGCGACCGGCAGGCCGGTGAGGACGGGGCGCAGCTCCGGGTGGGCCGGGTCGGCGGCGCGGGTCAGCAGGGCGGTGAGCAGGGACGCGCTGACCCTGTCCTGCCGGTTGAGGCCGCTGCCGTCGGCGAAACGCGCCCCGTTGACCGGCAGTTCGAGCTTCTTGAGCTGGGCGCTGACGGCCCGTCCCGCGCCGGCGAAGCTCGCGGGCTCGCCCGCCGCGATAGCCGTCTGGCGGGCCAGGGACTCCGCGATGTCGTTGTCGCTCTCGGTCAGCGCCCGTTCGACCAGGGCGGACAGGGGCTTGGAGAAGGTCCTCGCGAGGGGCTTGGAGCCCTTGGCGGGCTTGCCCGCCGCGGGGGCCGCGGAGGTCTTGATACCGCGGTCCCCCAACAGCGCGACGAAGGCCTGGGCGGCGGCGCCCGCCGGATCGCCGCCACGCGGCGCGGGCCCGCTCGTGGACTTGTCGAGACGGCTCTGCCCGGCCATCAGGGCGGTGACGGGGGCGATGTTGTCGTTGGCGCCGATGGGGTGGTCACGGGGGCCCGAATAGAGGGAGATGTCGTAGCCGACCGCGACCGTGGTGACTCCGCGGTCGCGCAGCGCGCGGGCGGTGTCGTCGGCCAGGGCCCGCAGCCCCGACCTGTCGAGCGTGGCGTCCCCGCCGCCGACCAGGGTGAGTCTTCGTCCGTCAGGGGTGGCCACGACCGTGGTGGCGATGCGGTGGTCGGGGCCGAGCGCGGAGAGCGCGGCGGCCATCGTCGCGATCTTGACGGTGGAGGCCGGGGTCATGGCGGTGCCCTCGCCCCTCCCGTACAGCCGCTCGCCGGTCGCGACATCGACGACCGACGCCGTACGCGTCCGTCCGAGCGCGGGGTCGTCCAGCAGCGGTCCGAGTTTCTCCTTGAGGTCCGCGGGGCCGGCGACGGAGGTGCCGAGCGCGGCGAGCACCCCGGCGGCGCTGGGAGCGGGCGCCGGAGTACGGGAGCCGGTCGCGCCGTGATCTGCGCCACCCGTACGGCTCTGGGCCACCGCCCACTCCCGCTCGGCCTTACGCTGACCGGAGTCCCAGGGGCCGGCCGCGGCCACCGCGACGGCGGCGAGCGTCAGGCCGACAACGAC
The DNA here is from genome assembly GCF_055582185.1 of Streptomyces sp. NPDC042201. Lineage (NCBI taxonomy): Bacteria > Bacillati > Actinomycetota > Actinomycetes > Kitasatosporales > Streptomycetaceae > Streptomyces > Streptomyces sp. NPDC042201. The sequence continues at coordinate 844,437 of NZ_JBVJDS010000001.1, read as the reverse complement.
GGAACCCGCCGTGAGCTGCCACACTTTCGGCTCAAGCACGGCTGACCAGCCCCTTTCGCGATCACACAGCTGCGTGGGGGACACTTAATCACTGCGCCTTGCCGCGAGCATGGCACCCCGGCCACATAGCCGCCTGTCAGGCGGGGTCCGGGAGCCCTCCTCCGTGGGGACGCAGCACCACCGACCTATGTGTTGATCATGGAGGAGCCACCCGTGGAGTTCGACGTCACCATCGAGATCCCTAAGGGTTCGCGGAACAAGTACGAGGTGGACCACGAGACCGGTCGGATCCGACTTGACCGTCGTCTCTTCACCTCGACCAGCTACCCGGCCGACTACGGCTTCGTGGAGAACACCCTGGGCGAGGACGGCGACCCGCTGGACGCGCTGGTCATCCTGGACGAGCCGACCTTCCCGGGCTGCCTCATCAAGTGCCGTGCCATCGGCATGTTCCGGATGACCGACGAGGCCGGCGGCGACGACAAGCTGCTGTGCGTACCGGCGTCCGACCCCCGGGTGGAGCACCTGCGCGACATCCACCACGTCTCGGAGTTCGACCGCCTGGAGATCCAGCACTTCTTCGAGGTCTACAAGGACCTGGAGCCCGGCAAGTCCGTCGAGGGCGCCGACTGGGTCGGCCGCGCCGAGGCCGAGGCCGAGATCGAGGCCTCGTACAAGCGGCTCGAGGCGCAGGGCGGCGCGCACTGACCGCGCACTCCTCCGTGTGACCGGCGGACAGCCGGACGGACGACGGGCGGCGTACCCCTCGGGGTGCGCCGCCCGTTCGCGTGCCGCCGCTCATGTCCGTGCCCATACTGGGCAGACGCGGAGCGGGAACGAAGACCAGAGGGCCGCGGGACAGCCGGGACGACGGAACGGCGGCGCATACGACAGGGAGTGAGGGCGTGGACAGTGGTGGCCGAGCCGGACGGTCCTGAGGACCGAAAGCCTCCGTCGGACGAGGCGCACAGCGCCTTCACTCCGCCGCACGGGGTGGAGCAGCCGCTGGTTCCCGAAGAAGACCACCCGACGTCGGAGTTCGCGCTTCCCGACGGGCTGAGTACGGAGGCGGCGGCCGAGCCCGAGGGCTCGGCCTTCGATCTGCCGGGGCGCCTTCCCGGTGGCAAGGCGGGGTCCTACGGCGGCCGGCACGCGCCGCCCGCCTTCACTCCCGCGCACGGCATCCCCATGGTCAGGCTGAGCAAGGAGGCGCCCTGGCAGGACCGGATGCGCACCCTGCTGCGGATGCCGGCCGCCGAGCGCCCCGTACCGGAGACGGTGCAGCGCCACGACGACCAAGGGCCCGCCGTGCCCCGCGTGCTGGACCTGACGCTGCGTATCGGTGAACTGCTGCTGGCCGGCGGCGAGGGCGCGGAGGACGTCGAGGCCGCGATGTTCGCGGTCAGCCGCGCGTACGGACTGGACCGCTGCGAGCCGACCGTGACCTTCACCCTGCTGTCGATCTCCCATCAGCCCTCACTGGTGGACGACCCGGTGACGGCCAGTCGGACGGTACGCAGGCGGGGCACCGACTACACCCGGCTGTCCGCCGTCTACACGCTCATCGACGACATCACCACCGAGGACACGGACGTCACGCTGGAGGAGGCGTACCGGCGGCTCGCCGAGATCCGCCGTAACCGGCACCCGTACCCCGGATGGGCGCTGACCGCGTCGAGCGGGCTGCTGGCCGGCGCCGCGTCCGTACTGGTCGGTGGTGGTCTGCTGGTGTTCGTGGCCGCGGCGCTCGGCGCGATGCTCGGCGACCGGCTGGCCTGGCTGTGCGCGGGCCGCGGTCTGCCGGAGTTCTACCAGTTCGTGGTGGCCGCGATGCCGCCCGCCGGGATGGGGGTGGCGCTGACACTCCTGAGCTCGTCCGTGGAATGGGAGGGCAGGCCCTCGGCCGTGATCACCGGTGGGCTCTTCGCGCTGCTGCCGGGACGGGCCCTGGTGGCGGGGGTGCAGGACGGTCTGACGGGCTACTACATCACCGCGTCGGCGCGGCTGCTCGAAGTCATGTACTTCTTCATCGCGATCGTCACCGGTGTGCTGATCGTGCTCTACCTGGGGGTTCAGCTGGACGCCCCGCTGAACCCGGACGCGGCGCTGCACACGGCCGAACGGCCGGTGGTGCAGATCCTCGCGTCGGTGGTGCTGAGTTTCTCCTTCGCGATCCTGCTCCAGCAGGAACGTTCGACCGTGCTGATGGTGTCCCTCAACGGCGGCATCGCGTGGGTCGTCTACGCGGCGCTGCACGACACGGGCGACATCTCGCCGGTGGCCGCGACGGCGGTCGCGGCCGGCCTGGTGGGACTGTTCGGGCAGCTCTTCTCGCGCTACCAGTTCGCCTCCGCGCTGCCCTATGTCACCGCGGCGATCGGGCCGCTGCTGCCGGGCTCCGCGACCTACTTCGGACTGCTGGGCATCGCGCAGAACAACCTGGACCGCGGGCTCGCGTCGCTCTCCAAGGCGGCGGCACTGGCGCTGGCCATCGCCGTCGGGGTGAACCTCGGAGGGGAGATCTCCCGGCTGTTCCTGAAGGTGCCCGGGGCGGGACGGGCATCGAGCCGCCGCGCGGCCAAGCGGACGCGCGGCTTCTAGGCCGTGTCCGACCTAGACCCTGGCTTCGCCCGGCTCAGCGCTTGGCGTGGCGGCCACGCGAGCCGGTACCGGGGGTGCCCGGGTCCTCCGTGGTGGCCGCACCGGAACCGCCGCCGCCCGTCCGCCCGGCCTTCTTGGACTTGGAGCGGGCCCGCATGAACTCGATCACGATCGGCAGCACCGAGAGCACCACGATGGCGATCAGGATCATCTCGATGTTCTTGTGCACGAACTCGATCTTGCCGAGCGCGGCCCCCAGCAGCGTGACACCCGCGCCCCAGAGCGTGCCGCCGATGACGTTGAAGATGATGAACGAGCGGTAGTTCATCCGGCTCACACCGGCGATGATCGGCGTGAACGTCCGGACGACGGGCACGAAGCGCGCCAGGACCAGCGACTTGGGGCCGTACTTCTCGAAGAACTCGTGCGCCTTCTCGACATTCTCCTGCTTGAAGAGCTTGGAGTCCGGGCGCTTGAAGAGGGACGGGCCGACCTTCCGGCCGAAGAGATAGCCGACCTGGTCGCCGACGATCGCCGCGATCACCACCAGGGTGCAGACGAGCCACAGCGGGGTGTCCAGGGTGCCGGACGTCACCAGCAGCCCGGTGGTGAAGAGCAGCGAGTCACCCGGCAGGAAGAAGCCGATGAGAAGGCCGGACTCGGCGAAGACGATGACCAGGACACCGATCAGCCCGAAGGTTCCGATCAGATAGTCCGGGTCCAGCCAGCTGGGGCCGAGTGCAAGGGTGGTCACGGGTTCCGGACTCCTGTGTCATTAGTCGGTCGATCGTCGATTCGGCGTGGTCGGCCGCGCACAAGCTATCAACGCCTGCCCGCTCCTCCAGGTTCCACCCGGCCCCCCGAAATGCACTTCGGACATAGCGGCATAAAGCTGTGGCCACAAGGGCTTCGAGGAAGGCGGACACAGATGAGCATCGACGATTACGGCGGCGGACAGCGGTCCGGGGCCGACATCCTGGTCGTCACGACGAACGACGTGCCCGGTCATCAGGTGCAGAAAGTGATCGGCGAGGTGTTCGGTCTCACGGTCCGCTCACGGCATCTGGGCAGCCAGATCGGCGCCGGGCTGAAGTCGATGATCGGCGGCGAGCTCAAGGGGCTCACGAAGACGCTCGTGGAGACCCGCAACCAGGCGATGGGCCGCCTCGTCGAGCAGGCGCGCTCACGCGGCGCCAACGCCGTGCTGATGATGCGCTTCGATGTCACGGAGGCGGCCGACGTGGGGACGGAAGTGTGCGCGTACGGCACGGCCGTCGTGATCAGCGAGCTGTAGCGCGCCGCGGCGGACGGCGCCGGCCCTGATCACTCCCGGCGGGGGTCCGGCGCCGGACTCCTGTGCCGCTTTTGTACGGTTACGGTGAGTGCGTGGCCACCGACCCTCCGTCCGCCGCTTCCTCCCTCTCGGCGCGCGCACTGCTGCCCCTGGTCGCGCCCTCCCTGGCGGTCGGAGTCGCCGCGGCCCTCGTGCTCGTAGGGGTGAGCACCGTCGCGGACGAGCTCGAGGACGTGCTCTGGAAGACACTGCCCGGCGCCCTCGGCATCGGTGCCTACTCCTCGCTCTGGGTGATCGTCATGCTCACGGCCACCGGGCTGGCGGTGGGGATCGTCGTACGCCAGGTGCACGGACACGCGGGTCCGGATCCGGCCACCACCGGACTGGTCGACGAGCCGATGCCCGCCGGGGTGGTACCGGGGCTGCTGGTGGTCACCGGACTGGCGCTGGCCGGCGGGGTGAGCCTCGGCCCGGAGAATCCGATCACCGCGTCCAATATCGCGCTCGCCTACTGGCTCGGCCGCAAGGTGGCGCCCACCGTCCCGGCCGCGCTCTGGGTCGCGCTCGCCGCCGCGGGCACGATCGGGGCGCTATTCGGAACGCCCGTGGCCGCCGCGCTGGTCCTCTCCGAGACCCTTGCCACCAGACCGGGCCCCGGCTCGCTCTGGGACAAGCTGTTCGGCCCGTTGATCGCGGCCGGCGCGGGCTCCCTCACCACGGTGCTGCTCGACCACCCGACCTTCGATCTCGACCTGCCGCCGTACCCGGGCAACAGCTGGGGCGATCTCCTCGCGGCACTGGTGATCGCCCCGGTCGCGGCGGCCCTGGGCATGGCCGCCGTATACGCGTTCCCGTACGCGCACGCCCTCTTCCGGCGCATCGGGCATCCCGTCCTGGCCCTGACCGCGGGCGGGCTGGTGCTCGGCCTGCTCGGGACGCTCGGCGGGCAGCTGACCCTCTTCAAGGGACTGGACCAGGTGAAGACGCTGGCCGCCGATCCTGACGGCTGGTCGGCCGGGTCGTTCGCGCTGATGACGGTGGTGAAGCTGGCCGCGATGACGACCGCGGCGGCCTGCGGGTTCCGGGGCGGGCGGATCTTCCCGGCCGTCTTCGTCGGGGTCGCCCTCGGACTGTGCGCCCACGCGCTCGTCCCGGCCGTCCAGCCCACCCTGGGGGTGGTCTGCGGGGTGCTCGGCGTCCTGCTCGCCCTCACCCGGCAGGGCTGGCTCAGTCTGTTCACGGCGGCGGTCCTGGCCGCCGACGTGAATGTCCTCCCTCTGCTCTGTGTGGCCGCGCTCCCGGCCTGGCTGCTCGTCACCGGCCGCCCCCAGATGCAGCTTCACCAGGACGGCACCTCCCTGCGCTGAAGCCGCGCCGAACAGCCGTCCCACCCACGCCGGACCGGCACAGCACCGCTTGCTCCCCCTCTCCCGCCCGGCGAGCCGAACGCCGCATTTGTCCGTATCGTCGTCGCCGGAAGACCCGAAGACCCGTCGCTGACCGAAGACCCGTCACTGAAGGCGGAGCGGGTCGTGTCCGACGCGCACCGACGGAAGACAGGGAAGCCGATGCCACTCCACCGAGGCGGGGACCGCAGAGCGGGCGGGCCGGCCGACGCGTCCCCGAACGACCAGGCCGAGCTGCGCCGACTCTCACTCAACCCCTTCTACGGGGAGGCCGATCCGGTCGGCGAGATGAACTCCGCCCCGCCCACACAGCGGCTCCCCGACGGCCCCATCCCGCCCGCGACGGCATATCAGCTGGTCCATGACGAGCTGATGCTCGACGGCAACTCCCGCCTCAACCTCGCCACTTTCGTCACCACCTGGATGGAGCCGCAGGCCGGGGTGCTGATGGGCGAGTGCCGGGACAAGAACATGATCGACAAGGATGAGTACCCGCGCACCGCCGAGCTGGAGCGGCGCTGTGTGGCGATGCTCGCCGACCTCTGGAACGCCCCCGACCCGACGACGACCGTGGGCTGCTCGACCACCGGGTCCAGCGAGGCCTGCATGCTCGCCGGAATGGCGCTCAAGCGCCGCTGGGCCCTGCGCAACGCGTCGCGCTATCCGGCGACCGCCCGGCCGAATCTCGTCATGGGCATCAACGTCCAGGTCTGCTGGGAGAAGTTCTGCGCCTTCTGGGAGGTCGAGGCCCGGACGGTGCCCATGGAGGGTGACCGCTTCCATCTCGACCCGCAGGCCGCCGCCGAACTCTGCGACGAGAACACCATCGGGGTCGTGGCCGTGCTCGGCTCCACCTTCGACGGCTCGTACGAACCGGTCGCCGAGCTGTGCGCGGCGCTGGACGCCGTCCAGGAACGCACGGGCCTCGACATCCCCGTCCATGTCGACGGGGCGTCGGGGGCCATGGTCGCTCCCTTCCTCGACGAGGATCTGGTCTGGGACTTCCGGCTCCCGCGCGTCTCCTCCATCAACACCTCCGGGCACAAATACGGGCTGGTCTACCCGGGCGTCGGCTGGGCGCTGTGGCGCTCGCCCGCCGAGCTCCCCGAGGAGCTGGTCTTCCGCGTGAACTACCTGGGCGGCGACATGCCCACGTTCGCGCTGAACTTCTCCCGGCCGGGCGCGCAGGTGGTCGCGCAGTACTACACCTTCCTGCGGCTGGGCAGGGACGGCTACCGGGCCGTCCAGCAGACGGCGCGGGACATCGCCATGAAGCTGGCGGGACGGATCGAGGCGATGGGCGACTTCCGGCTCCTGACCCGGGGCGACGAGCTGCCCGTGTTCGCCTTCACCACCGCCCCCGGCCTGAAGAGCTTCGACGTCTTCGACGTCTCGCGCCGGCTGCGCGAGCACGGCTGGCTGGTGCCCGCGTACACCTTCCCCGCCAACCGCGAGGATCTGTCCGTCCTGCGGGTGGTCTGCCGCAACGGCTTCTCGGCCGACCTGGCCGCGCTGCTGGTGACCGACCTGGAGCTGGTGCTGCCGGAGCTGCGGCGCCAGGCCCATCCGCTGGACCGCGACAGGTCGATCGCCACGGCCTTCCACCACTGAGAGCGCCGTCGCGCCCCGCCCATACCCGTCCCCGAACCCGTCCCTGCTCATCCGCTCCCCCGATCCGCGCTGTACTGAATACGCGCTCTCCTGAATACGCGCTGTCCCGTCCACACCGTCCGACCGGCTGCCCCCCGGCGGCCGGTCGGACGCTGTTGTCTCTGATACACCGCTGCCCCGCCCCGGGTTCCACTCCGGGGCGGGGTTTTTGCCGGCGCACCGCTCAGTGGCTGAGCCGGGCGAACCGCCGGACCGCCAACGGGAAGAACACCGCGAGCAGCACCACCGGCCACACCACCGCCAGCAGCCCTGCGTGCTCCGCCGCCCAGGAGCCGCCCACCGCGCCCGGGTTGCCGAACAGGTCACGTACCGCCGTGGCCGTCGCCGACATCGGGTTCCACTCCACGACCGCGCCCAGCCACCCCGGCATGGACTCCGGCGTCGCGAACGCGTTGGAGAGGAAACCGATCGGCCAGACCAGGATCTGCACCGCCTGCACCATCTCGGGACGGCCCGCCACCATCGCCAGCTGGATACCGAGCCAGAGCATCGCGAACCGGAACAGGAGCAGCAGTCCGACCGCGCCGAGGAAAGCCGCGGGACCGTCGTGCCAGTGCCAGCCGATCGCGTACCCGACGCCGATCAGCACCGCCAGGCTCAGCGCCGACTGGAACATGTCCGCGACGCTCCGCCCCACCAGGACCGCGGACGACGCCATGGGCATCGAGCGGAAGCGGTCGACGACGCCCTTGTTCAGGTCCTGGGTGACGGCGAGCATCGTCGACTCGAGACCGAAGGCCATGGTCAGGGCGAGCATGCCAGGGACGAGGAATTCGACGTACTCCCCCGCGATCCCCCGTCCGCCGCCGATCAGATAGCCGAACATCAGCAGCAGCATCACCGGGAAGACCAGGCCGACGACGACCTGGACCGGCTGCCGCGCCCAGCGGGCGAGTTCGCGCCGGGTCATGGTCCAGGAGTCGGCGAGCGCCCAGCCGAGGCCACCGGTGCCGACCGTGGGCGCCGGCGCCGTACCGTTCACGAGCGTCATGCGGACACCTCTCGCCGCTCGTGACGGGCGGAGCCGTCCCGTTCCTCACCGGTGAGCCGGAGGAACACCTCGTCCAGCGTCGGCCCGCGCAGCGCGATGTCCTCCGCCTCGATCCCCTCCGCGTGCAGCGCCCGTACCGTCTCGGTGAGTGCCGCCATCCGGTCCTTCACCGGCGCGCTGAGCAGCCGCCGGTCCACATCCGTGCTGACGGTGGACGGACCGGCCGCTTCCGCCAGCACCCGCGCCCCGTCCGCCAGCCGGTCCGCGTCGCGCAGGACGACATCGATCCGGTCGCCACCGATCCTGGCCTTGAGCTCGTCCGGCGTGCCCTCCGCGATGACCCGGCCGCTGTCCACCAGCGAGATCCGGCCGGCCAGTTGGTCGGCCTCCTCCAGATACTGCGTCGTCAGCAGTACGGTCGTCCCGCCGCCGACCAGCGAGCGCACCGCGCTCCATACCTCCGCCCGGCCGCGCGGATCGAGCCCGGTGGTCGGCTCGTCCAGGAAGAGCACCTCGGGATCGGTGATCAGGGACGCCGCCAGGTCGAGCCGGCGCCGCATTCCGCCGCTGTACTGCTTCACTGCCTTGCGTCCGGTGTCCAGCAGGCCGAACCGCTCCAGCAGTTCGTCCGCCCGCACCCCCGCCCGCCGCGCGCCGAGGTGGTAGAGCCGTCCGAACATCTCCAGGTTCTGCCGGCCGCTGAGATCCTCGTCGAGCGCCGCGTGCTGGCCCAGCAGCCCGATCCGCCGCCGTACTTCGCCGGCCCGCGTCCGTACGTCGAAGCCGGCCACCCGTACCAGCCCCTCGTCGGGCCGCAGCAGCGTGGTCAGGACCCGCACCGCCGTGGTCTTGCCCGCGCCGTTCGGCCCGAGCACTCCGTGCACCGTGCCGCGTTCCACCGTCAGATCGAACCCGTCCAGGGCCCGCTTCCCGCCGTACCGCTTGCGTACGCCCTCCACCACGATCGCGTCCGTCGCGTCACTCAATGCCTTCTCCTCCGGCCCGCCGACGACCCATGTAGTCAAACTTGACTACATGGCCGGAAGAGTAGCCCCGGCCCCGCGATTGGTCAAACTTGATTAGTAGCGATCTCCATCATCGGGAATCCCTGTCGCGTACGGGTTCTCCTCGCCCTCGGCGAGCACCCCCACGAAGGGCTCGCCCTCCCCGGAGAAGGTGTACGCCCCACCCTCGATCCGCTTGATCAGGCCCCGCGTCCACTCCGCCCCCGCGTCCGCCGAGTGGACCCACAGGTTCATGATCTCGCCGATGTGGCCGAGCTGCTCCGGGCCCTCTTCCGGTACGTAGTGCTCGGTGACCGAGGCCCGCCAGGCCTCGATCGTGCGCACCCGCTCCTTGAGCAGGTCCACGGCCTCGGCGCGCGGCAGGTCGACGATGAAGCCGAGCGCCGCCGAGAGCACGTCCATCTTCTGGTCGTACGCGGTCAGCGACCCACGCAGCAGTTTGAAGTACTCCTCGCGGCCCGCGTCCGTGATCTCGTACTCGGTCCGCGGCGGCCCGCCCGCCGTGCTCGGCGCGACCTCGTGCGCCAGCAGCACGCCCTGCTTCGCCATCTGCTTCAGGGCGTGATAGATCGAGCCGGGCTTGGCGTGGGACCACTCGTGGGCGCCCCAGTACTCCAGGTCGTTGCGGACCTGGTAGCCGTGGGCCCGCCCGTGCTGGCGGACCGCGCCGAGCACGAGCAAACGGATCGCTGACATTGCTCCAGGTTAGGACCCCCGCAGCGCGGTCTCAGCTCCGGTGTGGCCTCAGGCCCGGTGTAGTCCCGGGCCCGGTGTGGTCTCAGCCCCGGTCGTCGCCGAATCAGCGGCGACAGGGCCTCAGAAGCGGAACTCCGTACGGCCGTGCTGCACCGAGATCCACTTCTGCGTCGTGAACGCCTCCACCGTCGAGTCGCCGTTGAGCCGGCCGACGCCCGAGAACTTCTCCCCGCCGAACGCCACCAGCGGCTCGTCCTGCACGGTCGAGTCGTTGACGTGCATCATGCCGGTGACGATCTGCTTGGCGAACGCGACGCCCCGCTCCACATTCGACGTGTGCACGGCGCCGCTCAGCCCGTACGGCGTGTTGTTCGTGAGCCGTACCGCCTCTTCCTCCCCGTCGAAGGGGATCAGCAGCACCACCGGCCCGAAGATCTCCTGCTGCATCAGCGGCGAGTCCTCCGACAGCCCCGACAGTACCGTCGGCTCCACGAGATTGCCGCGGGTACGGCCCCGTACGAGCGCGGTCGCGCCCTCCGCGAGCGCCTGGTCCACCAGCGCCGACAGGGCGTCCGCCTGGAAGGTGTTGATGACGGGGCCGATCTGGGTCTCCGGATCGCGCGGGTCGCCGGTCCTGAGGGCCGCCACCTTCGCCACGAACTTCTCGGTGAACTCCCGCTCGATGCTGCGGTCCACCAGGATCCGGTTGGCGGCCATACAGACCTGGCCCTGATAGACGAACCGGCTGGCCACCGCCGCGTCCACCGCGTAGTCGATCCCCGCCTCGTCGAGATCGTCGAGGACGACCAGGGCGCTGTTGCCGCTCAGTTCGAGTATGGCCCGCTTGAAATTTCTGCCCGCGACCGCGCCGACATGGCGGCCGACCCGGTCGGAGCCCGCGAACGAGATCACCTTCGGGACCGGGTGCTCGATCAGCGCGTCGCCGATCTCCGCGACGTCCGTCACCAGAACGTTGAGCAGTCCGGCCGGCAGCTCCGCGTCCTCGAAGATCTTGGCTATGAGCCCGCCGCCGACGACGGGCGCGTTCTGGTTGGGCTTGACCACGACGGCATTGCCGAGCGCCAGCGCGGGCGCCACCGACTTGATCGTCACCAGGAAGGGGTAGTTGAATGGACTGATCACGCCGATGACGCCGACCGGCAGTCGGTAGACGCGGTTCTCCCTGCCATCCACCGGGGAGGGCAGGATCCGGCCTTCGGGGCGGACCGCCAGCTGTATCGCCTCGCGCAGGAACTCCTGCGCGGCCCGGACCTCGTACACCGCTTTGAGCCGCGTACCACCCAGCTCGTCGATGATCGCCTCGACGATGTCGTCCTTGCGCTCCTCGACCAGCCTGAGCACGCGCTCGAAGACCAGCCTGCGGGTGTACGGATTCGTCTCGGCCCAGGTCCGCTGGGCACGCTCGGCCGCGCGGTACGCCTCGTCGACCTCCGCGGCCGTGGCGATCGTGATGGCGGCGAGCTTCTCCCCGTTGTACGGGTTGAAGTCGATGATGTCCCACGAGCCGCTGCCGGTCCGCCACTCGCCATCGATGTACTGGTGGGCCAGGTCGGTGAAGTAGGACATGCGATCCCTTACTGCAGGTGCAAACTCCTGATGTGTTGTCATCGTACTGATGCCTCAGATCAGTTGGAGCAGTCCACGGAGGACATCTCGGCTCTCCTCCGGTCCCGGGCTGTCCTCCTGTAGTCGCGCCATCACCCGTTCGTACTGAGCGACCTCCTCGCGCTTGTCCAGATACAGCGCACTGGTCAGCTGCTCCAGATAGACGACGTCGGAGAGATCCGACTCGGGGAAGCTCAGCATGGTGAAGGCGCCGCTCTCGCCGGCATGGCCGCCGAAGCTGAACGGCATCACCTGGAGCGTGATGTTCGGCTGCTCCGAGATCTCGATCAGATGCCTCAACTGGCCCTGCATCACCGAGCGCTCGCCGTACGGGCGGCGCAGCGCCGCCTCGTCGAGGATCGCGTGGAAGCGGGGCGCCCGCTCGGACACGAGGACCTTCTGCCGCTCCAGCCGGAGGGCGACACGGCGGTCGACCTCGGAGTGGTGCGCGTCCGGAATGCCCCGGGTGACGACGGCGTGTGCGTACGCCTCGGTCTGCAACAGACCGTGCACGAACTGCACTTCGTAGATACGGATCAGCGAGGCGGCGCCTTCGAGACCGATGTAGGTCTGGAACCAGCCGGGCAGCACATCGCCGTAGCTGTGCCACCAACCCGCGACATTGGCCTCACGGGCGAGGCCGAGAAGGGCCCCGCGTTCGCCTTCGTCGGCGACACCGTAGAGGGTCAGCAGGTCCTCGATGTCTCTGGCCTTGAAGCTCACCCGTCCCAACTCCATACGGCTGATCTTGGACTCGGATGCGCGGATCGAGTAGCCGGCGGCTTCGCGTGTGATGCCGCGCGTCTCGCGCAGCCGCCTCAGCTGTGAGCCCAGCAGGATGCGCCGCACCACGGAACCGCCCGATTCGGCTGCGGTCACGTCTCCAACCCTCCCCATCACATGTGGTTTTCCAGGAGCACCCCCGAACCCCAAGTGCCGGATTCTGCCACCAAAACGCTTCAGCCCGTACTCATTCGATTACGGAAATAAGAAGGCTTTGCGGAGAGGGCGAAACTGGTCACAGGGAGAAATAGGAGGGAATCAGCATAGGACGGGACAGGACTGGCACGTGCACGTGCATCTGCCCTTGCATCTGCCGTACGCATTCGGAACCATGGTCCCCGCGCACCTGCGTGCTCGTTCGTGATTGACGTGTTGTGACGCTGGACCACCGCAGTATCGCTACGGCCGCGAATCCCGGGAGTGCCTCGCATGGGGACGAATGGATCGACCATGCTCGAGCCGTTAAGGCAGGGGCTTCCCCCCATCGATCCCGCAGGGGCCGCCAGCTCGGCGTCGTGCGCGTTGCCTCCCCGATACGAGGCGGTGCGCGGGGCACGCCAGTTCACCCGGACCACGCTGGGACAATGGGAGCTGAGCGACCGCTTCGACGATGTCGCGCTGGTCGTCTCCGAACTCGTCACCAACGCGCTGCGGCATGCCCTGCCCGCCGACACGCCGCGGGAGCCGCAGGACCATCCCGTACGGCTGCATCTGATGCGGTGGACGTCGCGACTGGTGTGCGCGGTACGGGATCCCAGCCATGCGAGCCCTGAGGCGCGGGAGAAGGACGAGAACTGCGCGGCGGAGTCCGGCCGCGGGCTGTTCCTGGTGGACTCGTTCAGCGACACCTGGGGCTGGCACCCGCTGGCGGGGTCGCTGAACGGCAAAGTGGTCTGGGCGCTGTTCCAGTTGCCGGGTGACTGATTCTCGCCGTTACCGGTCAGTGCCGAGCGGCGAGGGCGCCGATTGGTGTGTACCTAACCGGCCATGAGCTCGTGGAGATTGGCCGGAACTGATGGGTGCGGTGGGGTCGGTCCGGCGGCCGACCCCCTACTGAGGCCGAGCGAGGCGGCTGAATCTGTTCGCTCGGCGCTCAGCCGCCTGCCGTCAGATGATCGAACTCCCCGTCCTTGACGCCCAGCAGCAGGGCCTCTATCTCGGCGGGGGTGTACACCAGCGCGGGTCCGTCGGGGTGGCGTGAGTTCCGTACCGCCACCTCCCCGCCCGGCAGCTTGGCGAACTCCACGCAGGATCCCTGGGAGTTGCTGTGCCTGCTCTTCTGCCAGACAACTCCGTGAAGCTCTGTGGCCGTTATGCCGTTGTACACGTGGTGCACAGGTCGCTCCCCGAGTTGCAAGGTGCAGGTGTCAACTTTCCCGGATCATAGCTGTGTTTCACGTGCTGATGCATGAGCATATGCACGTGCACGCGGGGTGTTCCCTTGGTTACAGACGCTCAACTGGACCCGGCCGAACGGGTCGACTCCCCCTCGCTACAGGAAGAGACGCATTCCGCGGCCATCTGGCTCCACAGTGTCCAAGAATTGGTCCAGTCCTCCACAACGGGGGCCTGCTCTTGATCGTCTCGACCGACGCGACCGACTCGGTCTCCGTGGCCGGCGGTCCCCACGGCGGGTGGGCATCAGGCCTCCAGGAGGGAGTCGAAGGCGGGCGGAAGGCGCTTCCATGCCAGGCGGCCCGCGGCGTACTCGGCGTCGGTCAGCAGACAGGAGTCGAGCAGCCGCTCGATCTGCTCCCGGTCGAGGCCCGGCGAGGTGAAGACCAGGTGCTGGCAGCGGTCGCCGTGTTCCGGGTGCCAGTCCAGGGCGACGGCGACCCGGCGCAGCGGCGGGACCGTCTCCCAGGCGGCGTCCGGCATCGATGCCAGCCATGGTCCCGCGCTCTCCACGCTGAGCGCGCCGCCGGCCGCGTCCCAGGCCAGCAGGGTGTCGGGACGGTCGGCGAGCCAGAATCGGCCGCGGCTGCGGGCCGCCGCGCAGGTCAGCTCCTCCAGCGCGCGATAGAGCCGCTCGGGATGGAAGGGACGGGCGCGGTGCCAGACGTACGTACCGACTCCGCATGCGTCCGCCTCCTGCGGCAGCAGGGCGCAGGCCGGGTGCTGACGGGCGGCGGCCGCGTCGACGTCGAAGCCGGCGAGCGCGGCGGCGGCCAGTTCCCCGGCGGACGCCGCGCCGCCGTCGATCCGTACCTGCCGTGCGGTCGGGTGCAGCTGGGCCAGCAGGGCGCGGTCCTCGTCGTCCGCGAGCGGGCTGTCGGCCACGGCGAGCACCGGCGCGTACTCCAGCTGCCGCGCCCAGGTGTCGGCGATCGTCCGCCGGTCGGAGGCGGCGGCCGCGAGCCCGGCGGCGGACAGGTCGTCACCGTTGCCGAGGTACGGCAGCAGCAGCGCCGGGTCGACGGCGGTCAGCACCGATGTGACGACGAGCCGCTCGCCGTGCGCCGCGACGGCCTCGGCCACCGCCCGGGGTTCGACCGAGTCCCACAGCTCGACGATCGCGAGCCGGGTCGGTCCGCCGTCCGCGAGCCGTTCCAGCTCGGGTACGAGGTCTTCGCGCAGCGCGCAGCAGGCGCAGTCGTTGACCAGCGGCGCCTCGCCACGGGAGAGCGGTCCGGTGGCGTCGCGGACCGTGCGTACGACGGTGCCGCGCCCGGCCGTCGACAGGTCGTGGTGGAGCGCGACGCTGCCGGGCACGGTGGCGAGCAGCCGCCGCACGGCAGCCTGGCGGGCGTCGGCGTGCAGCCCGCAGACGATCGCGACGGCGAGCCTGCCGTCGGTGTCGTGCGAGTCGTCCGGGCCGGCCATCAACGGGCCTCGGGCCGGCGGCCGTAGCGGCGCTCGAAGCGCTCCACGCGGCCGGCGGTGTCCAGGACGCGGGCGGTGCCCGTATAGAAGGGGTGACTCGCCGAGGAGATCTCCACGTCGATGACGGGATAGGTGGCGCCGTCCTCCCACTCGATCGTCTTCACGCCGGTGGCGGTCGAGCGAGTCAGGAACGCGAAGCCGGCGGCCTTGTCGCGGAAGACGACGGGCTGGTACGCGGGGTGGATCGAGGGCTTCATCTCGGTTCTCTCTGTCCTCTTCTGTTCTGGTCTGCTCTTGTCTGTTCTTCTCTTCCGCCGGTCAGCGCTCTTCGCGGAAGCCGACGTGCCGGCCGACGACCGGGTCGTACTTGCGCAGCGTCATGCGGTCGGGGTCGTTCCGGCGGTTCTTGCGGGTCACGTACGTGTAGCCGGTCCCCGCCGTGGACCGGAGCTTGATGATCGGGCGTAGTTCGTTACGGGCCATGGGGTTAGTATATGGAAATGGTTTCCATTTCCAAAAAGAGTGTGATCTTGTCCGCCCACTGCCAACTGACCGGCGCCGTCGCCCGGATCCGTGCGCGGGGGGTGAAGGTCTGATGGCCAAGAAGAGCAAGATTGTCCGCAATGAGCGGCGCAAGGAGATCGTCGAGCGGTACGCGGTGCGCCGCGCCGAACTGAAGGAGCTCCTGCGCCGCCCCGGCACCCCCGAAGATCAAAGAATCGCGGCGCGGGAGGAGTTGCGACGTCAGCCTCGCGACGCGAGCGCCACGCGCGTGAGGAACCGGGACAGCGTGGACGGACGGCCGCGCGGACACCTCAGGAAGTTCGGGTTGTCGAGGGTCCGGCTGCGCGAGCAGGCCCATGCCGGATTCCTTCCCGGGGTGCGCAAGTCCTCCTGGTAGCTTGGCGCGGTCCGGCAACCGACCAGGGGGACTTGACCGTGCACAAGCTCATACGAACCAGCGTCGCCGCGGCCGGGCTGGCCGCCGCACTCGTCCTCACGGGCTGTGGCGGCGACAGCGACAGCGGTAGCGACTCGGGCAAGGACAAGGGCGGCGCTGCCGCGTCGAGCGCAACGGACAGCGGTGACGCGGGTTCCGGTTCGGACGCCAGTTCGGACGCCGGCTCCGGCGGGGACGCGTCGGGCGGCAGCATCGAGGGCACGTGGGCCGGGCTGTCCGACGGGAAGGCCGTCGCGCTGTCCGTCAAGGCCGGCAAGGTGGCTCTCGTCGCCGACCAGCATGTCTGCCAGGGCACGGTCGAGGACATGGGCGAGCCGATGCTCTCCCTCAAGTGCGCCGACGGCAACACCGACCGCACCATGGGGACGATCGAGTCGAACGACGGCAAGACCCTGGTGATCTCCTGGGACGCGGGCAAGAAGGACACGTTGGCGAAGGCCGAGGACGGCAAGCTGCCCGGCGGGCTGCCGACGAGCCTTCCGACGTCTTGATGATGCCCCGATGACGTCCTGACAGGCCGGACGGGCCCGGCCCTGATGCTCAGCGCGCGGGGCGGATCCGGCCCCGGCGGTCCCGCGCGCCCCCACCGCCGGGCACGTGCGCCGCGTCCGCCGCCGAGGTGCCATGGGTCCAGCCCTCGGCGTCCGTCACCCCGCGCACTCTTGTCGCCACCGTCTCGGGGAACATCCGGTCCGCACGGTCCGCCACCGCCACGTCCCGCGCCGCGAGGACGGGCAACAGGCCTCCGCCGTTCGCCGCCGCGTCCGCCTGCCCTGTCGCTTGTTCCGTCGCCATCGCCAGGCGTTCGCCGATGCGGTGGGCGTACGCCATCAGGAACGACTGGCGGAAGGTCTTTGTCCGCTTGCGCCCCGCCGCTCGCTGCGCGGCCTCCGCGCGGGTCATCGCCGCCGTGCCCTGCACCAGCAGGGAGGTGTGGAGCAGGTCGACCGCCTCCAGATCGGGTTCGAAGCCGACGACCGTCGAGAAGCCGTACGCGCTGTTCCACACCGCGCGGCAGCGGTTCGCGGACGCGACGGCATCGAGCAGCATCGCCTTCGCCGTCTCGTACGGAGCATCCACCCCGATCCGGCACGCGCCGGGCACATCGCCCCGGTGGGTCCGGTCGGCGAGCAGCGCCTCGTCGATGCTGTGCCGCGCCATCAGCTCCTGCGCCTTGGCGGTGAGCGCCTCCGCCTCCTGCGGATAACCGGTCGCTTCCGCCTTGGCGAGGAGCGCCCGGATCCGGGTGAGCATGCGCGGCTCGCCGTCCGCGGGGGGCAGATGTACGGGCGTACCGGGCACCGGCCCCACCGGCTCGATCGCGGGCAGCCGGACCAGGAGCAGATACAGCTCCAGTACGGCGGTGGCGTACGAGAAGCGGTCGGCCCGGTAGGGCTTCGGCTCTGACTTCGGCTTCGGCTCCGCATCCGGCTCCGGGTCGAGCTCCGCGAGCTGGGCGGCCCAGCGGGGCGTCAGCCGCTCGTACCGCCGCGCCTCCGCCGTGATCAGCTCGGCGACGAGCCGCACGTGCGGCTCGTCGAGGTCCCGGCGGACGAGGCGTACGACATCGGCCGGCTGCCAGCCGCGCTCCCAGGCGAGCCGTACGAACTGCTCGCCGCGCCGTCGCAGTTCTCCATCGGCCGTCGGATCGGCGGCGAGCAGGGAGGCACCTGTGTCGAGCCCTTCGCTGCTGGTCGTGGAAAGCACGGCGGCGAGGGCCCGCTCGACGGTACGCGCGCCGGAGTCCGTGGCGCCCGCGTCACTCATGCCGCAGCCCGCGTGTGCTCTATGACCATGCCTGTGCCTCCTCGGACCTGCTCCCCGGCGCGTCCTCGATGGTCGCAGGTCCGTACGGGAGGTCCGCACCGTCCCCGAGGGGTGGCCGCCCATTCACTGTCCACAGGCTGTGGACAGTGGACTTACCGTTGCTGTCGTTGGCGGAAGAGACGGAAGGACATCCATGGGCGAGAACAAACGGCGCATGCTGGCCGGCGAGTGGTACCTCCCGGACGACGAGGAACTGGGCACGGACACCGAGCGCCGGATCGCGCTCTGTGCGGCGTACAACGCGGACGGCGGCGCCGCGCCGGCCGACCGCGCGAAGATCCTGGCAGAGCTGCTCGGGTCGGTCGGTGAGGACGTCCGCATCCGCGCGCCGTTCCTCTGCGACTACGGCAGCTACATCAGCATCGGCGCCCGTACCTTCATCAACTTCAACGCGGTCTTCCTCGACGCGGCGCCGATCACCATCGGTTCCGACGTCCAGATCGGCCCGAACGTCCAGCTCCTCACCCCCGCCCACGAACTCGACACGGAACGCCGTCGCGCGGGCTGGGAGAAGGCCCTCCCGGTGACGATCGGCGACAACGTCTGGCTGGGCGGCGGGGTGATCGTCTGTCCCGGAGTGACGATCGGCGAGAACACCGTGGTGGGCGCGGGTTCGGTTGTGACGAAGGACCTGCCGGCGGGCGTACTGGCGGTGGGAAACCCCGCGCGGGTGATCCGCGAGCTGGCGGGCTGAGGGCGTCACCGCCCCCAGGAGGGCCGCATCAAGGGGTGATCACCACGTCGAGGCGTGATCACGCATCTAGGGTGACCGCCGTATCAAGGGGTGATCACCAGCTTTCCACTCGCGTGGCCGCCCTCGCTCGCCTCCTGCGCCTTCGCCGCGTCTGCGAGCGGGAACGTCCGCGCGACCCGCAGCCGCAGCGCGCCCTCCCCCGCCAGACGGACGTTCTCGGCCAGACCGGAGCGCTTCCCGTCCGACGCGCCGCCGCCCGAGAAGGTCACCCCGTACTCCGCGGCCTTCGGGTCGGCGATGGTGACGATCCGGTCGGTCGTACCGCCGCGCAGCTCGATCGAGTCGGGCAGCGCGCCCTTGCCCGCCACGTCGAAGACCGCGTCCACGCCCTGGGGCGCGGCCGCGCGGACGCGTTCGACGAGACCGTCTCCGTACGCCACGGGGATCGCGCCCAGCGAGCGCACGTACTCGTGGTTGGCCGGGGACGCCGTGCCGATCACGGTCGCGCCGCGGGCCACCGCGAGCTGGGTGGCGACCGAACCGACCGCGCCCGCCGCGCCGTGCACCAGCAGGGTCTCGCCGTCCCGCAGACCGAGCAGGTCGAGCACCCGCCGGGACGTCTCTCCCGCGACCGGGATCGCCGCCGCCTCCGCCCACCCGAGGGCGGCCGGCTTGCGTACGAGCGTCTCGGCCAGGGCGTACTGGGCGTAGGCACCGGTCGCGGTCCAGCCCAGAACGTCGTCGCCGACGGAAACGTCCGTGACTCCCTCACCGATCTCGTCGACGACCCCGGCGAACTCCAGACCGGGCACGGCGGGCAGTGGCGTGGGGAACGCCTGCTCCATCCATCCGTGACGGATCTTGTAGTCCATCGGATTGACGCCCGCCGCCCGTACTGCCACCCGGACCTCACCGGGGCCCGCGTGTGGTTCCTCGACGTCCTTGACGTGCAGCACGTCGGCCGCGCCGAACTCCTCGAAAACGATGCCTTGCATGTCAGCCTCCATACGGTGCACAGGGGGACAGGCCGGGGCTCCGGCCGGAACTCCGTTCCTGGCTCTGGTTTCGATCCTCCCGGTGCCGGGCCCGGCCCGCCTTTCGAACGCGCCGCCACCTGTGCTCAGCGGTGGCGAGCGGCGCGTGCCGGGCCGTTGTCAGACCCCCCTGCCAGACTCACCACCATGACCGAACGATGGGCTCTGGCCCCGGCGGACGGCGGCGGCGCGCTGCTGGCTCCGCTGGGCGCGGACGGGCGCCCGGCCGGGCCCGTGCTGCGGGAGCCCGATCTCGTCGGGGCGGTCAGGGCGCGGCTGCCGGACGTCGCGCGGTGGGTGTGGCGCTCCACCGCCGAGCTGTATCCGCGACTGCTCGCGGCGGGGGTGCGGATCGAGCGGTGCTACGACATCGAGGTCGCGGAGCTGCTGCTGCTCGGCCACGAAGGCCGGCTCGGGGAGCCCCGGTCGGCCGCCGCGGCCCTGGCCCGGCTGCGGAACGCGCCGGTGCCGCCCGATCCGCCACCACGGTCGGCGGCGCCGGGCTCGCAGTCCTCGCTGTTCGAGCCGCAGGCGGGGGCGGACGTGCCGTTCGAAGGGCTGCTGGAGGTGTACGCGCGGCAGCAGCGTCGGCATGCGTCCGCCGAGCACCCCGGACGGATGCGGCTGCTCACCGCGTCCGAATCGGCGGGAATGCTGGTGGCCGCCGAGATGCACCGCGCCGGGCTGCCGTGGCGCGCGGATGTGCACCGGGAGGTGCTGCGTGAACTGCTCGGCGAGCGGTACGCGGGCGGGGGCGAACCGCGACGGCTGGCCGAGCTGGCGGACGAGGTGTCGGAGGCGTTCGGGCGACGGGTGGGTGAAATCGACCCGGCGCTGGGAGCTGGCGGAGATCGGCCATCCGGCGGTGGAGCCGCTGATCGCGTACAAGAAGCTGTACCGGATCTGGACGGCGCACGGCTGGAGCTGGCTCCAGGACTGGGTGCGGGAGGGGCGGTTCCGGCCGGAGTACCAGCCGGGCGGTACGGTCTCCGGGCGCTGGACGACCAACGGCGGCGGCGCCCTGCAGATCCCCCGGGTGATACGGCGGGCGGTCGTCGCCGACGAGGGCTGGCGGCTGGTGGTGGCGGACGCCGATCAGATGGAGCCCCGGGTGCTGGCCGCGATCTCCCGTGACCCCGGGCTGATGGAAGTGGCCGGACACGACGGCGATCTGTACACGGCGCTGTCCGACCGGGCGTTCTCCGGTGACCGCGACCACGCGAAGATCGCGCTGCTGGGGGCGATCTACGGTCAGACGTCCGGCGACGGGCTGAAGAATCTGGCGGCGCTGCGCCGGAGATTCCCGCTGGCCGTCGCGTATGTGGACGACGCCGCACGGGCGGGCGAGGAGGGCAGGCTCGTACGGACGTGGCTGGGGCGCACCAGTCCGCGGGCGGCCGGGGCCGAGGACGACGGCGAGCCCGGGATTCCGCAGGAGTCGCCGGCCGGGACGGATCAGGCAATGGACGGATCGTCCACCTCCGGCGGTGAGTTCACCCCTGGCTACGCGTCGTCGAACGACCGAGCCCGCGGCCGTTTCACGCGGAACTTCGTCGTCCAGGGCAGCGCGGCCGACTGGGCCCTGGTGATGCTGGCCGCGCTGCGGCAGGCGACCGCGGGGATGCGGGCGGAGCTGGTCTTCTTCCAGCACGACGAGGTGATCGTGCACTGTCCCGAGCGCGAGACCGAGGACGTGACGAAGGCGATCCGCGCGGCAGGGGAGCTGGCCGGGCGGATCACTTTCGGGGAGACACCGGTGCGGTTTCCTTTCACGACGGCGACGGTGGAGCGGTACTCCGACGCGAAGTGACGACGGCCCCCGCCGGCCGGGCCGGACTACGAGCAGGGCGGCTTCGAACAGGACGACTACGAACAGGGGAGCTTCGAGCAGGACGGCTATGAGTAGGACAGCCACCGCTCGCTGGTCGCGATCGAGGTGAGCTGCTCCATGGTCAGCGCGGGGGTTTCGCGGGTGGCCGCGCCGTGCTGTGTAACGGAGTTGAAGGCGGAGATCACGACACGCAGTCCGTCCGGCCGCACGGTGTCGACGGTCCACATCACCACGCCCTTACCGCCCTTCTCGCCCGGCCCCTTCTCCGTTTTCAGCTTCGTACGGTCCGGCAGGGTGGTGGTGTCCTCCCCGAAGATCACATCGGCGGACATACCGGGCTGCACATTGATCTGGACGAGGCTCCGGCCGCGGCCGTCGTCCACCACGACGTACGCGTACTCCTCCTGGTAGCCCTCACCGCTCACCTTCAGTCCGGAGGGGAGCAGAGAGACCAACGCGTTGCGGACATCCCAGCCGCTCACGATGCCCGCACCGCCGCCCTCCTTTCCGGTGCGGTCCTCTCCGGGCGGGGTCGTCGGCATCTGGCTCAGCGGCCTGCGCCACGCGTCCGACGTCACCAGCTCTTTCAACTGCTGCGGATCCAGCGGCGGATCGGTACGGGACGGCGTGCTGCCCCTCACCATCGGGGCGTTGTACACATGGGCGTCGATCAGGAACCCGTCGGCCGTGGACAGCACGGCCCGCCGGCTCCTGGTGTCCTGGGGTCGGCCCGGGTACTCGTACCCCTGGTAGATCATGAGCCGTGAGCCGTCGGCCAGCGTGCTGCCGGTGCAGCTCTCGTAGGCGACGAGGGCCTTGTCAGGACAGGTCACCTGACCGGTCGCCTCCGCGCCGCTCACGCGGAACAGACCGACCGACACGGCGGCTCTGCCCATCCCGTCGTCGATGACCCCCGACACGCTCGGGCCGCCCCGTTCATGGGTTCCGCGTGCCTGAGTGTCGATCAGCTCTCCGACGGGGACCAACCGCTCCAGAATCCCGATCATGTCCTTGTCCGTGACGACGCCGTCCGCGCCACCGGTGACCGACCGCGTGGGCGCGGCCACCGACGATTCGCCGTCGCCCGAAGCACCCAGCAGTCCGCCGCCGTACGCACCGCCGATCCCCACGGCGGCCAGGGCGAGCACGCTCCCCGTCACCGCTGCGGCACGCCGCCGGGCCAGCCGACGGCGGCCGCGCGCCACTGCGCCGTCCACCAGTTCGCCCCGGTCCATGGGTTCGAAGAGGTCCCCGGTGCGGCGCAGCACCTCGCCGAGTTCGTCCTCGAAGGGCTCTTCGCCTGGCTTGTCCAGGAGCATGTTTACCTCACTTTCTGATCATTTATCGGACAGAATTGATCTGATGGCTCCGCCTCGCGGCCTCAGCGCACGACCTCGACGCACGACCTCAGCCCAGGCTTCAGCGGCCGGCGAACTCGGCGAACTGGCCCCCCAGTTGCGCGCGCAGCTTCGCGAGCGCCCGCACCGACCTGGTACGTACGGCGGCGGAACTGACGTTCATCGCATCGGCGGTCTCCTCGATGCTGCGGTCCTCCCAGTACCGCAGCACCACCACCGCCCGGTCCTTGGGCGCCAGCTGCCCGAGCGCATCGAGAAGCGCGATGCGCAGGGCGGGATCGTCGCCCGAGTACGGGGCCGAATCGGGAAGTTCCCCGAGGGGCCGTTCGGTGGCGGAGCGCCGCCGCTGATGGGTGAGAAAGGTGCGGACCAGCACGGTCTGGGCGTACCCCGCGGGGTTCCCGATCCGGGAGACGCGTCCCCACAGCGCGTACATCCGGCCGAGCGTCTCCTGCACCAGGTCCTCGGCGAGATGGATATCGCCGCTGGTCAGCAGGCAAGCGGAGCGGAAGAGATGGTTCGTACGGCCAACCGCGAACTCCCTGAAGTCATCCGCTCTGGATGCTCGCGACCCCTCCCTGCCCGTACGCCCCATCAGACCCATGCGCGCCATGGTTTCCCCGTCCGCCCCGCCCGCCGGCTCCTCACCCCTACACCCCACTGACGCGCTGGGCGGGCGGAAATGTTTCAGTCGGCTTTATTTGATCTTCGAGGCGATGGTCCTGACGAACTCGGGGAGCACGTTGTCCCGCCAGGTCCACGGGGCCGGCGCCTCCTCACCGTCGAACGCCACGGTGGTCTGCCCGCCCACGGTGAACAACAGCGGCCCCTTGTGGCAGATCCAGCTCCCCTCGGCCGTCCCGGCGACAACACACCGATCCGCTCCCATCGCCCCCTTCCTGGGGTCGCCACCCGATGCGAAGCGCTCGTAGTAACGGGCGATCAGCTCAGGATCGGCCACGGCCTCGATGCGCAACCAGAACTGGGTGGCGGGGTTCTTCTCGCCCGGCAGCCGCATGCTGTAGAGGCACTGGCCGGCCTCGGATCTGTCGCTCTCCCGCCACGAGGAGTCCGCGCCGAACTCCTTGATCGAAGGGGTGTAGATCCGGCGGCGCTCCTCGGTGATGTCCTTGGCGCCGGGGAAGATCGCCTCGATCTCCTCCCGGCTCACAAGCGAGCACGCGTCCGGCCACCGGTTCGCCGACAGGACGGCGCCACCCGTGAGCGCGGGAAGCTCGGCGGTCGCACCTTTCGGCACGGCCCTGCCCACCGAGGCATCCCCCTCGGACGAGGCGTGGCTACTGATCAGCACCGTCACCAGGACGACGTTGGTGATCAGCAGGATGCCCGCCAGCGTGAGCGCCTTGGATCTGTTCTTCCGCATGGCGGCCAATTCTTCCCGATCACACCCTCCGACCAGGTCCGGCGCGTCGCCGAAGTACCGGGGGCCTCGGTTTTCGACCTTGATCTCCGGGCGGGGAAGTCGGGCGGATGATGTGGCCCATGAGCGGCGGACATTGCCGTACCCGTGCCAAACTATGAATGCGACGGGGCAACCACCGGCGGCTCCGGCATTCTCCGCGAACATGGCGTGCCGGGAACGGGTACGGGGGTGCCGTCGTTTTGTCATTGTTTTCGGAGGGGATCTTCACTCCGCACACACTTCTGGACGAACGCGCGATCGATATTCTCTCGGCGGCAACCCAGCGCTGCTCGGGGACGGTCCGTCCGAGTGACATCCTTTACACCGCAATCGACTCCGGTGACCAGGGAGTTCTGTCGGTACTCGCGCTCACGCTCGCCGAAGGTGCCCAGCCGCGGCATCTGCTGGAAACCATCGCGGTGTACAACCCGGGGAGCCAGGACGGGCAGTATTTCGATTTCGACGGAAGGCGTGAGCGCTTCACAGCGGAGACGCTGGCCGCCCTCGACCGCTTCGCCGCGGAGTTCGCCCAGGACCAGGACCGGCTGCGCCCGGTCTGCCTCGAACTGCTCGTCGCCTGTGTCCTGGACCATCCCGACCCCGGTGACCGGCAGTTCCTGCGGATTCTCGACACGGCGGCCGCCGCGCGGACCCTGCGGGACCAGGTGCGCGTCAGCACCGAGCCGCCGCCCGCCCTGCTGGACGACACCGGTCGGCTGCGCTCCGAGGAGTTCTCGGCGGACGCCTGGGCGGTTCTGGAGCAGGCGGCGGGGCGCGCGGGTGAGCTGGGGTACGACCGCCTGCTGCCACCGCACTGTTTCCTCGCCCTGCTCGGCGAGACGGAAGGGCTGACCGAGCGGCTCGTCCGGCTCCAGATCCCGCCGCAGCTGGGTCTGGCGAAGGTCGCGGAGATGCTGAGCGGCGCTTTCCGGCTGTCGCCGCACGGAAAGGACGCGCCGCCGCTGCACCGTGACGGCCTGGGAGAGCCGCTGCTCGCCCTGCTCCAGCGGGCCCAGCGGGCCGCCGTGGTCTGGGGTGCCGAGCTGGTCGACACCCCGCATCTGCTCGATGCCCTGCTGGAGGATCCACCGCCGAGGCTGGCGTCGGTGTTCCAGGCGGAGCCGCTCCGGGTGGACCTCGCCCGCATGCGTGAGCTGCTCGCCCAGGCCGTCAGAGAGGCGCGCACCGCGGGACCGCGCGAGGTCTCCTTCCGGTTACCACCGGAATCACCGCCCGCCGAGGACCTCACCTGGCTGGCGCGTACCCAGGGGATCGCACCCGCCCGGCACCTGGAGCGCTACTTCGACGCCCTGGGCCGGGCCCTGCACCGTACGACCGACAACCATGTGCTGATCACCGGGCCCGCCGGGGTCGGCACCACCAGCCTGGTGCGTGAACTGGCCAGGCGCGCCGCGGCTGGAGAGCTGCCCTTCCTGCGCCGCAAGCGCCTGCTGCGCGTCGACTGCCGTGACGTACCGGACTCCGAGAGCGGTGCCAAACTCGCCAGGATCGTCGGCCATGTCGCCGGGCGTACCGATCTCATCGTGTGCCTGGACGGGCTCGGAGCCATGCTCCGCGGCCCCCGGGGCACCGACCACGTACAGGCCCTGCGCAGCGCGCTGAAGGAGCGCCGGATCCACCTCATCGGGGTGCTGTCCGACCAGGAGTACGACGACCTGCTGGCCGCCGACCATGCCCTGCGCGAACTCACCACCCGTATCGAGATGACCGAGCCGGACCGCGCCTCCGCGCGGGACATGGTCCGTCAGGCGGCGGACGCGCTGGAAGCGGAGTTCAGTACCGAGGTCGACGACCGGGCCGTCGACCGGGCGGTCGTGATGTCCGGGGACTACATCCTCAACCAGCGGCTGCCGCTCGCCGCCGTCAAGGTGCTCCGCCGGGCCTGCGAGGACCTGGACTACCGCCGTACGCAGCTCGGCGACGCCCGAGCCGTCGTGAGTACCGAGGACGTGGTGCGGGTCATCGCCGAGGTGTCGGGCGTGCCCGCCGCGCAGATCGCCGGCACGGGCGG
Organism: Streptomyces sp. NPDC042201; assembly: GCF_055582185.1. Lineage (NCBI taxonomy): Bacteria > Bacillati > Actinomycetota > Actinomycetes > Kitasatosporales > Streptomycetaceae > Streptomyces > Streptomyces sp. NPDC042201. Next base: position 818,361 of record NZ_JBVJDS010000001.1, on the reverse strand, counting down.
CGAGCGGACCGACTACGAACAGGCCCTGGGCGGCTCCGTCTTCGGTCAGCGGGACGCGGTCGAGGTCGTCGCGAGCGAGCTGCGCCGCATCAAGTCGGGCCTGTCCGGGGCGAGCGGCGGCCCCGCCTCGGTGATGCTCTTCGCCGGGCTGACCGGGACGGGCAAGACCGAGCTGGCGAAGACCGTCGCGGGTTTCTACTCCTCCTCCAAACGCCTGCAGACCTACCCCATGGAGAACTTCTCCGAGGCGCACAGCGTGTCGGGCATCATCGGCTCGCCGCCGGGATACATCGGCTTCGAGCGCGGCGGCCGCCTCATCAACGAGCTGAACGCGGACCCGTACTGCGTCTTCCTGCTCGACGAGGCGGAAAAGGCACACCCCGAGGTCTGGCGGCCCTTCCTCAACCTCTTCGACGAGGGCTGGATCGTCGACCAGCGTGGCGTCAAGGCCCACGGCGACCGGGCGATATTCATCCTCACCAGCAACGCGGGCCAGGAGATCATTTCCCGGATGACCCGGGAGGGCCGGTCCGACGAGGCGATCGTCGCCCGGGTGAAAGAGGAATTGCTCCAGATCGGGAACCGTGCGCGGAGCGGGCCTGTCTTCTCTCCCGAGTTCGTGGCGCGCATCCGCCGGATCATCGTGTTCCGCCCGCTGGATCTGGACGCGATGACCGGAATCTGCCGAAAGCTGGTCGACCGGCAGTGCGAATTCTGGCTGGACAAAAGGGAAAAGGAGCTGATCGTCCCCGAGGCGCTGATCCATTACGCCGCCGGGCGCGGACATCTGCTGAACGAGAAGTCGGGCGGCAAAGAGGGCGGTCGCATCATCGCGAAAATCCTGTCGGACCTGATCGAGAATCCCATCCTTCTCGAACAGGAGCGCCGGGAGGAGGAGTTCCGGAAGTGCGCCCGCATCGAACTCAACTTCCACCGCGTCGGGCCCGGCGAACCCCGGACGGACGTCCGCTTCCGCCCCGCTCCTGACACGAAGACGGCAGAGGAGGCAGGACCGGGCCATGAGTGACGACGGAGCCGGGACCGACCTGCGGGCGTTCGAGGGCCGGGTGATCAACGACCGCTATCTGCTCACCAAGTGGATCGGTGGCGGTGCCTTCGGCGCGGTCTTCCTCAGCGAGCAGCGCATCCTCGGCCGCCCCGTCCGGCGGGTCGCCTGCAAGATCTCCAAGGAGACGGGGATGACCGAGGCGGACGCCCAGGAGCGGTTCGCCGACATCCTGCGGCTGGCCGAGGCGATGGACGGGATGACCGACGCCGAGGCACGCCGCCACCTCGTCCATGTGTACGACGGCGGGCTGGCCCAGGACGCCGGCGGCCGGGCCTTCCTGGTGATGGAGTACGTACAGGGCACCACGCTCGCCGCCCAGTTCGAGACCTTGAAGACGGTCCCCGCCAAGCTGCTGTTCGGCTGGGCGCGGCAGATCTGCGTGGCGCTGCGCGGACTGCACGCCCTGGACCAGCCGTTGCTGCACCGGGACCTCAAGCCGGACAACGTCCTGCTGGGCTCGGACCTGACCGTACGGCTGATCGACTTCGGCCTCGCCGCCAGGCTGCTGGCGTCCGGGACCGTACCCGGAGTCGCCGGCACGCTGACGTACATGGCCCCCGAGACCTCCCAGGGCCAGAGCATGCCCGCCTCCGATCTGTACTCGCTGGGGGTGCTGATGTACGAGGGGCTGACCGGGCGGCTTCCCTTCGCGCACCTCATACCGCCGCCCGGCCTGCCCGACACGCTGCACGGCGACTGGCTGTACCAGCAGAAGAAGGAGGGCCGCGCGGCCGCCCCGCCGTCACGGCTGAACAACACGGTGACGCGAGAGACCGATGCCGTCGTCCTGCGCTGCCTGGAGTTCGAGCCCGCGAGGCGCTTCCGCAGCGCGGCGGAACTGCTGGACGCGCTGGCCGGGGCCGAGAGCGGGGCCCACCGCCCGCCGCCCGGCGAACGCGCGCTGGAGCAGGCCCGCAAGCAGGCCGCCGCCGGCGATCCGGCCGGCGCGTGCCACACCCTGCGAAAGTGCCTGGACTCCGGCTCGGGGGATCTCCCGGCCGCCGACCGGCTGGCGCTGCTGAACGAACTCGCCCGCCTGCTCGACGCGCAGGGCGACCCGGCCACCTCGGCGCGGTGCCTCGCCGAGGCCTGGCAGCTGGTGCGCAACAGCGCCCTCCTGCGGACCCGGAAGGAGCGTTGCGCCCTGCTGTCGCGTGCGGCCGACGCCTACCGGCGGGCCGGGAACGCCTTCCAGGCAACCCACTTCGAAGATCTCCTGCGCCGCGAGAGGGACAGGGGGTGAGCACCGCGGTATGAGTCCGCCCTCATCCATCGGCGACCTCCTCACCTCCTCGGGGCGGCTGCGCAGGCAGTGGATCGCGGCCGTCGAAGACCCTGACCCGCAGAGCGGCCTGGCGCGGCTGCGCGAGGTCTGCGCGCGGATGGAGAAGCGCCCCGAGACGACCGCTCCGATATGGACCGACTTCTTACGGTCCGTGGTCGGCCGGCCGTTCCGGCCGCTGCTCACCGACGCCGATTTCGAAGCGCTGGAGAGGATCGGCCTGCGTGTCGCGGAGACCGGTGACATCCCTCTCGATCAGGCGGTCCGGCCGCTGGTCAAGGCGCGCCTCGGGCGAGGCGAGGGGCAGCAGGCCAACGAGCTGCTGACCCGGCTGTACTGGAAGGTGCCGGAGCAGGATCCGGTCAGGGCCGCACTGGCGGACGACCTGGCCCGGTCCGGCCAGCGGGACGACGCCCTGCTGACCATCTATGCGGACCTTCTGGGCAGGCCCGGGCCACGGCCCCCGGCGGTCGTCGCGCTGGCCGCCGATGTGCTGCGGGTGGACTTCTCCTCGGACCCGGCACAGCTGCGTGCGGCGGACAAGCTGGCGGCGACCGGGCTCCCGGGAGCGGACCGCGCGGCCGGGCTCTACCGGTTGTCGGTCACCGCGGAACTCGACACGGCCCGGGACCGCTTCCGTGCGGCCTGCACGGCGGACCCCCGTGACGGGACCGCACTCCTCGGGTTCCTGGCCACGTATGTACGGGCCGGTCAGGCCTCGAGCATCCCCGAGTGGGCGTTCGACGCGGCCCATGAAGCAGCGGCCGACGTCGCCGCGATGGGCGAACTCGGCAGGGTACTGGCCTGGTTCGACTCCGACACCGACACACCTCCCCCGGCCGCCCACCGGCTGACCGCGGTCGACCTGACCCGCGAGGCGGGCCTCTGGTCCGCCTACGCCCGCGGCCGCCTGCACCTCCTGGACGGTGACGCCGCGCGGGCCCGCGACCTCCTCGTACCCCTGGCGAAGAGCGACTCCTCCTTCCCGCAGTGGCGTTACCACGCCGCCTGGTCGCAGCTTCTGTGCGGCAGCCGCACCAAACTCCGGCTGCGCATCGGCACGATGACCCGGCACTCGGACGACTGGGCGCTCGCCTGCCTCCTGCTGGACGCCGAGCCGGACGCGGTGCCCGGCACCGACGCGGAACACGCGGCAGCGGCGCCCCCGCCCGGCTACGAGCGGATCGCGCAGGTCCGCCGTGACCTGGCTGCGGGCAGGCGGCCGCCCGGCGCCGCGGACCGGCCCCCGCCCGGCCTGCCGGTGGCAGGCGGCGGCGCACCGGAGTGCCTGGAGGGGTTGCGTACGGCGCTGGGCGAAGCGTACGGCCGGGCGAGCGCGGCAGAGATGGCGGCGCTGCTGAGGGAGCCGCTGTACCGGCGGCTGCCGCGGGCCGACCGGTTGTTGTGGTCCGGGCTGCTGGCGCTGCGCGAGGAGCCGGAGGAGGGGCGGCGACTGCTCGGGGCGGCCCTGGCGCTCGGGCACGAGCGGGCGGCGCTGGTGCTGGCCGCGCACCACCTGGAGAGGCGCCGTCCGGCCAGGGCGCACCGGCTGCTCGCCGGGCGGAGCGGCGCGAAGGCAGAGGTGCTGAGCGTATGGGCCGAGGCAGCCGGGGGCGGGTCGGACGAGGCGATCGAGGACCGGCTGGAGCGGCTGGCGGCCTGTGAACTGCCGCAGGTGCCGTACGTACTCGGCGCGGTCTGGCTGCACCAACTGGCCGGGGAGGGCGCGACCTTGGATCCCGAGGACGCCCCGTACCACGCACGGCGGGCGGCCAGGGATCTCCACAGAGCCGTCGCTGCCGGGCCGGGCGCCGTACCCCCGGACGCCTCTGTACTGCTGCGGGCCGCCAAGACGGTCGCCCACGGGACCGCCCCCGGGCCGGGCAACGGGCCGGCCGGGCTGTCGCCCTCCGTACGGGAGCACCCCTGGGCGGAATGGGTCTTGGGACTCGTACTGCTGGCCGAGGATCCGGAAGCCGCCGACCCGGAGCTCTGCGGCCGGCTGGCCGCCCTGGTCGAGGAAGCCGACGAGCCGCCCCCGCACGCCGTGACCGGCCTGGCCGCCGCGCTCGCCCGTGCGGGCATGCTCAGCAAGGACCCTTACCGCCGGGACGCCCTCGCCCGGCTGGTGCGCGGTCTCGCGGACCGGCACGCCTTGCCGGAGGTGCACGCGCTGGCCGGTCGAGTCACGGCTGCGGCGATGGCACTGCCGGCCGTCGGACGCCCACCGCTCCAGGCAGCGCGGCCGTCCGGCGTCATACAGCCGGTGCCGGCGCTGGCCGCCGCCGTGCGTCACCTCTCGCGGGGCGACCGGGTCGCCGCCGTACGGCAGTTGAGGGCCGCCCCGGCGGACAGCGCCGTGTGCGCCGTGCTCGCCGACGTCCTGGACGGCCGCCCGCCCGGAGTGCCTGTGCCCGATGGGACCGGGGAGCAGGCCGCGCTGGTCCGGGTCGTCCATGCGGCGGGGCTCGTCGAGAGCGATCCGCGGCGGTGCCTGGAGCTGCTCTCCGCAGCGGCGGCCGACTGCGATCTGGCCGCCGTCACCGACATCGCCCGGCTGCTCCCCGCGCTTCTCGCGCGCGGCGGCGGCAAGCCCGGCAGCAACGGCAGGTCCGCCAACTCCGGTGGCGCCAAACGCCGTCCCGGCGAAGCCCACCCGCTGGCCGTCGTCATCAGGCGGCTGACCGACGACGGTGCGCCCGGATTCGACCCGGCGATCCTGGCAGGCTGCGCGACCGCCGTCGGTGACTACGAGCTGGCGGAAGAGCAGTGGATGCTCGCGTACTACGCGGCGGACCAGGAGGGGCGCGACTCCGGCGCCGTCCGTGCGCAGTACGCCCGGTTGCTCTACTACAAGGCCGTGACCGCCCGTCACGCGGAGGATCCGCTGCGGGGCGCGAAGCTGCTGCGCCAGGCCGCCGACCTGCAACCGGCGGCGGGGCCCGCGCTGAAACGCGTCCCGTCCCGTGGCAGAGCCGAATCGCTCGCGCGCGGCCTGGAACTCGACGTCTACGTCAGCCGCCTGCTGGACCAGCTCTTCCCCGGCGCCGAGCAGGAGCAGGTCCCCTGGGAGCGGCCCGGCCGTTACGCGGCCCTGGAGGCGGCCATCATGGCCGACCGGGGGCTGTTCCGCGTCCTGCGGGCCGACAAGGCCGGCAGGGTCGAGCGGAGCTGGGCGGACTGCCTGAAGACCCTGGAGTACGACGTACGGCTCCACCACACCCTCGCCCTGCTGTACCGAAGCATGGCGCTCAGCGGGCCCGCGCCCACCGCGCGGGCGGGCGGGCACCTCGCCCGCGCGACCGTGCTGTGGACCCTGCTGCTGGCCTCAGGGGGATTCTGGGAGCAGCACGGCGAGGTGCCCGCCGGGCCCGAAGCGGAGACGCGGCTGCGCGACACCGTCTGCCGGGAACTGTTCGGCATGCACCGCAAGCTCGGCGCCGAGGCCCTCCAGGCAGGGGAGCGGGACACCGCCCGGCTGCACCTGCTGGTGCTGGAGGCGGCCCGTAAAGGGGAGTCCGCCGTCCGCGGCCTCCTGCGGGACTTCGGCATCCCGTGGTCTCCCCCGGCCGACGCGCGACGCTGGGCCGAGATCTCCGCTCTGGCCGGTTCGGTCACCGACGCGTGGTGCGCCGAGGTCATCGAGACCGCCGAGAAGGCGGTCAAGGACCCGGCCGCCATCGCGAAACTGGCCGAGGGAATCGACAAGGACTACGAATCCGGCATTCGCAAGCTGGAACCGCTGATCGGTCTCGATATTCCGCTGCCCCGCCTTCTGCAGACCGGACTCGACTGGTACAACGGGCTGCAGTCCTGCCTTTACCAAATGCGCAGGACCGAGGAACTGCGGAAAGTGGTCGGAAGAGCGCGCACATTCGCCGACGCGCTCGTCCCGCTCTGCACTCCGGGCAAGGGACATCTCCCGGGCAACCGCGCGCTCGGCGAGCATTTCGTGGACCGCGGACTGTTCGTCGCGCAGGACAACCGCGCCGCCGTCGTCTTGTACGAGGCGGCGCAGAAGTGGGATCCCGGCAACGTCAACGCCGCCCAACTGCTCGCCCAGACCAGGTACGGCGCCCAACTGGACCGTGTCGTCGCCGCGCTGGAGGCGAAGGACTATCCCCGCGCGCTGACCGCGGCGAGGGAGGCGTACGAATCGGCCGGCAACGACGCGGACCGTTCGGTGGCCCTGACCTACCAGGCCATGAGTCACAACAGCCCCGAAAAGCTGCCCGAGGCCCTTTCGTTGTTGAAACGGGCCATGACTCTCAATCCCTCCAACGATACGGCCCTCTCGCTCTACAACCTCTTACGCTACAAACAGTGAACGGAGACTGATGAAGCCAAATCCCTTCCATATCCTCGGGCTTCCCGTGTCGGCGAGCGACGAGGACGTGGCCGAGCGCTTCCAGGAACTCGCCGTGATCGGAACCCAGGACGCGGGCGCGCTCGCCGAATGGGCCAAGGACGAGTTGATGGGCCGCCCGGAGAGGCGGGAGTTGCACGTCCTGCTGGAGGCGCCGGGCGCGGAGTACCGCGGCGAGCGGTGGGAGGACTTCGCCAGGCAGTACGGACGCCGTCCCGACACGTTCGACGGGCCGTCCGGGCGGCCGGAGGCGCCACGGGCGTCGGACTTCGACCTCGCCGCCGTGGCCCGGCTGCTGCTGGACGGGATGCTGACGCCGCCCACCGTCGACGTCCGCCCCGCCCTGGACAACGCGCCGGTGCCGCTGCGCCTGGAGCGGCCGCCGCTGGAGGTGCGTGATGTCCTCTTCGGCTGAGTTCCGCCCGAGCGTGACCGGGACCGGGACCGGGACCGGGACCGACTGGGACGAGTTCGAGGAGCGCCCGGTGCCGGAAGGGCTGGGCGGGCCGGAGCAGCCGGACCCCGTCAGCCCGGGCCGTGAGATGGCCGCCCTGCTCCAGCGGTACTGGTCCGACCTCCAGGACGAGAGCAACAGAGTGCAGAAGGAGACGGCGGCCGCGCGCAAGGTCCTCACCGAACTGGCCGTCCACGTCGCGCGGTTGGACGGCCTGCTGCGGGAGGCGGCCGGTCCGCTGGAGGCGGCGGGCGCCAAGTCGCTGAGCCGCCGTCTGCAGGTGGCCAGAAAACAGGTCCTCGAACCGCTGCACGCGATGGACATCACCACGCAGGACCCCACCGGCAAGCCCTACGAATCGGTCGCGGACGTCGTCGACATCACCGGGTGGCGTTACGGGCCCGAGTTCACCGCCGAGGTGGTCACGGAGACCGTGGAGCCGATCGTGCTCGACGGCGGCACGGTCGTACGGCTGGGACAAGTGATCATGGGCGCCCCGTCGAGCGCCGGACCGGAGGACAACGCATGACGCAGTACGTGAGCAAGGCCGTCGGGATCGACCTGGGGACCACCAACAGCGCGGTGGCGGTGATGAACCCGACGGACACCGACATCGTGATCCACCAGGACGGCATGAACGCCCGCACGACGCCGAGCTGCGTGTGGCGCAACCCGCGCAACGGCGAACTGGTCGTCGGGCGCAAGGCGTTCGCGAGGGTGGGCAGCGAGCCGGAGCCGATCACCTCCGTCAAACGCCTCATGGGATCACGCAGGACGGTGACCCTGGCGGGCGAGGAGCGCACCCCCGTCGAGATCTCGGCCGAGATCCTGCGGGAGATGAAGCGGCAGATCGAGCAGAGCGTGGCGGAGTTCGACACCCCGGACGTGCGCTGGGTGGTCGACCGCGCTGTCGTCACCGTACCCGCGTACTTCGACCAGCCGCAGATCGACGCCACCCGCAAGGCTGCGGAGAGCGCCGGCCTGCGAGTGGTGGACCTGCTGCACGAGCCGACGGCCGCCGCGAGCTACTACTGCTGGCGGACCGGCACCCGGGACGGCACCTTCCTGGTCTACGACCTCGGCGGCGGCACCTTCGACGTGAGCGTGGTGCGCTGCAAGGCGGCCGACTTCAAGGTGCTCGGGATCAGCGGCAACACCATGCTCGGCGGTGACGACATCGACACCGCGCTCGCCCGCAATCTCCAGCAGCTGATCCAGGACGACGACTGGGCGATGGACCTGGACCTGGAGAACGACGCGGAGGACCGGCTGCGCTTCCGGCGCCTGAAGTCCCTCGCGGAGTCGGTGAAGAAGGGGCTGTCGGACCGTACGGAGTTCATGCTCCGGGACTCCGGAGGGCTGACCGACAAGGACGGGCAGCGGGTCGTCATCGACACCGTGATGGAACGCGCGCAGCTGGAGAAGATCGCCCGGCCCATTCTGGAGCGTACCTTCCAGTACTGCGACGAGGCGCTCGAACAGGCGACCGCGGAGGCCGGGGTCACCCTGGCCGATGTGGACCAGATCATCCTGGCCGGCGGGTCCACCCACCTGCCGCTGGTCCAGGAGATGGTGAAGAGCCGGTTCTGCTCGCCCGCCCTCGGCTCCCCCGACCCCGGCTCGCCGCGCGCCAAGTGCACCGAACCGGTGTACGAGCAGGTGGACACGGTCGTCGCGCTGGGCGCCGCCGTGCGTGCGTCGGCGGTGGGCGGCCTGGACATCTTCAACGAGGAGCGGACGGTCCGGGTGGGCTTCCGCGGCACCGTGGTCACGGCCTCGGACCGTACGGTGGTCGGCGGGACGGTCGAGGCGCTCGACCCCGACCTCGATCTCGCCGGCGGCTCGGTGCGGCTCAGTACGGAGGAGTACGAGGACGAGGCGCAGCTCAAGCCGGGCGGCAGCTTCGCGTTCACCCGCATTCCCGTACAGCCGGACGCGCAGAGCCTGCTCACCGTCGAGGTGTTCGACGCCGACGGGGAGTTGCTGGCGACCGTAGGACGCACGGTCGTCCACGACCGTGCCGCCGCGGACAGGCCGGGGCGCAGTACGACCAGCGCGTCCATCAACGCCAAGCCGATCCTGCTGGAGGTGAACCGCGAGGGGCGGACGCAGCGCGACGTGCTGATCCCCGCGCTGCGGCCGCTGCCGTTCAAGGAGCGCTACGACTTCAGCCACCCCGGTGACACCGCCACCGTGGAGTTCCGGCTGTACCAGCAGGCCCGCCAGATCCAGGTCATCAAGGTGCCGGTGCCGTCCTCCACCCCCAGGGGCACGGTCATCGACCTCGATGTGGAGATGGACGTACACGCGCTCATCACGGTGCGCGGCTCCATCGGAGACCATCCGTTCGAGGCACTCGTCGAGGTGCCGCCGGAGGCCGAACTGCCGGGCGAGGCACAGGTGGCCGAGCTGATGCGCCGCTTCGAGCAGGGCGTCGAGTTCCTGCCGGTGGGCGAGCGGAACGTGAAGACGACCAGGATGGAGATGGCGCAGGGGGCCTTCACCGAGGCGCTCGAACGGGGCGAGAAAGCAGTCGCGAGCCACGAGTTCGAGCAGATGCAGGCGATCGTCGACTCCGTCGGCCAGCACCAGCCGGGGGATCTGCAGCCGCCCAGGGCGGACTTCGAGAAGCTCGTCAAGGACTGCGTGGAGCTCAACCGGTACGTGGCCACGTTCAGCGCCGAGGCCGAAGCCCCGCACGACGAACGGGAGATCGCCCAGGCCATCGAAGTCCAGCGGGACCAGGGCGAACGGACCCTGAGCGCCGGTGATCAGCGCTCGTACGCGGAGGTCATCACCCAGCTGCAGCACATCTTCGACCACCTCAGGACCCTGGCGTACCGGCAGCATCAGAAGGACCAGGGGCCGGTCGACGAGACCGAGATGGCCGTATCCCGGCTGCAGAGCGCCCAGGAGATGCTGAGCCAGGTACGTACGCAGGTCCAGGCATCCCGCACCGCCACGGCCGAACACCGCCAGGAGGTGGAGGACATCGGGCAGCGGCTCGCCGGCCTGCAGGTCCTCATCGCCCAGGACCCGCACCGGGTCCAGCAGGAGGCGGGGCAGGAACGCCAGCGTCTGATCCGGCTGAAGAACATCCTGATGGGTTCGCCCGACGACTCGGACGGCCCCGGCATCCCCGTGGCTGTCAAATGACGGCCGCGACGATGCCCGTCCGCTGCCCGGTGGCCCTGTGCCGCAAGGAGAACGCGTACGGGACGGAGGTCTGCGCGGGCTGCCGGACGCCCCTGTCCGGCTATGCGCGGCTGCACACCTACCCGGCGCACCTGTTCAACCAGGGGCTTGCCGCTGCGCGCGAGGGCCGCCTCGCCACCGCACGGGACTGCTTCGCCGCAGTGGTGCACTGGTGCCCGGGCGACACCGAGGCGCGCAACGCGCTGGCCCTGGCCGGCTTCCGGCTCGGTGACCGCGACGAGGCACACCGGCAGTGGACGGAGGTGCTGGATCGCAGACCGGGCGACCCGAAGGCGGCCCGGGGGCTCGCGGAACTCACAGAGCTCGCGGAACAGGCAGGGCTCGCCGAACCGGGTGGGACCAGCGAGCCCGGCGAGGTCAGCGAGGTCAGCGAGCCCGGTGAGGTCAGCGAGCCCGGCCCAGGGCCCTGATGAGCAGTTCGGGGTCGACCCCGAGCTTCCGCATCAGCTCGCGCCCCGACGACTCCTCGTCCTCGAGCAGGGCGAGGAGGATCGCGGTCTCGCCGACGCGACCGGACGAGGTGCGCCCGGCCGCGGTGCGCAGACGGGCCTGGTCCAGTACGTCATGGACACGGGGGGACAGGTCACGGCGCCGGGGGGTGAGCATCCCGGAGAGCCGCTGGAAGGCGCGCTCCCCGGCCGCCCCCTGCTCGTACATGCCGCGGCGCAGCACTTCGCTGCCGATCGCGCCGAAGGCGAGCAGGAGCGTGTAGGTGCCGATGACCTCGCCGCGCGTTTCGGCCAGCAGATTCGCGAGCCGCACGATGCCTACGGCGCTGCGGCTCAGGTCGTCCATCGACAGCCGCTCGTCGCCGTTCAGCGCCGCGGTGTCCGGGGCCACGGTGTCCGAGGCCGTGATGTCCTGGTCCGAGGCGTCCTGGTCAGAGGCGTCCGTCCCGGTGTCCGGCAGCAGCCGGGCCAGCGGAACCCCGCACAGTTCCAGCAGCCGGGCGGAGACGCCGCCGCCCACGGCGACGAAGGCCGCAGTGATGTCGGCCGTGGTGATGGTGTTCCTGCCGTCCGCGGCGGCGCGGGCGGCCGCGTCCGCGAACACGCGGTTGACGGTGTCGGACAGGACGCTGGCGCGCGCCGTACCAGTGCCGGAACCGCCGCCGTCCGTACCGGAGCCACCGTCCGTGCCGGGGCTGCCGCTGAGGACCTGGTGAATCACCTGGTCGAGAGCTTCCATGGCGTCCGCCCCGATGCTCTCCTCGATCCGCTGCCGGATGTCCGCCTCGCCGAGCAGCCCTTGCAGCAGATCGACCGACGCGACCCCGCCCCGGTCGGCGGCGGATGCGCGCACCCGCCGCATCAGCTTCTGAGCGTCGGGGGCGAGAGCGATCGTCAGGTCGTCGTCGGGCGGTTCAGGCGGCTGGGGGTGCCCCGTTGTCGCGTCCTTGGTGATGCCCGCGGCCGGGTCGCCGTACAGGATGAAGGACGCCCAGGCGGCGTCCGGCCGTTCACGGAGCGCGGTGCGGGCCGCCCGGACCGCGGCGCCGGCCGGCTCGCCCGCGAGCAGCCGTCCGTAGAACTCGGCGGCGAACTGCCAGGCGCCCTCATCGGCCACATCGGTGCGGGTACCGACGACGGTCTTCGCGCCCAGCACCATGAAGGACATGCACATGTTGGCCACTTCGCCCCCACCGGCGGAGGCACAGCCGTTGATGAAGGCCACCGGCGGCGCGCCACGCGACGAGAGGGCCTGCAGGACGACCTCGCCGAGCAGTTGACGGCCGTGCATCATCAGCCCGGTCGTGCCGGAGCCGGTCGCCACATGACCGCAGAAGTGGAAGAGATCGTACGGCGTCTCCTCCGAGGCCAGTTCCGTGACGACATCGAGCAGGGTGGCCTCCTGCCCCAGCAGCACCGTGCACTCGATGCCACGGCCGCGCAGCCACGCCGCGACCTTGGCCACCTCCTCGCGTGCGGAGGCAAGGTCACCGAGGGTGTCGCCCACGATCAGCGCGCGGCCGACCCGGCTGATGCTGCGCCCACCGACGACGGGGCGCTTGCCCATCAACCGGCGCCCGAGGTCATGCTTGAGGCCGAGGAAGTCCCCACCGTCGTGCAGCAGTTCCCACGGGACCTCCTGCTCGTTCGTACGCACCAGGATGGGGCCGGCCGACGCGCGCAGCCGGGTCACCAGCTCGGCCACATTGCCCTGTACACGCGGGAACAGCTGCTCGTAGAGCAGCTTGCCCCACTTGGCCAGCTCCTTGACCAGGCCGGGTTCCGGGCCCGATTCCCCGGCGGCCGCCTTCGTCAGGGCCTCGTCGATCCGGGTGCGGCAGCCCTTCACCAGTCCCGGGTCGACCTCGACCGTGTACTCCATTTCGAGCGGAGGACTGTCGCCGACGGTGCTGCCGATCCGCAGATCGTATTCATAGCGAACGGTCATGCCTTGTGCGGTGACCCGGACATTCAGCGTGGCCGCCTCGCTCATGACGGCGGACTGTGCCGCCGGACGAACGCCTCGACGAGCCGTTCCTCGGCGGCGGTGGAGGGCTGGATGATCTCCACCTGGTCGTCCCCCATGATCACCGTGATCGAAGTGACGCCACCGGTCCCGTCTGCCGCGCCCGTCCCACTTCCTGACGGGGCGTTACGTTCCCCGGTCAGCCAGCCCCGGATCGTGTCGATGATCAGGACCAGGGTTCCGGCCGAGCTCACCATGAGGGTGGCCACCTCGACCACACCGCCCGAGCGCCGTCCGGGCGCGGGCCGTGCGGCATAGACCGGCACAACCCGCGCGGCCCCGTCCTCGAACAGCTTCCGGCCCAGAGCGGCAGGCGCATCCGCTCGTACATCCCCGTTGAGGACCAGTTCGCACGCGAACCCCCCGTCGGGCTTCCGCTCCACCACGCACGACCTCCATCTTCTGCCCACAACCCTATGACGCACCGTCCCTGTACGGGAGTTCTTCGCCCACATGCGCCCCAGCCGAAAGAGCAAGCCCGCCCCCCGACCACCGACTCGTACGTCCGCTACAAAAGAGCAGGTCACAGCCGCGTAGTGCACTCCGACAACACCCAGTCAACCTCAACCTACGCATTGCGACACATAAAGCCCTGGTGTCCGTTCAGCCCGAATCCCAAGGCCAACAAAAAGAAGAAACCCCAGGTCACGGCGAGTGAGTCCTGGGGTTTCTCTGAGCCGCCTTCGGGATTCGAACCCGAGACCTACGCATTACGAGTGCGTTGCTCTGGCCAACTGAGCTAAGGCGGCGCGCTGTGTGCACCATGGTGCGATCAGCGGCGCGGCCAAGTCTACACAGTTTCCGGGGGTGCTCCGTACACGCCCGGCGTGGGGGGTTTCTCGCAGGTCAGGAGCACTTCTTGCCGTCGGTGGGGGGTGTGCCGCCGAGGAGGTAGGTGTTGATCGCCGTGTCGATGCAGTCGCTGCCGCGGCCGTAGGCCGTGTGGCCGTCGCCGTTGTAGGTGAGGAGCGTGCCGGTGGAGAGCTGGCCGGCCAGGGACCGGGCCCATTTGTAAGGGGTTGCCGGGTCGCGAGTGGTGCCGACCACGACGATCGGGGCCGCGCCCTTCGCTTCGATGCGGTGGGGGGAGCCGGTGGCCTTGGTGGGCCAGTAGGCGCAGTTCAGGGAGGCCCAGGCGAGGCCCTTGCCGAAGACCGGGGATGCCTGCTCGAAGGAGGGGAGCGCGGCGGTGACGTCGGAGGTGGTGGTGAAGGCGGGCGGGAGGTCCAGGCAGTTCACTGCGGAGTTGGCGAACATCAGGTTCGCGTACGAGCCGTCGCTCTCGCGCTCGTAGTACGAGTCGGCGAGGGCGAGAAGGCCGGCGCCGTCGCCGTCCATCGCGCTGGCGAGGGCCTCGCGGAGCTGGGACCAGGCGGACTCGTCGTACATCGCGGCGATCACACCGGTCGTGGCGAGGGACTCGCCCAGTGGGCGGGTCTCGCCGGTCGGGACGGGCTGGGCGTCCAGGTCCGTGAAGAAGGCCTTCATACGGGTGGAGATGTCGGCCGTGGATTTCGTGCCGAGGGGGCAGTCGGCGCGCTTGACGCAGTCCGCGGCGAAGGACTGGAAGGCGGTCTCGAAGCCGGCGGTCTGGTCGCGGTTCAGCTCGCGCGCCGGGAGGGAGGGGTCCATCGCGCCGTCGAGGACGAGGCGGCCGGTGCGCTTGGGGAACAGCTCGGCGTATGTGGCGCCGAGGAAGGTGCCGTACGACGCACCGACGTACGACAGCTTCTTGTCGCCCAGCACGGCGCGGAAGATGTCCATGTCGCGGGCCGTGTCGACCGTGGAGACATGCGGGAGGATCGCGCCGGACCGCTTCTGGCAGCCCTGGGCGAACTTCTTGAAGGACGCCGCCAGCCGCGAGGTCTCGGCTTGGTCGTCGGGTGTCTGGTCGACCTGGGTGTAGGCGTCCATGTCCTTGCCGCTGAGGCACTCGACGGGCTCGCTGCGGGCCACACCGCGCGGGTCGATGGCCGCCATGTCGTACTGGGCACGGACCGGGGCCGGGTAACCGATGGCCGCGTACCCCTGGAGGTAGCCGATGGCCGAGCCGCCGGGGCCGCCCGGGTTGACCAGGAGGGAGCCGAGGCGCTTGCCGGGGCCGGTGGCCTTCTTGCGGGCGACGGCCAGTTCGATCTCCGTCCCGTCAGGCTTCGCGTAGTCGAGCGGGGCCTTCATCGTGGCGCACTGGAAGTCAGGGCCTCCGCACGCGCGCCATCTGAGCTTTTGGCCGTAATACTTCTTCAGGGCGGCCGGATCCGCGGACACCGAGTCCGAAGCCGACGCGTCGGACGACGAACCGCCTGAGCTGCAGCCGGAGATCATCAGACCGGCCGCCACGAACGCGGTGGCGGAGATACGGAACAGGCGCCTGGTGTCCATTCAGGGAGCGTAGCCGCCGGATTGCGTGTGCCGCCTGTCCGTACTCGTATGGGTGAGTCAGCGCCGGATCAGCCCGCCCGCAGCGACACCGCCATCGACTCCACCGCCAGCAGCGGCGCCACATTGCGGTCCAGCGCCTGGCGGCAGGCGACGATCGCCTCTATCCGGCGCAGCGTCCGCTCCGGCGTCGAGGCACGGGCGATCCGGTCGAGCGCGTCCCGTACGTCCCCATTGGCGAGCGCGACCCGCGAGCCCAGCTGGAGGGCAAGTACGTCGCGGTAGAAGCCGGTCAGATCGGTCAGGGCAAGATCGAGGCTGTCCCGCTGCGTACGGGTGGAGCGGCGCTTCTGACGGTCGGCCAGCTCCTTCATCACACCCGCTGTGCCACGCGGCATCCGGCCGCCGGCCGACGCGCCGAGGGCGGCCTTCATGTCCTCGGTCTCCTTGACGTCGACGTCCTCGGCGACCTGCTTGGCGTCTTCCGTCGCGGCGTCGATCAGCTCCTGCGCCGCCTTGAGACAGCCGCCGATGTCGTCCACCCGCAGCGGCATCTTGAGAACGGTGGCACGGCGGGCCCGGGCCCGTTCGTCGGTGGCGAGGCGGCGGGCCCGGCCGATGTGTCCCTGGGTGGCACGGGCGGCGGCGTGGGCCGCGTCGGGCTCGATGCCGTCACGCCGAATCAGGACGTCGGCCACGGCCTCCATGGACGGAGTGCTCAGGACGAGATGGCGGCATCGGGAGCGGATCGTGGGCAGGACGTCCTCCAGAGAGGGCGCACAGAGCAGCCAGACCGTACGGGGCGCGGGCTCCTCCACCGCCTTCAGCAGGACATTCCCGGCGCCCTCGGTGAGGCGGTCGGCATCCTCCAGCACGATGACCTGCCACCGGCCGACGGCCGGCGAGAGCTGGGCGCGGCGGACCAGCTCACGGGTCTCCTTGACGCCGATGGAGAGCAGATCCGTGCGGATCACGTCGACGTCGGCATGCGTACCGATCAGGCTCGTGTGGCAGCCGTCGCAGAACCCGCAGCCCGGCTCGCCGCCGAGCGCGCGGTCCGGGCTGGTGCACTGCAGGGCGGCGGCGAAAGCGCGGGCCGCGGTGGAACGGCCGGAGCCCGGCGGGCCGGTGAACAGCCAGGCGTGCGTCATCCTCGACGCCTCGGGCGGGGCGGTGCCCGACGACGTGGCCGTCACGAGCGCGTCGGCGTCACGGGCGGCGGCGGAGAGCGTCAGCTGAATACGATCCTGTCCGACCAGGTCGTCCCATACGGTCATGCGCCGTCACCGCCTCCGTGCTCAGTTGATCCCCTGTGTGCGGATCCCGCCCGTGGATCCCATTGTGGGGCCGGGGTCTGACAGTCCGGCCCCACCGGCGCACACACGCCAACACCGGACGGATCTAGCGACGGCGCCTCGCGTTGCCGTTGCCGTTGTCGTCGCCGTCGTCGTGCGGTCCCAGCAGTTCGTCCGCCAGGCTCGGGAGGTCGTCGAGCGGAGTCTCCTCGGCCCAGTCCGAGCGACGGCGCGGGCGCTCCTGTTCACGCTCCGGCTCACGCTCGGGGTTGACCTGCGGCATCTCCCGGGTGCGGTCGTTGCCGCCACCCGCGGGCGGCGCCTGCGGAGCCTGGGCGTCCTCGCGGAAGAAACCCGGAGGCACACGGTCGGCCGGATCGGCGTTCCGTACGGGCGGGAGTACGGCGGTCTCGTCGGCCGCGCGTGCGTCCTTGGGATTCCCGCCACCGGAACCGGCGCCGGAACCGCCGCCGGAACGGTCGTCGTCCCGGTCCTCGTCCCGTACCGGCCGAAGCACCGTCGTCTCGTCGGTCGCTCGGTCGGGCACCTGCGGAATGACCGCCGTCCTGTCCGCATCGGATTCCTCGCTCCGCCGCCGCTCGTCGGGCCGTACCGCGGGAACCTCCTGCGTCACGTCGTCCGGAACAGCCGTCGGCTGCTGGACCGGCGTGGCGACCGTGATCTCGTTCGGCGAGAACGCCGGAGCAGCGGAAGCGCCCGCCGACTCCTCCGCGAGACGACGCGCCTCCTCGGCGCGGACCAGCGCCGCCTCCGCCTTGCGCTGCTTCTCGCGCCGCCGCTCCTCCGCCTCGGCGCGGAGCCTGGCCTCTTCCTGGGCCTGCCGCCTGAGGCGTGCCTGCTCCGCCTCGTGCGCCTGGTCCTCGGCCTCGCGCCGCCTGCGCTCCTCCTCGGCCAGCCGGCGCGCTTCCTCGGCCCGCTGCCTGGCCTCCTCCGCCTGCCGGTCGGCCTCGCGCTGCTGCGCCTCCTCCAGCTCGCGGCGCTTGCGGTCCTCCTCCTCGGCGCGGAGCTTGGCGAGCTGCGCCTCACGCTCGCGCTCCAGCCGCTCCTCCTCCGCCTTGCGCGCGGCCTCTTCCTCAGCCTTGCGGCGCGCTTCCTCGATGGCGGCCTTCCGCGCCTCTTCCTGGGCCCTCACTTCGTTTTCGGAGAGCGGCAGCAGCTGGTCGAGCCGGTGCCGTACGACCGTGGTGACCGCCTCCGGCTCCTGGCCGGCGTCCACGACGAGGTAGCGGGCGGGGTCGCCGGCGGCGAGGGTGAGGAAGCCGGACCGTACCCGCTGATGGAATTCCGCGGGCTCGGACTCCAGCCGGTCCGGAGCCTCGGTGAAGCGCTCGCGCGCCGTCTCCGGGGAGACGTCCAGCAGCACGGTGAGGTGCGGTACGAGACCGTCCGTCGCCCAGCGCGAGATACGGGCGATCTCGGTCGGCGAGAGATCACGGCCCGCACCCTGGTAGGCCACGGACGAGTCGATGTAGCGGTCGGAGATGACGATCGCACCGCGCTCCAGCGCCGGACGGACCACCGAGTCGACGTGCTCGGCGCGGTCCGCGGCGTACAGCAGGGCCTCGGCGCGGTTCGACAGACCCGCACTCGACACATCCAGCAGGATCGAACGGAGCCGCTTGCCGACCGGGGTGGCGCCCGGCTCGCGGGTCACAACGACTTCGTGGCCCTTGGCACGAATCCAGTCCGCCAGGGCCTCGACCTGGGTGGACTTGCCGGCGCCGTCGCCGCCTTCTATCGCGAGGAAGAAGCCGGTGCCGGCCGGGGCCTGCGCCGGGTCGGCTCCGCCACGCAGGGCGTCGCGCAGGTCGCGGCGCAGCGGTACGCCGGAACGGTCGTCCGTCTTGGCGAGAACGACCGCCGCGACCGGCAGCAACAGCGCGCCGACCAGCATCAGCGTGAAGGCCGCGCCGTCGTGCGCGAAGACGAAGTCGCCGTTGGCGAGGCGGTGCGGGCCGATGGCCGCGGCGACGAGGGGGGCGACGACGGCACCGAGGGCGACAAAGACCGTGACAACCGCGTGGAGGTGTTCCGTGACTCGGTCACGACGGTACTCCTCGGTCTCCAGGTCGATAAGAGAGTGTCCGGTACTCGCCGCGACCCCGGCCGTGAAGCCGGCGAACAGCGCGAGGAACAGTACGGTCGCCGTGTCCGGTACGAGGCCCATGGCGAGCAGCGCGATGCCGGTGACCGCGATGGCCAGCGCGAGCAGGCGTCGGCGGGACAGGGCGGGCAGCACCTTCGCGGCGCGGCGGATGCCGAGTCCCGTGCCCCCGGTCAGGGCGAGGACGAGCAGGGCGAAGGCGACGGGGCCGCCGCCGAGGTCCTTGGCCTGGAGTACGGAGACGGCCACGGCGGACGTGATCGCCGCGGCGATGGCGGCGCAGGCGAGGACGAGCAGCGGCACCGCGCCCGTACGGCCCTTGTCGCGGCCACCGCTGCCGCCGCGGTCGGCGGACGGCCGGCGCAGGCCCGCGAGCGGTGAACGCGGGCGGGGCGTGTGACCGTCGGGCAGTTCGAGGAAGTACAGGGTGGATACGGACGCGGCGAACAGCCCGGCCGCGACGTACGAGCCGAGGGCGGCCTGGTGCAGCGAGAACCACGGGATGGCCGTACCGAGCAGGTTTCCGATCAGGGTGGCCACAAGCAGGACCGCGGCCGCGGCGGGTACGGCGACGAAGGCCGTACGGAGCGAGAGGCGGCGCAGCGCGTCCAGGTGGTCGGGCAGCGGGCGTACCGCCGCGCCTTCCAGCGGCGGGGGCGGGAGCAGGGCCGGAGCGGCGCTCTCCCTGGCGACCGTCCAGAAGCGCTCGGCGACGCCGACGACGAAGACCGTGCTGAGGAGGATCGGGAGGGCGCGGTCGGGGGTCCAGTCGAGCCACAGCGGCGCGACGATGAGGAGCGCGAGGCGGAGTACGTCCGCGACGATCATCGTCCAGCGGCGGTCCAGGGGACCGCCGTCCTTGGCCGGCTTCTTGGACGCCTTGGCCTTCTTGGATGCCGTGGACGCGTTGGCCGTCGTGGCGCCCGCGGCATCGGCGTCGCCCGTCGTTTCCCCGGCCCCGGTGCCTGCACGCCTGCTACTCCCGGCGCTGGGCGCGATCAGCGCCGACAGCGGGCCGAGAAGTACGGCTCCGAACAGCAGCCCGGCAAGAATCCGGGCGCCGAACACCGCGGCGACGGCGAACGCCACTCCCCGGTATCCAGCACCGAATGAGCCCTCGGCAATCGCAGCCTGCAACGAAAGGAGCAGAAGCACGAGAACGGCGAGTACATCGCCGATGCCACCGACGAGCTGGGCTCCCCACAACCGCCGCAGCGGAGGGAGGCGCAACAGAGATCGTACGGCGCGCTCTCGTGAGTCTGCGGCAAGTGCGTCGGAGTCGGAGGTGGCGCTCACGACCGTTGGCTGCTCGGCTCGCGTCATTCGCCCAGCCTATCCGGAGCTGTTGGCTCCCTGGAGGCCCCGTCCGAACATACGGGCGCATGACGCCTGCGGCGGATGGGGCGGGGTTCGAACGGAATGATGGACGCGTCGGTCCAGCACCACGTCAGGACCACCGCACCCACACTCCCTGAGGAAGGTCGGGCTGGTCAGCACCGCGTTCGGCGGTGCCTTCCACGGGGGCGCGTTCCCCGCCCCTACTCGTCTACTCGTCCGACTTCTACTCGTCCGACTGCGCGGACGCCGCCGACTTCTTCGCGGTCGCCTTCTTGGCCGTCGTCGACTTGGCCGCCGTCTTCTTCGCCGTCGTCGTCTTCTTGGCCGTCGTCTTCTTCGCGACGGCCTTCTTCGCCGTCGTCGCCTTCTTCGCCGGGGCCTTCTTCGCCGTCTTCTTGGCGGGGGCCTTGGCGCGCTTCTCCGCGAGCAGTTCGTAACCCCGCTCCGGCGTGATCTCCTCGACGCTGTCGTCCGTCCGCAGTGTCGCGTTCGTCTCGCCGTCCGTGACATACGGACCGAAACGGCCGTCCTTCACCACGACCGGGCGCTCGCTCACCGGGTCCGTGCCCAGTTCCTTCAGCGGCGGCTTGGCCGCGGCCCGGCCACGCTGCTTGGGCTGGGCGTAGATCGCCAGCGCCTCGTCCAGCGTGATGTTGAAGAGCTGGTCCTCGGTCTCCAGCGACCGCGAGTCCGTGCCCTTCTTCAGATACGGGCCGTACCGGCCGTTCTGCGCGGTGATCTCCACGCCTTCGGCGTCCGCGCCGACCACACGCGGCAGCGACATCAGCTTGAGCGCGTCCGCGAGGGTGACCGTGTCCAGGGACATGGACTTGAAGAGGGAGGCGGTACGCGGCTTGACCGCGTTCTTGCCGGTCTTCGGGGTGCCGTCCGGGAGGATCTCGGTGACGTACGGTCCGTAGCGGCCGTCCTTCGCCACGATCTGGTTGCCGCTCTCCGGATCCGCGCCGAGCTCGAAGTCGCCGCTCGGCTTGGCCAGCAGCTCCTCCGCGTACTCGACGGTCAGCTCGTCGGGCGCCAGGTCCTCCGGCACATCGGCGCGCTGGTGGCCCTCTTCGTCCTTCTCACCGCGCTCGACGTACGGCCCGTACCGGCCGACGCGCAGCATGATGCCGTCCCCGACGGGGAACGAGGAGATCTCGCGCGCGTCGATCGCGCCGAGGTCCGTGACCAGTTCCTTGAGGCCCCCGAGGTGGTCGCCGTCGCCGTTCCCCGCGCCCGACGCGGCGCCCGCGTTGTCGTCGCCCTCGCCGAAGTAGAAACGCCTCAGCCACGGCACGGCCTTGGCCTCGCCCCGCGCGATGCGGTCGAGGTCGTCCTCCATCCTGGCCGTGAAGTCGTAGTCGACCAGCCGGCCGAAGTGCGTCTCCAGCAGATTGACCACGGCGAAGGAGAGGAAGGACGGGACGAGCGCCGTGCCCTTCTTGAAGACATAGCCGCGGTCGAGGATGGTGCCGATGATCGAGGCGTACGTCGACGGACGGCCGATCTCGCGCTCTTCCAGCTCCTTGACCAGCGAGGCTTCGGTGTAGCGGGCGGGCGGCTTGGTGGCGTGGCCGTCGACCGAGAGCTCCTCGGCGGAGAGCGCGTCGCCCTCGGCGACCTGCGGCAGCCGGCGCTCGCGGTCGTCCAGCTCCGCGTTCGGATCGTCCGCGCCTTCGACGTACGCCTTCATGAAGCCGTGGAAGGTGATCGTCTTGCCGGAGGCGGAGAATTCCGCGTCCCGCCCGTCGGCGGAGCGGCCGCCGATCTTGACGGTGACGCTGTTGCCGACCGCGTCCTTCATCTGGGAGGCGACGGTCCGCTTCCAGATCAGCTCGTAGAGCCTGAACTGGTCGCCGGTCAGACCGGTCTCCGCCGGAGTGCGGAAACGGTCGCCCGAGGGACGGATCGCCTCGTGCGCCTCCTGCGCGTTCTTGACCTTGCCGGCGTACGTGCGCGGCTTGTCCGGCAGATAGCTCGCGCCGTACAACTGCGTGACCTGCGCCCGGGCCGCCGAGACCGCGGTGTCCGAGAGGGTGGTCGAGTCCGTACGCATATAGGTGATGAAGCCGTTCTCGTACAGCTTCTGCGCGACCTGCATCGTGGACTTCGCGCCGAAGCCCAGCTTGCGCGCGGCCTCCTGCTGGAGGGTCGTCGTACGGAAGGGGGCGTACGGGGAGCGGCGGTACGGCTTGGACTCGACCGAGCGTACGGAGAAGGAAGCGTTCTCCAGAGCGGCGGCGAGGGCCCGTGCGGCGGCTTCGTCCAGGTGCAGGACCTGGTCGGACTTGAGCCGGCCGTCGGAGCCGAAGTCGCGGCCCTGGGCGACACGGCGGCCGTCGACCGAGTTCAGCCGGGCGACCAGCGAGGACGGGTCGGAGGCGTCACCGGCGCGGCCGGTGGAGAACGTGCCGGTCAGGTCCCAGTACTCGGCGGAGCGGAAGGCGATGCGCTCGCGCTCCCGCTCGACGACGAGACGGGTGGCGACGGACTGGACGCGGCCGGCGGAGAGGCCACGCATGACCTTCTTCCACAGGACCGGCGAGACCTCGTAGCCGTACAGGCGGTCGAGGATACGGCGGGTTTCCTGGGCGTCGACCATGCGCGTGTTGAGCTCGCGCGGGTTGGCGACGGCGGCCCGGATCGCGTCCTTGGTGATCTCGTGGAAGACCATCCGGTGGACCGGGACCTTGGGCTTGAGGACTTCCTGCAGATGCCACGCGATGGCTTCGCCCTCGCGGTCCTCATCGGTGGCGAGGTAGAGCTCGTCGGATTCGGCCAGCAGCTCCTTGAGCTTTCTGACCTGGGCCTTCTTATCGGCGTTGACGACATAGATCGGCTGGAAGTCGTGTTCGACGTCCACACCCAGGCGACGGACCTCGCCGGTGTACTTCTCGGGCACCTCGGCGGCGCCGTTCGGGAGGTCGCGGATGTGCCCGACGCTTGCCTCGACGACGTAACCAGGGCCGAGATAGCCCTTGATCGTCTTCGCCTTGGCGGGCGACTCGACGATGACGAGTCGGCGGCCGCCGTGTGCGGTCTCGCTGGTCGGGGACAACTTCGCTCTTCTCTCCGGTCGACACTCGGTGGGCCCGTACGGCAGTACGGCACGGCACGGCGGGGCGCGGTACGGCCCAGCGATGACGCTGCTTCGCTGCGGAGTGTGACGGTACAACCCGCCCCCGTGTCAAACGGCAAAAGCCCGCAACGGCCACTCGAACGGTAACCCGACTCCAGGCATTCCTGCCGCCCGGACCCCTGTGCCCGCCGCGTCGGACCGGGCCCGCGGTGATTCCGCCAGGGGCGCGGAGATGGCCGGGCGGCGGGGCCCCTCGACGCGTCCGCCGCAGGTCCGGCGGGTGTGGGGCGCCGTTCGGAGGCCCGGTCGATCATGGCCCGGGGTTCCGGTCCGGCCTCGGGAAGCGCGAATCAGATACGACCGAAGCACCAGACGCCGAGAGCGAGAAAGACCACGCCCGAGAGTGTCGCGAGCGTGATGGACGCCGCGGGCCGCACTCCGTGGGCCACCGGGGCGCGGTGCAGGACACGCGCTCCCGTCCACAGCAGCAGCCCGGCACCGAACAGCGCGAACGCCGTTCCCGCGAAGATCGCTGGTCCGCTCTCCATGCCCGTACCTCGTCCATTCCGTGGCACCCGTTCCGGGGCGCCGAGAATTGAGGAGGCCGAGGCTGGCACCTCGGGGCGTCACCAGCGCGAATTCCGGGTGAACGCCGCGCACGGGTTCACCCGCGCACCTACACCCGCACACCGGACCGGAGCGTTGTCCCGCCGACCGCTCCGCTGCCCGCTGTCACCGCGCGGCGGGCACCGGTTCCAGGAAACCCTCCTCCACCAGCAACCGGATCGCCTGCGGCGTGCGGTCGCGGAGCAGCACCGGGTCCTCCCCCATCAGTTGGCCGATCGCGTCCAGGATCCGCCCGGCGCTCAGTGTGCCGTCGCAGACCCCCGCGAACCCCGCGCCGACCGTGTCGACCTTCGTGGCCCGCCGCATGCCGCGGTTCTGACGGAGCACCACATGCTCCGGGTCCTCCGCGCCCGGCAGTCCGACCTGCTCCTGGACGACCTCCGAAGCCAGGACGAAATGGTCGGCGAGGAGCGCCGCGTCGTCGTGCGTGCGCAGATAGTCCTGCCGGTCGAAGTGGGCCCGTACGGTCTCGCCGAGCGGCTGTTCCACCGGATGCGGCCACTCCTCCACGACGATCGACGGCTGTCCGGCGGCCGACTTCCTGAGCGTGATCCAGCCAAAGCCGACCGCCTTGGTCTTACGGGCCTCGAACTCGTCCAGCCATGCTTCGTACCGCGCGGCGTACGTCTCCGGGTCGGTCCGGTGGTCACCGCTGTCCCGCAGCCACAGCTCGGCGTACTGCGTCACGTCCTGGACCTCACGCTGCACGATCCAGGCGTCGCACCCCTGCGGCACCCACGAACGCAGCCGCTCCTGCCACTCCTCCCCCTCCACGTGCTGCCAGTTGGCGAGGAAATGCGCGAACCCGCCCTCGTTGAGCCGCTGCCCCGCCTGCTGGACGAGCGTGCGGCACAGATCGTCGCCGCCCATCCCGCCGTCCCGGTAGGTGAGCCGGGCAGTGGGCGAGATGACGAACGGCGGGTTGGAGACGATCAGGTCGTACGTCTCGTCCCCCACCGGCTCGAAGAGCGAGCCCTCGTGCAGCTCGGCCGCGGGCACATCGGAGAGGGCCAGGGTCAGCCGGGTGAAGTCGAGCGCCCGCGGATTCAGATCGGTGGCGGTGACCCGCGTGGCGTTCTCGGCGGCGTGCAGCGCCTGGATGCCGGAACCGGTGCCGAGATCGAGCGCCGTCCCGACGGGCGTACGTACGGTGATCCCGGCCAGGGTCATCGAGGCCCCGCCGATGCCGAGCACCACCCCCTCGTCATGGCCGCTCGCGCCTCCGGCACCGCCGACGGCGCAGCCCAGGTCGGAGACGATGAACCAGTCCTGCCCCTCGGGGCCCCCGAACGGCCGTACATCCACCGTCGCGCGGACCTCCTCGCCGTCCCGCTCGACCCAGCCGTCGGCCAGCGCCTCGTCCAGCGGCAGGGCGGCTCCCGCCCGCTCGTGCGGGACCGGCCGCTGGAGCAGGAAGAGCCGCACGAGCGTTTCGAGCGGGGTGTCGCCGCGGGTGGCGCGCAGGGCGGGCACGGTCTCGCTGCGGGCCAGCGCGGCGTAGGCGGGTGCGCCGAGCAGGTCGAGTAGGCCGTCGGCGGTGAAGTCCGCGGCGAGCAGGGCCGCACGGAGTCGGGGCGAGTGGTCGGGCGCGGGAAGGCTGGTCGTACTCACCTGCCCATTGTGGGGGCTCCCACTGACAACGGCCTGCGGCCCGGCACCCGTTTCGGGGTATCGGGCCGCAGTACCGCGTTCGAGAGCGTCCGAGAGCGGATGCCGTGGATCGCCACGCCGGGCGACGGCAACGGTTACGGCGCAGAGCCGTCGGGTGCTGCCGGACCCGTCACGATCAGCTGCCGGCCGACGGGGTAGCGGCCGCGCCGCCCGCCGACTGCGGCGGCTTCTGGCAGCCGGTCTGCTTCGCCATCGCCTTGCCCACGTCCCCTGACTGGAGCTTCTGGAGTGCCTGGTCACCGCTCTTGCTGAGCTTGTCCAGCTCGTCCGCGACGCCCTTCAGTCCGTCGGCGAACTTCGCCTGGTCCTTGGTGTCGAGCGCGTCCACCTTCGACTTGAGGTCCGCGTACGACGCCGCAGTGGAGTTGAGCTCCTTGACCGCCTCCTGCTGGGTCTTCTCGCCCTCAGTGACGGGCGGCGCCCCCGCGCTGTCCACGGCGGAACCCAGCGCCTTGTAGGCGCCGGAAATGGACTGGAAGGCCGCGGAGTCGGTCTCCTGGACCGCAGCGGGCTTGCTGCTGTCCGAGGTCGCCTGCTGGATGGAGGTATTGGCACCCGCGATCTTCGTCAGCTCGGGCTGGACCTGGTCACAGACCTTCTTGGCCCAGTCGTTCACTCGGCTGTTGCTGTCATCGCCGCTGCAGCCAGACAGCGCCATGAGCAGTACGGCACCGCCGGACAGCGCGGCCACAAGCTTCTTGTTCACCGGATTGGTCCCTTCCAAGGCTCTCGGCCCCGGAACTTACACGCCAAGTGGGCGACAACCATGCGCGGGACGTCCGGTTCATGGGCTATTGAAGCCATTTGCACCAAGGGAGAGACACCTCACGCTCGCCTCGCGACGCTTTGAGCCCGCCGCGCGACCCCTGGAGCACCGGCGAGCGGGCGGCGCGTCGATCCACGCCGCCCACCCCCCGCTGTCACGGATGCCGGCCTGGCGTCAGGAAGCCACCACCGGGTCGGGCGACTCCTTGGTCCCGCCGCCGGAATCGTCTCCTCCGTCGTCGCCCCCGCCGTCCACGGTGACCGAGCGCCGTTTGGAGACGTACACCGCGCCGATGATGACGGCCAGGGCGAGGACCGCCACCAGCGCGCGGAGGCCGGCGCTGGCGTCGCTCCCGTAGCTGAACTGCACGACCGCCGGGGCGATGAGCAGCGCGACCAGGTTCATCACCTTCAGCAGCGGGTTGATGGCGGGGCCCGCCGTGTCCTTGAACGGGTCGCCGACGGTGTCGCCGATGATCGTGGCGGCATGGGCCTCGCTGCCCTTGCCGCCGTGGTGACCGTCCTCGACCAGCTTCTTGGCGTTGTCCCAGGCGCCTCCGGAATTGGCGAGGAAGACCGCCATCAGAGTCCCGGTGGCGATGGCGCCGGCGAGGAACGAACCGAGCGCTCCGACACCGAGCGCGAAGCCCACCGCGATCGGCGTGAGAACGGCGAGCAGACCCGGGGTGGCCAGCTCACGGAGCGCGTCCTTGGTACAGATGTCGACGACGCGGCCGTACTCCGGCTTCTCGGTGTAGTCCATGATCCCGGGGTGCTCGCGGAACTGCCGCCGCACCTCGTAGACCACAGCGCCGGCCGACCGCGAGACCGCGTTGATCGCCAGCCCCGAGAAGAGGAAGACGACCGCGGAGCCGAGGATCAGCCCCACCAGATTGTTGGGCTGGGAGATGTCCAGACTGAGCGTCAGCCCGTTGGCCCTGGTTCCCACGTCCGCGACGGCCGTGGCGATGGCGTCGCGGTACGAGCCGAAGAGCGCCGCCGCGGCGAGTACGGCCGTAGCGATGGCGATGCCCTTGGTGATGGCTTTCGTCGTGTTGCCGACGGCGTCGAGGTCGGTGAGCACCTGAGCGCCCGCGCCCTGGACGTCGCCGGACATCTCGGCGATGCCCTGGGCGTTGTCGGAGACCGGGCCGAAGGTGTCCATGGCGACGATGACGCCGACGGTGGTCAGCAGGCCGGTACCCGCCAGGGCCACCGCGAAGAGGGCGAGCATGATCGACGTACCGCCGAGCAGGAACGCCCCGTACACCGCGAGACCGATCAGCAGCGCGGTGTAGACCGCGGACTCCAGACCGATGGCGACGCCCGCGAGGACGACGGTGGCGGGGCCGGTCAGGGCGGACTTGCCGATGTCCCTGACCGGGCGCCGGGTGGTCTCGGTGAAGTAGCCGGTGAGCTGCTGGATCAGGGCCGCTAGCACGATCCCGATGGCGACCGCGAGCAGCGCGAACACCCTCGGATCACCGCCGTGCGTGAGAATCGACTCCTCGGTGACCCCGTCCAGCTCGGCGTACGAGGACGGCAGGTAGACGAAGGCCGCCACGGCCACCAGGGCGAGCGAGATCACCGCGGAGATGAAGAATCCGCGGTTGATGGCGCTCATCCCGCTGCGGTCGGCGCGTCGCGGGGCGACGGCGAAGATGCCGATCATCGCGGTGACCACACCGATCGCGGGAACGATCAGCGGGAACGCGAGCCCGAAGTCCCCGAACGCCGCCTTGCCGAGGATCAGCGCGGCGACGAGCGTCACGGCGTACGACTCGAAGAGGTCGGCCGCCATGCCCGCGCAGTCGCCGACGTTGTCGCCCACGTTGTCGGCGATGGTCGCGGCGTTGCGCGGGTCGTCCTCGGGGATGCCCTTCTCCACCTTGCCGACCAGGTCGGCGCCGACGTCGGCGGCCTTGGTGAAGATGCCGCCGCCGACACGCATGAACATGGCGATCAGCGCGGCGCCGAGCCCGAAGCCCTCCAGGACCTTGGGGGCGTCGGCGGCGTAGACGAGGACCACGCAGGAGGCACCGAGCAGGCCGAGGCCCACCGTGAACATGCCGACCACGCCACCCGTACGGAATGCGATCTTCATCGCCTTGTGCGCGGCGAGCATTGAGCCGGCCCGGCCGTCGGGGGACGTCAGATCCTTTTCCTGGCCGTCTTCCGCCGACGTCGCCTCGCGCGCGGCCGCGGCCACTCGCACATTGCTGCGTACGGCCAGACGCATGCCGATGTAACCGGTGGCCGCCGAGAAAAGCGCACCCACCAGGAAAAACAGCGAACGTCCGGCGCGCTGCGACCAGTTATCGGCCGGAAGCAGCATCAGCAGGAAGAACACCACGACGGCAAAGACGCCGAGGGTGCGCAACTGCCTGGCCAGATAGGCATTCGCGCCTTCCTGTACGGCTGCCGCGATCTCTTTCATGGAATCGGTGCCCTCGTCGGCCGCCAGTACCTGACGCACCAGCAGCTGGGCGACGAGCAGCGCCGCCAGCGCGACGACCGCGATGACGATCACGATCAGCCGGTTGCCGTCCGTGAGTATCGCGGCCGCGAGAGAAGTGGGGTGCTCGGACAGTTGTGGATGGAAGTATCCCGCCATTCGTCCTCCTTGACGCTCAGCGCTCAAGATGGACGGATTGTAGGGAGCGGAGCCTGATCAAAACAGAGCACGCCACATGTAATTGACCTTGACTTATTGGTCAGCAAATGATCGCACCCTGAAAATCATTCCGGAAATGACCTCGGAATGAGTAATGGGATAAACGCATTGATAGGTGATCGACGATCTACGGAAATAAGAAAGGCCCTGCTCAGCAGGGCCTTTCTTAAAAATTGATCACCCGTTTACGGGCCACCGGCCGAGGGGGGCCGATCGACGCGGGTCAGGGCAGCGCGACGGCCTGCGCCGTCGGCCAGCTCATGCGGATAACGCCACCGTCGTCGCCCGAGGTGACTTGGACATCGTCGACGAGCCCGCTGATGACCGCGAGACCCATCTCGTCCTCACCCTCGGGGTCGCTGTCGTAGAGATCGCCCGTGGGCGCTCCCTCGCGCTCCGGGGCGCCGGCACCACTGCCCGCACCCGGCACTCCGTCGCCGACCTCGATGGAGAAGTTCTTCTCCTCCTCGGTCAGCACGACTCTCACCGGGGCGGTGATGCCATGACTGCGGTGCAGCCCGACGGCTCGGCTGCATGCTTCACCGACCGCGAGTCTGACCTCGTCCAACACAGCTTCATCGACGCCGGCCCGGCGTGCCACGGCGGCCGCCACCAGACGGGCCGTCCTGACATGTTCGGGCTGGGCGCTGAAGCGGAGTTCAACGGTGGCCATGCGATCCCCCTCGAACGAACGTACGAGCGTGCATACTCACGGACCCGAGCACCCGGGCATGACGCCCGGTGCCCCTGCCCTTTCCTCCGGAAGGCTGCGGGCCGACCTCAGTCGGTGGCCGCCACGGCCTCGTCGACCGTGGTGTGGATCGGGAACACCTTGGTCAGACCGGTGATCCGGAAGATCTTGAGAATGCGCTCCTGGTTGCAGACGAGACGCAGCGAACCCTCATGGGCGCGCACACGCTTCAGGCCGCCCACAAGCACGCCGAGGCCGGTCGAGTCCAGGAAGTCCACGCCTTCCATGTCGACAACCAGGTGGTAGCTGCCGTCATTCACCAACTCGACCAACTGCTCGCGCAGCTTGGGCGCGGTATAAACATCAATCTCGCCACCGACCTCGACGACCGTACGGTCGCCACCAGGGCCGGACACATTGCGAGTCGACAGGGACAGGTCCACGGATCCTCCAGCACCTTGCTATCGAGCGGTCGCCCCTCGGGTCTCCCCGACGGAGCCAGGGGACGTATCGCCAGCCGCGATGGCATTCAATCACTTACCGACGGCCGTGCACGACGCCTTGGGACCATTGTCCGTCACGCCAGTGACAGACTCGATGCCGATGGCCCGGAATCACCGCCCCAGTGGACCCCCCGACATCGGGGGCGACCGCCCCTCTCCCGGCACGGTCCTCGACCGGCTCGCCGCAGGGGCGGGCCGTGCTGCGCGCATCACCCATACGGAGCACCTGCCCCCGCGTGCGGGCCGTCATGCGGTCTGGCCCGATCGCATTCGGGGAGAAGTGATCAATGCCATTCAGCAGGCCGGGATCGACCATCCGTGGGCCCACCAGGCAGCCGCCGCCGAGCACGCCCTGGACGGCGAGTCGGTCGTCATCGCCACCGGCACCGCCTCCGGCAAGTCCCTCGCCTACCTCGCTCCCGTACTGTCCACGCTCCTCGACGGCTCCGAGGCCCCCAACGGCCGGGGCACGACCGCGCTCTACCTCGCCCCGACGAAGGCCCTCGCCGCCGACCAGCGCCGCGCCGTCAAGGCGCTCGCCGCCCCGCTCGGCACCCGGGTGCGCCCCGCGGTCTACGACGGCGACACCCCCGTCGAAGAGCGTGAATGGGTCCGCCAGTACGCCAACTACGTGCTGACCAACCCAGACATGCTGCACCGGGGCATACTCCCGTCCCACCCCCGCTGGGCCTCCTTCCTGCGCTCCCTGCGCTATGTCGTCATCGACGAGTGCCACACCTACCGCGGCGTCTTCGGCTCGCACGTGGCCCAGGTGCTGCGCCGGCTCCGCCGCGTATGCGCCCGCTACGGTGCGAATCCGGTCTTCCTGCTCGCCTCCGCCACCGCCGCGGAACCCGCGCTGGCCGCCGGCCGGCTCACCGGCCTGCCCGTCCACGAGGTCGCCGACGACGCCTCCCCACGCGGCGAACTGGTCTTCGCCCTCTGGGAGCCCCCGCTCACCGACCTCCATGGCGAGAAGGGCGCGCCCGTGCGCCGTACCGCCACCGCCGAGACCGCCGATCTCCTCACCGACCTGACCCTCCAGGGTGTCCGCACGGTCGCCTTCGTACGCTCCCGTCGCGGCGCCGAACTCGTCTCCGTCATCGCCCAGGAACGCCTGGCCGAGGTAGACCGCTCCCTGGCCCGCCGGGTCGCCGCCTACCGCGGCGGCTACCTCCCCGAGGAACGCCGCGCCCTGGAGAACGCCCTGCACTCCGGCGAGCTTCTCGGCCTCGCCGCCACCACCGCCCTGGAACTCGGCATCGACGTCTCGGGCCTGGACGCCGTCGTGATCGCCGGCTACCCGGGCACCCGCGCCTCCCTGTGGCAGCAGGCGGGCCGGGCCGGCCGCTCCGGGCAGGGAGCCCTGGCCGTCCTGGTCGCCAGGGACGACCCGCTGGACACCTTCCTGGTCCACCACCCCGAGGCGCTGTTCCAGCAGCCCGTCGAGTCCACCGTGCTCGACCCGGACAACCCGTACGTCCTCGCCCCCCATCTGTGCGCGGCCGCCGCCGAACTCCCGCTCACCGAAGCCGATCTGACGCTCTTCGGCCCGGCCGCCCCCGACCTGCTCCCGCAGCTGGAGACCGCGGGGCTGCTGCGGCGCCGCGCCTCCGGCTGGTACTGGACCCGCCGCGAACGGGCCGCCGACCTCACCGACATCCGGGGCGAGGGCGGCCGTCCCGTCCAGATCGTCGAGGCGGCGACCGGCCGGCTGCTGGGCACCGTCGACGAACCGGCCGCCCACACCGCCGTCCACGACGGAGCCGTCCATCTGCACCAGGGCCGCACCTATCTGGTGAAGCGGCTGGATCTCGCGGACTCGGTCGCCCTCGTCGAGGAGGCGAATCCGCCGTACTCCACCACCGCCCGCGACACCACCGCCATCTCCGTCCTCGAAACCGACACCGAAATCCCCTGGGGCGACGGACGCCTCTGCTACGGCTCCGTCGAAGTCACCAACCAGGTCGTCTCCTTCCTGCGTCGCAGACTCATCACCGGCGAGGTGCTCGGCGAGAGCAAACTCGATCTGCCACCGCGGACACTCCGCACCCGGGCCGTGTGGTGGACGGTCACCGAGGACCAGCTGGACGCCGCCCGCGTCAACCCTGAGCAGCTGGCGGGCGCGCTGCACGCCGCCGAACACGCCTCCATCGGGATGCTCCCGCTCTTCGCCACCTGCGACCGCTGGGACATCGGCGGCGTGTCCGTGCCGCTCCACCCGGACACCCTGCTGCCGACCGTCTTCGTGTACGACGGCCATCCCGGCGGCGCGGGATTCGCCGAGCGGGCCTTCCACACGGCCCGTGAGTGGCTCACAGCCACCCGCGAGGCCATCGCCTCCTGCGAGTGCGACGCCGGCTGCCCGTCCTGCATCCAGTCCCCCAAGTGCGGCAACGGGAACGATCCCCTGCACAAGCGAGGCGCCGTACGGCTCCTGGCCGAGCTGCTCAGATGCGCGCCGGACGCGGCGCAAACGCCGGTCGCACCCCCGGTGGGCTAGGCCCTGTCCGGTCGATCTTCGCGGGCCCGCGACGCCCGGCACGGCACCTCGCCGCGTTGTCGGAGTCGTCCAAGTACGTCCAGTACGAGGACGATCCTCCGCCTTGCGATCCACCGCACCGGACGCCGCGGGCTGATCCACGAAGATCGACCGGACAGGACCTAGGCATCGTCACTTCACGGCGCGGCCTCCACTTCACGGCATGGCCTCCGTCGGCGCCGGGCCCGGCGGCGCGAGCGGCGGCCCCGCCCGTGCCCTGACCGTGGGGGCGTACGGTCCGAAGCGGGCCCGCGCCGTCACATCCGCGATCTCCCCGCTCAGCGCGCACCGCACCACCTCCGCCCCCTGCGCCGCCGCCACCTCGGCCGCTCCGCGGCAGGCCTCCGCCGGGCCCCGGAGCGCATGGTCCGCCGCGGCGAGAGCCGCCAGGTCCGCGGCCGCGCCCGCCCGGTGACGGGCGACGACCGCCTGGCCCATGGCGAGCACCACCGCGAACACCACACACATCGTCGTCGCCGCCATGGCCACCCATACCGTCGCCGAGCCCCGGTCCCTGGTCATGGCGCCGCCTCCACCGGGCCCGGCCCTCCGACGGCGTCCGCCACCGGGACATCCTCCGCCGGGGCGGCCGCCTCCGCGGTGAGCGTCAGGGCCAGCCCGCCCGGCCCCGGCGTAGGGGCCTCCACCCGCACGCGCCACAGATCGTCCGTACGCCCCAGCGTGACCCTGGCCCCCTTCGGGGCGGCCGAGCGGGCGGCGTCCAGCGCCGCGGCCCGTGGCTCGGACCTGGCGGCCGCCCGCGCCCCCGCACGTGCCGCGTCCACGCACTGGATCTGGGCGGAGGCCGCTGTCAGAGCCCAGACCAGGGCCAGGGCGAACACCACCAGCGCCGGCACCGCCACAGCCGCCTCCGCCGTCACGGACCCACGATCGCGCCCGTGGCCCCCGGCGCCTCGGTCTCCCCGTCCAGTGCGGCCAGGGGACACGCCGACCGCCTCAGAACTGCGCATTGAGTGCCTTCGCGATCAGCGATTCCAACGCCTCCGACACGGGTCCGCTCGTAACCACCTTGTAGAGCACCGCCGCGAACGCGCAGGCCGCGATCGTCCCCACCGCGTACTCGGACGTCGTCATCCCCGAATCCGTACGCATCCGACACAGCCATACCCGCCTCATTTGTCGCATTTGTCGCATCTTTGTCCACATGCTTGTCTCCCCGTAGAAATCATTGGAAATCAAGAGCAATCGCTCGGCGAAAACGATCTGCCGACCGACGTCAGTTGCCGCTCAGCAGCCCGCTCGCCAGGCCGATGACCACCGGCGCCACCCCGACCGCCAGAAAGGCGGGCAGAAAGCACAGCCCGACCGGCGCGGTGATCAGCACCTGGGCCCGCTGCGCCTTGGCCACGGCGACTCGGGCCCGCTCCGCCCTGAAGCCCTCGGCCAGCCGGGACACCGGTTCCGCCGCAGGTGCTCCCGTGGCCCCGGCCCGTTCCAGACAACGGGCCAGTCCCGCCGCGCCCGGTATCGCCCCGAACCGCCCCCACGCCTCGGCCGGTTCGCCGCCGAGCCGGATCTCTGCCGCCGTCCGGGCCAGCCGGTCACCGACGGGCCCGCCCAGCGACTCACCCACCGCCTCGGCCGCGTCACGCGGTCCTGCTCCGGCGGCGACGCAGGCGGCCAGCAGGTCGGCGGCGAGCGGAAGCTGACGCACCGTCTCCTCGGTCCGGATACGGCCGTCCGGCTTCCTGGTGCGCAGCCACCTCCGGAGGCCGTACGCCACGGCGAACCCCACCGCCCAGCCGGCCACCCCGCCGACCAGGACGTAGCCGGTGACGAGCGCGCCGAGCGGCGGGCCCCACCGCCGCGCCCACGCCGTGGCCTCCGGCCTCTGACGCCGCCGGCCGCGGTCGACCACCAGCAGGGCCGCGAGCTGCCCCCGCACTCGCCGTTCGCGCCGCCCCGCCGCCACCGCGAAGGCCAGGCACCCGACGGCGGCGAGCACCGCCACCGTCACCCACAGCCCGTGAGCGAACTCCCCGGTCACGACGTCTCCCCCACCCGTACGATCCGGCCGGCCCACCACAGGCCCGCACCCTCCAGCAGCGCGCCCGCCGCCAGACATCCCAGGCCGGCCGGGGTGTGCAGCAGCACGCGCAACGGGTCGGCGCCGAGCGCCCAGCCCATCACCAGGCCCACCACCGGAAGCAGCGCGAGCACCACGACCGTCGACCAGGCCCCCGCCAACTGGGCTCGCAGTCCTTCCCGCTGGTCCTTCTCCGCCCGCAGCGCCGCCTCCAGGCGGTCCAGCCCGGCGGCAAGGCCCGCTCCACCGTCCACGGCGACCCGCCAGCAGGCCGCGAGCCCCGCCAGGCCGTCCGCCCCCGGCTCACGCGCCGCCTGCCGCAGCGCATCGGGTACGTCGCCGCCGAACCGCGCAGCGGCCAGCACAGCGGCCTCCGCGCCTCCCAGGCCACCGGTGGGCCCCGCGGCGGTCAGCAGCGCCTGCAGCGGCTGCTGACCGGCTCGCAGCTCGCCCGCTGCCGCGCCGCACAGCGCGACGACTGCATCGGCCCGCCGCTCCTGTGCCCTCCGCCGCTCCCTGGCCCGCAGTCGCCGTCCCACCAGCGGCACCGCCAGCGCGCCCCCGATCAGCGGCAGCACCGACTCGCCCAGCACGGCGAGCACCACCGCCACCGGCAGACAGAGCCACTCCCCGCGCAGCCCCCTCGCCCACCCGCGAGCTCGCGGCAGCCATCGCTCCCACGGCGGTGCCCCCGGTACGTCGCTGTCCGCCCGGCCGAATTCCGCGAGCAGCAGCCTGGCCCGTCGCAGCCCACGTTCATGACCGGCCGTCAGCCAGGCCGCCGCCCCCGCGCACACCGCCGCCGCACACGCGACGAACGACATGAAGGCCGTCGTCACAGCGCACCCCCGATCAGCGACCGCAGCCGCGGCCAGCCCTGCTCGTACGCGAACGCCTCCGCGCCCCAGCGCAGCGCGGGCACCGGCACCACCAGCCCCGCGGCGTCCCGCTCCAGCACATGCACCTCGGCGATCCGCCGCCGCCCGCTCCGGTCCCGTACGAGATGGATCACGACCGACAGCGCGGCGGCCAGCTGACTGTGCAGAGCCGCCCGGTCGAGGCCCGCCGCCGTCCCGAGGGCCTCCAGGCGCGCGGGGACGTCCGCCGCCGTATTGGCGTGCACGGTCCCGCAGCCGCCTTCGTGCCCCGTGTTCAGAGCGGCGAGCAGTTCGGTGACCTCGGAACCGCGCACCTCACCGACGACCAGCCGGTCCGGCCGCATCCGCAGCGCCTGCCGGACCAGGTCCCGCAGGGTCACCAGGCCCGCTCCCTCCTGGTTCGCCGGCCGTCCTTCCAGCCGCACCACATGCGGGTGGTCAGGCCTCAACTCCGCGGAATCCTCGGCCAGTACGATCCGTTCGCGCTGCCCGACCAGCCCGAGAAGGGTGGACAGGAGCGTTGTCTTCCCGGTGCCCGTACCTCCACTGATCAGGAACGACAGCCGGGCCTCGATCAGCGCTCGCAGCACCCGCTCCCCGCCCGGCGGTACGGTCCCCGCCGCGGTCAGCTCCGCCGGTGAGAACGCTTTCGTACGCACCACCCGCAGCGACAGACAGGTCGAGCCGACCGCCACCGGCGGTAGCACGGCGTGCATCCGTGTCCCGTCGGGCAGCCGGGCGTCCACCCAGGGTCTGGCGTCGTCCAGCCGCCGCCCGGCCACGGCCGCGAGTCGCTGCGCCAGCCTCCGTACGGACGCGGCGTCGGCGAACGACACGGTGGTGAGCTCAAGGCCGCCGCCCCGGTCCACCCACACCCGGTCGGGTGCGGAGACCAGCACATCCGTCACCGACGGGTCAGCGAGCAATGGCTCCAGCGGCCCCGTCCCCACCAGCTCGCACCGCAACTCCTCGGCGGCGCCGAGCACTTCCGTGTCGCCGAGCAGCCGCCCCTGAGCCCGTAACGCCGCCGCCACGCGCGCCGGTGTCGGATCCTCCCCGCTCTCCGCGAGCCGCTGCCGTACGGCATCGAGCAGCCCGCCGGCAGCCGTCGCGCCGGTCATGACGTCACGCTCCCGTCGCCGGCCAGCGCCCGCTCCCAGAAGGCCGTACAGAACGCGGCCAGTGGTCCGCGCGCCCGGGATCCCGGCGGCGCCCCGCCGTCCTGCGCCTCCGAGAGGCCCGCCTCCAGGGGAAGTTCGCCGGCCAGCGGGAGCCCGAGCGCAGCGGCGATCCACTGCTCGTCCAGCCCGGCCGCGTACGGACCGCGGACCACCACCCGCAGGTCCCGCAGCACCATGCCCACCATCGAGGCCACCCGTCCGGCCGCCGCGACGGCCCGCAGCTCGGCGGGGACCACCAGTAACCCCATATCCAGCTGTGCCAGGGCCTCCGCCACGGCCTCGTCGACCCGACGGGGAAGATCCACGACCACAACGCCACCACGTCTGCGGGCGGCGGCGAGCACCGACCGCATCGCTTCCGGCTGGACCACCACCGAATCTCCACGATCCCAGCTGAGCACCCGCAGCTCATGCAGCCGGGGCAGCGACTCCTCCAGCGCACCGCCCGCGACCCGCCCCTTGGAAGCTGCGAAATCCGGCCACCGCCTGCCCTCCGCCTGCTCTCCCCCGAGCAGCACATCGAGCCCGCCGCCGAGCGGATCGCCGTCAATGAGCATCGTGCGCCGACCGGCGCGCGCCGCGGTGACGGCCAGGGCACAGGCCAGCGTCGAGGCCCCTGCGCCGCCCCGCCCGCCGATCACGCCGACGGTGAGCGCCGGCCGGCCCACGCCCTCGGCGGCATCCGCGATCCGGTCGACGAGCCAGCTTTCCGCGTCGGGCAGCCGCAGCACACAGTCGGCTCCGATCTCCACCGCCCGCCGCCACACGCCCGGGTCGTCCTGGTCCCGCCCGACGAGCATCACGCCCCGCCTTCGGGTGGCGCCACGGCAGCGAGCCGCCGCGTCGTCCCCGACGAGGACCATCGGCGCGTCCTCCCAGCTCCCCTTCCGCTCCGGCACCGAGTGGTGCACTTCCGGCTCGGCGCCCGCCGCGGCACAGAGCCGCAGCAGATCGTCGAGCAGCTCCACATCCTCGGTGAGGATCAGCGGTCCCGCCCGGCGCCCTTCGGCGACCCGCGACCGATCGGATGTCATGGATCCAGCCACGATCTACGCCCCCTATCCCTGCTTCGATCCGTGATCTGCGAGCGCTTCTCTGCGCGATCTCGCACTGATCCGGTATCTGCGATTCCGGCTTCCGCGAACTTCGCGGCTGGAATCACCGTGCAGTGGAACGGGAAATCGTGTGGATCTTGCTTGAAAACTGTGGACAACTCAGCGGTTGTGAATATCCGGCTCGCTCATACCAGTGACTTCCGGAGAGCAGCGCGTCCGCCACGCACGGTGACGGGTATCAATGGTGCGAGGTCCCCGCACACGGGGCCGTCAGGGGGGAGCACGCCTTGATTCAAGACCGAAAACGCGTCCGGACATGCGACGACCCCCGCCGGGGGGGAGAGCGGGGGTCGTCCCCACGGCCGACTCGGGGGGGGAGGAGCCGGACCGGGTTAGCACGGTCGCGAACGATCCGTGACTTCCATGGTGTACCCGAGAGCCTTCTCAGGCAAACCCACGCGCCCGAGCTTACGCCGAATGGTGGGCGCATATGCTCGACCTCGTGGAAAACCACTCCTTGCCGCGTGCAGCAGCCTTCTTCGACCTGGACAAGACGGTCATTGCGAAGTCATCGACGTTGACCTTCAGCAAGTCCTTCTACCAAGGCGGCCTGATCAACCGCCGTGCCGTACTGCGCACCGCATACGTGCAGTTCGTCTTCCTCGCCGGAGGTGCCGATCACGACCAGATGGAGCGAATGCGGGAGTACCTCTCCGCACTCTGCAAGGGCTGGAACGTCCAACAGGTCAAAGAGATCGTCGCCGAGACACTGCACGACCTGATCGACCCGATCATCTACGACGAGGCCGCGTCCCTCATCGAGGAACACCACACCGCAGGACGCGATGTGGTGATCGTCTCCACCTCGGGTGCGGAGGTCGTCGAACCGATCGGCGAGCTGCTCGGCGCCGACCGGGTGGTGGCCACCCGGATGGCCGTCGGCGCCGACGGCTGCTTCACGGGCGAGGTCGAGTACTACGCGTACGGGCCGACCAAGGCCGAGGCGGTCAAGGCACTCGCCAAGTCCGAGGGATACGACCTGTCCCGCTGCTACGCCTACAGCGACTCCATCACCGATGTGCCGATGCTCCAGGCGGTCGGCCACCCCTACGCGGTCAACCCGGACCGTGGGCTGCGGCGCGAGGCGACGGCGCGCGGATGGCCGATTCTCGTCTTCAACCGGCCCGTCCGGCTCAAGCGGCGCCTGCCCGCCTTCTCCATGCCGCCCCGCCCGGCACTGGTCGCGGCAGCAGCGGTGGGCGCGGCGGCCGCGACGGCCGGACTGGTCTGGTACGCCAGCCGACGCCGGCAGGCCACACCGGTCTGACCGGCACCCGCCACTCCCCGGCCTCAACCGTCAACACGTGACCGTTTCGCCCCTATTTGAACCTGAAAGTAAAGAAGTGCAGCCAGGGGTTCCGCATCCCTGTGGACAGGAGTACAAAGGATTCAACGGCCCGCGAGACCAAGGACGTCCGAGAGGACTACCTGTTAACGCATCAGGCCCCACGGACCGAGCATGGACACGGAGCACCCACGCGACGTCGACCCGTCGAATACGGGCCAGCCGCACCAGGTGACGGGCAAAGCACCCGACCTGATGGGCAACATTACGAGGACGCTTGGTAACCCCGTGGACATGCCAGCGGCGGCACCCAGCAAGGTGCCGCCGCAACCCTGTTCAGGCCGCGCCGCGCTGAAGCGCCTCGCAGACGGCCGTTGATTCCCTCACACCCAGCTCGACCGCGCGTCCGCAGTGGGTGATCCACGCCGCCATACCGTCCGGGGTTCCCGACAGATAGCCGTCGAACGCGGCCGCGTACGCCGCGCGTCCCAGCTCCGCATGGCCGACCTCCGCCGGGCAGACCGACTTGGGGTCGAGGCCGCTGCCGATCAGCACGACGCGTTCCGCCGCCCGTGCCACCAAGCCGTTGTACGAGCCGAAGGGGCGCAGCGCCAGCAGTTCACCGTGCACCACCGCCGCCGTCACCAGCGCCGGCGCCACACTCGCCGCGATCACCAGCCCCGACAGTCCGTCCAGCCGTCCCGCGACCTCGTCCGCACCCGGCAGCGGAGCCTCGATCAGCGGTCCGGCCACGTCGGCCCCCGGCACCTCGGTGACCGGTTCGCCCGCCAGCCGGGGCCGCCCCACCGTCTCGCCAGGGACACCCGCGCCACCCGCGGCCACCAGATGCAGCCTGGCCAGCACGCGCACCGGCGACTGCCCCCAGATGGACAGAAGTTGACCGGCCTCGGCGGTCAGCCTCAACGCCGCGCCGACCGTACGGGCCTCCGCCTCCGAGCCGAAGTCGCTGCGGCGGCGCACCTCTTCGAGCGCCCAGTCGGCGCCGGACAGCGCCGCGGAGCCGCGCGCGGCGCGCAACGCCGCCTCCGAAGTGACCTCGTTGCTGCGCCGCCGCATCACGCGGTGACCGTAGACGCGGTCGACGGCCTTACGTACGGAATCCACCGCGTCGGGGACGCCCGGCAGGGAGGCCAGCGCGGCCAAGGGATCCTCGGGCCGAGGCGCGAAGGAGCCGTCAGAGACAGTCGTACTCATAAGTAAGGAGGCTACGCGCCCACGGCGCGCGCCCCACCTTGGAGTGGTCTTCCTCACGCAATCCCATCACTTTGAGCAAGTGTTCCACTACCCTATGTGAACATGAAGATCGCTTTCGTGGGCAAGGGCGGTAGCGGCAAGACGACGCTGTCCTCGCTCTTCATCCGCCATCTGACCGCCAATGAGGCCCCCGTCATCGCGGTGGACGCCGACATCAACCAGCATCTGGGCGCCGCGCTCGGCCTCGACGAGGCGCAGGCCACCGCGCTGCCGGCGATGGGTGCGCACCTCCCGCTGATCAAGGACTACCTGCGGGGCAACAACCCGCGGATCGCCTCCGCCGAGGCGATGATCAAGACCACTCCGCCGGGCGAGGGATCCCGGCTGCTCCGGGTCCGCGAGGACAATCCGGTGTACGAGGCCTGCGCCCGCCCCCTCCAGCTCGACGACGGTGAGATCCGGCTGATGGCCACCGGTCCCTTCACCGAGTCCGATCTCGGGGTGGCCTGCTACCACTCCAAGGTGGGCGCGGTCGAGCTGTGCCTCAACCATCTGGTCGACGGCCCCGACGAGTATGTGGTCGTCGATATGACGGCGGGCTCGGATTCCTTCGCCTCGGGGATGTTCACCCGGTTCGACATGACGTTCCTGGTGGCCGAGCCCACTCGCAAGGGCGTGTCCGTCTACCGCCAGTACAAGGAGTACGCACGGGACTTCGGCGTCTCGCTGAAGGTCGTCGGCAATAAGGTCCAGGGTCAGGACGACCTGGACTTCCTCCGCGAGGAGGTGGGCGACGACCTGCTCGTCACCGTGGGCCAGTCCGACTGGGTCCGCAGGATGGAGAAGGGCCGTCCGTCCCGCTTCGAACTCCTGGAGGCGGACAACCGCTGCGCGCTGCAGACGCTCCAGGACGCGGCGGAGGACTCGTACGAGCGCCGCGACTGGGAGCGGTACATGCAGCAGATGGTCCACTTCCATCTCCGGAACGCGGAGAGCTGGGGCAATGCGAAGACGGGCGTCGACCTGGCGGCGCAGGTCGACCCCGCCTTCGTCCTCAGCGAAGAGCTCGCCGTACCGCAACCGTCCTGACGTAAGGCCCCGGCCTCGCCGTCGGGCAGCGGGAATCCGCCTCAGCTGACCGGCCTCAGCCTCGCCCCCGCGAGGCCGCGGCCGGTGCTGTCAGTGCTTTTCGGGGTGGGCCGCCGGGTGGCCCGACGGGCTCGCGGAGGAGTTCGGGCCGGCTTGCGCGGTGCCCGTGTACTGCGCCCAGCCGCCCTTGGGCGCCTGGCCGATGTCGAGTCCACGCAGCTTTTCCAGCATCACCGGGTCCTGCACGTCCAGCCAGTCGGCGAGCTGACGGAACGACACGCACCGCACCTCCTTCTGGACGCAGACCTTCTTGATCGTCTCCTCGATGGCGCGCATGTACGTGCCGCCGTTCCAGGATTCGAAGTGGTTGCCGATGATCAGCGGGGCGCGGTTCTTCTTGTACGAGCGGTCGAAGGCCTGGAGCAGGCCGTCACGCATCTGGTTGCCCCAGAACGTGTGCTGGGACGGATCGCCCTTGACCGTTCCTGACTGGTTGAACATGAAGTTGTAGTCCATCGAGAGCGTCTCGAAATCGCGGCCCGGCACCGGCACCAGCTGTAGCGGGAGGTCCCACAGGCCCTCCTTCTTCTTCGGCCAGACCTGGTCGCCGACGCCGCTGGAGTCGTAGCGGAACCCCATCGTCCGCGCGGCCAGCATCATGTTCTTCTGCCCTTCCAGGCAGGGCGTGCGGGCGCCGATCATTTCCTTGTCGTAGTCGAACGGCAGCGGGGCCTCGTTCTTCAGCCCGGCATTCGTCTTCCAGCCCTTCACAAAGGACTTGGCCTGGTTGATCTCGCTCTTCCACTCGTCGACGGACCAGGTACCGACGCCCCCGTCCGCGCCGCAGAAGTGGCCGTTGAAGTGGGTGCCGATCTCATTGCCCTCATTCCAGGCGCCACGCAGTTCCCGCAGCGTGTCCTTGATTCCCTGGGTGTCGTTGAAGCCGATGTCCGAGCTGCCGGCCTCGTGCTGGGGCGGGTCGTACAGCGCCGCCTTCTCCTCGGGCAGCAGATATACGCCGCTCAGGAAGTACGTCATGGTCGTCTT
Source organism: Streptomyces sp. NPDC042201 (assembly GCF_055582185.1). NCBI lineage: Bacteria > Bacillati > Actinomycetota > Actinomycetes > Kitasatosporales > Streptomycetaceae > Streptomyces > Streptomyces sp. NPDC042201. The sequence continues at coordinate 775,953 of NZ_JBVJDS010000001.1, read as the reverse complement.
GTACTTCTTGGCCACGCCACGGAAGTGGGAGAAGAGCTTCTGGCTGTCCTCGCCGGCGCCGTCCCAGGAGAACACCACGAACTGCGGGGGCCGCTGACCCGGCTTCAGGCGCTGCGGCCTGGCCAAATTTGGCTGGGCGCCGGTGAACGCGGTCGAGCCGTCGCCGATGAGCCGCATGACGCTCTTGGGGGCTCCGGGCCCCTTCTTGGCTCCGGGGTCGCCCTTCTGGACGCCCCCCTTGCCTCCTGACGCACCGGAACATCCGGCAAGACCGACGGCAAACGCCATGACGGCGGCACCGAAGGCGACTCTCTTTGTGGCGGCCAGCATCCGCCCACCTCTTCCTTCAGGTTTCAGTACCGGGGTGCCGAGCGGCGACGTACCGGCACGGCGCCGAGCGCCGACAACGTCGCACTGCGAAGGAAGAGGAGGAGAGGCGACAAGCCGTACAAAATCACTATTCACCAGACCGAGTGAAGCTCTGCCCCATATGCCCGGAAAATCACATCCTGGCCTTTACTCTCCATTACGATCTATTTACCGAGAGTTGAGTTACGCATCCCGCCGCTGCATGCCGTCCCACGGCCGCGACCCCACGTTCCGCGACCGCGCTGCCCCGGAAAAGACGGGAAAAAAATATGCCTGCCTGCGTCCCCACTCACACCGATCACGCTTCTCACACCACCCGCGCCAAAGCCGCATCCCGCTTCTCACGCTTCCGGCGGCCACACAGCCCACCTCCGGGCGGCAGCGGGTTCCGGATCGCGGGAGCCGATCTGTCCGCTTCGATCTCTGTCTTCCTGATCGCGCTGCCCCTTTCCCTGGGCATCGCGCTCGCCACCGGCGCACCGCTCCAGGCGGGCCTGGTGGCCGCCGCGGTCGGCGGCCTGGTCGTCGGCCGACTGGGCGGGGCGCCGCTCCAGGTCAGTGGCCCCGCGGCCGGTCTCACCGTCGTCACGGCCGACCTCATCCAGCTGTACGGCTGGCGCACCACCTGCGCCCTCACCATCTGCGCCGGCCTCGCTCAACTCGCACTCGCGGCGTTGCGAGTGGCCCGCTCGGCGCTCGCCGTCAGCCCGGCGATCGTGCACGGCATGCTCGCCGGCATCGGCGTCACGATCGCCCTCGCCCAACTCCATATCGTTCTCGGTGGCACACCGCAGAGCTCTGCCGTCAACAATGTGCGCGGCCTGCCCGCCCAGTTGGCCAACCTGCACCCGGGCGCGCTCATGGTGAGCGCCGTGACGATCGCGGTGCTGCTCGCCTGGCCACGGATTCCCGGCCGCGCGGGCCGGATCGTCCGCAAACTCCCGGCCACGCTGGCCGGGGTGGCCGTCGCGACCGCCGTGGCGGTCGTCGCCGGAATGAACCCCGCGCGGGTCGACCTGCCCTCCTGGCGCAGCCATGCGATGCCCGAGCTGCCCGAAGGACCGATGCTCGGACTGCTCGCCGCCGTGCTCACCGTCACCCTGGTCGCCAGCGTCGAATCGCTGCTCTCCGCCGTCGCGGTGGACAAGCTGGTGGCCGCGAGGAAGGAGCCTCGCGTCCAGATTCCACGAGCCCGTCTCGACCGGGAGCTGGCGGGACAGGGCGCGGGGAATGTCGTCTCCGGTGCGCTCGGGGGGCTGCCCATCACCGGGGTCGCCGTACGCAGCGCCGCCAATGTGTCCGCGGGCGGTGTGAGCCGGCACTCGACGATGCTGCACGGTCTGTGGGTCGCCATCGCGGCCCTGCTGCTGGTGCCCGTGCTCGATCTGATCCCCCTGGCGGCCCTGGCCGCGCTGGTGATGGTCGTCGGCGTCCAGATGGTGAACCTCGTGCATCTGCGCAGCGTGCAGCGGAACCGCGAAATGCTGGTGTACGCGGTGACGGTCACCGCCGTGGTGTTCACCGGCGTGCTGGAAGGTGTCGTCCTCGGGATCGCGATGGCGGTCGCGGTCGCGCTGCACCGGCTGACCAGGACGCGCATCACCGTGGAGGAGGAGGACGGGGTCCATCGTGTCAGGGCCCGCGGTCAGTTGACGTTCCTCGCCGTGCCGAGGCTCAGCCGGATACTGCATCAGGTGCCGCAGGACGCCGACTGTGTCGTCGAGCTGGACGGGTCCTTCATGGATCACGCGGCGTACGAGGCCCTGCACGACTGGCAGGTCGCGCATATCGCCCAGGGCGGTACGGCCGAGTTCACCGGCCGGGCGGGCGGCCGGATCGCCGAGCCGGCCGACGAGTCGCACGCCTGCTGCCGGCCCTGGACGCCGTGGCGCAACCACCACTGCGGCGAACACCCCGCCGCGGAGTATGCGGACCGCGGTCGGTCCGGAGCCATGGAGTCCGGATCCGGATCCGGATCCGGACCACCAGGATCCTGGCCGTCAGGCCCGGGATCATCGGGCGCCGGATCTTCAGGCACAGGGCCGTCAGGCACAGGGCCGTCAGGCGCCGGCCCGACCGACGGCGCGCACGCCCACGGCACGCACACCCACGGCACGCACCCTGACGGCTGGGAGTCCTGCGGCTGGGAGTCGGGGGGCTCGCAGTCGGACGGCGGTCAGCCGGGCTCAGGGCCGGGGGCCGGCGGAGCGGGCCGTACGTCGAGCAGTCGCCAACTGGCCAGCGGGCTCAGCTCTTTCCAGCGCAACACGGCTCCGCTGGTGCGCGGTGAGCTGGCGCGGCTGGCCCGCGAAGGCCAGCGGCCCTCGCAGCTCTTCCTCACCTGCGCCGACTCCCGGCTGGTCACGAGCATGATCACATCCAGCGGACCGGGCGATCTCTTCACCGTACGCAATGTCGGCAATCTGGTGCCGCTGCCGGAAGCGGACGGCGCGGACGACTCGGTGGCCGCGGCCATCGAGTACGCCGTCGAGGTCCTTCAGGTGGAGTCCATCACCATCTGCGGGCATTCGGGATGCGGGGCGATGCAGGCCCTGCTGAACACACCCGCCCTCCTGAACACACCCGCCGATCCGGACGAGCCCCAGACACCGTTGCGGCGCTGGCTGCGGCACGGGCTGCCCAGCCTGGAGCGGATGAGGAGCAGGCACCACTCCTGGGCCAGGATCGCCGGGCGGCTGCCGGCCGACGCGGTGGAGCAGCTCTGTCTGACCAATGTGGTCCAGCAGTTGGAGCATCTGCGGGCCCACGACGCGGTGGCGCGCGGGCTCGCCGAGGGCCGGCTCGAGCTGCACGGGATGTACTTCCATGTCGGCGAGGCCCAGGCATATCTGCTGGCAGGCGGTGTCGCGCCCGGCCACGGGGGCGGCGACGAGGAGGTGTTCAACCGGGTGGCCCCGACCTCGCTCGCGGCGTCGCGTGCCTGAACCATCCCCGTACCGCATCCGTGAGAGTGTGTGGCCCCCTTCCCCACTGCCCCGGGGAGGAGGGCCATTTCTCCGGAGCGTACGGATCACTCCGTCCGGAGCATGCCCGCACAGGTCTAAACCAATTTCCGGCTGGCCCTTGTCACCCGGGCATCCGCCTGATGAGCTAGGCCCGGGACACATAGGACGCCCCTGGGAAAGGGAGATGTCGTGAGCAACGAAAGCCTGGCCAACCTGCTCAAGGAGGAGCGGCGGTTCGCACCGCCGGTCGAGCTGGCCGCGCACGCCAATGTGACGGCGGAGGCGTACGAGCGGGCCGAGGCGGACAGGCTTGGCTTCTGGGCCGAGCAGGCGAGGCGACTCACCTGGGTCACCGAGCCGACCGAGACACTGGACTGGTCGAACCCACCCTTCGCGAAGTGGTTCGCGGACGGTGAGCTGAATGTCGCCTACAACTGTGTCGACCGTCATGTGGAGGCCGGCCACGGCGACCGCGTGGCGATCCACTTCGAGGGCGAGCCCGGCGACAGCCGTGCGATCACCTACGCGGATCTGAAGGACGAGGTCTCCCGCGCGGCGAACGCGCTGACCGAACTGGGCGTGCGCAAGGGCGACCGGGTCGCCGTATACCTGCCGATGATCCCCGAGGCCGCGGTCGCCATGCTGGCCTGCGCCCGGATCGGAGCCGCGCACTCCGTGGTGTTCGGCGGCTTCTCCGCCGACGCGGTCGCCTCCCGTATCCAGGACGCGGACGCCAAGCTGGTCATCACGTCGGACGGCGGCTACCGCCGTGGCAAGCCGTCCGCGCTCAAGCCGGCGATCGACGAGGCCGTGGCCAAATGCCCGCAGGTCGAGCATGTGCTGGTGGTCCGGCGTACCGGCCAGGACACCGCCTTCGACGACTCCCGGGACGTCTGGTGGCACGACATCGTGGGCCGGCAGTCGCCGGAGCACACCCCCGAGGCGTTCGACGCCGAGCACCCGCTCTTCATCCTCTACACCTCGGGGACCACGGGTAAGCCGAAGGGCATCCTGCATACCTCGGGCGGCTATCTCACCCAGACGGCCTACACCCATCACGCCGTCTTCGACCTCAAGCCCGAGTCGGACGTGTACTGGTGCACGGCCGACATCGGCTGGGTGACCGGCCACTCGTACATCGTGTACGGGCCGCTGGCCAACGGCGCCACCCAGGTCATGTACGAGGGCACCCCCGACACGCCCCACCAGGGCCGCTTCTGGGAGATCATCCAGAAATACGGGGTGACGATCCTCTACACCGCGCCCACTGCGATCCGTACGTTCATGAAGTGGGGGGACGACATCCCCGCCAAGTTCGACCTGAGCTCCCTGCGTGTGCTGGGCTCGGTCGGCGAGCCGATCAACCCCGAAGCCTGGATCTGGTACCGCGAGCACATCGGCGCGGGCAAGACACCCATCGTGGACACCTGGTGGCAGACCGAGACCGGCGCCATGATGATCTCCCCGCTGCCGGGCGTCACCGAGACCAAGCCGGGCTCCGCCCAGCGGGCCCTGCCCGGAATCTCCGCGACCGTCGTCGACGACGAGGCCCGCGAGGTCCCCAACGGGGGCGGCGGCTATCTCGTCCTGACCGCGCCGTGGCCGTCGATGCTGCGCACCATCTGGGGCGATGACCAGCGGTTCATCGACACCTACTGGTCACGCTTCGAGGGCAAGTACTTCGCCGGCGACGGCGCCAAGAAGGACGACGACGGGGACATCTGGCTGCTGGGCCGGGTGGACGACGTCATGCTGGTCTCCGGCCACAACATCTCCACCACCGAGGTCGAATCCGCCCTCGTCTCGCACCCCAAGGTGGCGGAGGCGGCCGTCGTCGGCGCCGCCGACGAGACCACCGGCCAGGCCATCGTCGCCTTCGTCATCCTGCGTGGCACCGCCACCGAGGACGCGGGCCTCGTGGCCGAGCTGCGCAACCACGTGGGCACCACGCTCGGCCCGATCGCCAAGCCCAAGCGGGTCCTCCCGGTCGCGGAGCTGCCGAAGACCCGTTCCGGCAAGATCATGCGGCGCCTTCTGCGCGACATCGCGGAAAACCGTCAGCTCGGTGATGTCACGACGCTCACGGACTCCTCCGTCATGGACCTCATCCAGAGCCAGCTTCCCGCAGCCGCCTCCGAGGACTGAGCGGCACCCGCACACCCACAGCGGGACGCCCGGCAGCGTATGCCGGGCGTCCCGCTCTGCGTTCCCCCGCGCGCCCCGGGTAAAGTAGGCGCCGCGTCAACAACACAACAAGGGATTCTGGGTGCGCCGGGAAGTCTGGTCGGCATGTGTTTCGTCATGTCCGCCGAACCGACCCGGAGGTCCCACCCGTGGCCGCGCCCAGCCCCACCCCTCGTAAGTTCCTCGGACGCCTCCCGCTGCCCGAGCGGAACTACCTCGCGGACGCGCTGCGCACCGAGACCGTCGGTGGCGTACTGCTGCTCGTCGCCGCCGTCGCCGCACTGATCTGGGCGAACACCCCGCTGAGCGGCGGCTACGACTCCGTACGCGCATTCCACTTCGGACCCGCCGCGGTCGGCCTCGATCTCTCCGTCGAGCACTGGGCGGCCGAGGGCCTGCTCGCCGTCTTCTTCTTCGTCGCCGGCATCGAACTCAAGCGCGAGCTGGTGGCCGGGGAGCTGCGTGACCCCAGGGCCGCCGCGCTTCCCGTCATCGCCGCGCTCTCCGGCATGATCATGCCCGCGCTGGTATATGTGCTGGTCAACGGGGTCAGCGGCGGTTCGCTCAGTGGCTGGGCCGTCCCCACCGCCACCGATATCGCGTTCGCGCTCGCCGTCCTCGCGGTCATCGGCACCTCGCTGCCCTCCGCGCTCCGTGCCTTCCTCCTCACCCTCGCCGTGGTCGACGACCTCTTCGCGATCCTGATCATCGCCGTCTTCTTCACCAGCGAACTGAACTTCGCGGCGCTCGGCGGTGCGGTCGTCGGTCTCGTCGTCTTCTGGCTGCTGCTGAGGAAGGGCGTGCACGGCTGGTACGTGTACGTCCCGCTGGCCCTGGTCATCTGGGGCCTGATGTACAACAGCGGCGTCCACGCCACCATCGCCGGAGTCGCGATGGGCCTGATGCTGCGCTGCTACCGGCGCGAGGGCGAGGAGCACTCCCCCGGCGAGCACATCGAGCATCTGGTGCGCCCGCTCTCGGCCGGTCTGGCCGTGCCACTGTTCGCGCTGTTCTCGGCCGGCGTCTCGCTGTCCGGCGGGGCGCTCCGCGAGGTCTTCACCCAGCCCGAGACCCTGGGGGTCGTCCTGGGGCTGGTGGTCGGCAAGGCTGTCGGCATCTTCGGCGGTACGTGGCTGGCCGCGCGCTTCACCAAGGCCGAGCTGAACGAGGACCTGGCCTGGCCCGATGTCTTCGCCGTCGCCGCACTCGCCGGAATCGGCTTCACGGTCTCGCTGCTCATCGGCGAGCTGGCGTTCTCGACGGACCCGGTCCTCACCGACGAGGTGAAGGCCGCGGTGCTGACGGGCTCCGTGATCGCCGCCGTGATCGCCGGCATTCTGCTGAAGCTGCGGGTCCGCACCTACCGCGCTCTGTACGAGGCCGAGGAGCGCGACGAGGACCAGGACGGCATCCCTGACATCTATGAACAGGACGATCCGGGGTATCACCTGCGCATGGCCGCGCTCTACGAGGCGAAGGCCGCGGAACACCGTCGGCTGGCGGAACACGCGGGGGCAACGCGCGAGGACGGCGACAGTCCGGCATGATCTGACAACGGATCCGTATCTGGCAACGGATTCGTGGACGAGAAGAGCGAGAAGAGGGAGTCACCGATGAGCGACCCCGGCAAGCAAGTCGCCGACACTGTCCGGACCGGCACCGTGATCGAAGTCGTCAGCGCCGACCGCAGCATCGGTCAGCTGGTCGCCTCGGCGACCGCCGAGATGTCCGCGCTGATGCACGACGAGATCGCCCTGGCCAAGGCCGAGATCCGACAGGACGTCAAGCGCGGGGCGATCGGCGGCGGCGCCATCACCATCGCGGGAGTGTTCGCCCTGTTCTCCCTGCCGGTGCTGAGCTTCGCCGCCGCGTACGGGATCCACAATCTGGGCCTCGCCCTCGTCTGGTCGTTCCTGATCGTGGGCGGAGCGTTTCTGGTGCTCGCCGGGCTGCTCGCCGGGCTCGCCATACTGAAGTTCAAGAAGGTCAAGCCGCCGGAGAAGTCCATCGCCTCGGCCAAGGAGACGGCAGCCGTACTGCAGAACGTGAAGCCCCACCCCCGCGAGGTCGGGGCGCGCAACAAGTCTGTGGCACGCTCGTCTGCATGACCGCCCCTGATTCCGACCCCGGCAAGACCGCTGGCAAGACCTCTGGTTCGACCCCCGGCAGGACCCCTGGCAGGACCCCCGGCTCGACTCCTGGTGCGCCGCCGTCCTCCGCCGTACGTCTTGATGGTCCCTGGACTCACCGCGACGTGGCGGCCAATGGTGCGCGCTTCCATATCGCCGAGGTGGGCGACGGACCGCTGGTGTTGCTGCTCCATGGCTTCCCACAGTTCTGGTGGACCTGGCGGCATCAGCTGACGGCCCTCGCGGACGCCGGTTACCGCGCCGTGGCCATGGATCTCCGGGGTGTGGGCGGCAGCGACCGTACGCCGCGGGGTTACGACCCCGCCAACCTGGCCCTCGACATCACCGGGGTGGTGCGCTCCCTCGGTGAGCCCGACGCCGCGCTCGTCGGCCATGACCTGGGCGGCTACCTCGCCTGGACCGCGGCGGTGATGCGGCCCAAGCTGGTGCGCCGGCTCGCGGTGTCCTCCATGCCGCACCCGCGCCGCTGGCGCTCGGCGATGCTCTCCGACTTCGCGCAGAGCCGGGCCGGCTCGTACATCTGGGGCTTTCAGCGGCCGTGGCTGCCGGAACGTCAACTCGTGGCGGACGACGCGGCGCTGGTGGGGCGGTTGATCCGGGACTGGTCCGGGCCGCGCCCGCCCGACGACGAGGCGATCGAGATCTACCGGCGTGCGATGACGATCCCGTCGACGGCGCACTGCTCGATCGAGCCGTACCGCTGGATGGTGCGGTCGATGGCGCGTCCTGACGGCATCCAGTTCAACCGGCGGATGAAACGGCCGGTGCGGGTGCCGACGCTGCAGCTGCACGGCTCGCTCGATCCGGCGATGCGGACGCGCAGCACGGCGGGATCCGCCGAGTATGTGGAAGCGCCCTACCGTTGGCGGCTGTTCGATGGTCTGGGGCACTTCCCGCACGAGGAGGACCCGGCGGCGTTCTCCGCGGAGCTCATCAACTGGCTCAAGGACCCCGAGCCCGACCGCTGACCGCTGACCGCTGACCGCTGAGCGTGACCACGCCCTGAACGCACGCCGCTTGGATCGCTGACCGCACCCGGTAGAACCGCTGCCCCGATCGGCTGATCCCGACCGCTGTCACCGGCACGCGTGGCCGCCCCGTGAACGCTTGTCCTACGAACAGCCAATTGCCTGCCGCATAGGCCAATTGGCCGTCTTCCGCGCGATTACCGACCATGGGGCACGGGCAGACGTCGGGGTATGGGCTGGACGCACGACTACGGTGACGCACCACGCAACCGCCGCTCGGCCTCTGTGCCGATCACCCACGAGAGGGGTGGACCCGAACATCAGGGCCATGATCCCCGGCTCGGTATTTCCCTCATTCTCCGCCGCAGGGCCCGCTGGGTCTCGGCCCGGCTGCGCCATCAACGCACCTAGGCCCTGTCCGGTCGGTCAAGACCTGGTCGGACAAGACCGGGTCGGACAGGACACGAGGCCAGGGCCGAAACCCCTGGCCTCGGCCCTCGCTTCCCGGCTTTCCCCGGCCCGCGTTCCGTGGCCGGAAACACCCGTCTACAGCGCGCACTGCTGGCTGTCGACCTCCTGGTTGGCGGTCCGGCCGAGCGCGATGTCGTCGCGAATCTCGTCGGCCGTCAGGGCATAACCGGTCTGCTGGTCGTCGAGCGACCTGGCGAAGATGACTCCGTACACCTTGCCCTCGGGGGTGAGGAGCGGGCCTCCGGAGTTGCCCTGCCGTACGGTCGCGAAGAGCGAGTACACATCGCGCTGGACCTCGCCGCGGCGGTAGATGTCGGGGCCGTTGGCGTCGATACGGCCCCGGACCCGCGCGGAGCGTACGTCGTACGCTCCGTTCTCCGGGAAGCCCGCGACGATCGCGCTGTCGCCGCTCTCGGCGTCCGACTCGGAGAACTGGAGCGGGGTCGCCCGGAGGTCCGGCACGTCCAGTACGGCGATGTCGCGCCGCCAGTCGTAGAGGACGACCTTGGCGTCGTACAGCCGCCCCTTGCCGCCTATCTGGACCGTGGGCTCCTCCACGCCGCCGACCACATGCGCGTTGGTCATCACCCGGCGGTCGTCGAAGACGAAACCGGAACCTTCGAGGACCTTGCCGCAGCTGGGGGCCGTACCGACGACCTTGACGATGGACTGCTGGGCACGGGCCGCGACCGGACTGCCCGCGAGCGCCGGGTCGGGCGGCTGGACATCGGTGATCGGCTCATTGGCGAACGGGCTGAAGACTTGCGGGAGACCGTTCTGGGCGAGCACGGACGAGAAGTCCGTGAACCACGACGACGCCTGAGTGGGCAGCACCCGGGAGACCCCGAGCAGCACCTTGGAGCTGCGGACCTCCTTGCCGAGCGTCGGCAGCGAGGTCCCGGCGAGCGCGGAGCCGATCAGCCAGGCCACCAGCAGCATGGCCACGACATTCACCAGCGCCCCGCCGGTGGCGTCCAGGGCGCGGGCGGGCGACCACGTGATGTAGCGGCGGAGCTTACTGCCGAGGTGAGTGGTGAAGGCCTGGCCGACGGAGGCGCAGACGATCACTATGACGACCGCGACGACAGCGGCCGTGGTGGAGACCTCCGAGCCGCGGGTGAGCTTGGCCCACACCACGGGAAGCAGATAGACCGCGACGAGACCGCCGCCGAGGAAGCCGATCACCGACAGGATGCCGACGACGAAACCCTGGCGGTAACCGATGATCGCGAACCACACGGCGGCGACCAGCAGCAGGATGTCCAGCACGTTCACCGTCAGTAGCCTCGCTCGCCTCGCAGATCCTGCCGCCCCGCCTGGCCGGCGGCACGGGGGCTCCAGGGGCACGGGAGCCCCCGCGACCCGCGGCGGAGCCGCAATTGTCACAGCCCCCGCAAGGGCACAGCACTGGGTCAGCCTGTCATGCGCGCCAGTCGAGCGGGACCTGCTTGGAGCGGTCCCACGGCAGCTCCCAGCCCGCGAAATGCAAGATCCGGTCGATCACTCCGGCGGTAAAACCCCAGACCAGGGCAGATGCGACAAGAAAGGCCGGGCCGTGATGACCGCTGGGGTGCATGGCGGTCGCACGGTTGGCCGGATCCGTGAGATCCGCCACGGGCGCGGTGAAGACCCGGGCCGTCTCCGCGGGGTCGACGACGCCGACGGGGGTGGGTCTGCGCCACCAGCCGAGGACGGGCGTCACCACAAAGCCGCTCACCGGGATGTAGAGCTTGGGGAGCACGCCGAAGAGCTGGACCCCCGAGGGATCGAGACCGGTCTCCTCCTCGGCCTCGCGCAGCGCCGCCCGCAGCGGTCCCGTGGTGGCCGGATCCCCGTCCGCGGGATCGAGGGCGCCGCCGGGAAACGAGGGCTGTCCCGGATGCGAGCGCAGGCTGCTGGCCCGCTCCATGAGCAGCAGCTCCGGCCCCTGATCGCCTTCGCCGAAGAGGACGAGCACGGCCGACTGCCGCCCGCTGCCGCTCTTCGGCGGCAGAAAGCGGCTGAGCTGCTCGGGCGCCACGGTCTGTGCGGCGCGCGCGACGGGCGCGAGCCAGTCCGGCAGCCCGTCGGTGGTGACGGCGATCCCGGTCATCGGGTCGTCGCAGGTCTCTTCCGTACGCGTCATAGGCACCCCTGTCGTTGCTACACCGGCCGCTGGCCGGATCGTTCCGCCCTGCTGTCTCATACGGAGCCCGGTGCGGCGCCCAGCGGCGGGGCCGGCTTGCCCGGGTAGTCGGCGGGCGGGTTCAGGCGCTGGCCCGGATAGCCGCCCAGCTCGTACTTGAGGAGCTTCTTCGCCTTCTCGGGGTCCGTCTCACCCTCGCCGTACGAGGGGCAGAGGTGCGCGATCTGACAGGCGCCGCAGGCCGGCTTGCGGGAGTGGCACACCCGGCGGCCGTGGAAGATCACGCGGTGCGACAGCATCGTCCACTCGCTCTTGGGGAAGATCGCGGCGATCTCCGCCTCGATCTTCTCGGGGTCCTCCTGCTCGGTCCACTTCCAGCGACGGACCAGTCGGCCGAAGTGCGTGTCGACCGTCAGACCGGGGACACCGAAGGCATTGCCGAGGACCACGTTCGCCGTCTTGCGGCCCACGCCGGGCAGCGTCACCAGATCCTCCAGCCGCCCAGGGACCTCGCCGCCGAAGCGATCACGGAGGGCGGTGGACAGGCCGATGAGGGACCGCGTCTTGGCGCGGAAAAAACCGGTGGGCCGGATCACTTCCTCCAGCTCCTCCGGCACGGCCGCGGCCATGTCCTCGGGCGTGGGGTACTTCGCGAAGAGAGCCGGCGTGGTCTGGTTGACCCGGAGATCGGTCGTCTGGGCGGACAGGACCGTGGCGACCAGCAGCTCGAACGGGTTCCGGAAATCCAGCTCGGGATGGGCGTACGGATAGAGGTCGGCCAGCTCGCGGTTTATCCGGCGGGCGCGGCGGACCATCGCCAGTCTCGATTCCGGTTTGGGGCCGGATTTGCGCGCGCCCTGGCTGTCGGCCCCGGACGCGGACGTGCCGCCGTCCCGGGACGCGGACGTGCTGTCAGCCTCGGGCTTCACCTTCGACGCTGACCCTTTTGCGGCTTTTTTCGGTTTCGCCGAAGGCTGTTCGCCCACAGCGGAATTACGCTCCGCGGACACTCTTCCAGCCCCCTTGGCCTGTGCTGTCACCGGCGAGTTGGACACCCGGCCAGCCTAAAGCCCTGCAGTGACATCCGCCCCGGCCACGGCCGATCACCACCCGAATCGGCCCCCTGGGCACGGTGGGGCACACCCGTACGTCAAACTTGTGACTGATCGCACGGTTTCGAACAAGCGGAATTCGGCACAGGGCGTAAAAGCCCAGGATGCCGAGCCACCCGAGAAGAAGCAGCACGTACGGCATCATGGGGACCACGGTCCCGGGCAGGTGGGGACCACGGTTCCCTGAGCAGGTCGACAAGGAGAGAACACGTGGACGACGTTCTGCGGCGTGCCCCGCTCTTCGCGGCGCTCGATGACGAGCAGGCAGCGGAGCTCCGCGCCTCGATGAGTGAAGCGACGCTCGCCCGCGGCGATGCGCTTTTCCACGAGGGCGACCCCGGCGACCGCCTCTACGTGGTCACGGAGGGCAAGGTCAAGCTTCACCGCACCTCCCCCGACGGCCGCGAGAACATGCTGGCCGTGCTCGGCCCCGGCGAGCTGATCGGCGAGCTGTCCCTCTTCGACCCGGGCCCGCGCACCGCCACCGCGAGTGCGCTCACCGAGGTCAAGCTCCTCGGTCTGGGCCACGGCGACCTTCAGCCCTGGCTGAACGCCCGCCCGGAAGTGGCCACGGCTCTGCTGCGCGCCGTCGCCCGACGGCTGCGCAAGACCAATGACCAGATGTCCGACCTGGTCTTCTCCGACGTCCCCGGCCGCGTGGCCCGTGCGCTCCTCGACCTGTCGCGCCGGTTCGGCGTGCAGTCGGAGGAGGGCATCCACGTCGTCCACGACCTGACCCAGGAAGAGCTGGCCCAGCTGGTCGGCGCCTCCCGCGAGACGGTCAACAAGGCGCTCGCCGACTTCGCGCAGCGCGGCTGGCTGCGGCTGGAGGCGCGTGCGGTGATCCTGCTGGACGTGGAGCGCCTCGCGAAGCGCTCGCGCTGACCGTCCGGTCGTCCGACCGACCGGACGGCCGGACGCCCCTCACCGATGACGGGCCGGCCCGAGGACCGGCCGGCCCGGTCCGGCGAGCAATGCCGGCCCTGTGGCCGATGCAGGCCCGGTGACCGATGCGGGCCCGGTGACCGATGCCGTCGCCGGGCCGGGATGCCGGCCCGGCGTCCCGGGCGCTCAGATCAGGCCGTGTTCCCTCAGGTATTCGAGCTGGGCGCGTACCGACAGCTCGGCCGCCGGCCACAGCGACCTGTCCACGCCCGCGTACACCCGAGCCACCACCTCTGAGGGCGTGCGGTAGCCGTTCTCGACCGCCGTCTCGACCTGGGCGAGCCGGCTCGCGCGATGGGCGAGATAGAACTCGACCGCGCCTTGGGCGTCGTCCAGTACGGGACCGTGGCCCGGCAGCACCGTATCGACGCCGTCATCGACCGTGAGCGAGCGCAGCCGGCGGAGCGAGTCGAGGTAGTCGCCGAGCCGGCCGTCCGGGTGCGCGACGAGCGTCGTACCGCGGCCGAGGATCGTATCCCCGGTCAGCACCGCGCGGTCGGCGGGCAGATGGAAGCAGAGCGAGTCCGCGGTGTGGCCCGGGGTGGGCACGACCCGCATCTCGAGACCGCCGGTGGTGATGACGTTCCCGGCCGCCAGCCCCTCGTCCCCGAGGCGCAGCGCCGGGTCCAGGGCCCGGACATGGGTGCGGGTCAGCGCGGCGAAGCGCGCCGCGCCCTCCGCGTGGTCCGGATGGCCATGGGTGAGGAGGGTCAGCGCGACCCGCTTCCCCGCCTTCTCGGCGGTGGTGATGACGGCCTTGAGGTGCATGTCGTCGAGCGGGCCCGGGTCGATGACGACCGCCAGCTCCGAGTCCGGCTCCGAGACGATCCAGGTGTTGGTGCCGTCGAGGGTCATCGCGGACGCGTTCGGGGCCAGGACGTTGATGGCGCGTGCGGTGGCGGGGCCGGACAGCGCCCCGCCGCGCGGCTGGCCGGGAAGGGCGGCGGCGTCGGTCATCGGGGCCCCCTCTCGACACGGCCCACGGGGCTCACGGGGTCGACGGGGTCGGCAGGGTCGATGGGGTCGGCAGGCTCAACGGGGTCAGCGGGGTCGACGCGCTTGGTGAACTCGTCATGCCCCGGCCAGCTGAGCACCAGTTCCCCGCCCTCCAGCCGGGCAGTGGCCAGGACAGGCGTCAGATCGCGGCCGCCCGCGCCGGCGAGCGCCTCGGCGGCCGTCCCGTACGACCGGAGCTGACGCAGGGTCGACACGGTCGGCGGCATCATCAGCAGCTCGCCCCTGTCGTACGCCTCCGTCGCCTCGGCCGGGCTGATCCACACCGTACGGTCGGCCTCGGTCGAAGCGTTCCTGGTGCGCTGGCCGGCCGGCAGCGCGGCCACGAAGAACCAGGTGTCGTAGCGGCGCGGCTCGAACTCCGGGGTGATCCAGCGGGCCCACGCACCGAGCAGATCGCTGCGCAGCACCAGCCCGCGCCGGTCCAGGAAGTCCGCGAAGGACAGCTCGCGGTCGACGAGAGCGGCGCGGTCGGCCTCCCAGTCGTCGCCTGTGGTGTCACCGACGACGGTGTCCGCGGTCTCCCCGGCGAGCAGGACGCCGGCCTCCTCGTACGTCTCCCGGACGGCGGCGCAGACGATGGCCTGAGCGGACGCCGCGTCGACGCCGAGCCGTTGCGCCCATACGTCCCGTCCCGGCCCGGCCCAGCCGACGAGCCGGTCGTCGTCCCGCGGGTCGACGCCGCCGCCGGGGTACGCGTACGCGCCTGCCGCGAAGGCCATGGAGGTCCGGCGCCGCAGCATATGTACGGCAGGTCCGCCGGGATCGTCACGCAGGAGCATCACGGTCGCGGCCCGCCGCGGAGTCACCGCCGTGATCTCACCGGCGGCGAGGGAACGAATCCGCTCGGGCCATTCGGGCGGGTACCACTGACCATTGGGCATGGCCGGATGCTATGCGCTGGCGCGGGGATGTTTCGAGGGGCATTCGAGGGAGCATGTGGTCCGCCCCCATAGACAGAAGGACCCCGCCCGGTGCGCACACATACCCGCACCAAGCAGGATCTTCGGCGTACCACCGGCCCTCAGGACGCTACCCTCAGGCCGCTGCGGAGGCCGCTCAGACCTCGGTCAGCTCGACCTGGATCTCGACCTCGACCGGTGCGTCCAGCGGCAGCACCGCCACGCCCACCGCGCTGCGCGCGTGCACGCCCTTGTCACCGAGGACCTGGCCGAGCAGTTCGCTCGCGCCGTTGAGGACGGCCGGCTGACCGGTGAAGTCCGTAGCCGAGGCGACAAATCCGACGACCTTCACGACGCGCGCGATGCGGTCCAGGTCGCCGGTGACCGACTTCACAGCGGCCAGGGCGTTCAGCGCACAGATCCGGGCGAGCTCCTTGGCCTCCTCCGGGGTGACCTCGGCGCCGACCTTGCCAGTGACCGGAAGCTTGCCCTCCACCATCGGGAGCTGGCCCGCGGTGTAGACGTACGCACCCGACCGCACGGCCGGCTGGTACGCGGCCAGCGGCGGTACGACCTCGGGCAGGCTCAGGCCCAGCTCGGCGAGGGCAGCCTCGACTGCTCCGCTCATGCGGATTTCTCCCGCTTCAGATAAGCCACCAGCTGCTCGGGGTTGTTCGGCCCGGGAACGACCTGGACGAGCTCCCAGCCGTCCTCGCCCCAGGTGTCCAGAATCTGCTTGGTCGCGTGCACGAGAAGGGGCACGGTCGCGTATTCCCACTTGGTCATGGAGGCGACTGTAGTCGTACCGCAGGGAAGCCTCGTGCGTAGCCTGCGGCCTTACTGGTTAGGCTCGAATATGTGAGCAGGCTCCAGGTCGTCAGCGGCAAGGGCGGTACCGGTAAGACCACGGTCGCCGCCGCACTCGCGCTCGCCCTCGCGACCGAGGGCAAACGCACTCTCCTCGTCGAGGTCGAGGGCAGACAGGGCATCGCACAGCTTTTCGAGACGGAGGCCCTTCCGTACGAAGAGCGGAAGATCGCCGTCGCCTCGGGCGGCGGCGAGGTGTACGCGCTGGCCATAGACGCCGAGCGCGCCCTCCTCGACTACCTCCAGATGTTCTACAAACTCGGCAGCGCGGGCCGGGCGCTCAAGAAGATCGGCGCGATCGACTTCGCGACGACGATCGCGCCCGGGGTCAGGGACGTACTGCTGACGGGCAAGGCGTGCGAGGCCGTGCGCCGACGGGACAAGCAGGGCCGGTTCGCCTACGACTACGTGGTGATGGACGCCCCGCCCACCGGCCGCATCACCCGCTTCCTGAATGTGAACGACGAGGTGGCGGGGCTGGCGAAGATCGGGCCGATACACAATCAGGCGCAGGCCGTGATGCGTGTCCTGAAGTCGCCGGAGACGGCCGTGCACCTGGTGACGCTGCTGGAGGAGATGCCGGTCCAGGAGACCGCGGACGGCATCTCCGAGCTGAGGGGCGCCGACCTGCAGGTCGGCAAGGTGATCGTGAACATGGTGCGGCCGCACCTCCTCGACGAGGCGGCCGTCCGCGCCGCGGCCGGCGACCGCCGCAAGGAGGTCGCCAAGGCGCTCGCCATGGCCGGCGTGAGCGCGCCCACGAAGCTGGTCGGGCCACTCCTCGAACAGGCCGCGGAGCATGCCCAGCGCGTCGAGCTGGAGCGCGAGCAGCGGGCCGTCCTGGCGAAGCTGGCGCTGCCCACGTACGAACTTCCCCTGATCGGCGAGGGAATGGACCTCGCCGGTCTCTACCGGCTGGCAGGGGAGCTACGGCAACTTGGGGAGGTCTTCTCATGACCCTGAACCCGGCGGCTGCCCCGCTCGAGGTCGATCCGCTGCTCGACGACCCGGCCACCCGCATCATCGTGTGCTGCGGCTCGGGCGGGGTCGGCAAGACGACGACCGCGGCGGCTCTCGGCGTACGGGCGGCGGAGCGCGGCAGGAAGGTGGTCGTCCTCACCATCGATCCGGCCCGCCGGCTGGCCCAGTCCATGGGGATCGACTCGCTCGACAACACGCCACGGCAGGTGAAGGGCGTCGAGGGCCCCGGCGAACTGCACGCCATGATGCTCGACATGAAGCGGACCTTCGACGAGATCGTCGAGGCGCACGCGGACGGCGACCGGTCCCGCGCCATTCTGGAGAACCCCTTCTACCAGTCCCTGTCGGCCGGCTTCGCGGGCACGCAGGAGTACATGGCGATGGAGAAGCTGGGCCAGCTGCGGGCCCGCGACGAATGGGACCTGATCGTCGTCGACACGCCGCCGTCGCGATCCGCTCTGGACTTCCTGGACGCGCCGAAGCGGCTCGGGTCCTTCCTCGACGGAAAGTTCATCAGGCTGCTGATGGCCCCGGCGAAGATGGGCGGCCGGGCGGGAATGAAGTTCCTGAACGCGGGGATGTCGATGATGACGGGCACCCTCGGGAAGCTGCTCGGCGGTCAGCTCCTGCGTGATGTGCAGACGTTCGTGGCGGCGATGGACACGATGTTCGGCGGGTTCCGTACCCGCGCGGATGCGACGTACCGACTGCTGCAGGCGCCGGGGACGGCGTTTCTGGTGGTCGCGGCGCCCGAGCGGGACGCGCTGCGGGAGGCGGCGTACTTCGTAGAGCGGCTGGCCGCCGAGGAGATGCCGCTGGCCGGCCTGGTCCTCAACCGGGTCCATGGCAGCGGCGCCGCCCGGCTGTCGGCCGAGCGGGCGCGGGCCGCCGCAGAAAATCTTGAAGAGGGCCGCATTGTGGATCAGGAGCGCGGGAAGGCTGATGGTCGTGGCACTGCTGCCCCGGAAGGCTCTTCTCCCGAAGCCTCCGAGGCGCATGAGGCCCCCGACGCCGTAGTTCTGCAGAGCCGCCCCACCTCGACCCTGTCCGACCCCCCACCTCCGGCTGACTCCTCGCCCTTGTCCGAGTCCTCACCCCTGCCCGGCTCGTCCACATCTGCGCCCGCGTCAGATTCCATGTCCGCGTCCGCTTCTGTCACAACTGTGGAACAGCTGACGGCGGGTCTGCTGCGTCTGCACGCCGAGCGCATGCAGGTGCTCGCGCGTGAACAGCGCACGCGGGATCGCTTCACCGCGCTGCACCCCGAAGTGGCGGTGACGGAGGTGGGCGCCCTGCCCGGCGATGTTCATGACCTCGCTGGGCTCAGGGCCATCGGCGAACGCCTCGCGGCGGGTGACGCCACGGGCTGAGCCGCGAAGAGGCGGGTGGCGGGTGGCGGTACGGCAACGCGAACTGCGGAGACAGTGGTGGCCACAGGCAGTGGTGGCGGTGGTGGCCGCAGACAGTAGTAGCCGCGGACAGTGGTGGCCGCAGGCAGCAAGACATAGCCGCGCGCCCCGGCCGGGGCGGAGAAACGCTTCGACCTGCGCCGACGCGCTGCACTCCCACCCCATCGCCGAGTCGCGGCCGGCCTGCCGCCCGAGGGCTGACGGCCCCCGGGGCACGGCCCGAGGGCTACCCGACCGCGGCGTACGTCTCGTACGTCTCGTCGTCCTCCAAGCCCACGGGCAGAAGGCCCGCGCTGCGCTCGTATTCCGTGCGCGCGGTCTCGAGCAGCCGCCGCCACGAGGTGACGGTCGGGCGCCTGCGCAGCAGTGCGCGGCGCTCCCGCTCGGTCATTCCCCCCCACACGCCGAATTCGACGCGGTTGTCCAGCGCGTCCGCCAGGCATTCGGTCCGCACCGGGCATCCGGTGCACACCGCCTTGGCCCTGTTCTGCGCTGCACCCTGCACGAACAGTTCATCCGGATCGGTAGTGCGGCAAGCTGCCTGCGCACTCCAGTCGGTTACCCAGCCCATCCCGGCGCCGTCCTCTCCCGAATCGAGGCTCCCCCACGGCGACAGCGGCATATTCACCGCTGCCAGTTGAGGACGTTACGGAAGGTGGGCACAGCGCAACACCCCCTTCGGGCCCAATCTTGAATGGCCCGAACGGACTATGCGTACGCGGCAGATCACCCAGGGGAGTGACCCAAGGGTATAACCGACCAACCCGGCAAAGCCGGGCATTTCAGTTGAGTCACAACGGACACCGCATACCTGATGGGGCGTATTCGGACACGGTTTCCCGCGTTTCGGGTTCACGGGAAGTTCATGTCGGAGGCTTGATGCACGACCACACTGCTGTGACAGTTGAGGACAGCTTAGGCCAGAGCCTTGACGCGTGTCCGGCGATTGAGAACGTAGGCTGCCCTCATGCCAAAGAAGCGCTCGGGCGGGGGTCTGACCCGGACCCAGCAGGCCGCCAAGTTCCTCGGTGTCAGCGTGCTCGCGGGAGCGGTGCTGGCCGGAATCGCTCTGCCGGCCTTCGGCGCGCTGGGGCTCGCGGCCAAGGGGACGGTCGAGGGATTCGACGAGATCCCCGCCAACCTCAAGACTCCGCCGCTGAGTCAGCGCACCACGATCCTGGACTCCCAGGGCGGCCGCATCGCCACGGTCTACTCGCGTGACCGCACCGTCGTAGAGCTCAAGGACATCTCCCCGTACATGCAGAAGGCGATCGTCGCGATCGAGGACTCGCGCTTCTACGAGCACGGGGCGATCGACCTCAAGGGTGTGCTGCGCGCGGTCAACCGCAACGCGCAGTCGGGCGGCGTCGCCCAGGGGGCCTCGACCCTGACCCAGCAGTACGTGAAGAACGTGTTCGTCGAGGAGGCCGGCGACGACGCCGAGAAGGTCGCCCAGGCCACCCAGCAGACCCTGGGCCGCAAGATCCAGGAGCTGAAGTACGCGATCCAGGTCGAGGAGGAGCTGGGCAAGAAGAAGATCCTCGAGAACTATCTGAACATCACCTTCTTCGGGCAGCAGGCGTACGGCATCGAGGCGGCCGCACACCGCTACTTCTCCAAGCCCGCCAAGGACCTGAAGGTGCAGGAGGCGGCGATGCTCGCGGGCATCGTCCAGTCGCCGAGCCGGTACGACCCCGTCAACGACGAGGAGGAGGCCACCAAGCGGCGCAACACCGTGCTGCAGCGGATGGCCGACGTCCGCGACATCTCCCAGTCGGAGGCCGACCGCGCCAAGGCCACGCCGATCGAGCTCAAGGTGAGCCGTCCCAAGAACGGCTGCATCACAGCCGCCAGCGGAGCCGGCTTCTTCTGTGACTACGTACGCGAGGTCTTCCTCACCGACCCGGTCTTCGGCAAGAGCCGCGAGGAGCGGGCCAAGGTCTGGAACCAGGGCGGCCTGACGATCCGTACGACACTCGACCCGCAGGCTCAGGACTCGGCGCAGGAGTCGATCAAGGACCACGTCTTCCAGAGCGACCCGGTCGCGACGGCGATGACCATCGTCGAGCCGGGGACCGGCAAGATCCTGGCGATGGGGCAGTCGAGGCCGTACGGCTTCGGGAAGAACGAGACCCAGATCAATCTGTCCGTCGACCAGAAGATGGGCGGCGGCGCGGGCTACCAGCCGGGGTCGACCTTCAAGCCCATCGTCGCGGCGGCCGCGCTGGAGCGGGGCATTCCGGCGACGCAGTCGTTCCCGTCCCCGTACAAGATGACGTACCCGACCCCGGTGCAGACCTGCGACGGTCCCTGGGCCGACGAGAACGTCCCGGTCGAGAACGAGAACGAGACCGAGGTCGGTCCGTACGGGATGAAGGAAGCGACCGCCAAGTCGGTCAACACCTACTACGTCCAGCTGATCAGCCAGATCGGCGTCTGCCCGGTGACCGACCTGGCCGGGAAGATGGGCGTCAAGCGGGCCGACGGGAAGAAGATCCAGCAGGTCCCGTCGATCACGCTGGGCACGCAGGAGGTGTCGCCGCTCACCATGGCCTCGGCGTACGCGACCTTCGCCAGCCGTGGCACGTACTGCGCGCCGATCGCCATCGCGGCGATCACCGGCCCCGACAAGAAGCCGATGACGGTGCCGAAGTCGAAGTGCGAGCGCGCGATGTCCGAGACGACCGCCGACACCATAAACACACTGCTCAAGGGCGTGGTGGAGGACGGTACGGGTCAGGAAGCGGGCCTCGGTCCCAACCGGCCGAGCGCGGGCAAGACCGGTACGACCGACTTCCGTTACGCGGCCTGGTTCGTGGGCTACACGCCCAACATGTCGGGCGCGGTGTGGGTCGGTGACCCGCGGCACGCCAAGAAGATGGTCGACATCACCATCGGCGGCGAGTACAACGAAAAGGTCTTCGGTGGCGAGGTCCCCGGGCCGATCTGGAAGGACGCCATGTCCGGCGCGCTGGAAGGCAAGCCGGCCCCGGGCTTCAACGAGGTCAGCATCCCGGACGCGCCGAAGGGCAGGGACGGGGATCCGAACAAGCCGGGTGGCGACACCGGCCAGCCCGACGGGAAGCCCGGTGACACCGCCGGGAACGCGAACGGCGGGACCGCCGACGGCGGCCAGGGTCCGTTCCCCGGCCTGATCGGCGGCGGGACCGACGGCGGAAACGGGAACGGCGGAAACGGGAACGGCGCGAACGGCGGCGGGACCGACGGCGGCCAGGACGGCGGCGGGAACTTCCCGTAGTCCCGGTCTGCACAATCAGTCCGCGAGAACGACGAAGGGGTGCTCCATACGGAGCACCCCTTCGATCTTTTGGTCCTGGACCTGGTCACCTGTTTCCAAGCGACCGGCACCTGTTTCCAAGAGGCCCGGCGTTACGTGATCAGCCGGCGAGCGACTGCTTCACCAGGGCAGCGACCCGGCCGCCCTCGGCGCGGCCGGCCACCTTCGGGTTCACGATCTTCATCACGGCACCCATGGCGCGCGGACCCTCGGCTCCGGCCGCCTTCGCCTCCCCGACGGCCTGCGCGACGATCTCGCCGAGCTCCTCGTCGGTCAGCTGCTTCGGCAGATACGCGTCGAGGAGCACGCCCTCGGCCTTCTCCCGCTCGGCCTGCTCGGCACGGCCGCCCTGCGCGAAGGCCTCCGCCGCCTCACGGCGCTTCTTCGCCTCCTTGGCGATCACCTTCTGCACTTCGTCGTCGGAGAGCTCGCGCGCCGACGTGCCCGAGACCTCCTCCTTGGTGATCGCGGTGAGGGTCAGCCGGAGCGTGGCGGAGCGCAGCTCGTCGCGTGCCCTGATGGCCGCGGTGAGGTCTTCCTTCAGCTTGGACTTGAGGCTGGTCATGCGGCCAGTGTGGCAGGTGCCGAGCGGTGCCCGCCCGCGATTTCGCACCCGTACGGTGTCTGCGACCATGGGCGCATGCGCGCACGCTACGGAGTACCCCTGGGAATCACGGCAGTCGGCGCCGCCGGCCTTGTCTATGCCGTTGGCTTCGAACCCCGCTCGTTCCGGCTGCGGAGGATCTCCGTACCGGTGCTGCCGCCCGGGATGCGTGATCTTCGTGTACTCCAGGTCTCCGACATCCACATGGTGAGCGGACAGCGCAAGAAGCAGCGCTGGCTCCAGTCGCTGGCCGGGCTGCGCCCCGATTTCGTCGTCAACACCGGCGACAACCTCTCCGACCCGGAGGGCGTCCCCGAGGTGCTCGACGCGCTGGGCCCGCTGATGGAGTTCCCGGGCGTCTATGTCTTCGGTTCGAACGACTACTACGGCCCGAAGCTCCGTAACCCGGCCCGTTACCTCTTCGAGAAGGCCCAGGGGCGCCACGGCCTGAACGGCAACGCCCCAGCCGTCGCCGCGGTGCACAACCCCTGGGAGCCGATGCGCGACGCCTTCGACACGGCGGGCTGGGTGAACCTCACCAACACCCGCGGCCGCCTCAAGATCGACGGCCACGAGATCGCCTTCACCGGCCTCGACGACCCCCACATCAAGCGGGACAGGTACGAGCAGGTCGCGGGCGGTCCCGAGACCGACGCGGACCTCTCGATCGGCGTGGTCCACGCCCCCTACCTGCGCTCCCTCGACGCCTTCACCGCCGACGGCTACCCCCTGGTCCTGGCCGGTCACACCCACGGCGGCCAGCTCTGCATCCCCTTCTACGGAGCACTGGTCACCAACTGCGACCTGGACACGGACCGCGTCAAGGGCCTCTCCACCCACAGCTCCGGCGGCCACACCTCCTACCTCCACGTCTCCGCCGGCTGCGGCACCAACCGCTACACCCCCATCCGCTTCGCCTGCCCCCCCGAGGCCACCCTGCTGACCCTGACGTCCCGCCCCTGAGACCACGAAACCGGATTTCGTCTCCGGCCAGCGGTGGGCTAAAGTAAGCGATGTCGCCGCGACACGGGCGACATCGGGGTGTAGCGCAGCTTGGCAGCGCGCTTCGTTCGGGACGAAGAGGTCGTGGGTTCAAATCCCGCCACCCCGACAGAGAATTAGCAGGTCAGGGCCGGTTTCCCTCACGGGAGACCGGCCCTGACGGCATTCGGAGACGAATTTGCTGCTAAACCGGACATTGCGATTCTCTGACCTGCCCCGTCATTCGGCAAAGCACCAGGTCAAAACGCCTAAGGCGGGTGGGGTGCGCGGGTGTCGCGTCGCTCGGGACACCTTTCACACACGTCTCCAGACTTCTCCGTCCTTCAAGATCACACCCGGTTCACACCCAGATTCCGCAGAAGTACGTGAGAAGTCTGCCCAGTTCCGGGGGTGTGCAACGCGACCGCCCACCCCCGGAACTGGGTGCCACACCCGGACTCCGGCGCCCCTGGGGACCGTACGCAAAGGTGCGGTCACCCCCGGGGGGAGGCGACCGCGCCAGTCCAGCAGCAGGCGGCTAGGCGACCGTCTCCTCCGCCGGCGAGGGACGGCGAACCACCTCAGAGGGACGGCCTCTCCCGATCGCCGCAGCGGCCGGGGGACCGTGAGCCGGAGGGCCCCGGACACGAGATCATCACAAGATCCGAACTCATGCGCTCTTGCGTACAACCGTTCACCCCCACCATCAGTCATGTCATCGCCGAACGCGGCGGCGTCACCCAGGCAAACTCCCGGTGTACGCCAGCGTTCCGCGAACCCATTGACTGGGGGCGCCCCTTCGCGGGCGCCCCCGCATGCCGCAGGAGAATCCCGCATGCGTATGCACCTTCGTACGGCCCTGGCCACCGCTGTGGCCGCCACGCTGACCGGTGGGCTGCTGGTCGCCGGTCAGGGCATGGCCACCGCCGCGCCCTCCGGGCTCCAGGGCGACTTCAACGGCGACGGCTACCGCGACCTCGCCATCAGCGCCGCGCGCGCCACCGTGAACGGAAAGGCCGAGGCGGGCGCGGTCAGCGTTTTCTACGGATCGGCCTCCGGCGCGGGCGCGGCCAGGATCCAGACGATCACCCAGGAGACCGCCGGTATCCCCGGCAGCGCCGAGAAGGGTGACATCTTTGGCGGGCACACCGCCGTGGGTGACTTCAACGACGACGGTTACGCCGACCTCGCGATCGGTGTGGCGAGCGAGGACGTCGGCACGGACGTGGACGGTGGCACCGCCATCGTCGTCTTCGGCGCCGCGGGCGGCCTGTCCGGCGCCGCGACGGTCTCCGACCCGTCCCCTTCCAGCCACGACAAATTCGGCCGTGCCCTGGCCGCCGGCGACTTCAACGGCGACGGCAAGGACGACCTGGCCGTCGCCTCCGACATCAACAAGATTGACATCTTCAAGGGCGGCTTCACCAAGACCGGCGGAAACGGAGGCCGTTACACGGTGACCCCGGCCATCCTCGCCGTTCCGGGACCGGACATCTTCAACCTCACCGCCGGCAACGTCAACGGCGACGCCCGTACGGACCTGATCGTCGACGGGTACGAGGGCGACAGCAGCGGCGACTACTCCTGGAACGCCAACTACTACCTGCCGGGCAGCGCCTCCGGCATCACCACCACCGGCTCCCGCAAGCTGCCCGCCGGCATCATCACCGACATCGGTGACACCAACGGCGACGGCTACGGCGACATCGTCGTCGGCAACAGCTGGGACGTGTCCGCCGACAGCCCCGGCCGTTCCAAGGGCGGCGCGGTCGACGTCGTCTACGGCACGCCCAGCGGCCCCACCGGGGGCGTGTTCACCATCGACCAGAATTCCCCGGGCGTCCCCGGCAGCAACGAGACGGGTGACAGCTTCGGCCACGAGCTGTCGCTGGGCGACATCAACGGCGACGGTCTCCAGGACCTCGCCATCGGCTCGCCCGGCGAGGACATCGGCACCGTCAAGGACGCCGGCATGGTCTCGGTGCTCTACGGCACTCCGAACGGGTTCTTCTCGGCGACCGGACTGGCGATCG
Organism: Streptomyces sp. NPDC042201; assembly: GCF_055582185.1. Lineage (NCBI taxonomy): Bacteria > Bacillati > Actinomycetota > Actinomycetes > Kitasatosporales > Streptomycetaceae > Streptomyces > Streptomyces sp. NPDC042201. The sequence goes on along the minus strand of NZ_JBVJDS010000001.1, from coordinate 750,574 downwards.
AGCAGGAGACCACGGGTGTACCCGGTAGCGGCGAGACCGGCGACGGGTTCGGCGGCGAGGTGTTCCTGTCCGACGTGACCGGCGACGGCAGGGCCGACCTCACCGTCGGTGTCCCGGGCGAGAACGCCTTCGACGGCAACGTGGTCGCGTTCCGCTCGAACGGCTCCACCATGTCCACCACCGGTATCGCATACGGCCTCACCGCCACGAAGATCTCCTCGGCGGGCCAGCCGATGCTGGGCATCAACATCTCGGGCTGATCCCCCCTCGGCGGGCGAAGCCCCGCCGCACACCCGCTCGTGCCCCGTCCGGGCCCACGAGGATCGCCCGGACGGGGCACGAGCGGGGATACAGTCCACGAGCTGCTTGAGCCGCTTGTCGAACTCCTCCTCGCCATCCGGGGTGAACCTCGCGAGCGCGATGAACGCCGTTACGGCGACGTCCGCGAGCTCCCTCCCCACGTCCTCCCAGGAGGAGGACTGTCCCCCCTGCGGGTTCGCGCCGAGCGCCCCGTGCAATGCCTCGGGCAACTCCCCGGACTCCTTGCCGGACTTGAGCAGCACTCGCAGAAGTGCGCACTCCTTCTCAGCCTGCTCCCCGGCCTCGTCCTCCAGCCACTGGCGGATGCGGGTGATCCGATCCCAGGTGCTCACGTCCATCAAGTTCTCCAGGTGTACGGGGGTCTGATCAGTCAGCTCGCCGTGTCGGCGACCTTGCCCAGCAGGGCGGCGCCGGCCGGGATGTCGTGGCTGAGCCGGACAGCGTGATGCGGCAGCGCGGCGAGACGAGACGCCACCTCCATACAAACGCTCTCCCGGCCGCCACCATCGACGACCTGGGCCAGCTCGAAAACGTCCGGGTAACGGTCCTCCGTGGCACCGGACATGAAGTCCGCCGCTCCCAGCGTCCGGGCCCCGTTGATGACGTCGGGCGCCGCGTCGGCATCGACCTGGGGGAACAGCAGGGCTCCGGCCCGCCCTCCGGAGGCGAGGGGAACATCGAAGAGCGCGGGGAACTGGTCCGGGAAGACCTGGACCTTCCGCTCCTTGCCCTTGCCGTCCCACAGTGGCGCGTGACTGCCGGCCAGAAGGGCCGCAGTCACGGCCGCGTGCTGTGTGGGGTGGAAGTTGCCGCCCGCCCGCAGGTGGCCCCGCGCGATGGTGGAGGCCAGGGGAATGGGCTGGTGAGGGGCCGACCGTTCACCCGAATGGGGGCTGGACAGTCGGGCGTGTGTGAGTCGGGCCAGCAGCCGGAGAACGGCGAGCATGGCCACGGTCGGTACGGGCCCGGGAGCCGCGGAATCGGGTACGTTTCCCCGGCTCCCACCGGGGCCGACCAGCCGGAGCGCCGGGCGGTCGGTCGGGTCGGTGGACGGGGTGCGACGCGGGTCGTCGCGCTGGTCAGCGCCTGCGGAGTCCGGGGTGTTCGTGAACACGCTCAGTGTTCACGGGCCCGCTCGCGCTGTTCATGGCGTGAGCGCTCGGGGCGTTCACGGCGTTCAGGGGGCCGCTCACGGTATCCACAGTGGGGGTGCGGGCGGCGAGGATGAGCGCGAGCGTGGGGGGCAGGTGGTCGGCCTTGGCCTGGTTGCAGGGCTCGCAGGCCAGAACGAGGTTCCGGGGCCTGTTCATGGGCCAGAGACAGTAGGGGATGTAGTGGTCCAGAGTCGCGTCGGCCAGGTCGGAGGCGAAGGGGTGGGCGCAGTAGTGGCAGTGGCGTCCGTCCCGGCCCGCGATGTAGTCGCGGATTTGGCGGCGCGCGTCGCCGACCAGGACGGGCTTGGCCGTGCGCCTGATCCGACGTACGGCGACCGTGGCCTAGGCGGCCAGATCCTTGGTTCCGCGGTCGACGCTCCCCGCGGTCATCCACTCCGACCCCTCGACTAGCTTCTCGATTGGGCGGGAGATCGGGCCGCGCGCCAGGGGCCCTTAGGCCCCCCTTCCCCCTCTCAGGTCCGCTACAGCCGCTACTCCGCTACATTGCAGGTCAGGGGCATGTTTTCCGTAGCGGATGGGTGTCGTGTAGCGGCTAGCTCCCGCTACCGGGCCTGCTTCGGTGACGGATTGTGAGCATGAGGCAGGCTCGGGCGACGGCCGGTCTCCATCTATCCTCCCCGCTTGGAAGGCTTCACTTCCCTCTCCTGAGAGTCCGCCACGTCCGCCATGTCCGCCACGCCGCCACAGTGCAGGTCAGGGGCTCGGATGTGTGGCGGATGCCGGTCGTGTGGCGGATAGCTCCCGCCACACGACCGGTACGGGTCAGGACGGAAGGAGCAGGAAGGACCGCCCTGCCGGGCGGACGACTCTCAGGCGCCCACAGCGAGAGCTCCCAGCGGCCCATGGGCGCCTGCGGGAGCGGACACGGCCAGCACCAGGGCGACGACCGAAGAGACCACCCCCCTTCCCACTGAAGAGCCTCCTGTGACGAACCGTGCAGGGGGCAGTTCGGCGGGGGCGCGACCCGGTCGGGTTGAACTGCCTGTTAATTGGCCCCGGAGTCCTAGAACAGACACCAGCAAGGTCGCTGGGCGATGCGGTCACGACGCGTAGCCCTGACCACCGCTCGCCCGAGCAAGCGCGGATGCACCGACCGCACCTTGTGCGTTTGAAGGTGGTGGATCCACATGCGCCCGTCAGTGTCCCTAAACGACACCAGCAGTGCCCAGATCCGCTTGCCCTTGCCGTCTTCGGCAAGGTCCAGCGTCTTCTCCTCCCCCGGGCCCAGAACCCGGAAGAGAGGCCAGCTCAGGGTTCCGGTGGTGTTGCCGGTGTGCACGGAGGCGTCGTAGACCGGGCGCTCGCCGGTGTTGCGAACCGTCAGCTTCTCCTCATCGCCGTTGGCTGGTATGCCCAGGGCGCACACGATGCGGTCGGCGTCCTTGCAGCGCTCCTTGCGCCGGTCGCGCAGGATGATCCACATCGTAGCGACGAGGGCGCCGGTGCTTCCGATCGCGCTGAACCAGGCGGGCAACGTGCCCCAGTCAACGACTCCGGCGGTGGCCTGGCATTCCTTGGCAATGCTCATAGGCTCAGCATGCAGAGGGTGATCACACACTAGGGGGCGGCTTGAGGGGAATCTGAGCTGGCATGGCCGGACCGCGAGGTCCCGACCGTCACTTTGCGCCTCGGGTCAGAGATAGGGGTCCGGGGCCTAATTGGGGGGACTCGGGGGCGCGTTCACGCCGTGCGGGTCGGTTGTGGGCGGTCGACCAGTTCAGGGCGCTGGTGATGCCGGGCGTGCACTTGCTTTCCCGCAGACCGGCCGCCATCCCCTGCTTAAGAGATTCTTCCCCCTTGCGTCGCCTAGCGCCGACCACCGGGCCGGACCCTCTGCCGGCGGGTCGGTTCGAGAGGGGTGACCGATCCCCCTGCTAGACGCTAGTTCCCTGCTCATGGCCCACGTGTGCCGCTAGTGGAGGTGCTAGACCTAGCAGGGGGGGGTGCTAGGCCTAGCAGTGCGCGTCGCGTGGAGGCACTGCCTGGGGGTGCGAGGGGGATCCCTGCCAGTGCGGGAGGGCTTCACCGCGGGGAGGCATTTCAGTGGAGAGGAGGGGGAGGGACCTGGCCGCCCCCGGGTAAAAGCCGTCGTTCGCTTCCGCAGGCGCCTGCGGGCCTCTGGGAGCTCCCACCGTGCGCGCCTCAAAAGCCGTGCCCGGCGGGCGGTCCTTCTTGTTCTTGGTCCTGGAGCCGCGCCGGTCGTGTGGCGGAAGCTATCCGCCACACGACCGGGCATCCGCCACACATCCGAGCCCCTGACCTGCACTGTGGCGGCGTGGCGGACGTGGCGGATCCTCAGAGGGAGGGGAAGCGAGTAGCGGCAGCCATCCACTACCGCTACCCCTATCCGCTACCTCGATCATGCCCCTGACCTGCACGGTAGCGGCGGTAGCGCACCCGACAGGAGGGGGAGGGGCCTCCCGCCGGGCCCATGTCGGCCGCGCCGGGACAGCGAGCCTTCCAATGGAGGACGGGAGGGGCGGACCGACCGTCTCCGACCCTGTCCCGTTGTCGCAATCCGTCACCGAAGTCGGGGCCGGTAGAGGAACCTATCCGCTACACGACACCCATCCGCTACAGATAACCCGCCCCTGACCTGTGATGTAGCGGCGTAGCGGCTGTAGCGGACCTCAGAGGGGGAGGAAAAAGAAACACGCCACGTGACATCCGACGGCCCAGCTACGGCCTTTGGTAATGAAAGCCATTACCAAGGGGGTCCATGCGCCCACGGCCTCTGGGAGCTCCCACCGCAGGCGCCCAATGTCGCCCCGCCCGGCGGGCGGTCCTTTCAGCCTGTCGCCTGGACCCGATCCAGGGCCCTGTGGGAGCCGTCTGTTGCCTGTACCCCCCTCCTGACCTGGGGGCTGCAGGCAACAGACAGGCGACAGGCAACAGGCGCACTACAGGTGAGACAACAGGTCCGGCACGCGCCCACGAGCCTCAGGGAGCCCCGACCGTGGGCACCCGAGAGTCGTCCGGCCGACAGGGCGGTCCTTCCTGCTCTTGAGCTCTGGCGCGCAGGGAGTTTCGTTATGCATTTCGTTACGTGGGTCTCGCACGTCGCGTATCAGAGGCAGGGTGTCAGGCTCGGTGTCACGAGCCCTGTCAGGGTGTGTGGCACCTTCTCCCGCCTAGGGGTCTGGGTGTCACGGTCCCGTGACGGTGTCAGGTGTCACGCGGTGTCAGAGCGAGGTCCGTTCACAGCTGGCTTGTCGCTTGTCGCCAACCCCACCTGAGAACGCGCACGGAAGATGCTGGAGCCCCCGGAACGGGCTTGTGACCTGCGATTCGACAAGCGACGAGCCAGACGACAAGGGACGCGACAAGGGAGGGAGGCACTGACAGAGGAGCGAAACGGCGCCCTGGGGCCGTTCTGGACCCCTTCCCGAAGAAGCCTCCTCACCTCCCTAACCGGCGGTTACCCCGGGCCAGTACGGAGAGGCAGGGCAGGGAGGCGGACAGGGAGTTTTCCCTGCCTCCCTCGAACCTCCCTGCCTGCCTCCCTGCCCCTGAAACCGCCTTTATGGCGCGGCCGGCACGAGACCGCCATACCCCCTCTACCCCCATTACCTTCCAGGTCAGACCCCCCTACCACCTCCCTCTATCGAGGTAAAGGCCCCCCTCTACCGGCCGCGCCGACCGGACCACGCTTCCAGTGGCACGGGCGGGGGTGCGGCGGGGCGTCGGGTAGAGGGGGAGGGCTCTACCTGGCCCCGGATTCGGGGATGCGGTGTGCGCGCGGCTGAGTGTCTAACTGCGCTACAACGGCGACGTACTGACGCGAACAGCCACGGACGTTCAGGAACTGTCGTGCCTGGTCAACATCATCTTTCTCGGGCCTCGGACGGTCGGTCGAATTGCTTCGGGACGAAGAGGTCGTGGGTTCAAATCCCGCCACCCCGACAGCAGAAACACCAGCTCAGGGGCTTGATCTGTGTCGCGGGTCAAGCTCTTCCTTCGTTTCGGGCGGTCGTTGGAGAGAAATCAGGGGGAAGGTCAGGGTGCTGACAAGATCCCCAGATGCAGACGGATGCGTGGCTCAACCAGGACGACCACTTCGCGCCGGGCCGGGTGTTGTTCCGCTCTGATCGGGCGTTCAAGGTCTGGGCCTATTCACTCAGTCACAGCCAGCTCCTGCTGCGCAGCGCACCCGTCGACGGTGGCCCAAGGATCGATGTGCTCTTCAAGCCTGTCGAGGCGATACGAACAGGGATGGTCTACGACGGCCTCGTCATCCGGTGCGCCACGGACGAGGAGCGCACCCGCATCGTGGCGGATACGGGCAAGTTCGGCCGCAACGAGCGCGTCCACTTTCTGGAGACCTCGGACGGCCGCACGGACTACGTGATCTCCGGCGCCGTCGGCTGGGCCACCGACAACGAAGACCCTCGCGCCCCGAGCCGCCTCGCCTCCTTCGCCCCTGCCACCGATCCGGCGCGCATCCTGCCGACGGACGCGTCGTGACCGATCTCCCTCAGGCGCTGACCGCCTGGTTCGCCGAGCACGCGGCGGATCTCAAGGCGGAGGAAGGGATCAGCTGCGACCTCGGCAGGTCTCCGGACGACGGCCGTGACAAGGCCAGCGTCTGGCTGACCCTGGAGTCAGAGACCCGCCTGGCCGCGGTCACGGTCTGGGACAGCGGCGAAGCGGAACTGGACTATGCCGACGTCGCAAGTGGTCAGGTCCACCCTGAGCATCGCGACCTACAAACCCACGCAGATCTCGCCAACGCGATGGCAGCGCTCGTGGACTGGATGCGACCGCCGAAGTCCGTGTGACTCGCCGCATCGCGCCCACGCCCGCCGACCAGTTCAGGGGGTGGGGTGGCGTTGGGTGCGGAGGGTTTCCAGGAGGCGGAGCCAGGTCTCGCTTGCGGTGGGGTAGCTGGGGACGACGTGCCAGAGCGTGGGCACCGGTATGCGCGCGACGATGGCCATCGTCGCGGAGTGGACGAGCTCCGCGATGCCGGCTCCGACGAACGTCGCTCCCACGATGGTGTCCGTCGCCCGGTCGACGACCAGCTTGGCGCGGCCGATGTAGTCGTCGCTCAGTACATACGTGCCGGCGAGAGCGGCCATGTCGTACTCGACCGTCTCGACGTCGATACCCGCGGCGCGCGCTTGCGTCTCGGTCAGGCCGGCCGAGCCGACCTCCGGATCGGTGAAGGTCACCTGCGGCAGACCGCGGTGCCCGGCCGCGGCGTTCAGCCAGCTCTCGTCCCCGCCGGGCGGCGGCCGTCCCGTGGCATGCGCCGCGATCACCTCGCCCGCCACCCGCGCCTGGTACTTGCCCATGTGGGTCAGCAGCGCCCGCCCGCAGACGTCGCCGACGGCGTAGAGCCACTGCCCGTCCACGCCGCGCACGCACTGCTGGTCGTCGACCTCTACGTACCCACCGTCGGGACAACCCACGGAGGACAGACCTATGTTCTCGGTGTGCGGCTTACGCCCGGTGGCCACGACCAACTCGTCGGCGAGCAGGGTGGTGCCGTCGTCCAGCAGCGCGGTGATCTCTCCGCCGTGCGGCAGCCCGACTCCCGTCTGCCGAGGGGTCGTCGCGTTGTACGCGGGTGATCGTCCTGCCCGCGAACAGGCGTACGCCCGCGGCCTGGAGGCGGTCGCCGACCAGCTGTCCGGCGAACGGTTCGGAGTGGGGCAGCAGTTGCTCGCGCCGGTACACCAGGTCCACTTCCTCGACGCCCAGTCCGCGGAGCCAGGTCGCCGACTCGCAGGCGACCACTCCCCCGCCCAGGATGATCACGCGTCGTGGCACCTGGTGCAGGTTGGTGACGTCGCGAGAGGTCCAGGGAAGTGCATCGGCCAGACCCTGGATCGGCGGAATCTTGGTGGAGGATCCGGTGTCGATCACCACCGCCTGCCCGGCCGTCAGGGTCCGCGTACGGCCCTCGGCCGTGGCCACCTCCACGGTCCGCTCCCCCGCGAGCCGCCCGTACCCACGCACCACGTCGATCCCCGTGTCGAGCGCCCACCGTATCTGCGAGGTGTCGTCCAGGCCGTTCACGACGACGTCCCGCCTGGCCAGCGCGGCCGGTACGTCGAGTCCCGCGCCCTCGACCAGGGAGGCCACCCCGGGCGCGTGACGTGCGCTGCCGAGGACTTCGACGGGGCGCAGCAGAGCCTTGCTGGGCATACAGGCCCAGTACGAGCATTCGCCACCCAGCAATTGCGCCTCGACCAGGACCGCGTCCAGCCCTGAGAACTGTGTCGCGTACTGGGCCACATTCTCACCCGCCGCGGCGCCGCCCAGGACAATGACGTCCCATTCCGAGCGGTCGGGATCAACAGACGCCGTCATCAGCCCCAGCCCTTTCCGTCAGCGAGCCTTGGGGGAAGGCGGTCAGCGCACCCGGCTCATGAAGTCGTGGATGTAGTCGCTGATTTCTTCCCCGTGGGTCTCCAGCGCGAAATGCCCGGTGTCGAGCAGGTGGAATTCGCCTTCCGGCAGGTCACGTCGGTACGCCTCGGCCCCTGCCGCGTTGAATATTTCGTCGTTCTTGCCCCAGGTGACGAGCAGCGGAGGCTGGTGCTTCCTGAAGTACTCCTGGAATACGGGGTAACCGTCCAGATTGAACTGGTAGTCCCAGAAGAGCTGCAGTTGGATCGCGTCGTTGCCCGGCCTGTCCAAGCCCGCCTGGTCCATGAGCCACGCATCGGGTGCGATCCGGTCGAGCCGGTCTGCGGGCACGCCGTGGGTGTACTGCCAGCGCGTCGTATCGAGCGTGAAGACCTTACGGACTGCCTCTTCGTTCGCCGCACGGTCCTTGGCGTGCGCAAACAGGAGATCCCAGAAGGGAGTGAAGCCCTCCATGTAGGCGTTTCCACTCTGGGTTATCAGCGCGGTCACGCGTTCGGGATGACGGCTGGCGATGCGCAGACCGATCGGGGCCCCGTAGTCGTGGATATAGAGAGCGAAATGATCGATACCGAGCTGGTCTATGAGTCCTTCGGTGATCTGCGTCAGCCTGTCGAAGCTGTATTCGAACTCAGTGACCGACGGCATGGCCGACAGACCGAAACCGATGTGATCCGGCGCTATCAGGTGATACCGGTCCCCCAAGGAGGCCAGCAGCTGACGGAACATGTGCGAACTGGAAGGAAATCCGTGCAGCAGCAGGATGGTCGGAGCGGACGGGTCGCCGGCTTCGCGGTAGAAGACTTCCAGGCCTTCGACGGTCGCCGTCCTGTAGTGAGTGACGGAATTACTCATGGTGCCTCACCTTGCGAGAACGTCGCGGGCGGATCGCCGGGGAATACCCCTCTGAGCAGGCACAACCGGCTCATGTACAGCGCAATTCCAACGAAATTCCAGCCTGCGCCTCAATCTCGCGGGCCGCAAGCCGACCCTGTTCAGTCCTGGAGCGCGGCAAAGAGGAGATTGAGCCCCTCGCTCATGGTGGGGTGCGTGATGATCATGTCTCGTAGCGCCGTGTAGGGCAGATCCGCGAGCATGGCGGTCTGTACGGTGGTCAGCGTCTCGCCCGCCTCGGCCCCGAGCAGCGCCACGCCGAGGATCCGCTCGGTGTCCCGGTCGACGACCGCCTTCCAGATCCCCTCCGTCTCCAGGGTCGTACGGGCCCGCGGAATGGCGGCCACGGGCAGCTTGGCGACGCGCACGTCGTATCCCGCCGCCCTGGCCACAGCCCGGCCGTCCGCGTCACGCTCGACGGAGGCGACGTGCCGGCCGGTATGGACCTCGACGCCCGAGGCGGTCAGCTGGGCGGTGACCGCCTCGGCGATGTCCTCGTCCTCGGCGGGCAGCAGCCGCGGCCCCGGTACGGTCACGCTGACCCGGCTGCCGAACGCCGCGAACATGTCGGCGAACTCCAGACCGACCGGGCCGCCCCCGATCACGACCAGGCTCTCCGGCAGCCGGTCGAGGCGCAGCAGGGTGTCACTGGTGAGCGCGCCGGCGTCGGCCAGCCCGGGGATTGCCGGTACGAGCGGCCGGGTACCGGTGTCGATGACCGTCTCGTCGCCGCGCAGCGTACGGGAGCCGCCGTCGTCCAGCGTCACCTCGACCGTACGGTGCGCGGTGAACCGGGCTTCTCCGAGGACCAGTTCCATTCCGGAGTCGCGGAACTGCTTCCGGTTGGTCTTGACCATGCCGTCGACCACGCCGGTCTTGTGCTCCCGCAGCAACTCGACGTCGGCCCGAGGGACTTCGGCCAGCCCGAGCCGATGCGCACGACGCAGCGTGCGCATCGCCCGGGCAGCTGACACCGAGCGATCACACTCTCAAGCCGACCCACCGGCGGCCGGTCATAAGCCATCACCACGAGCCGTACGAAGATCCGAACGCCCTGATCGTGTGGCGTTCCGCGCCCCGCCCCCGCTGGGCGCGGACTGAGGGAGCGCCGGGGGCCGGGCGGGGGTGGGGCGGGAGATGTGGAGGGGGTCAGAGGCGGGTGGGCGTGGAGACTCCGAGTGCCTTCTTGATGGAGCGGTAGCGCGCCAGCAGTACCGGCCTCGTCCAGCGCAGGGCTGCGGGGAAGTGGCTCACCATCTCCGCGTACGCCGGCGTCCGGTCCGGGTCCTCCAGGAGGCCGAGCACCAGGTGGGGGCTCGTACGCGTGACTCCTTGGACGATCGACTTCCGCAGCCTCAGGATGTCGCGGTCCGGCACGCGCGGGAACAGCTCCAGCAGCACCGGCTCCTCCTCGTCGAACTGCTTGATCAGGATGGCCTGGACCCGCTGCGCCGACGGCAGCCCGTATAGGGCCGCCTGGCCGACGATCACCAGGGACGCGGGGTGCGGCCCCACGACCTCCGGGGTGGCTATCGCATCGAGCGCCCTCGCAAGGGCGTGCAACTCGGCGTCGAGTGCCTGATGCTCGATGGTCAGCTCGTCGATTTCAGCGACCGAGTCGGGAAACAGGTCGCGCAGCACCGGCCAGAAGAGCACGTCCTCACCCGCGTGATGGCGGTGAACGAACTCGATCAGCCAGCGGGACGTGGCCACCAGCGCCCTGGCGTCGACGGGCTCACCGTCGACCAGGCGCGCGAACGACTCGCAGACCAGGGCGGTGCCCCGGCGCATGATCGTGTGAACGGCCAGCAACTCCTCGTACATGCGTGCACCCTCGGCCCGAAGCGTGGGTGAAGCAGTCATCATCTATCCCTCGAATTCGGGTAATACCATGAGCAATGAAATCAAGTTTACTGCGCCCAATGTCTGTCATAAAATGCCCTTATGTCCGGCGTCCGGCCATACCACTCCCCGCGCCGCGCCCTCACTGCGGCAGCGACCCGGCGCGACATAATGGACGCTGCGCGACGGCTTTTCCTGAAGCGCGGCTACGCGCGAGTGACCGTCGCCGATATCGCCCGCGAGGCCGGGACCGCGGTCAAGACGGTCTATGTGAGCGCCGGCGGCAGGCTGGAGATCCTGCGGGAGACCGTGCACCGAGCCGTCAAGAACTCGGGCGCTCAGGAGACCGTGAAACAGGTACGGCGCACGACGGACGCCGTCGACGCCATCGCCTTGCTGGCACACCGCACGCGCCTCGACAACGAGGAACACCGCGAGTCCATTGCCATCCTCTACAGTGCTCTACCCGTCCATGAGGCTGCGGAAGCACTCTGGGACGAGGGCACTGCCTTGTATAACTCTGCCCTGCGCGAAATCGCAGCACATCTGGACAATCTCGGCGCCCTCAGGCCCGGCACGACCGTCGACCGGTGTGCGGATGTGCTGTGGTTCTGCTTCGGCCTGGGCGCGTGGCGCACTCTTATCGACGACTGCGGCTGGAGCTGGGACCAGGCCGAGGCGGAGCTTGCCTCCATGGCCACGAAGATGCTGATCGAGGACCGATAGCGGACCGAGCTTCCGGAGTTGTCCACAGGCTCAGGGGGACGCCGACGGAATGTCAGGGGGCGAGCGCAGAATGGGGTCATGACTGAGATCACCGGTTCGACGCCGGACTCCATGCCGGAGTGGGAGAAGCGCTTCCGGGCGCCGCGGGTTTCGCTGCCCGACTGGGCGGAGGACGCGCCCGACCGGGCGCTGTTCGTGTCCAACGCGACAGGGACGTACGAGCTGTACGCGTGGGATCGCGCGACGGGCGAGCAGCGGCAGGCGACCGACCGGCCGAACGGGACGACGGACGGGGTGCTCTCGCTCGACGGCGAGTGGATCTGGTGGTTCTCGGACACGGACGGGGATGAATTCGGGGTCTGGATGCGGCAGCCGTTCACCCCTGGAGCGGACAAGCCCGCCGGACCGGACCCGCAGGGCGGTCCGGACCAGCAGGGCGGCCGGGACGGCGCCGGGGCCCCCGGCCTCGACGAGCCCGCGGCGCCGGGGCTCGATCCCTCCTATCCGGCCGGGCTCGCGCTCGGGCGGGACGGCACGGCGGTCGTCGGGCGGTCGACCGACGACGACGGATCGACGGTCCATGTCGTACGGCCGGGGGAGGCGCCCGTCGAGATCTACCGGCACCGGGAGTCGGCCGGCGTCGGTGATCTGTCGTACGACGGCGAGCTGCTCGCCATCGAGCACACCGAGCACGGGGACGCGATGCACTCGGCGGTTCGGGTGCTGCGGCTGGACGGCTCGTTGGTGGCCAACCTGGACGACACCGAGGGCGGCACGCGCGAGCTGGGCCTTGAGGTGCTGGGCTTCGCGCCGGTGGATGGAGACAGCCGGCTGCTCATCGGCCATCAGCGGCGGGGCCGTTGGGAGCCGATGATCTGGGATCCGCTGACCGGCAAGGAGACCGATCTCGCGATCGAGCTGCCCGGTGATGTCAACGCCGAGTGGTATCCGGATGGCTCGGGGCTGCTGGCCGCGCACAGCTTCGAGGCCCGTAGCGAGCTCTGGCGGTACGACTTCGCCAAGGGCGCGCTGATCGCGGTGGACACCCCGGCCGGGACGGTATCGGGGGCGACAGCCAGGCCGGACGGGAGCGTGGAGTATCTGTGGTCGTCGGCCGCGCGGCCGCCGGTGGTGCGTTCCACGGCCGGCCGGGTGGTGCTCGACCCGCCGGGGCCGAAGGCGCCCGCCTCGGTGCCGGTGGAGGACGCGTGGGTCGAGAGCCCGGGCGGCCGTGTCCACGCACTGGTGCAGCGGCCCGCGGGTGAAGGCCCGTTCCCGACGGTCTTCGAGATCCACGGCGGGCCGACGTGGCACGACAGCGACGCGTTCGCGGCGGGCCCTGCCGCGTGGGTCGACCACGGGTACGCGGTCGTACGGGTCAACTACCGCGGCTCCACCGGGTACGGACGGGAGTGGACGGACGCGCTCAAGCACCGGGTCGGGCTGATCGAGCTGGAGGACATCGCGGCGGTCCGCGAGTGGGCGGTGACCTCCGGGCTGGCCGACCCGGCGAAGCTGGTTCTCGCGGGCGGGTCCTGGGGCGGCTATCTGACCCTGCTCGGCCTCGGCACCCAGCCGGAGGCCTGGGCCCTGGGGCTCGCGGCGGTGCCGGTCGCCGACTACGTGACGGCGTACCACGACGAGATGGAAGCCCTCAAGGCGATGGACCGCACCCTGCTGGGCGGCACACCGGAGGAGGTGCCCGAGCGCTTCGAGGCGTCGTCCCCCCTGACGTACGTCGACGCGGTACGGGCCCCGGTCTATATCTCGGCCGGTGTCAACGACCCCCGTTGCCCGATCCGCCAGGTGGAGAACTACGTGGAGCGCCTGACGGCCCGGGGCGCGACGCACGAGGTGTACAGGTACGACGCGGGCCACGGCTCGCTGGTGGTGGAGGAGCGCATCAAGCAGGTCCGGCTGGAGCTGGACTTCGCGGCGAGGCACCTGGGCTGAACGAGGCGCCTGGGTCAGACCAGGCGTCTGCCCCGGGGCGGCAGCCGAGGGAGGAGGGGGCGGGCCGGGGCCCCGCGGCCGAGTCGCGGGGCCGCGTTCCGTACCGTGGAGGGGTGTACCGGTTCCTGGTGACTCCACGCTGGTGGGGGATCAATGTCTTCGTCGTGCTGGCGATTCCCTTTTGCATCTTTATGGGGACGTGGCAGCTCGGGCGCTTCGAGGACCGTGTCGACTCGCACAAGGCCGCCGAGGAGCGGCCGGATCCGGGGAAGCGGGCCGCGGTGGCGGTGGAGACCCTGCTCCCGGTCGATCAGGAGACATCCGGGCGGCACGCGACGGCGAGCGGCCGGTACGGCGATCAGTTCCTGGTGCCCGACCGGGAGCTGGACGGCAAGAACGGCTCGTATGTCCTGACCATGCTGCGTACCGACGGCGGCCAGGCGCTGCCGGTGGTGCGTGGATGGCTGGCCCCCGGCAAGAAAGCACCCGCGCCGCCCGCGGGCGAGGTCACCGTGACCGGATCCCTTCAGGCGTCCGAGTCCACCGGGTCCGACGGGGTGCGGGCGGGCGGCGGGCTGCCGCAGGGGCAGCTGGGCATGATCAGCGCCGCGTCGCTGGTCAACCTCGTGCCGTACGGGGTGTACGACGCCTGGATCACCGTCAGCGAGGCGTCGGACGGGCTGCGGGCCGTGCCCGCGGCCGCGCCGCAGAACACCGGGCTCGACCTCAAGGCGTTCCAGAACCTCGGTTACACCGGTGAGTGGTTCGTCTTCGCCGGCTTCGTGGTCTTCATGTGGTTCCGGCTGTACCGGCGCGAGGCCGAAGCGGTCAAGGATCGGGCACTGGGACTGGAGACCGCCGCCTAGGCCCTGTCCGGTCGCGGCATGGGGCGGGTACCTTCGGCCCCCGCCCCGCTACAGCACCCCGCTACAGCGCCTCGCTACGACGCGCTGAGGACGCCCGTCCGGTAGATCGTGCCCGCGCAGGCGTTGGGGATCGTGGCCTGTGCGTTCGGCGCGCCCGGCTCCGCCGTGTGCGACACCGAGACGCTGCCGTCGGCCGTACCGCCGTCGTTCACGAGCTGGGTCTCCGCGTTCGACGCGCCGGAGCCGGAGCCCGCGCCCGCGCCCGCATCAGGGCCGGACCCGCCGCCGCTCACACCCGACGAGCCGTCGTCGGTGGCCGTGGGGTCGGGCGAGGGGCCCACCGACGGACAGCTGTCCGTCGGCACCCAGGCGAACTGCACTTCGTACGCGCTGTTCGGCCCCAGGACCACCGCGTTGGTCTCCAGCGACGGATCGGGCAGCCCGCTCGCCGCGTCACCCGCCGTGTGCGCCACGACGCTGATCTTGGTGGCGTCGGCCGCGCCCGCCGCCTGGAAGTTGATCGAACCGCTGCCGTTGACCGAGCAGTCGGCGCCCGAGACGTTGGCGACGCGGAAGGTCCCGTACACCTTGCCGTCGGAGCCGGGTGAACCCGCCTCGGCCGTGGTGACCTGCAGCTGGCTCGCGTCGCAGGTGGGCGACGAGGCGGTGTAGGTGTCACCAGGGCTGGCCGCGCCGCCCGGGACACCGTTCGGCGACCCCGACGCGTCCGCACCGGGCTCGCCGGTCTTACCGGGGTCGCCCTCGTCGGCGGACACCTTGTCGGACGGCAGGCCCGAGTCCTGCTCGGTGCCGTCGCCGCCCTTGCCGCCGTCGCCCTTGCCGCCCTGCTGCTGGCCATGACCGGCGTTGACGGGGTTCCCGTCGGACAGACCGCCGGAGTTGGCGACATGGACGAAGGCGGGGACCGCCGTGCCGAACAGGAGCGCCGCGGCCGCCATCCCGACGATCGCCTGCCGCTTTCTGGCCCGCCGGGTCGGCACCGCCTTGCGCAGATGGTCGAGTACGCCGTCGGCCGGCTCCAAGTCCTGCACGGCGCTGTGCAGCATCCGGCGCAGCGCCAGCTCGTCCCCGCCAAAGCTCCCGCTCAGGTCGCCGCCGAAGCTCCCGCTCAGATCACCGCTCAGGCCGCCGCGCAGGTCACCTTGCAGGTCGCCCAGCCAGTCACCGCCCGGGTCGCCGCTCGGGCCGCCGCCCGGGTCGCCGCCCGAACCGCTCGCCCTTCCGCTGTCGCTTCCCTTGCCGCTTCCGCTTCCGCTTCCGCTGCCGCTGCCGCTGCCGGCACCCGTACCGCCGAGGCCGCTCAGCTCGTTATCCGGCCCGTTCTTCACAATTCCGTTTCCAGTCAGGTCGTCCATCGGCGCGTCCGGACCGGTCTGCTCGTTCTCACGGCCTTCTGCCCGGCCGAATCCGCGCCGGTTCTTCCGCCCACTCATGACGTGGCCTCCATCGCGACGCGCAGCGCCGCGATGCCCCGCGAGCCGTACGCCTTCACCGAGCCCAGGGAGACCCCCAGTGTCTCGGCGACCTGCGCCTCGGTCATGTCCGCGAAGTAGCGCAGGACCAGCACCTCGCGCTGCCGGCGCTGCAACCCTCGCATCGCCTTGATCAGCGCGTCCCGCTCCAGCAGGTCGTACGCGCCCTCCTCGGCACTCGCCATGTCGGGCATCGGCTTCGAGAGGAGCTTGAGGCCGAGGATGCGCCGGCGCAGCGCGGACCGGGAAAGGTTCACGACAGTCTGCCGCAGATACGCGAGCGTCTTCTCCGGCTCACGTACGCGATTGCGCGCGGAGTGCACGCGGATGAAGGCTTCCTGGACGACGTCCTCGCAGGAGGCGGTGTCGTCCAGCAGAAGGGCCGCGAGACCGAGCAGCGACCGGTAATGGGCGCGATAGGTCTCGGTGAGGTGGTCGACGGTGGTACCCGCTGTCATCGTGTCGTCAGCGCCGTCGCGCTGGGACGGGATGCGGGTCGGCCGCGCAGCGGGCATGGGAGCGATCACCGGCATGCCACCGGCCGTGCGCGGTCGCCGGAGGGGGCGCACTGCAACGCCGCGCACCGGGACAATCCCTGTGATGTCGAGAACCTCTGCCACGCCTGTTGGACACGCTTCCCCCCGTCAGGGTTGTACGCGCACGCCAGCCCATTTGACGGTGCACCAATTGCCCTCATACGTACCGAATCTCCCCCAATGCCCCAATTTTTTGCGACGCACAGGGGCGACCGCAGAGACGCTTTCCGGTCGGCCGGCGGTTGCAGTGCCTCCACAGAAAGACGGATCCACATCGTCGGACATGACAACGCCCAGCTCAAGCGGTACAGACCTTCGACTTGATCACAGGACGTTCACAGACCCTACAAAGATTTAAGGATCGGGGGCGCCTGGTTTTCCGCCGACTGCCTCCGCACAGCCCGGAGTTAGGGCCGCGCGCGGCCGGGCACGACACCGCCCGTCACCGCTTCGACAGCTCCACCGCGATGGCCTCGGCGATCTGCGCGGTGTTCAGCGCGGCGCCCTTACGGAGGTTGTCGCCGCAGACGAACAGCTCCAGCGCCCTGGGATCGTCCAGCGAGCGCCGTACGCGCCCCACCCAGGTGGGGTCCGTGCCCACCACATCCGCGGGCGTCGGGAAATCGCCCGCCGCCGGATTGTCGAACAGCACCACCCCCGGCGAGGTCGCCAGGATCTCGTGCGCCCGGTCGACCGTGATCTCGTGCTCGAAGCGCGCGTGCACGGCCAGCGAGTGCGTGGTGATCACGGGGACATGGACACACGTCGCCGTCACCCGCAACGTGGGCAGATCCAGGATCTTCCTGGTCTCCTCACGGATCGCCATCTCCTCCGAGGACCAGCCGCCCTCCCGGAGCGAACCGGACCACGGCACGACATTGAGCGCCAGCGGGGCGGCGAAGGGACCGGTGGTGTCGCCCACGGCGCGGCGCACATCGCCCGGATGCGTGCCCAGTTCCGTACCGGCGACCATGGAGAGCTGATCGCGCAGAGCGCTGACGCCGTCCTGGCCGGCGGCGCTGACCGCCTGGTACGAGGAGACCACCAGCTCGCGCACGCCGAACTCGGCATGCAGCGCGCCCACCGCGACGATCATCGACAGCGTGGCACAGCCCGGACTCGCGACAATGCCGCGCGGACGGGCCCGTACGGCGTGGGGATTCAGCTCGGGAACGACCAGCGGGACATCGGGGTCCAGCCGGAAAGCGGCAGAATTGTCCACGACCACCGCGCCTTTGGCCGCGGCGATCGGTGCCCACTGGGCGGACACCTCGTCCGGTACGAGGAACAGCGCGACGTCCACGCCGTCGAGGGCCTCCTCGGAGAGCCCGACGACCTCGGTCTCCTCGCCGCGCACCGACAGCTTGCGGCCGTCCGTACGGGGCGAGGCGATCAGCCGGATCTCGCCCCAGACGTCGGCGTGCTGCGACAGGATCTGGAGCATGACGGCGCCGACGGCCCCGGTCGCACCCACGACCGCGAGCGTCGGCCTGCCGTTCATCGCGCGCCGCTTCCGCTTCTACGCCCGGCGTACGCGCGCCCGAAGCCCGCGTACGCACCGGCCCGGGTCATCGTCCCGTGCCCCCGTAGACCACGGCCTCGTCGGAGTCGCTGTCGAGCCCGAAGGCGGTGTGCACCGCGCGCACGGCCTCGTTGACCTCGTCCGAACGGGTGACCACCGAGATACGGATCTCACTGGTCGAGATGAGCTCGATGTTCACACCCGCGTCCGACAGCGCCTCGAAGAAGCTGGCCGTGACCCCGGGGTTGGTCTTCATACCGGCGCCGACCAGCGAGATCTTGGCGATCTGGTCGTCGTAGCGCAGCGACTCGAACCCGATCGTCGACTTCGTTTTCTCCAGTGCGTCTATGGCCTTGCGGCCCTCGGTCTTCGGCAGCGTGAAGGAGATGTCAGTGAGACCGGTCGACGCGGCGGAGACGTTCTGCACCACCATGTCGATGTTGATCTGGTTGTCGGCGATGGCCCGGAAGATCGTGGCGGCCTCACCGGGCTTGTCGGGGACACCGACGACCGTGATCTTCGCCTCGGAGGTGTCATGGGCGACACCGGAGATGATGGCCTGCTCCACCTTGCGTGCCCCTTGTGGCTCGTTGCTGACCCATGTGCCCTGCAGCCCCGAGAAGGAGGAGCGGACATGGATCGGAATGTTGTAGCGGCGTGCGTACTCCACGCAGCGGTGCAGCAGCACCTTGGAACCGGAGCTGGCGAGCTCCAGCATGTCCTCGAAGGAGATCCAGTCGATCTTCTGGGCCTTCTTCACGACCCGCGGGTCAGCGGTGAAGACACCGTCCACATCGGTGTAGATCTCACACACCTCGGCCTCCAGCGCGGCCGCGAGCGCGACAGCGGTGGTGTCCGAGCCGCCACGCCCCAGGGTAGTGATGTCCTTCTTGTCCTGGGACACCCCCTGGAAACCGGCGACGATGGCGATATTGCCCTCGTCCAGCGCGGTACGGATCCGGCCCGGCGTGACATCGATGATGCGCGCTTTGTTGTGGACCGAGTCGGTGATGACGCCCGCCTGGCTACCGGTGAACGACTGGGCCTCGTGACCCAGGTTTTTGATCGCCATCGCCAGCAGGGCCATGGAGATCCGCTCTCCGGCGGTCAGCAGCATGTCGAACTCACGCCCGGCAGGGATCGGGGATACCTGTCCGGCGAGATCGATCAACTCGTCCGTCGTGTCGCCCATCGCCGAAACCACGACGACCACCTGGTGGCCGTTCTTCTTGGCATCGACGATTCGCTTGGCGACCCGCTTGATGCCCTCGGCATCGGCTACGGAGGAGCCTCCGTACTTCTGCACGACAAGGCCCACGTGCGCTCCTCGCTCAGTCCATTACTACTGTCGGCTCAGTTTAACGAGCGGCCGCGCGATGCCTGGGCTATACCACATCGTGAGATGTCCCGCTCACTTCATGATTACCAGGAGACGTAGCCGCCCGCTCGGTGAGAATGCATGCCCCCGATGACCGACGACACGCAGAAACGTGGGGTGCGTCACACGAGTCCCACGAGAGCGAGCCCGCCTTCGATCAGTCAGTCGGCCGCTCCGGGATCCACGACCCACCGGGAGGGGTGCCCGGTGATCTCGGCGATCTGGTCGTAGTCGCCGTCATAGTGCAGCACGGTGACCTTGTGTCGCTGGGCAGTGGCGGCGATCAGCAGATCGGCGAGAGACAACGCGCGGTGGTTGCCCTTGATCATCGCCTGCCGCTGAATGTCCTCCGCGGTGTCCCAGACCTCGTCCGGACACGGCAGATACTCGAAGCCGGATAACCAGCGCTCCAGCCGCTTCGCGTCAGTGGCACCGCGCGCGGAGTACATGACCTCGACGCGCACCGCTCCCGAGATACAGAGCAGCCCCCGCTCCCGAAGCGGATCCAGCACCTCCGCCACGGCCGACCGATGCCAGCGGGCGAATGCGGATTTATCGATCAGATATCGCTCACTCACGCTGCGGACGACTCCTGCCCGTGTTCGGTACGGGCGTCGTACATGAGGTCGATTTCCCCGGACTTGATGGCGTCGCTGAACTCCCGGCGTCGCAGGCGTTTCGCGGCGTCCACCACGGCGGCCTTGACCGCCTCCTCATCCGTCTCCGCACCGTATGCCTTACGGATGTCTTCGAGGAACTCCGCGTCGATCTCGACAGTGATGCGGGCCATGTCGAGCCGCCTTTCCATGCATGGAATCACCGGGCTACCTCCACGATAGGTCGTTGCGTCGGTCAGGTCGTTACGTCGGTCAGGTCGCTGGGTGCTGGGCGCGTCCTAGGGCCCCGTGTAGGGGCTGGGGGATCGCCCGTGCCTTCAGGCCGGCCGCGGCGCGGGCCTCCGATGCCCGGCGGGCGACGTCCACCTGGGCGGGGACCGCGCGGAAGGTGTCGGGGATCGCGTCGATGACCGCCCCGGCCTCCTCCGCCACGTCGTAGGCCGTCATCTCCTCGCGACAGTCGACGCATACGCCTCTGATCAGCAGCGTTGTCGTCTCGGGTACGTCGCAGGTCATGCAGACCGTCACGGCACGGGTGATGTACGAGGGTGCGCTGACCGGCTCGGGCGGCATCTTGTTCTCCAGTCGGGTACGGGCAATCGCACCGGGACTGTGCAGGGGATGCGGCAGCCCGGCGGTCAGGGAACGGGTGAGGTGATCCGGCGTCGCACCACGCGCCAGCCACGTCGCGGCCAGCCCTTCGAGCGCGGCGCACTCGGCGGCGGACAGCGTCATACGGGGCTCGGTACGGCCGAGACGGGCGAGGACGCGGTACGCGTCGGAGGGTGCGGGCGCCGCCGGGGCGGGCCGCGGCTCGGGTTGCGGTCGTGGTTGCGGTTCCGGTTGCGGTTCCGGCCCGGCGGCGGGCTCGGGTGCGGGCCCGGGGTTCGACTCGGCGGCCGCCTTGGCCCGCCTCTCCGCCTCGGTGAGGTCGACCCCCCGAAGGCCGCCCACGAACGCCTTCCACCAGTCGTCGTCCCTGGCCGTACGGGAGAAGTACGTACGCGTCACCCAGCGGAAGCTGCTGTCCTCCAGCGCCAGGTGTTCCTTCACCCGGCGCAGGTGGCCTGCGTCCGACAGGAAGTTCAGCGCCTTGCCGCACGCCTGCTGCCCGTAGTCGGCGACGTTCGCGGCGAGGGCTTTGTAGCCTATCGCCGTGCCCTCGGGCAGGCGATCGATGTACGCGGCGATGGCCGCTTCCCTCGTGCGCAGATGTGCGAAGTCGGCTTCGCCGCGCGGGCATTGGTCGGGCGCACAGCGCTTGCCGTAGCCGGGATTGGCCAGGGGATGTGCGGGCGCGGGCAGGGCGGCACTAAGGTCTTGGGAAGCCACGATCGATCCGTTTCGATCCGTCGGTCAGGCCCCGGACTCGGTGTTGGCGCACCGACCGGGGCTGCTTAATGCTGCGAACCTAAACGGTCACCACGCTGTGGCGCAAGCCGACCACGGAAAGTCATCTCTCCTAGTCAGGCAGGGGCTTGGGTGGGAGGTTGGTTTCCCTCAACCGCCCACTCCATTGGGAAGAGCTCGGAACCCGAGGCCCGGAGCCCGAGGCTTGAGCTCCGGAACGACCTGCGGTTTCTCAGGCGCGACGGCTCGCGTACGAGACGAACGCGCCCCACGCAGCGGCGGGCACGGCCAGCTCGGGACCGGCGGTGCGCTTGGAGTCCCGAATGTGGACGGCGGCGGGGCAAGCGGCAACCTCGACGCAGTTGCCACCTTCGGCGTCGCTGTACGTGGACTTGCTCCAGGACAGGGCGACTTCGACGCAGGCACCGCCCTCAGAATCGCTGTAGCTGGACTTGAACCACTGTCGCTGATCGCTCACAGCTCACCCACTATCCGCTCGATGAAACAGGCCGACTCCTCAACGCTGAGGGCCTGCATGCGAATCATGCTATGACGCTCAGTCAGCGAACTCACCACGTCCGGATCGGGCGTCAGCTCCGTCGCAGGTTGGCCTTCCGCGTATGCGAGTCGGTCGTGGTCGCGTGTTTCCATCAGCACCATCTGCCCCATGAGTGCGGCAGGGATGGCACGGTCGAATGGCATGACCTGGAGCGATACGTGGCGCAGCCGACCCATCTCCAGCAAATGGAGCAGCTGACGTCGGTGGACTTCGAGGCCCCCTACCGGGGTGCGCAGCACGGCCTCGAAAAGCACAAAACTGAAGACCACCGGGGGCTTGCGAGCAAAGATCGACTGACGCTCAATACGAGCGGTGACGCGCTCCTCAACTGTCTCGTCGTCGAATGGCGGGCAGTGGTTGCCGATCAGGGCTCGGGCGTAGTCCTCTGTCTGCAAAAGCCCCGGCACCAGGGCAAGTTCGTACCACCACAGACTGATCGCCTCACGCTCGTGGAGCATGTAGTCGTGTGCTCGCACGGGAAACCGCTCCCGCCGCAAATACTGCTTCGCGGCGCTCAGTAACCCCTCCGCCCGCAGCAAGTCGTCCGCCGCGTCCAGCAGCTTCGGCGTCGGCATCCGTACGCCCTGTTCCATCGACTTGATCGTGTCCGGGGCGTAGCTCGCCGCCGTGCCCAACTCCTCACGGCTCACGCCCGCCTTTGTCCGCCACCTCTTCAGCTGGTCGCCGGCGTAGCGCCACGCGACCGGTGGCTGCGGGTCCTGGAGTGACACAGCTCGCACCTCCGATTGATACGCCAAGCCGCGTATCTACTCAGTCGCTTCCGAGCGTAGCCAGTCCTGACCAGCCTGTGAGCATGAACAACGCAATCCGACCCGCCCGGGTCGCGGGGTGACCACGACCATGCTCACCACATCGATGCGGTTCGACCGCTCAGCCGCGTCCGTCCCCGCTGCCCGCGCCTTCACCCGAGACGTTCTGGGCGAGGCCCGCGCCTACGCCCACGCGCTCGACGACGTCCTTCTCTGCGTCTCGGAACTGGCGACCAATGCCGTTCGGCACGGCGTGCCCGTCGGCGGGGCGCTCCTGCTCAAGGTTGACGCCGACGATCAGCGCGTACGCGTCGAATGCCACGACGCCAACCGCCGCCGCCCCCGCTTACGCCACCCCGCAGCGGACGACCAGAGCGGCCGCGGCCTGCTGCTCGTAGAGGCCATCGCGTCCCGCTGGGGCGTGGGCGAGCGCCCGTTCGGCAAGTTCGTCTGGTTCGAGCTGGACCTCAAACCCGAAGACGCCGACCTGCACTGAGGTGACCGCAGTGCCCGTCCTCGTTCAGGGGAATGGTTCTCCTCGCCTGCCGCGTACGACACAGCTGCCATAGGGATCGCATATGGCTGGCAGGTAGCTTCGTCAGCGGCAAACTGGACCCCAGCGACGTGGATCTCGCCTACCTCATCGCACCGAAGGCGTTCGACTCAATCGCCATGGCGCCGGGAGACGATGAGGTGTTCCAGCAGCTCGGGCTGTACGACGAGATCTGGCAGCGTTGGGCGTCGCGGCTATGTGGAGGTGACCCTGCGAGCACTCCCCCGGGCCTTCCCGACCCTGCGGACAAAGACGCGCTGCTCGCCTGGCTGCAGACCCGGCGGAGAAAAGCAGTGGGAAACGCTCCCGTTCATACGCTTTCGGAATTGGACTCTGCGCAACGCAAGCGGCTGCGTCAGGCACTCAACGATGGCCCTCTGGCACAGCCTGTCGGCAGCGAGCCATCTCGGCGCCCCGTGCTCCGCTTCGCACTCGATGGTCCGCCAGTGCAGAAGCACCGAGTCGAATCCGCAGTGCTGGGCGACTGGCTGAAGGCGTTCCAGACCGCAGTGCAGTCTGTGGCATACGCCTTGGACGAACTCCGTCCCACTAACGATTCGGGCCCCGTGCCCAAGGAAATCCAGCGCGCGACCAAGCTCTACTCGGGACCGGCCTTCGCGTCCTCGTACGGCATGGTGCTCGAAGGTACGTCGGTGCAGAACCAGGAAGAGCTGCCTGTTTTCGGTAACTCCGACGGGCTGCTCGACCGAGCGATCAACAGGATCCTTGATGTGACCGACCGCGCCGATTCAGGGCCAGGTGTCGAGGATTCCGTTCTCGACATGACCCTGCCTCTGGGCCGTCGCGCCATCAGCCATCTTTCCGAGCTTTCTGATGTACTCGCGGCAACCGGCGCGGATGTCACGTTGACCTGGCAGTCGCTGTCGACTGTGAGCAGGACCTCTCGGTTGAGTTCGGCCGGCGCCGATCGGTGCCGGAGGGTTCTGAGGGCGGCCGAGGTGGAGGAGCATCGAGATCGCCTCTTCGGCACAGTCGTCGGCGGCAGCAAGCTCCGCGGGATTATCGAGATTGAGGTCGCGGGACAAGGCGTCGTCGTGATCCGCACTCTCAAGGAAAAGGTGACCGCCTTCCTGGGAGCGTATGCGGAACGGCAGGTGGCGGCCGATGTACACGTCCTCACGGCACGCTCGCCGCTCGGCCGTGAGCACCACAGCTACCTGCTCCTCGATCTTTCGCTCCACGAGGATTGAGGCAAGACGTCAGCGGTGAGCTGGGGTGCAGTCAGGTGTCTGGGGTGGGGTTGTTGTCTGCGGGTCGGGGCCGAGGGGTACTTGGGGTGGGTCGGGTCGTGTTGAGCACTGTGGGGCCGCCCCTTGCGGTGTGAGTGTCGCGGTTGCGGGCCGGGCATCAAGGGCGCTCCTGCGTCGCGTCGGCTGCGCCGATTCCGCTGCGCTCCACCCTTGACCCCCGTCCCTCCACCGCAAGTGACTCTTTGAGGGGGGCGGCCGGGGGGAGGGTTCCCCGGGGGGCTTGGTTCTGGGCCCGGGCCCTTTGCCGTCCTGAGGTCTGTGGGTGGTCTGCGCGGCAGTGGAATGGGGCGGCCCGGCACCGGCTCAGCGGCAAACCCTTATCAGCTGTCCGAGGCACAAGCAGGTGTCTGAGCTTGGTGGGTGGTGGGGTGGGTGTGACTCATGGGACGAAAGTGGGCCGGTAGAGGGCTCGCATGTGCCGGGGGACTCGCTTAACGCACTCTCTGACGCATAGCCGATCAGTGAGGGGACCGAAAGGCGGGGTAAATAGGGATATACAGGGCATCATGTCGACCCGTCGCACTTAACCCCGCCTGCGCGCCAGCCACCTCCCGGCCCGGTGGGCGAGAGCGGGCCGCATGTGCAGCGGAAATCCGACTGGGGCGGCGAGTCTCCTTCGGCCATCCGATATGCCCCATATGCCCAGCCGTTTGGGGTCTCAGGAGGGCTGTCATGCGCCAGGGGTTGCGTTAAGCGGATCCTCGGGCACAAACGGGGCCTCTACCAACCCACTTCCGTCCCATGAGTCACACCCACCCCACCACGCACCAAGCTCAGACACCAGCTTGTGCCTCGGCCAGGGACGGTCGCTGGTCGCTAAGCCGAGCCCGGCCGCCCCATTCCACTGCCGCGCAATCCACCCCCCGACCCCAGGACGGCAAAGCGCCTCGGCCAATTGCGAGCCTTCCCGGGGAACCCTCCCCCCGGCCGCCCCCCTCAAAGAGTCACTTGCGGTGGAGGGACGGGGGTCAAGGGTGGAGCGCAGCGCAATCGGCGCAGCCGACGCGACGCAGGAGCGCCCTTGACGCCCGGCCCGCAACCGCGACACTCAAACAGAAAGGGGCGGCCCCACCCGGACCACACAACCCGGCCCGCCTCGGGTACGCCTCGGTCCCGACCCGCAGACAACAACCCCAGCTCAGACACCTGCTTGTGCCTCGGACAGCTGATAAGGGTTTGCCGCTGAGCCGGTGCCGGGCCGCCCCATTCCACTGCCGCGCAGACCACCCACAGACCTCAGGACGGCAAAGGGCCCGGGCCCAGAACCAAGCCCCCCGGGGAACCCTCCCCCCGGCCGCCCCCCTCAAAGAGTCACTTGCGGTGGAGGGACGGGGGTCACGGGTGGAGCGCAGCGCAATCGGCGCAGCCGACGCGACGAAGGAGCGCCCTTGAGGCCCGGCCCGGAGCCGCGATACTCACACAGAAAGGGGCGGCCCCACGGTGCTCAACACGACCCGGCCTGCCCCGAATACCCCCCGGCCCCGACCCGCAGACAACAACCCCGCAGAACCTAGGAATCCCCGTTGTCCTCGACGTTGGCGACCATCCTGCGCAGCACCTTGAGCGCCGCCACGTACTCTTCGTCGCTGATGCCCTCGTGGACCACGGCGCGCAGCTCGGTCACCAGCTCGCGCAGCCGCACCCTGGCAGCCTCCCCGGCGTCTGTGAGCTGCAGGCGCTGCCCGGCGTCGACCTGGAGCCAGCCGCGGTGGAACAGCTGGTCGATGACGCGAGCGATCTCGTGCGGCCCGTCCGCGAGGGGCGTCAGCTGGATGACGACCTCCTCGCGGCTCGGCGCCGCAGGCCCGTTCACCCGGTTGAGCACCCAGTACTGCAGCTGCGTGACGTCGATCCTGGCCATAGCGTCACGCAGATGCCGGGTGACGGCCGCGTGGGCGAGGCCACTCCAGTAGCCGACGGGCTGGGTGGCCAGCATGTCGTCGGTGGCGGCCGGATCAGCGGGCGCCTGGTCGGTGGTGGTGCCAGTCGGCGGTCTCATGATGCGACGCTATATCCCCCCAACGCTCCGACTTCGGGTGGAGCGGAGCGGAATCGGCGTAGCCGACGCGACGGAGGAGCGCCCTTGACGCCCGACCCGCAACCGCGACACTCACACAGAAAGGGGCGGCCCCACCGTGATCAACACGACCCGGCCTGCCCCGAATACCCCTCGGTCCTGACTCGCAGACGACAACCCCAGCTCAGACAGCTGATGACGGCCTGACGCTTAGCCGAGCCGGGCCGCCCCATTCCACTGCCGCGCTGGGATCCGGCTCCCGGCGGCACCGGCCGCTGCCGGCACTCCGGTGCTCGAAGCGGTGCTCAACCTGGTCCGGCGCTGCCGTACCCCGAGACGTACCTGACGGGTCGTTGGGCAGAACGGAACTGGCGCGACGTGCCCGGCCGTTCTACGGCGCCGACGCCGTCACCGGTTGAGGGCGACCGCGAACAGGGCGAAGGCGAGCACGATCACGCCCACCCGGACGTAGTGGTAGCGGTCCCAGCGACCCGCCTGCTGCTTCCAGTCGGCGGGCCTGCCCTCCGCGGTCCAGGTCTTGGCCCGGTTGTTGATCGGCACCAGCAGCAGCAACGACATCACCACGCTCACCGCCAGCAGCGCGGTGGCCGCCATGACCAGCGAAGCGCCCGCGCCTCCCCAGGCCACGGCGGCCCAGACCGCGCCGAGCACCATCGAGCCGATGTACCAGACCGGCATGACCCGGCCGAGCACCCGGGCCCCGTCGCTGCGGGCGGCGATGCAGCTGTCGTCCGGGAGCCGGTCCAAAATCGGGTTGACGAACACCGCCACCGCGAACTCCACGCCCACCATCATTCCGACCACGACTACCGTGACGACCGCCAATGCGTTCTGCATGACCCCTCCCCAGGGCTTGTTCTAGCAGCGCTAGATTCTGATGCAATGCTAGACGTGTCACTGCTCGTTTGTCTAGCGATGCTAGAATCGGGGCATGTCTGCACAGGAACGCAAGGAACGAGAGCGGGCCAACCGCCATCAGCTGATCGTCTCCACGGCCCGGGAGCTCGCCGAGGCCCAGGGCTGGGACGCGGTCACCACGCGCAAGCTCGCCGAGCGGATCGAGTACAGCCAGCCTGTCCTCTACAGCCACTTCCGGGGCAAGCGCGAGATCCTCGGGGCGGTCGCCCTGGAGGGCATGGCCGAGCTGACCGCTGCCCTGCGCGCGGCGGTGGTCGAGCAGCCCGCCGGACGGCCGGCTGTGGCCGCGCTGGCCCACGCCTACACCGACTTCGCCACCGGCAGCCCGGCTCTGTACGACGCGATGTTCAGCCTCGACAACGGCCTCCCCTTCGCCGCCGAGGCCACCCCCGCGCCCCTGCGCGAGGCCTTCCAGGCCCTGCTGGACCCGCTGGTGGCGCACGCGGGCCCGGACGAGGAGCCCGGCCTCTTCGTCGAGACCTTCTGGGCCGCGCTGCACGGCCTGATCACCCTCACCCGCGCCGGCCGGCTTCCCGCCGACCGGATTCCTAGCCGTATCACGCTCCTGGTCAACCGCTTCGTCGGCACCGAGGAGCAGCCCCCCGGGCAGTAGTCCCTGGGGGCTGCGCGCCCGTGACGCCCGGCTCGGAGCCGCGGGTCACCGACGTCGTCAGGCGAGGGGGCTTGCCACCTGTGTCCGTAGGCCCAGCGGGGCCGCGATCTCTTCTGCCATTACCTTGCCCGCCTCCTCCGCCAGCGCGTCCTCGCTCAGGTCCTGGTCCGTGTCCAAGCCGTCGAGGGCCGGGAGGGGCTGGTCGAGGCGGACGTGGGCTACCAGGGACTGGAGGGCGCGGAGGGTGGCTGAGGCGGTGGAGCCCCAGTTGGAGAAGTACGAGAACTGCCACCACCACAGCGCCTCGGTCGTCCGGCCCGCGCTGTAGTGGGCCAAGCCGTGGCGGAGGTCCGTGACCACGCCGGCGATGTCGTCGGAGATACGGGACGCGACGGGCGCCTTGCGGGGCTCGTACGGGTCGAAGACCTCGGAGTAGACATCGATCGGCTCAAGGATCACGGCGAAGCGCTCGCGCAGATCGTCGACATCCGGCTCCGGGCCGAGATCGGGCTCGTACCGCTCGTCGGGAAGGATGTCCTCGTGCGCGCCCAGTCGGCCGCCGGCCAGCATGAGCTGGGAGAACTCCAGCAACAGAAACGGTACGGCACTGTCGGGTTCGTCGCCCTTCGCCACTTCCGTGACCGCGACGATGAAGCTTTCGATCTGGTCGGCGATCTGGACCGCGAAGTCGTCCGGATCCTGATTGACGGCGTGCAGTGTTGCGTCAGACATCGAGAAGTCGTCTCCCCTCGAAGGCACGCCCGAGCGTGACCTCGTCAGCGTATTCCAGGTCGCCCCCCACGGGCAGACCGCTGGCCAGGCGTGTGACCTTCAGACCCATCGGCTTGATCATGCGTGCGAGGTAGGTGGCGGTGGCCTCGCCCTCCAGGTTGGGGTCGGTCGCCAGGATCAGTTCGGTGACCGTGCCGTCCGCCAGACGGGTCAGCAGCTCGCGGATCCGAAGATCGTCGGGGCCCATGCCCTCGATGGGGCTGATCGCGCCGCCGAGCACGTGGTACTTCCCGCGGAACTCGCGGGTGCGCTCGATGGCGACGATGTCCTTCGGCTCCTCGACGACACAGATCACCGTCACATCGCGCCGCGCGTCACGGCAGATGCCGCACCGCTCCTCCTGGGCGATATTGCCGCACACGGCGCAGAACCGGACCTTGTCCTTGACCTCGAGGAGGGCGTGGGCGAGGCGGCGGACGTCGGTCGGTTCGGTCTGGAGGATGTGGAAGGCGATCCGCTGCGCGCTCTTGGGACCGACGCCGGGCAGCCTGCCCAGTTCGTCGATGAGGTCCTGAACCACGCCTTCGTACAACGGATTGCCTTTCCTGCTGCCTGTGCGGTTGTGGTGCTGTGCTCCGTACGCGGTACGTACGCTAGTTGGTGTCGCGGGCTGTTAGAAGGGGAGACCCGGCATACCGCCGAGACCCTGGGCGAGCGGGCCCAGCTTCTCCTGCTGGAGCTGCTGCGCGTTCTCGTTCGCCGCGTGGACGGCGGCGACGACGAGGTCCGCGAGGGTCTCCGTGTCCTCCGGGTCGACGGCCTTCGGGTCGATGACAAGGGCACGCAGTTCGCCGGAGCCGTTGACGGTCGCCTTCACAAGGCCACCGCCCGCCTGGCCCTCGACCTCGGTCGCCGCCAGCTCCTCCTGCGCCTGTGCGAGGTCCTGCTGCATCTTCTGGGCCTGCTGGAGCAGCTGCTGCATATCGGGCTGACCACCACCGGGAATCACGGTCACTCCTGGCATTCGACGACGATGTACCTGTAAGCCGAGCCTACGTGGTCACCGAGCACCTCGCCCCACCCGAGGGTGCCAACTCTTTCGAGTGAAGCCTCCCGGCTCCTCCACCTGATCAACACCCTCGCGTAGGGGTAAATACCGGGATTTCGGGCACGCGGCCCGCCATTCGGCGGTAGGAATGTATGCGCGTCACCAGGCGCGTCACCAGGCGCGTCACCATGCGTGTCGCCACGCGCATCACCCTGTGCCACCACGTGCGTCACCACGCGTCGTGCGATGGCCACCGAGGCATTTCCGTCACCCAGAGTCACAGCAGACCCCAGAGGAGCGCCCAGGTGAGCCAGCCGGAGATGCAGCCCGGAGGCACCGCCCGGGAGGACCGGGTCACCCCGTCCGACACCCCGTCCGACGCCCCCTCCGAGGCCACGCACGGTGACGCCGCGTACGGAGAAGGAGCCGGCGACGGCGGCCCGCCGCACGGCGATCTGACCGGAGGCCCGTTCCCGCTCGGGGACTGGGGGGAGCCGGCGGAACAGCTCGACGAGCTGTACCAGTGGGTGGAGCTGGGGGCGCTGCACACAGTCGAGTGGTATCTGTCCGACCGCTTACGCAAACGGCGCGTCGCGCGCGTCCTGCGCGTCGCCACGGCCCTCGGGGTGACCGCGGGCGCCGCGCTGCCGCTGCTCGATCTGACCGGGGCGCTGCCCGGCGCGGCGGGCTGGGGATATCTCTCGCTGCTGCTGGGCGCGGCGTGTCTGGGGTGCGACCGGTACCTCGGGCTGACGTCCGGGTGGATGCGCGCGGTCGCGACCGCCCAGGCGGTGCAACGCAGATTGCAGACGCTGCAGTTCGACTGGGCGTCGGAGTGCGTACGGGAGGTTCTCGGCCCGACCGAGGGCACGGCGAGCGAGGCGGCGGAGCGGTGCCTCGGGGTGCTGCGGAGGTTCACGGAGGACGTGACGGAGCTGGTACGGGCGGAGACGGCGGACTGGATGGTCGAGTTCCGCTCCGGCCCGGCGCCCCTGGTGATGCAGTCGATGCCGATGGGCGGGGCGCGGGGTGACGGCTCCCTGCCGGCCCCTGGCCGCTTCCCCCTCCCCCCGGGCTCCCGCCCGAACATGCCCAGGCAACGACCGCCGGAGCAGCCGCGCTAGGCCCTGGCCGGTCGGACAGCATCTGGTTCTTGGGCCCTCCTGCGCAGAAGGGGGCCGGCGCGGATCGCGTCGGCCCCCTTCCTTTCCTTCTCAGCTGCCGACCGCTTCGGTCAGCTGAAGACGATCATCGAGCCCTGGCCGAGGCTCCTCGTGGCCGCCGCGTGCAGGCCCAGCCAGACGTGGCGTTCCCTGGCGAACGGGCTGTCGTCGTACGGGATCGAGGTCGCCGGTTCCTCCAGGGACGTGGGGCGCTCGGGCGGGGTCGGGGCGGCCGGGGGGTTGGCCGCGTCGATGCCGATCGACGCGGCGACGAATTCCAGCTCACGCAGCAGGCCCTGCGTGGAGCCCAGCGGGCCACCGCCCGCGAGGAGTTCCTCGTTCGAGAGGGGCGCGGCGAAGTCCACCGGGACGTACGCGCCCGCGTGGTCGTAGTGCCAGACCAGATGCGACTGCTGGGCCGTCGACTCGAACATCTCCAGCAACTGTTCGTAGTCACCGCCCAGTTCGCCGACCGGCGTCACCGCCAGGCCGCAGAGCTGGAGCAGATACACCCGCCGCAGGAAGTGCAGCGCGTCGTAGTCGAAGCCGGCGACCGGGGCGACGTCCCCCGAAAGGCCTGGCATATAGGCGAAGACAGGAACGGACGGCAGCCCGGCGTCGCCGAGCGCCTTGTCATAAACGGCGATCTCTTCGGCGAAGGGATTGTCGGGGCTGTGGCACAGCACATCGACGAGGGGGACCAACCACAGGTCACAGGCCAAGGGAGGCTCGCTCTCCAACGGGGTTCGTACGCGTGCGCGCGATGGTCGCGATGGTCGGGACAGCGTAGTGCGGCGGGCACGTTCAGCGAAGAGCCCGGTCAGCCACCACCGGCGAGTCCCGTCGTCCGGCATCGGCGAATCGAGTCATCCGGCAGCGGCCGATCCCGTCATCCTGAACCTCCCGCGGCAGGCGGCAGGTCCCAGATCCATACCCCGCCGATCCGCTTCCCCGGGCGCCCGAGCAGCTTCTCCAGCGTCTCGTACAGCGCCGCGTCATTGGCCTGCGGCGCGAGCACCACCACACCCGCCTTCCAGAAGGCGAGGTCGTAGCTCGCCTGCGCCTTCCAGTCGTCGCCGAGCGTCGGGACCTGGCCGCTGTAGCGGACATCGCGCAGGAGGTTCGAGGTGTAGCGGGCCGGGGCACCGTAGATGCCTCTGCGGTCCTCGCCCCATGGCCCGTTGAAATAGCCGCCGGGCACGGAGAAGCCGAGGCCGGTCGCGGACTGCCAGTGCAGCGCCTCCGCGCCGCCCGGGTCGGGCAGCGGTACGGGCACGAGGGTCTCGCCCTCGGAGACGTACGAGCGGTACATCCCCTCGGCGATGAACGGCGGTACGTCCACGCGGTCCCGTACCGGCAGCGGTGTCGGCAGGATCGGGAGCAGGGCCGCGGCCACCGCCGCGAGTCCGACGATCCGGTGCGTACGCCGCGATACGTCCCCGAGCCGGTCGCCGAGCCGGTCCACCGCCAGCGCCACCAGCGCGCCCAGCGCCGGCGCGCAGATCATCGCGACCCGGGACTCGATGACCGACTCGAAGAGCGGCTGATGGGCGAGCGCCCGCCAAGGGCCGGGCAGCACCACGTCCGTGAACGGGATACGGACCTTCGGACCCAGCGACAGGAGCGCCGCCGCGACCGCCGTGAACGCCAGTGCCCTGACCACGGCGAGCCGCCACAGCCACACCACGATCCCGAAGGCGAGGGCGATCAACGGCCAGCCGTAGAAGGCGTTCTGCTCGGTGCGGTTCATCGCGAGCGCGTCGGCCGTCGTCTCGTCGCCGAGGAGCGCGCGCCCGGAGAACTCCAGGAAGGCGAGCGGGCTGTTCCCGGCGCTGTCGCCGTGCAGCACGCTGTGGTAGCTCTGCGGGCCGAAGAACTGCCAGTACAGCGGGAACGCCAGCAGCGGCAGACAGACTTGCACCGCGAATCCGAGCCCGCGCAGCAGCGGCCCCAGCGCCGCCCGCGCCACATCGCGGCGCACGACCGCGTACGCGAGCGCGAAGAGCAGCATCCCCATCGCGGCGAGCAGCAGCGGCTCCTCGCCCAGGAAGATCTGGTACGTCGCGAAGAGGCCGAGCAGCACCCCGTCCCGTGCGACCCGGCGCCCCTGGTCCGCCGACTTGTCCGTCCCCTTGTCCGCCGCCCCGTCCGGCGCCTTTTCCACCACCGCAGCCGCGCTCGCGCACAGCCGCAGCGCCCGGTCGATGATCACCGGAATCATGAAGAGGACAAGGAAGTTGGGGTGCGCGTTGGCGTGCGACATCATCGGCGGCGCGAACGCGGCGAGGGCCGCGCCGAGGGCGGCCGCCCAGCGGTTCCTGACGAGCCGGCGCGCGAACAGCCAGTACCAGGCGACCGCCGTCGCCGTCAGACCGAGGGTGAGGACGAGCGCCCAGGTGACGGTCGGGCCGAAGGCGAGCGTGACGGGCGTGAGGGGTACGGAGAGCCCGAGCATGACGGTGTTCGCCATCAGGTTCACGCCGTCGGGGAAGTTCTGGAGGGTGGTGAAGAGCGGATTGCGCAGATGCACGACGTTGTCGGCGGTGACCCTGAAGAACCACTCCCACTGGTTCTGGTCCGACCCCGCGTCGGCGAGATACGTGTGGTCGAGGTCCGCCCACAGGCCCTTGTAGAGGAAGAACGAGGCGAGGAGGAAGAGCCCGGCCACCGCGAGATCCGTACGCCGGCCCCGGTGGAGCCGCTGAGCCCACTGGGCTCCCCGTGTCCCCCGCGTCCCCAGCGTCCCCCGCGCCCTGAGCCGTACCAGCTCCAGCAGCACCTTGCCGTAATCCAGCGGCCGTACCTTGGACCCCGGCTGGTGCGACCAGCGCACCGGGACTTCCGTCACCGGCCAGCCCGACCGCCGGAAGAACCGCAGTATCTCGACGTCGATGCCCCAGCCGTCCAGCCGGGAGTCGGCGAAGGCGGCCCGCGCCTGCTCGCCGTCGAACAGCTTGAAGCCGCACTGGGTGTCGCTGATGCCGTGGACCGCGACGAGCTGTATCAGCCGGTTGCCGAGGCGGCCGAGCCACTCGCGCAGCGCCAGCTGCCGCACCTCGATCCGCGCGTCGGGATGGGCGCGGGAGCCGATCGCCGCGCCGCCACCGTCGGCCGTGAGCTGTTTGTCGAGCCGGTCCAGCTCGTCGATGGGTGTCGCGAGGTCGGCGTCCGTCACCAGCACGCGCCGGCCGTACGAGGCCAGGACGCCCTGGCGCAGCGCATGCCCCTTGCCGCGGTTGCCCTTGCTCGTCACCACGTGGATACGCGGCTCGTCGGCCGCGGCCGCCGCGGCGATCCCCGCTGTGCCGTCCGACGAACCGTCGTCGACGACGATCAGCTCCCACTCGCCCCAGCGGTCCGGATCCGCGCGCAGATGGGCGCAGATGGCGTCCAGGGTGGGGCGCAGCCGCCGCTCCTCGTTGTACGCCGGTACGACGACGGTCAGATCGACGCTCACCGCGTCCTCGCCCAGGCCCGCTCTCGCCGCGTCCGTCCTCACCGCTGCGAACGCTCCAGCCGGTCCGCCCACTCCAGCGAATGGTCGTCGTACTCCCCGATCACGGCACGCGCCGCCGCCGCGTCGCCGAGGGTGAGGGCGTCGACCACGCGCTCATGTCCGCTCCACAGCCACTTCCCGCCCTCGGTGTCCTCGCGCAGGAAGGGTACGGAGAACACCCAGGCCTGGACGCGCAGCCGGTGCAGGAAGTCCGCGACGTAGCGGTTGGCCACCAGGGCGCCGAACTCGCGCCAGAACCGCAGGTCGTAGCCGATGAGTACGTTCAGATCCCCGCCCCTGGCGGCACGCGCGGACTCCTCGGCCCTGCGGCGTACGGACACCAGCGCCGCGCCGTGCGCCCGGCCCGCGAGGTGTTCGCCCTCCAGCTTGCGGAAGACGCTGTCCACGATCAACGAGCGTGCCTCGACCATGTCGCGGAAGTCGGCGATGGAGAACTGGTGGACCCGGAAGCCGCGGTGCTGGTCGGAGTCGAGCAGGTCCTGTGCGGAGAGGTCGACCAGCGCCTCCCTGACGGGGGTCGCGGAGACTCCGTACTGCTCGGCGATCTGTTTGACCGTGAACTCCTGCCCCGGCAGTAAACGCCCTGCGAGCACTTCGTCACGGAGCGCGTCCGCGATCTGCTGCCGCAGAGTATTGCGGGTCACGGCTCCGCTGGCGGGCATGGTCTTCGGTCCCCTCGTCAGGCTTCCGACACCTTAAGGCAGCGGATGGGACGAGGTGGGACGGACCGGGCCGGGTGGCACCGGGCCCGGTCCGCGAACTCCGCCCTACGCGGTGTGCTCGTCCGCGACCGACAGCGCCGCGTCCAGGATCGCCAGCCCCTCCTTCGCCTCCGCCTCGGTGATGTTGCAGGCCGGGACCGCGTGCGTACGGTTCATGTTCACGAAGGGCCAGAGGCCGCTCTTCTTGCAGGCGGCGGCGAAGGCGGCCATGGGGGCGTTCGCCTCACCCGACGCGTTGTACGGCACCAGCGGCTCGCGGGTCTCCTGGTCCCTGACCAGGTCGAGGGCCCAGAACACGCCCGTACCGCGGACCTCACCCACCGACCGGTGACGGGCCGCCAGCTCGCGCAGCCCCGGGCCGAGGACCGTCTCGCCGATGTGCGCGGCGTTCTCGACGACCTTCTCGTCCGCCATCACCTGGAGCGTGGCGATGGCCGCCGCACAGGCCAACGGGTGGCCGGAATAGGTGAGTCCGCCGGGGTAGGGGCGGGTGGCGAAGGTGTCGGCGATGGCCGCGGAGATGGCGACGCCACCGAGCGGGACGTAACCGGAGTTGACGCCCTTGGCGAAGGTCAGCAGGTCGGGGACGACGTCGAAGTGTTCCGCCGCGAACCACTTGCCCGTACGGCCGAAGCCCGCCATCACCTCGTCGAGGACGAAGACGATGCCGTGCCGGTCGCAGATCTCCCGTACGCCCGCGAGATAGCCGGGCGGCGGGGTCATGATGCCGGCCGTGCCCGGGATCGTCTCCAGGATGATCGCGGCGATGGTCGCAGGGCCCTCGAAGGCGATGGTCGCTTCGAGGTGCTCCAGCGCGCGGGCGCACTCCTCCGCCTCCGTCGAGGCGTAGAACGGCGAGCGGTAGAGGAACGGCGCCCAGAAGTGCACGACCCCGGCCGATCCGTTGTCGGAGGCCCAGCGGCGCGGGTCACCGGTCAGATTGATCGCGGTGGAGGTGCCTCCGTGGTACGAGCGGTACGCGGAGAGCACCTTGGGGCGGCCGGTGTGCAGACGGGCCATGCGGATGGCGTTCTCGACGGCCTCGGCGCCGCCGTTGGTGAAGAAGATCTTGTCGAGGTCGCCGGGGGTGCGCTCGGCGATGAGGCGCGCGGCCTCGGACCGCACATCGATGGCGAAGGCGGGCGCGAAGGTGGTGAGGCGGCCGGCCTGCTCCTGGATGGCGGCGACGACGGTGGGGTGCTGATAGCCGATGTTGGTGAAGACGAGACCGCTGGTGAAGTCGAGGTAGCGGTTGCCGTCGTAGTCCCAGAAGTACGCACCCTCGGCGCCGGCGACGGCGAGCGGATCGATCAGGCCCTGGGCGGACCAGGAGTGGAACACGTGCGCGCGGTCTGCGGCCTTCACGGCTGCGCCGGCCTGCGGGTCGACAAGAGGGTTCATGCGGCCCAGGTTAGGAGGCGCAGGTGGGGGGCGGTATGGCCACGCTGTATGGAGTGAGGCACTTTGCTGGGCATGGTGTCGACGCGAGGGTGTCGACGCGAGGGTGTCGACGCACCGGTGTCGACGCGCCGCTGTCGACGCCCACGTATGTCCGGGAGGGCGCCGGACGGCTCAGGGCGCCGGGGCCGTCGTACGGAACCTCGCCCGGTACGTCGAAGGCGTCACGCCCAGCCGCCGCAGGAACACCCGCCGCAGCGACT
Source organism: Streptomyces sp. NPDC042201 (assembly GCF_055582185.1). NCBI lineage: Bacteria > Bacillati > Actinomycetota > Actinomycetes > Kitasatosporales > Streptomycetaceae > Streptomyces > Streptomyces sp. NPDC042201. The sequence goes on along the minus strand of NZ_JBVJDS010000001.1, from coordinate 713,964 downwards.
CGTCACTGCCCAGACCGCTGCGCCCGGCCGCGCCCGTCACGCTCTCCCCCGCCTCCAGCAGCGCCTGCGCCGCCTCCAGCCGTACGGACTCGACGTACGCCGCCGGGGTGCTGCCGACCTGTTCGTTGAAGAGGCGGGTCAGATGGCGCGCGCTCAGCCCGCCCCGCCGGGCCAGCGCGGGCAGTGAGTGGTCGGCGGCCGGATCCGCCGTGACCTCCCGCAGCAGTCCGCGCAGCGCGTCGTGCTGCGGGCTCGGGGTGCGCGCGGCGACCGAGAACTGCGACTGGCCGCCCGGCCGTTGCAGGAAGACCACCAGGTCACGGGCGACTTCACGCGCAAGGTCCGCGCCCTCGTCGTCCTCGACCAGGGCGAGCGCGAGATCGATGCCCGCGGTGACTCCGGCCGAGGTGTACGTACGGCCGTCCCGTACGAAGATCGCGTCCGGGTCGACGGTCACCGCCGGAAAGCGCCGCGCCAGGACCGCCGCGTGCCGCCAGTGCGTGGTCGCGCGCCTGCCGTCCAGCAGCCCGGCGGCGGCCAGCGCGAAGGCCCCGGTGCAGACGGACGCGACGCGGGCGGACCGGCCGGCCAGACCGGTCACCGCGTCGAGCAGCCCGGCCGGCGGTGGGTGGTGCGGCAGGTCCTCCGAGCCCGGGACGACGAGCGTGTGCGTCCTGCCGACCTCGGCCACCGCCGCGTCGGCGTACAGCCGCGTGCCGGTGGAGGTGATGACGGGACCGCCGTCCGCCGAGCAGACCGTCTGGGCGTACGCGCCGCCGAGCCCCGCGGCCGTACCGAACACTTCCAGCGGCGCGGCGACATCCATCAGCCGAACGCCGTCGTACACGAGCACGGTGATGTCCTTGCGCTCTCTTCCCTGCATATGGCCACGCTAGCCCGGATCCATGGCCGTATGTGTGGGATGTACGTCCGGATGGACATGGCGAGGGCGGGGCGGCCGGGCGGAGAGTGGAGACACGCCCCTCGCGAAAGGAATCCCGCCATGCCCGAGCGCATCGCCGGTATCGAGATCCCCGACAGCAGCCTCGCCAAGGAAGCCACCGAGCTGGTGTGGGACACCACCGGGTCGCTGCTGTACGACCACTCCCGCCGGGTCTTCCTCTTCGGCTCGCTCCAGGGGCAGCGGCGCGGGCTGGCGTACGACCCCGAGCTGCTCTACATCGGCGCGATGTTCCACGACCTCGGCCTGACCGAGGACTACCGCGGCTCCCAGCAGCGCTTCGAGCTCGACGGCGCCGACGCGGCGAGGGATTTCCTGCTGCGCCACGGCCTGTCCCAGGAGAGCGCGCGCATCGTCTGGACCGCCATCGCGCTGCACACGACGCCGGAGATCCCGGCCCATATGGAGCCCGAGGTCGCGCTCGTCACGGCCGGGGTCGAGTTCGACGTCCTGGGGATGGGGCTGAACGACGTACCGTCGAAGACCAGGGAAGAGGTCGTCGCGGCCCATCCGCGGCCGGACTTCAAGCGGCGCATCCTGCAGGCGTTCACGGAGGGGATCGAGCACCGTCCTGACACGGCCTTCGGGAATGTGAAGGCGGATGTACTGGCGCGCTTCTCCCCGGGGTTCGTACGGACGGACTTCGTCGACGTGATCGAGAACTCGGCCTGGCCGGAGTGAGCTACGACGCCGTCGGTTTGCGGAGCAGGAGGCAGGCCTGCGGAACTCGCATACTCTCCGGCTCGCTGACCAGCGTGGCGTGCACCACGAACCCGGCTCGCGTTGCCAGTTCGGCGATGCGGTCGGGCGGGAGCAGGTAGACATCGAGGGACATCTCGTGGTCGCCGTATCCCTTCTCCTTGCGCCGCCGCTCGTCGCCGACGTGGAAGCCGAGAAGCAGGTGGCCTCCGGGAGCCAGCACCCGGTGGAACTCGGCGAACACCGCCGGCAGTACGTCCAGGGGCGTGTGAATGATGGAGTACCAGGCGACGATGCCGCCGAGTTCGCCGTCCGCCGGCCCCAGGGCCGTCATCGTCCCGATGTCGAACCGCAGGCCCGGGTGGTCCCGCCGGGCCACTTCGACCATCCTCGGCGACAGATCGACGCCGAACGCGGTCAGCCCGAGAGAGTGCAGATACGCCGTCACATGGCCGGGGCCGCACCCCACGTCGGCGACCGGGCCGCTGCCGGCGGCCCGCACGAGCTCGGCCAACGCGCCCAGCATCGCGCGCCCCAGAACGTCGGCCTCGAACGCGGGCGGCACGAGCGTGGCGTAGTCGACAGCGACGGTGTCGTACGAAGCCCGGGTTTCGCGCAGGTAGGACGGCTCAGTCACGCGGCAGACCCTACTCCCCGGAAGCGCTCGGACGGCGGGCCTCCCAACAGCCAGGAAGGCCGGGGGGCGGCCGGCCGGGTCATGCGAGATGATCCAGGGCGTCACAGTGGTGTAGCCCTCGGGAACCGGTTTGACGGACATGGCTGGCGGTTCCTTGGGCGCTCGGGTACGAGGAGAGGCCGCGCGGCCATGGAAAAGCTGGCAGCAGGAGATCCACAACGCATCGGCACCTACCAGCTGCTCGCGCGCCTCGGCGCGGGAGGAATGGGCCGGGTCTATCTGGCGCGCTCGGACCGGGGCCGTACGGTCGCGGTCAAGCTCGTACGCCAGGAGCTGGCCGAACAGGAGCAGTTCCGCAGCCGCTTCCGGCAGGAGGTCGCCGCCGCGCGACGGGTCGGCGGCTCGTGGACGGCGCCCGTCCTGGACGCCGACACGGAGGCGGCGGTGCCCTGGCTGGCGACGGGCTACGTGGCCGGGCCCTCCCTGCAGTCGGTCGTCTCGGGCGGCCACGGTCCGCTCCCGGAACGTTCCGTACGGATCCTCGCGTCCGGTCTCGCGCACGCGCTCCAGGACATCCACGCGGCCGGCCTCATCCACCGCGATCTCAAGCCGTCCAATGTGCTGGTGACGATCGACGGGCCGCGCGTCATCGACTTCGGCATAGCCCGCGCGCTGGAGACGGTCACCGACGGAGGTCTGACGCGGACCGGTGCGCTGGTCGGCTCGCCCGGCTTCATGGCGCCGGAACAGGTGCGCGGGGAACGGGTGACGGCCGCGTGCGACGTGTTCTGCCTGGGCTCGGTCCTGGCGTACGCGGCGACGGGCCGGCTGCCGTTCGGCGCGGCGGACACCGGGGCGCACGCGCTGATATTCCGGATCGCCCAGGAGGAACCGGACCTGTCCGGACTCCCCGAAGGGCTGGCCGAGTTGGTGCGGTGCTGCCTCCTCAAGGATCCGGCGGCGCGGCCGACCACGAAGGACATCCTGGCCCGGGTGGGCGAGGCGTCGGACTCGGGGGCGGGTCCTGGCGGGGAGCCCTGGCTGCCGGGCGGACTGCTGGCACAACTGGGCCAGCACGCGGTGCGGTTGCTGGAACACGAGGACCCGACGGGACAGCTGAGAACGGCGGGGGTGGCGGCGATCGAGCCGGGCCCGGCGGTGGCGGGGCCGGTGGTGGCGGGGCCGGCGGTGGCGGGGCCGGCGGTGCCAACCCCTGAGGCGGCAGGCCCGGCGGTCGCGGGCCCGGTCGGGTCGGCCCCCGAGGCGGCGCCCGCGCCGACGGGGGGCCAGGCCCCGGCCGCGACCCCGGCTCCTACCCCCACCCCTGCCGCTACCCCTCCCCCTGCCTCTGCCGCTGCCCCAACCCCCGCCCCGGCTCCTGCTCCTGCTCCTGCTCCTGCTCCTGCTGCGGCTCCCCTGCCGGGTCCGGCGCCCTTTCCGGTTCCCCTCCAGACTCCGGCGCTGCCTCCGGCATACGGCCAGGCACCGGTACCGCAGCCGTACGGCTATCCGCCGGCGGGATACGGCCCGACACCGCCGCACGGGCCGACACCGCCACCCGGCGCGTCCCCGCAGTACGGACCGTCCCCGCAGTACCACGCGCCCTTCGGCCCCACTCCCCCGTACGGCCCGGCGCCGGTCCCCCCGCCCCCGCAGCGCAACGCCCGCGGCACCATCGCCCTGATCGCCGTGGCAGTGATCGTCGCGATAGGCGCGGGCGGTTCGGTGTACGCGTTCATGGGCAGCGACGGCACGAAGGACGACAAGGGGACGGCGGTGACCGACACGACGACCCCGAAGCCCCCGGTCGACGCCCCGTCCGCCTCAACCACACCGTCCGGCGCCACATCCACGGCCGAGAAGGGCGACGTGCCCACGAAGTACCTGGGCACATGGACGGGCGGCGTCGACACCAGCTCGGGTTACAGCACCCGGCGACTCGTCATCGAGCAGGGCGAGGTGGGCGATACGGTCCTCTCCCTGACGGCGGACGGACCGGCCGGGGGCGGCGGCAGCTACCACTGCGTCTTCGAGGCCCCGTTGGCGTCCTCTCCCGTCTCCGACGCGCCGCTCAGCATCGGCCCCTCCGAGGTCACCACGGGCGAGCCCATGTCCTCCTGCACCCCGGGCACCCCGACGGAGCTGACGATCCTGTCCGACGGCAGCCTGCGCCGAGTGACCTCCAACGGTGAGTCCCTGACGTACACAAAGGAAGACTGACGCACAGACTGACGCGCAAAGGGAGACTGACGCGACCGCGCCCCGGCTGCCGTCAAGGCCGCCGGGGCGCGGTACCGCCGTTCATCCGTGCCCGGCTACAGGAACGAGTTGATCTCGATCGTCTCCGTACGGCCGGGACCGACGCCGATCGCCGAGATCGGGGCCCCCGACATCTCCTCCAGTGCCCTTACATACGCCTGCGCGTTCTGCGGCAGGTCGGAGAAGGTCTTCGCCTTCGTGATGTCCTCCGACCAGCCGGGCAGGTACTCGTACACCGGCTTCGCGTGGTGGAAGTCCGTCTGGCTGTACGGGAGTTCCTCGACGCGCCGGCCGTCGATCTCGTACGCCACACACACCGGGATCTGCTCCCAGCCGGTCAGCACGTCCAGCTTGGTGAGGAAGAAGTCCGTCAGACCGTTGACCCGCGTCGCGTAGCGCGCGATCACCGCGTCGAACCAGCCGCAGCGGCGGTCGCGGCCCGTCGTGACTCCGCGCTCGGCGCCGATGCGGCGCAGCGCCTCGCCGTCCTCGTCGAACAGTTCCGTCGGGAACGGCCCCGCGCCCACCCGCGTCGTGTACGCCTTGAGAATGCCGATGACCCGGCTGATCTTCGTCGGCCCCACACCCGCGCCCGTGCAGGCGCCGCCCGCCGTCGGGTTGGACGAGGTGACGAAGGGATACGTACCGTGGTCGACGTCGAGCAGCGTGCCCTGGCCGCCCTCGAAGAGGACGACCTTGCCCTCGTCGATGGCGTTGTTCAGCACCAGGGTCGTGTCGGAGACGTACGGCTTCAGCTGCTCCGCGTACGTGAGCAGCTCCTCGACGATCTTGCCGGACTCTATGGCACGCCGGTTGTAGAGCTTGGCGAGGATCTGGTTCTTGAAGTCGAGAGCGGCGTCGACCTTCTGGATCAGGATCGACTCGTCGTACAGGTCCTGGACCCGGATACCGACGCGGTTGATCTTGTCGGCGTAGGTCGGACCGATGCCACGGCCCGTCGTGCCGATCTTCCTCGAACCGAGGAACCGTTCCGTCACCTTGTCCATCGTGGTGTGATACGAGGTAATCAGATGGGCGTTACCGCTGATCAACAGCTTGGACGTGTCCACACCGCGGTCATTGAGCCCGCTCAGCTCGGAGAGCAGGACGGCCGGGTCGACGACCACTCCATTGCCGATCACCGGGACACATCCCGGCGAGAGGATTCCGGAAGGGAGGAGATGCAGTGCGTACTTCTGGTCGCCCACGACGACCGTATGGCCGGCGTTGTTGCCACCCTGATAGCGCACGACATAATCCACAGACCCACCGAGCAGGTCGGTGGCCTTTCCCTTGCCTTCGTCACCCCACTGAGCACCGAGCAGCACAAGTGCGGGCACAGGCGTACACCCCTTCCGGGCGGGGCATGTCCAAGGTCAGGGGGCGCACTAACGCCGTCCATGCGGCGCGCGTACGCCGTATGTCATCGCACAACGCTGTACGACACAGCCCGAACCGTCGAACCGGTTGCCCCGGAATAGACGAAGCCCCTGGCGCAATAGCGCAAGGGGCTCTTGCACAAGGATGCTACCCGAGGAAGGACCGAGGTGTCGGCTCCAGAGCCCGCCGAGAACGGTGCGCAGCAGCTTCTGGTGGTCATCGACCCGGTCGCCCGCCGGACCGACGGCGAATCCGTGTTGATCGCGAAAGACGTGCTGAGCGCGGGGGCGTCAGTGAAGATCTGTCTCCCGGACGGCCCGGAGGCCTTCGCCCGGGCGCTGGCCCGGCGGGGCAGCCGGCGACCCGTGGTGATCGGCGACGACCGGGCGCTGCTGCGGATGGTGGCCCTGCTCCACCGGGACCGGGAGCTGGGCTCCGGGGCGCTCTCGGTGGTGCCGGTGGGAGCCTCCGTGGAGCTGGCCCGTTCGCTGGGCGTGCCGACGGGCGCGGTCGCCGCGGCGCGCGCGGTGCTGGACGGCGTGGTGCGCCGGCTGGACCTGCTGGTCGATGACAGCGACGGCGTGGTGCTGGGCGGGCTGCGTATCCCGGCCCTCCCGACGAGGGGCGGGGCGCCGGCCGCGCCGTCCGTCTGGGACACCTGCCGTTCCCTGGTCCGCACGCTGGTACGGCCTCCGCCGGGGGCGCTCGCGGCGCGTACGCACCGGCTGCGGGTCGAGGCGGACGGCGTGCTGCTGAGCGATCTGGACGAGCCGGTCGAGGTCGTGACGGTGCGCTCGTACGGCGGCCGCGCCGAAGTCGTGATCCGTACGCACGCGTCGGCCGAGCCGCGCCGGGCCAGCGCGCTGTCCGTGACGGTCTCGGGCGCGGACTTCCGCTACCGGGCGGACGCCCGGATCACCGGCCCGGTGCGGACCAGAACCTGGACGCTGCGGCCGGGGGCGTGGGGGCTGACGCTGCCGGCGGAGGCAGGCGCGTACGCGGGCCCCGGCGGGGGATGACCACCGGATCGAGCCGTACAGGACCTCTACTGCCGGGTCGGGGCGCCGGGTAGCCTCGGCCTTCGACACGACGCCCGGGGGGGCCGCATCGATGCCAGACACGGGATCGCAGGGCACGGCTCTGGCCGTCGCCGACACGGCGAAGGCGTTGGCCCGCTACCGGGCATGCGCGGGCATATGCGTGCGGGTCGGCCTGACGATGCTGATGGGCTCTGTGATCATCGCCTTGACGGGCGAGGGTCCTGGGTGGCCGAGGGGGGCGCTGCCCGCGCTGATCGGCGTGTCCCTGTTCTGCTCGGGGCTCGGTCTGCTGACGCTGCGGCTCTCCCGCCGGATGCGGGACCGGCTGGCCGCGGGCCCCTGGATGGCCTGCGCCGCCGAGGCCGTACCGCGCGGGATACATGCCGCGGCGGTGGTCCTGCGGGATCCGGCGACCGGTGAGCTGTGGCCGTTGACCTTAATCGCGATCCAGCAGCGCTACCACCTGGCACAGCCCGGTCCCGACGGGTCGCTGTGGTGGTGCGGTGACCCACGGACCGGCGGGGTGATCGCGCCTCCCGGCGGGGCGGACCTGATCTGGACGCAACCGGTACGGGGGCGCTGGTCGCGGCAGCGCGTCGTACGGGCGGCGCAGCGGCAAGGGCTGCTGGACCGGCAGACGTCACCTCGGCCCGCATCGCCGCACCAGCCACCGCCACCGCCACCTTCACCGCCACCGGTGTCCGAGCTTTTGGAGCGGGACCTTCGGTGGGAGCGGAAGCCCGCCCGCCGCTGGGGCGGCTACCGGTGGGTGCTGCTGGCGGGAGTGGTCCTGCTGGGGCCGGGCATCGCCGGTTCCCTGGGCTCGGAGAAGGATCCGCAGATCGACCTCACCGTGATCGCGCAGGAGCCGGACGGCACCTGCGAGGTGCGGTGGACCGACCCCTGGAGCGGCGAACGGCGCGAGGGCCCCTTCCACTGCGATCCGGACCGTGATCCGCTCCTGGACGACTGGTGGACCGGCTGGGTGGTCTCGTACGGACCGTGGAAGGGGGAGCTCTACGACTCCGACCTGCGCGGCACCGTCGCCGACGAGGTGAACGCCGCGCTGAGCGTGGCCGGCGGGGCTCTCACGCTGACCGGGCTGGTCGGCGGGTTCAAGGGCCGACAGCGACGCAACACGGCGTACAAGCCCCTTGTCGAACCGGCCCTCGAACCGCCTTCCGAGCCCGCTGAACAGGACCGCTGAAGCGCGTCAGCCCTCGTCGTGGCGGAGGGTTGCCTGATGCTCGCGCCAGCGGTCCAGGAGGGCCACCAGTTCCTTCTGCAGGAATTCGAAGAACGCCACCGTCTCCGCGACCCGCGCGCCGGCCGGGGTGTCTCTGCCGAGGGAGTCGACGCCTTGACGCAGGGTGTGCTCCCAACGGGTCAGGACCGTGTCCCGCTGGGCGAAGGTGGCGTACCAGAGCTGGTTGTGCAGCCGGTAGCGGTCACGGCGCGAGCCGGGGTCGCGCTCCCTGCCGACCATGCTGACCTGGACGAGATAGCGGATCGCCCCTGATACGGCGGCGGGGCTGATGCCGAGCTGTTCGCTCAGCTCGGCGGAGGTCATGCTCGCGTCGTCCGAGGCGAGCAGGGCCGCGAAGACCCTGGACGCCGTCCGCTGCATTCCGGCCTCGGTCATATCGGCGGCGAAACGCTCCACGAAGCGCGCTACCGCCTCCTCGTCCCGCTGCGGGTCGCCCGTCTCATCCGTCCCGCCCGCCGCGTCCGCCGCGCCCGTCTCATCCGTCTCGCCGGTCCTGCTGCTCATCGCCCCATCGTCTCCCCTGCTCGCGGTCCGCCCCCGATCTTAACGTGTGCGTTTTTACGCTTCCTTAACTTCACAAGTTTGTGAAAGTAGCGTACATTCCGAAACATGACCAAGGCAATCACCGTGTCCGGACTGCACAAGTCGTTCGGCCGGACGCACGCGCTGGACGGCCTTGACCTCGCCGTCGAGACCGGCGAGGTCCATGGCTTCCTCGGCCCCAACGGAGCCGGCAAGTCCACCGCCATCCGGGTCCTTCTCGGGCTGCTGCGCGCCGACTCCGGCGCGGCCCAGCTCCTCGGCCGGGATCCCTGGCGGGACGCGGTCGAACTGCACCGGCGCGTGGCCTACGTACCCGGGGACGTGACGCTGTGGCGGAACCTCTCCGGCGGCGAGGTCATCGACCTGTACGGGCGGCTGCGCGGCGGGCTCGACACGGCGCGGCGGGCCGCTCTCGTCGAGCGCTTCGAACTCGACCCCACCAAGAAGGGGCGTACGTACTCCAAGGGCAACCGCCAGAAGGTCGCGCTGGTCGCCGCGTTCGCCTCGGACGTCGATCTGCTCATCCTCGACGAACCGACCTCGGGGCTCGACCCGCTGATGGAAGAGGTCTTCCAGCAGTGCGTCACCGAGGAGCGCGACCGCGGCAGGACCGTCCTGCTCTCCAGCCATGTGCTGAGCGAGGTCGAGGCGCTGTGCGACCGGGTGAGCATCATCCGCAAGGGCGTGACCGTCGAGTCGGGTTCGCTCACCGAGCTGCGCCATCTGACCCGTACGAGCGTCAGCGCGGAGCTCTCGGGGCCGCCCGCCGGACTGGCCGGGCTGCCCGGGGTGCACAACCTGGCCGAACAGTCCGTCGCCGGGGGCCCGGGCAGGCGGGTCCGGCTCCAGGTCGACACCGACCAGCTGGACGCGGTGCTCCGCTCGCTCTCCGCGTCCGGCATCCGCTCGCTGACCAGCACCCCGCCCACCCTGGAGGAGCTGTTCCTCCGCCACTACGCGCCGGACGAGCGGACGACCGGCGAGCCCGTGACCCACGTGCCCCCGTCCGCGTCCGCGACCACGACCGACGAGGCGGTGTCGCGATGACCGCCGCCGTAGCCGTCCCGGCGGCCCGCACCACCGGCTCCCGCCATCTGGCCGGCACCCGCCCGCTGTTGCGGCTCGCCCTGCGCCGCGACCGGATCATGATCCCGGTCTGGGTGCTGGTCCTCGGCGGTTCCTTCGCGTCCGTCGCCCAGTCCTACTCCGCGCTGTACGACACCGCCGCCGCGCGCGCGGACCTCGCGCGGTCGATGTCCGCGAACAGCTCGCTGCGCGCCCTGTACGGACCGGTCTTCACCGACTCCATCGGCGGGCTCACCGCCGTGCGCATGGTCGGCTTCGGCGCCGGGCTCGCCGCCGTGATGAGCCTGGTCATCGTCGTACGGCACACCCGGGAGGAAGAGGAGACGGGCCGTCAGGAACTGCTCTCCTCGGCGATGGTCGGGCGCCGGGCGCCGCTGACCGCCGCGCTGCTCACGGCGCTGATCGCCAACGCCGCACTGGCCCTGGTGATCACGGCCGGGCTCGCCGGATACGTCGAGGACACGGCCGGCGCACTGGCCCTCGGCCTCGCCGTCGCCGGGGTCGGCATGCTCTTCGCCTGCACCGCCGCCATCGCCGCGCAGATCACCGAGAACGCGCGCCTCGCCAAGGGCCTCTCCGGCGCCGTCGTCGGCGCCGCGTTCGTGCTCAAGGCGGCCGGTGACGCCGCGTCGGACGACGGCTCCTCCGTGCTCACCTGGCTCTCCCCGCTCGGCTGGGCGGAGAACGTCCGCGCCTTCGCCGGGGAGCGGTGGTGGGTGCTGCTGATGCTGCCGGCCGCCATCGCCGTCCAGGCCGTCCTCGCGTACACGCTCGCCGGCCGGCGCGACATCGGGATGAGCTTCCTGCCCGCGCGCCCAGGACCGGCGCGGGGCAGGCTGCGCACGGCGGGCGGGCTCGCCTGGCGGCTCCAGCGCGGCAGCCTGTTCGGCTGGGGAACCGGCTTCCTGCTCGCCGGGATCGTCTTCGGCGGTATCACCGAAGGAGTGGCGGACCTGGTCGGCGGCAACCAGCAGACCAGGGAGATCATCGAGCGGATGGGCGGCCGGCAGGGCCTGACCGACGCCTTCCTCGCCGCGATGGTCGGCGTGCTCGCCATGGTCGCGGCGCTCTATGTGGTCGCCTCCGTGCTGCGGCTGTACGGCGAGGAGACCGGCGGGCGCGCCGAACCGGTGCTGGCAGGGGGAGTCGGACGGCTGCGCTGGGCCGCGGGCCATCTGATGATCGCCTTCGGCGGCGGCGCCCTGGTCGTGCTGCTCGGCGGGGTGGGGCTGGCCATCGGTTACGGCCGGGCCCTGCCCGCCCTCCTGGGCGCCGCACTGGTGCAGCTGCCCGCGATCTGGGTGCTGGGCGCGCTGGCGGTGGCGCTGTACGGCATCGTCCCGAAGGCGGCCGTCGCCGGCTGGGCGGTCGCGGGCCTCGCCCTGGCTCTGGGCTGGATCGGCCCGGCGCTGGGCTTCCCGCAGTCGGTGCTGAACCTGTCGCCGTTCGGGCACCTGCCCAAGCTGCCCGGCACGGAGATGGCCTGGACGCCGGTGCTGGCGCTGACCGCGCTCGCGGCGGCGCTGGTGGCGGCGGGGCTGGCGGGACTGCGGCGCAGGGACATGCTGAGCTGACCGGAAGCGACACCCGGTCCGACTTATCCACAGCCTGTGGAAAGCCGGGCCGGTGCGCGCCGGCGGACGTCAGCGGACGTAGCTCTTCAGGATCTCGGTGTCGAGCTCGATGCCGACGGGGTCGGGCCGAGAGATCGGTTCTCCGAAGGGAACCTTGTGCCGGTCGCGGTAGTCACCTGCGACCGGGTCCGGGATGCTGTGCACGGTGATGGTGCAGGAATCCCGGTCGATCAGCAGATACACCGGGATACCGGCGTCGGCGTAAGCGGAGGGCTTCTCCTCGCGGTCCCGCTTGTCCGTGTCCGAGTCGTACGAGGTGATCTCGACGGTCATCAGCACACCTGCGGTGTCGGCCCACTCGCCCTGGCCGGCGAAGTGCGCGACAGGTGCCAGTGTCCCGTCCGGCCGGGCACGGCCCTGGCGATACTTCTCGATCTTGAGCCCCTGCACGGGGTCCAGATCAAGGTCCGGTCGCGCCTGCATGCACTGACGAAGCAGCCACATAGTGATCGCTCCGTGGTCCCCGTCCGCCACCTTCTTGACCCCGATCCGCCCGCCGATGAATTCCAGCCTGACGGTCTCGGACTCCACGGCGGCGTACCTTTCGAACTCTTCCGCCGTCATCTGCGCCGTGCGCTCGTCCATAGCTGTCATGGTGCCCCTCCTGTCAGGTGAATACCAGCGTGACGGACTCGGACCCGAGCCATGCGGCCTTCCCCGGTGTGATCACTCGTGCGGGTGATCAGCTGTCCGGTGCTCGCCGCCTCACCCCGGTGTGACCAGCTCACCCCGGCGTGACCAGCCGCGCCTCGTACGCGAACACCGCCGCCTGCGTACGGTCCCGCAGCCCCAGCTTCACCAGGATGCGGCTCACATGCGTCTTGATCGTGGACTCCGCGACCACCAGATGCTCGGCGATCTCGGCGTTCGACAGGCCCTGGGCGATCAGGACCAGGACCTCCGTCTCGCGCTCCGTGAGGTCGCCGATCCGGGCCATCGCCGGGGCGCGCGGGGTCTCCGCGAGCTTCGAGAACTCCGTGATCAGGCGTTTGGTGACGGTGGGCGCGAGCAGCGCCTCGCCGGACGCCACCACCCGCACGCCGTCCGCCAGCTGCCGCGCCGAGGCATCCTTCAGGAGGAAGCCCGAGGCTCCGGCGCGCAGCGCCTGGTACACGTACTCGTCGAGGTCGAAGGTGGTCAGTACCAGCACCTTCGCGTCGGCGTCGGCCGCGACGATCTCGCGGGTCGCCTCGATGCCGTTCATCTCCGGCATCCGGATGTCCATCAGCACCACATCGGGGCGGTGCACGGCGACCTGGCTGACGGCCTCGCGGCCGTTCACCGCCTCGCCGACGACCTCGATGTCCGGCATCGCGTTCAGCAGGACCGAGAAGCCCTCGCGGACCATCACCTGGTCGTCGACGATCAGCACCCGGATCGTCATGACGCGTCCCCGTCCTGCACGGCGGTCACCGGGATGAACGCCGCGACCTCGTAGCCGCCGTCCGCCAGGAGGTCCGCGGTCATCTCGCCGCTCAGCATCGAGACACGCTCCCGCATCCCGGTGATGCCGTGCCCCGCCCCGGGCGACGGTTTGACCAGGCCCTGCGGCGCGCTGTTGACGATCCGCAGGCCGAGCCCGCCCAGGACATACGAGATCTCCACCTTCGCGGTCGATCCCGGTGCGTGCCGCAGCGCGTTGCTGAGGGCCTCCTGAACGATGCGGTACGCCGACAGCTCCACACCCTGCGGCAGCTCGCGGACCGCGCCGGTGACCGTCTTCTCCACGGTCAGGCCGGCGTCCCGGACGTTGCCGAGCAGCCCTTCCAGCTCGGCGAGCGTGGGCTGCGGGGCATCGGGGGCCTGGTAGTCCTCCGCCCGTACGACACCGAGGACCCGGCGCAGCTCGGTCAGCGCCGCCACCGCGTTCTCCCGGATCGTGACGAACGCCTGCTCCAGCTCGGGCGGTGGGTTCTCCACCCGGTACGGGGCGGCCTCGGCCTGGATCGCGACGACCGACATGTGGTGCGCGACCACATCGTGCAGCTCGCGGGCGATGGTGGTGCGCTCTTCGAGCAGCGTGCGCCGGTCGCGTTCGACGGCGGTGACGCTCTGCTGGGCGGCCACCTCGTGCTGTGCCTCGCGGCGGACGTGGAGCACGGTCACCGTCAGCAGCACCAGCGCGGAGATGAAGAGCAGCGGAGGGGTGCTGGGGAAGTAGTCGCCGCGGTTGAGGACGGCCTCGGCGAACAGCCCGTACAGGGCGGTGAGCACCCACATCCAGGCGGCGGTGCGCGGCCGGGTGCGGATCGCCGTCACCGTCATCACGAGGAGAGCCGCGGCGAAGGCGCCCGGCGTCCAGGGCCAGCCGTCGTAGCCGCCGGTGACGAGACCCAGAAAGCCGCTGACGATCAGGAGCAGCCACCAGGCGCCGACCGGCCTGACCAGCGTGAGCAGCACCGGCACCGCCGGGAGGATGGCGAGCACGCCGCTGTCGTAGCCGATGAGGACCACGATCAGCGCGCATCCCACGATCACGGCGTGCGGGGTCCAGGCCGCACGCTCCCGTATCCGGCGCGGCAGCCGGCGGGTGATCGGCCCGTCCGTCCGCATGGGCTTCAGCGGGCGATAGGCGAAGGCGTCGTGGAAGAGGTCCTGGCGCAGGCCGCCGATCGCGTTCATGGCCAGCCGGAACTCGGGGCTCCGGGTCTTCCCGGTATCTGTCTGGGTCACGTTGCCACGGTAGGGGGCGTGCCGGGCGAGGTCGTCACCAGCGAAGCGGATCCTTCCCCGTCCCTCCCAGGTACTACACGCTCCCACCAGGCACGGAGCGCGGCGCTCACCAGGCGAGCTGGGCGATCTCCTCCGCGACCACCGCGCACGCGTCCGCCGCCGGGTCGATGAGCGGGAAGTGGCCCACGTCCTCCAGCAGGGTCAGGCCGACCATCTCGCCCGCCCTGGCCGCCGCGTCCACGTACGCCTCGGGGACGGCGTACGGCACGGTGAGGTCCGTACGGCCCTGCACCACGGCGGTCGCGATGCCCGTCGGCAGCAGGGCGGCCGGGTCGGCGCTCTCCCTGCGCTTCTTGAATTCCTCCTCGCCGCCCAGCAGCTGGAGGATGGCCCCGCCGCACACGTCCAGCTCGACGGCGCGTACGAGATCCGCGATCGGCGCCAGCGCGACCACTCCGCGGAACTGCGGCGGGTGCGGCAGCCGCCAGGGCGAGCCCTCGGGCAGCACATGCCGGGCCGCCGCCCACAGCGCGAGATGGCCGCCGGCGGAGTGCCCGGTCACCACGATCCGCCGCGCGTCGGCCTGCGGCAGCGCGTCCGCGACCAGCGCGGGCAGCGCGTCCATCGCGGCGGCCACATCGTCGAACGTCTCCGGCCAGCGCCCCGCCACCGGAGCGCCGCCGCCCTGCTGCGGGATGGCGGAACCCCGCCGGTACTCCACATTGGCGACGGCGAACCCGCGGCGGGCCAGGAAGTCCGCGAACGGGGTGAGGTGTCCCCGGTCGTACGGCGCCCGCCACGCCCCGCCGTGCAGCACGACGACGAGAGGCACCCGCTCCTGGTTGCCCCGGGGGGCATAGAAGTCGATCACCTGATCAGGGTGTTCGCCGTACGCCGCGGTGGCATCGGGCAGGACGCCCGGATGGGCGAAGACCGATTCGGCCTCTGCGGCGTCACGAGCAACGGCATCGTGCGCGGCGGGGTCCGGCATGTTGCTCCAACCTCTCGGTACGGGGGCCGAATTGACCTGATCAGCGGGGACGGTATCAGCCCCGGCGGGCGTTGATCACACCCCTCGGCCCCCCGGCCGGACACGGGTCAGGCGGGCGGGCCCGCCGGGACCTCCGTCAGGACCTCCGCGAGCACTCTCGCCGCCCGTTCCGCGTCGGCGAAGCCCACATAGAGCGGGGTGAATCCGAACCGCAGCAGGTCCGGCCTGCGGAGGTCGCCGATCACTCCCCGGGCGATGAGCGTCTCCATGATGGCGGGCGCCTCCGCGCACCGCAGGGCGACCTGGCTGCCGCGTTCCGCGTGCGCGGCGGGGGTCACCGACCTGACCCGCCCCGGCGGCGCGTATGCCTCCACGCACTCCAGGAAGAAGTCCGTGAGCGCCAGGCTCTTCGCTCGTACGGCCTCCACCCGCACCCCCTCCCAGACGTCGAGGGACGCCTCCAGCGCCAGCATGGAGAGGATGTCGGGGGTGCCGACCCGGCCGCGGACCGCGCCGTCCGCCGGCGCGAACTCCTGGGCCATCGCGAACGGGTCGGTGTGCGCGTTCCAGCCGGGCAGCGGGGAGTCGAAGCGGGCCTGGTGGCGCTCCGCGACGTACAGGAAGGCGGGCGAACCCGGCCCGCCGTTCAGGTACTTGTACGTGCAGCCCACCGCGAGGTCCACCCCGTGCGCGTCCAGGCCGACCGGCAGGGCGCCCGCGCTGTGGCACAGGTCCCAGACGACCAGAGCCCCGGCCTCGTGCGCGGCGGCGGTGATGCCGGGGAGGTCGTGGAGGCGGCCCGTACGGAAGTCGACATGGTTGACGAGCACCACAGCGGTCCGCGGTCCGAGCGCCCCGAGCAGGTTCTCCGGGTCGAGGGGGACGATCGGCCTGCCGGTCATCCGGGCCGCGGACCGGGCGATGTAGCCGTCCGTGGGGAAGGTCGTGGCGTCGACCAGGATCTCGTCCCTGGCCGGCTCCGCGGGATCCAGGAGACGTACCGCCGCCACCACGGCCTTGAAGACATTGACGCTGGTGGAGTCGCCGACGACGATCTGCCCAGGGCCCGCGCCGACGAGCGGCGCGATCCGGTCGCCGATCCGCTCGGGCGCGGTCCACCAGCCGCCCTCGGTCCAGGAGCGGATGCGCAGCTCGCCCCACTGGCGGCTGATGACGTCCTGGATCCGCTCGGGGACATGGCGGGGCAGCGCGCCCAGCGAGTTGCCGTCGAGATAGACGGAGTCGTCGTCGAGGGTGAACAGCTTGCGCCGCTCGGCCAGTTCGTCGGCGGCGTCCAGCGCGGCGGCCCGCTCGGCCAGGGATTCAGCGGCGCCGGTGCGGTCGGTGAGGTGGGGGACGTGGGTGCGATCGGTGCGGTCGGTGCGGGACTCAGACATGGCTGCGCGCCGTCCAGAGCTCGGGGAAGACGTTCTTGGTGGCCCGCTTCTCCAGCCAGGCGACGCCCGCGGAGCCGCCCGTGCCGGTCTTGGAGCCCATCGCCCGCCGGGTCGCCACCAGATGGTCGTTGCGCCAGCGCCACACCAGCTCGCCCACGTCCGTCAGCGCCTCGCCGAGCCGGATGAGCTCGGTGTGCTGGTCGGGGTCGCGGTAGATGCCGGCCCAGATCTCCTCGATCGCGGCCGACGGCTCGTACCGCTTCGAGAGATCGCGGTCGAGCACCGCCGGCGGCACCGGCAGTCCGCGCCGCGCGAGGAGCCGCAGCACCTCGTCGTACAGGCTCGGCTCCTGGAGCGCCTTCTCCAGCTCGGCGTGGACGCGCGGCGCGCCCCGGTGCGGGACGAGCATGGAGGCGGACTTGTCGCCGAGCAGGAACTCCAGCCGCCGGTACATCGCCGACTGGAAGCCGGAGCCCTCGCCGAGCGCGCTGCGGTACGAGTTGAACTGCGCGGGAGTCAGCTGTCCGAGCGGCTTCCAGGAGGCATTGAGCGCGTCCAGCTCGCGTACGGACCGCTTGAGCGCGTCGACCGCCACCTGCGTCCGGTCCTCGCGCAGCGCGCGGGACGCCGTCTCCCACTCATGGACGATGACCGTGAACCACAGCTCCATGACCTGGGTGGTGACGAGGAAGACCATCTCGCCGGGGTCGTCGGAGAGGGGGTGCTGCAAGTGGGTGAGGACGTCCGCCTGGACATAGTCCTCGTACGGGGTCGTCCCCGCGAAGTCGAGATTCGGGGTGTCCGAACCGGCGGTGCCGGCTCCGGAGGCATCGGGGTCGTGTGACATCTCTGTCTCCTCGAATTGCTACCGGGTAGCGGTCCGCCCCTTCCGTGTTGGTTACGGAGCCCCGGTCCCCTCCGCGCATCATAATCCTGGGTCCGGATCCGGGCTCCATATGCGGGCTCGATATGCCACGTCCGCTCGGGGCTGCGGGCTCCGGGGTCCGGGCTGCGGGCTGCGGGCTGCGGGCTGCGGGCTGCGGGCTGCGTCAGAGAGTCGGACCGGTGATGTACGTCCCGTGCTCGTTGTACGGCCAGGCATTGGACCGGCAGCCGTTGAGGCCCTTGATCTGCTGCATCATCACCGGCGCGAGCTTGCCGGGACCGCGGCACCCCATGTGCTGCCGGATGCCGATCTCATGGCCGACCTCGTGGTTGATGATCAGGTGCCGGTACTCGGCGGCAGACCCGCGGAACGTCGGCGATCCCAGCACCCAGCGCCGCAGATTGACCACCACGCCGTCGACGGTCTCGCAGTTCAGCTCGCCGCGGGTGTTGAGCCCCTGGGCAAGGCAGAGCCGGTCGGCGGTGGCCGGGGTGGCGATACGGATGACGAAGTCGGCGTCCGAGGAGACCAGCTGGAAGGTGCCCCGGCCGTGCGCGGCCCAGCTGCGCGGGTGGGCGAGGATCCGTTGGATCTCGGCGGCCGCCCCCGTGGCGGAGATGTCGATGCCGTTCTCGACCTGCACGCGGTAGCGGCGCAACGGTCCTGAGCCGACCCGGTCGCCGTCGGCCCGCGCGGTGGTGAAGGTGCCGGGGCCCGAGGCGGGGACGCGGGGCGGTGCGGGCGGGCGGCGCGAGGAGGCGGAGGGGCTCGGCTCGACGGAAGCGCTGGGACTCGCGGGCGGAGAGGGCGGGGAGGGCGGGCGCTTCGAGGACGCCGACGCGGAGGGGGTGGGCTCCGGCGAGCGGAGGGCGTCCGTGACCTCGCGGGCCGTGGCGGGACCGGTCCCTGCCTCGTCGCCCTGCCAGGAGGCGACGGCGGCACCGCCGCCGACGATCACGGCGGCCAGGACGAGTCCTGCCAGGACTATGTGGGCCGGTGAGCGGCGGCCGCGGTTGCGGTTGCTACTGCGACCGCGACCGCGGGCGGGCCCACGACGGCGTCCTCGGCGGCCGACGGCACGCTTGCCCACGACAGACTTCTCCCCTGGTGAGGCCGGCGGCGGGGGGAGAGGTGGGGTGCTGTGGGGCCTCTGTGCCGGAAGTGACTGGTGATGCGACAACGCGTGCGATCGTACAGACCGAAGGCCCGCGCCCTGGGAGACGGGCCGGGCCTTCGAAAGGTTGCTTCTTCAACCGGACAACTCAGCCGAGGGTGTCCGCCGCCAGCGGCGAGGAGTCCCGCAGGAACGTCGCGCAGCGCTCGTACTCCTCCTGCTCACCGATCGCCTGCGCGGCGCGGGCGAGCGCGTGCAGGGCCCGCAGGAAGCCGCGGTTCGGCTCGTGCTCCCACGGCACCGGGCCGTGCCCCTTCCACCCGCTGCGCCGCAGGGAGTCGAGTCCGCGGTGGTAGCCGGTCCTGGCGTACGCGTACGACTCGACGACCCGCCCGTTCTCGAACGCGACGTCGGCGAGCTGCGCCCAGGCCAGCGAGGAGGTCGGGTACTTCGCGGCGACATCGGTGGGCGGCGTGCCGTTCGCGAGCAGCTCGCGCGGCTCGGGATCGTCGGGCAGGTGGGTGGGGGGCGGTCCCCCCAGGAGGTTTTCATGGATGGCCATGTCTACAGTCTGCCTTGCCCGCTCCGGCGGCTCTCGCCATCGGCCCCCGGCCCGGTCTCACCGGACCTACGAGGCGGTCGCGGGCCGGTCCGTAGGTCCCTCGGCCGTCACCGGTTCCAGCGGCGGCGCCGTCAGACCGCAGTGGATCCTGCACTCCGGCCGGCTCGCCGCGTCCTTCGGCGTACGGATCCGCCAGAAAGCGATCACCGCGCCCAGCACCAGCACCCCCGCGCACAGCGGCATCGCGCGGCGGAAGGTCTCGCCGAACTGCGTCGCCGAGCGGTACGACTCCGGGCCCATGCCTGTGAGCAGCGGCAGCGCGGCCACCGCCAGGAGTCCGGCCGCGCGGGCCGCCGCGTTGTTGATGCCGCTGGCCAGGCCCGCCCGCGCGGTGTCCACGGAGGCCAGGACCGTCGCCGTCAGCGGCGCGACCAGCGTCACCATGCCCGCCCCCATCACCACGAGCGCGGGCAGCACATCCGCCAGATACGAGGCGTGCTGCCCCACCCGCAGCATCAGCAGCAGCCCCGCCGCGCACAGCAGCGGCCCCACCGTGAGCGGAATACGTGGGCCGATCTTCGCCCCCAGCGCACCGGACCGCGCGGAGAACAGCAGCATCAGAACGGTCGTCGGCAGCAGGGCCGCCCCCGCGCCCAGCGCCGAGTACCCCACGACGACCTGGAGCTGGAGCGCGGTGAGGAAGAAGAAGCCGCCGAACGCCGCGTACACGCACAGCGTCACCAGGTTGACCGAGGTGAACAGCCGGGACGCGAAGATCGACGGCGGCAGCATGGGGTCCGCCCTGCGCCGCTCGACCAGCACGAAGACGACGGCGACCAGTACACCCGCGACCCCCGCCCACAGCGCCTTGGCGATCAGCGAGTACGTCACGAGCGCGAGCGCCCCCGCGCCGAGCACCGCGCCCAGCACGTCGAACCGGCCGTGCGCCGCCGGATCCCTGGACTCCGGTACATGCCGCAGCGCCACCGGCACACAGATCGCGGCCAACGGCAGGTTGATGAAGAACACCCAGCGCCAGCCGGCCCCGTCGACCAGCCAGCCGCCCAGGAACGGGCCGACCGCCGCGCCGACCCCGCCGAGCCCCGACCACACCCCGACGGCCCGCGCCCGGTCGTCCGGATGGAAGCTCGCCTGGATGATCGCGAGCGATCCCGGTACGAGCAGCGCCCCGCCCACGCCCTGCAACGCCCGCGCGATGATCAGCACGATCGCGCTGGGCGCGAGCCCGCACAGCAGCGAGCCGAGCGCGAACCAGACGGTGCCGAGAACGAAGATCTTCCGCCGCCCGAACCGGTCGCCGAGCGACCCGCCGAGCAGGATCAGCCCCGCCAGGGTGAGCGTGTAGGCGTTGACCGTCCACTGAAGATCCGCCAGGTCCGCGTTGAGGCTGTCCCCGATATGGGGCAGCGCGACATTGACGACGGTGGAGTCCAGCAGGGCCATGCTGGAACCGAGCACCGTCGTCAGAATGACCCAGCGGCCCTTGGCCGAGGACAGCCTGATGTCCATACCGGGATCATCCCCGCCCCCGGGCTAGGGGGCGAGCCGGCGCAGCACCCGGATCAGGGCGTCGATGCCCTGTTCCACCTTGGTGCGCGGGCACCCCACATTGAGTCGTACGAAACCGGCGCTCCCATAGGTGACGCCCGGCATGATCGCGACCTTCTCGCGCGCGATCAGCTCCCGCTGGACCGCGTCGTCATCGACCCCGAGGGCCCGGAGATCGATCCAGGCGAGATAGCCGGCCTGCGGGGGCCGCCAGTCCAGCTGCGGGAAGGCCGAGTTGAGCCGGTCGGCGACGCTGCGCAGATTCCCCTCCACATACGCGTTGAGGGCATCCAGCCAGGGGCCGCCCTCGCGGTACGCCGCGATATGCGCGGTCAGCGTCAGCACGGCGGGCGAGGCGAGGCCCTCGCCGGTCTCCATCCGGCGCAGGAAGGCCGCGTGGTCGTCCGGGTCACCGATGATCCCGTACGAGCCGCTCAGCGCGGGGAAGTTGAAGGCCTTCGACGCGGAGGTGATGAGCGCCCACCGGCCGGCACCGAACCGGGTCCACGGCAGATGGCGGTACCCCTCGGGCACGGAATCCGCGTGGACGAAGTCGGCATGGATCTCGTCGCTGATGACGGCGACCCCGTACGCCTCGGCGAGCCGGGCGAACTCCGTCAGCTCGTCCTCCGTCCACACCCGCCCGGTGGGGTTGTGGGGCGAGCACAGCAGCAGCACCTTGCTGCCGGGCCGGGCGAGCTGCCGCTCCAGCGCCGCCGTATCGCCGATCGGCGCCCCGCGCAGGTCCCGTCCGAGCCCGGAAATCGACTTGAGGAAGCCGTCGTACGTAGGGGTGTGGACGACGACGCCGTCACCCGGCCCGGTCCACATGCGCAGCAGCTGGGAGAGCTGATTGAGCACGGACGGCCCGTACACCACGCGCTCGGTGTCGATATCGGTGTCGTACCGCGAGGCGAACCAGTGGCGTATCGCGGACAGGAAATCCTCGTTGCGCCAGTCGGTATAGCCGAGGACACCATGGGCGATGCGCCGCTGAAGCGCGTCGAGCACTTCAGGCGGCGAGGCGAAGTCCATGTCGGAGATGGTGAAGGGGAGCAGTCCATCGACGCCGAAGCGGTCCGCGACGCCGTCCCACTGCACGCACCAGGTGCCGTAGCGGTCGATGGGGGTGTCGAAGTCGTAGCCCACGGTGATTCTCCTCCGGGCATGACGGGGGCCCGGTACCGACAGCGATACCGGGCCCGACGTGCACAGGCTGTTGTTCGGTTCTACTTGATCTTGGTGCCCGTGGAGCGCAGCGCGGCGCAGGCCTCGGTGACCCGCTTGGCCATGCCGGCCTCGGCCAGCTTGCCCCAGGTGCGCGGGTCGTACGTCTTCTTGGAGCCGACCTCGCCGTCGACCTTCAGCACACCGTCGTAGTTCCGCAGCACATGGTCGGCGACGGGGCGCGTGAACGCGTACTGGGTGTCGGTGTCGAGGTTCATCTTCACGACGCCGTTCTCCAGCGCGGTGGCGATCTCCTCGGCCGTGGAGCCGGAGCCGCCGTGGAAGACGAAGTCGAAGGGCTGGCTGCCGGCGGGCTTGCCGTACTTGGCGCCGACGCCCGCCTGCAGGTCCTTGAGCAGCTCGGGGCGGAGCACGACATTGCCCGGCTTGTAGACGCCGTGGACATTGCCGAAGGACGCGGCCAGCAGGTAGCGGCCCTTCTCACCCAGGCCGAGGGCCTCGGCGGTGCGCAGCGCGTCATCGACGGTGGTGTACAGCTCGTCGTTGATCTCGTGGGTGACGCCGTCCTCCTCGCCGCCGGTCGGAGTGATCTCGACCTCAAGGATGATCTTGGCGGCGGCGGCCTTGGCGAGCAGCTCCTCGGCGATGGACAGGTTGTCCGCGAGGGTCTCGGCGGAGCCGTCCCACATGTGCGACTGGAAGAGCGGGTTACGACCGGCCTGGACGCGCTCGGCAGAGATGTCGAGCAGCGGACGGACATAGTCGTCCAGCTTGTCCTTGGGGCAGTGGTCGGTGTGCAGCGCGACCGTGATGTCGTACTTGGCGGCGACGATGTGCGCGAACTCGGCGAGCGCGACGGCGCCGGTCACCATGTCCTTGTTGTACTGACCGCCCAGGAACTCGGCACCACCGGTGGACATCTGGATGATGCCGTCGCTCTCGGCCTCCGCGAAGCCGCGCAGCGCAGCGTGCAGGGTCTGCGACGAGGTCACATTGATGGCCGGGTAGGCGAACTTGCCTGCCTTCGCCCGGTCGAGCATCTCGTTGTAGACCTCGGGGGTTGCGATGGGCATCGGGCCGCTCCTTGTGATGTGCGGGTGTGAGGTGCTTGTCCCTGACCTGGGGGCGACGTCATCGTCGCCCCCATCTTTCCAGACTCCTGTCCGGGCTCCACCTGGAGCACGGCAGATACGGCGATGCGGGCTGGGCCGTTTCACGTGAAACGGCCCAGCCCGCATCGAAGAACCAGGTCAGGCGAGGCCGAGCTCGTCCAGCGCATAGACATTGAGGTACGGGAGCCCCGCCTCCGCGATGGCGGGGGCCGCACCGCGCTCCACGATGACCGCGACCGCCACCACCTCACCACCGGCCTCGCGGACCGCCTCGACGGCGGTCAGCGGCGAACCGCCGGTGGTCGAGGTGTCCTCGACCACCAGGCAGCGCCGGCCCTTGACGTCGGTGCCCTCGATCCGGCGCTGGAGGCCGTGCGCCTTCTGCGCCTTGCGGACGACAAACGCGTCGAGGCGCTTCCCGCGCGCGGCGGAGGCGTGCAGCATCGAGGTCGCCACGGGGTCGGCGCCGAGCGTCAGCCCGCCCACACAGTCGAAGTCCAGCTCGGCGGTGGCATCGAGCATGACCTGACCGACCAGCGGCGCGGCATGTCCGTCCAGCGTGATCCGGCGCAGGTCGATGTACCAGTCGGCCTCGAGACCCGACGAAAGGGTCACCTTGCCGTGCACCACGGCCTTGTCCTTGATCAGCTGAAGCAGCTCAGCCCGTACGTCAGTCATGCCCATCAGCTTAGGTCCCGCCAGCTCCACGTCGTCGCGATCTCCAGCGGGTCCACGGGGGTGACCAGCCGGGGCAGGGTGTTGAGGCCGTTCGGCGGGCCCGACTGCGG
Source organism: Streptomyces sp. NPDC042201 (assembly GCF_055582185.1). NCBI lineage: Bacteria > Bacillati > Actinomycetota > Actinomycetes > Kitasatosporales > Streptomycetaceae > Streptomyces > Streptomyces sp. NPDC042201. Next base: position 690,178 of record NZ_JBVJDS010000001.1, on the reverse strand, counting down.
CTCCACACAGACCGCCTCGGCCTGCTCGTCGTAGATCACGACCCACTCGGCGCGGCTGGCGACCTTGAGCTCCAGCCGGCCGGGCCAGGTGAGGGTGACATCGACGCCGTCCGGCATCCCGAAGCAGTCGTCCCACGGGCTGAAGCGCGGCGGGATACGGCGGCCGGTGGGCAGATGATCCTCGCCGCGCTCCTCCTGCCACGCGGCGGTGAAGTCGACGAGCACATCGCCGCCCTCGCCGCCGAGGTTGCGCAGGAACCAGGGGTGCCAGCCTGCCTGGGCGGGAAAAGAGGTGTCGTATGTCTCCACCCCCAGCACCAGGGTCAACGAGTCCTCGGTCAGCTCGAACGTCTGGGTGACCAGGCCGCTGTACGGCCAGGGGTCGGCGAGCTCGTACGTGAACGACGCCTTGTTCTCGCTGATCCGGGCGGTGCGCCAGGCCGTGTCCCTGCCGGTGCCGTGAATCGCGTGCGGCGGGGAGTTGAGCGGCATCTGCCGGACCACCTCGCCGTTGCGGAACTGCCCGTGCTCGATCCGCCCGCACCACGGCACCATCGGGAAGCAGCCGTACCGCTCGCCCTGGCGCAACAGCTCGGTCCCGCCGATGCGCAGACTGCCGATCCGGCAGCCGTTCGCCGGGCTGATGGTCAACTCGGCGTCGCCCGCCGCCAGTCGGATGCTCTCTTCGCTGCTACTCACGCTCCGACATTACTTGCGACGCCGCAGAACGCGTCCGACCACCACGGCGGAGGCGAGCGCGAGGGCGGCGGCCGGCGCGACCCACCGGAGCGTGGCCCCCGCGCTGGCGGACTCGGGCGCGGGCACGGGTGCGTACCGTCCACGCGGCGGCGCGTGATCGACCTCCTCGGCGCTCCGCCCGATCATGGTGCGCCGGGCGTGGGCGGCCTCGGCGGGAGGCTCATCGGGAATGAGGAAGTCCCCTTCCCCGGACGCGGTCTCGCCGTCCAGAGCGGCGGGTGTCACGTCCACGTCGAACGCGGGCACGTCGTCGGCGTCTGGCTCCGCGGGGGCCGGGGTGTCTGCGGCCGCGTCTGCGTCTGCGTCTGCGTCTGCGGGGGCCGGGGTGTCCGTGGTGTGCGCCTGCGGGTCCGCGGGGGCCGGGGGTTCGAGCTCCTCCGACGGCTCCGGCGGGGCCGACTCCTCGCCCAGCCGCGCGGCCAGGCGGTCCAGCAGGCGGTGAGCAGCGGCCACGGTCGCCTCGTCGGGGAGTTCCGCGAGCCGGCCCTCGGCGCGCGATCCGCCCGTGAAGGCGAGCGTCGTGCCGCCCGTGGCTTCCGCCAGCCGGACCGTGAGCGTCAGCTTGGCGGAGCCCGTGCCACGGACCTCGGCGCCCTCGCCCTCCACCTCGAACGCACCGTCCCGCTCGGCGAGGGTCAGCGCGCCGCGGTAGGTGATCGTATGGCCGCCGATACGCACCTTCAGACGCCCCGAGAGCGGGCCGGCCGACTCCTCGGCGTCCTGTTGGAGCCCCGGCACGCAGCGGGCGACCCGGGCGGGGTCGCGCAGCGTCTGCCGGAGAGCCTCTGCCGTAACCGGAACGAACACCTCATGCTCCATGCCCCCGAGCCTACTCAGCCCGGCCCCGGTCCGGCGGTGGAACGGCTCGTCTTGGGTGGGGACGCCGTCCTGCGGGGTGCGGTGGTCTTGGGCGGGGCCAGTCGTTCGGCTACGGGTTGTCGCCGGGTGCGGGTCGCCGTCCGGCGGGGTGCGGTGGTCTTGGGCGGGGCCAGTCGTTCGGCTACGGGTTGTCGCCGGGTGCGGGTCGCCGTCCGGCGGGGTGCGGTGGTCTTGGCCGGGTGCGGGTTGTCGCCGGGTGCCGGGTAGGGGTGGTGTCCTGGACTGCATGATTTACGGCGCGTGCGGACCGGATCCCGGGCGCGGGATTGTCGAGCGCCACAAATCACGCTCTACGTCCTGGACACCACCCCTACCCGTCCCCCTCCACCACCCGCACAGACCCCCACCCCCACCCCACCCCAAGCCGGGCGGGGGCCACCGGCGGGAGGGGGTCGGGGGTGCAGGAGGTGCGTGTCCGGACGTAAAGCGTGATTTGTCGGCGCACACAAGCCGCACCCGGGATCCGACCCGCACGGCGCCGTAAATCATGCAGTCCGGACACGCACCTCCGGAACCCCCGACACCCGCACCACGACGAACGGCCCCGCACCCCCCGCCGGACGGCGAAACGCCCCCCTACCCCCCGTACCGCGGATGCACCAGCGTTGACGGCGGCAGATCCCGCGTCCCCGCCCCCAGCGCCACCACCCCCCGCGACCGCAGCCTCGGCGCATCCGCCGCCAGCCCCAGCCGCGGCCGCCCGCCCACCTCCGCCAGCTCGAACCCCCAGTCGCTCGCCGCCGACCTGCCGCCCCGCCCCCGGTCGGGCCCCGCCGCGAAGCGCGACAGCCGTCCCGTCGCGCGGTACGGGCTCGTGCTGAACCCGGACGCGCGCAGCGTCGCGTCGACCGTCCAGTACGTGTGCGGCTGGGCCGTGGGCGACCCCGCGTGCACAGCCAGCCGCCCGCCGTCCGCGAGCACGCGCGCGGTGAGGCCGTAGAACTCCTCGGAGTACAGCTTCGTGCTGGACGTGATGCCCGGGTTCGGCAGATCCGAGATGACCACGTCGTAGGTCTCCCGCCGTACCTCCCGCAGCCAGGTGAACGCGTCCCCGTACACCGCCCGCAGCCGCGGATCCCGGTACGCGTGCCCGTTCAGCGCCGCCAGCGCGGGGTCCGTACGGGCCAGCCCGACGACCCCCGGGTCCAGCTCGACCACGGTGACCTCGCGGACGTCCCCGTACCGCAGGACCTCCCGCGCCGCGAGCCCGTCGCCCCCGCCCAGGATCAGCACGCGCGCGTGCGGCCCGCGCATCGCGGGGTGCACCAGCGCCTCGTGGTAGCGGTATTCGTCCCGCCCGCTGACCCGCAGCCGCCCGTCCAGATAGAGGTCCAGCGGCCCCGAGCGCCCGCCGGTGAGCACGACTTCCTGCACATCCGTGTGGACGGCGACCCGCACCCGGTCCCCGTACACCGCCCGCCGCGCCGCCCGCTCGAAGTCGTCGACCAGGACCGCCGCGGTGGCCAATATCGCCAGCACCAGGACATTGACGGTCACCAGCAGCCGGCGCGAACGCGGTGTCAGATCGCGCCCGAAGACCCAGAGGACCAGCGCGCCGCCCGCCACCGCGTTGACCGCGCCCGTCAGCAGCGCGCCCGTCAGCTGTCCGAGCCAGGGCAGCAGCAGGAACGGGAAGGCGAGCCCGCCGACGAGCGCGCCCACATAGTCGGCGGCGAAGAGATCCGCGACGGTCCCGCCGGCGTCCTGCCGGGAGACCCGTTGTATGAGCGTCATCAGCAGCGGGATCTCGGCGCCGATGAGGATGCCGATGCCGAGCGAGAAGCCGACCAGCGCGTAACGGGACTCGCCCATCCACGCGAAGCTCGCGTACAGCACGAGCGCCGAACAGCCGCCGAGCAGCGCGAGCGCCGCCTCCAGCAGCCCGAACCCGACCACCGCCCGGCAGCGCAGCCGCTTGGCGACCAGCGAGCCGATGCCCATCGCGAAGACCATCACGGAGAGGACGACGGACGCCTGGGTGACGGAGTCCCCGATCAGATACGAGGCGAGCGCGACCAGCTCCAGCTCGTACACCAGTCCGCACGCGGCGCAGACGAAGACCACGGCGAGGACCAGAAAACGCCTCGCGTCTGCGCGCAGGGGCAGCCGCGTCTCACCCTGGGGCGGCGAGGACACTGTCTGGTCGATCATGCCCGTAACGCTACGTTACGAATTCATTGCTTTTTGTCACCCACACGGGTGCAATTACAACGAGGCAGGTGTACGGACGCCGACGCGCGTACGCGTCGCGACGAGCTGCCCCTCCTGGGGGTACGCGTGCCACGTACGCCAGCGCACCTGGCCCTCGTCGTGCTGCGCGAGCATCGCGGTGAAGGCGTACGGGGAGCCGGGGAAGGTGCCGGCCAGCCCGTTCGGGTGGTCGCTGACGAGGGCGAGCAGTTCCTGCGCGCGCCCGGCGAACGAGCTGTGCGAGAGGGTCTCGACGCGCGCGGCGAATTGGTACTCCCACTCGCCCAGCGGTCTGGAGACGCCGAGTGGCAGTGGCGTGCTGCTGCCCGCGATACAGGCGACGGTCTCGGAGCAGGTGCCCCCCTCCTCCTCCAGAAGCACCTGATGGGAGGCGCCGAGCAGCCTCAGTTGCAGGAGGGCGCCGGCGAGGTCGAGGTTGAGGACGGCCAGGGCGGGAAGCGGCTCCCGCCCCAACGCCCAGGCCAGGTCGGCGGCGCGGGTGTCGGTGTAGGCGGTCTCTAGGGTCGTGAGCATGGGTCGGCTCCGCAAAAACGCTTGACGGGAGAACCGGGGACGTCCCGGACGATGAGCGACGGAACTGTGGGGGGAGATCGCCCGCTCGGGGTCCATATGAGGTCCGAGGGCTGGAAGCTCTCAACAGCGAGGGAATCACGAACCACCCAGCGTTCACAGTACTTTTAACCAACTTGGCCCTGTTTCCATCCCCTCGGGGGCCTTACTGGTCAAATGTTCAATCCAAACAGCCAAAAGGGTCAACCAACCGGTCAACACGACGATGTCCGGTGGGAGTTCGTTCCCCACCGGACATCGACTACCGCGGACCAGCTGCCCCGTGTCAGCTGCCTCCGCCGCCGCATCCCCCGCCGCCGCACGACGAGCCGCCCCCGCAGGAGGAGCCGCTGCTGCCGCAGGTGGATGAGCTGCCCCCGCAACTGGTCCCCCCACTGCCGCTGCCGCTGCCGCTGCCGCTACCGCCGCCGGCCCACCAGCTGCCGCCGGCGGCGCGCTTCGCGCCCTTCTTCTTCAGAGAGGGGCCCGAGGTCGCGCGGCTCCTGGGCGCCCCACGGCGCTTCGGGCGTGCCTTCTCCCGGCTGCCCACACTCACCACGAGCCCGATGAACGCGACCGCGATCAGAACGACCGCCACTCCCAGACCAGTCATGGTCCTCACCGTCCTTCTGTTCCCCCGAAGCGAGACCCCCGCGCCCGTCGCGTGGCGGGCCTCGCACTGACCGGTGTTGCGTGACCTTCTTGTATGAACGTGTTGCGTGACTGGGGTGTCCCCTCGGCGCCGGCGGCCCAAAGCTGACTTGAGCAACTCCAGAGGTTCGGCACAGGATGGCCGGCATGACCGCACGCGAACCGGGATCACGCCCGCTGCTCAACCGCCGCCTCGCCGAGTTCGGCACGACGATCTTCGCGGAGATGTCGGCGCTGGCCGTACGGACCGGGGCGATCAACCTCGGTCAGGGCTTCCCCGACACCGACGGCCCCGAGGAGATCAGGGAAGCGGCCGTACGCGCGCTGCGCGACGGCCGCGGCAATCAGTACCCGCCGGGCCCCGGCGTCCCCGAACTGCGCACCGCGATCAGCGAGCACCAGCTCAAGCGGTACGGCCTGACGTACGACCCCGACACCGAGGTCCTCGTCACGGCGGGCGCCACCGAAGCCATCGCCGCCGCGCTGCTCGCCCTGGTCGAGCCGGGTGACGAGGTGATCGCGCTGGAGCCGTACTACGACTCGTACGCCGCGTGCATCGGTATGGCGGGCGGCACCCGCGTCCCCGTCACCCTGCGGCCCAGGGACGGCGCGTACCACCTGGATCTGGACGAGCTGCGGGACGCCGTCACCCCCCGCACCCGGCTGATCCTGCTCAACACCCCGCACAACCCCACCGGCACGGTCCTCAGCCGCGAGGAGCTGGCGGCCGTCGCAGAACTCGCCGTCGAGCGCGATCTGCTGGTCGTCACCGACGAGGTGTACGAGCATCTGGTCTTCGAGGGCGAGCATCTCCCGATCGCGGACTTCCCGGGGATGCGCGAGCGGACCGTGACGATCAGCTCCGCCGGCAAGACCTTCTCCTTCACCGGCTGGAAGGTCGGCTGGGTGACCGGGACGCCCGCACTGGTGACGGCGGTGCGCTCCGCCAAGCAGTATCTGACCTATGTGTCGTCGGGCCCGTTCCAGTACGCGGTCGCGGAGGCCCTGCGCCTGCCGGATCGCTACTTCGACGACCTGCGCGCCGATCTGCGGGCCAAGCGCGATGTGCTGTCCGCGGGCCTGACGGCGGCCGGTTTCGAGGTCTACCGCCCGGCCGGCACCTACTTCGTGACCACCGACATCCGCCCGCTCGGCGAGAGCGACGGCTTCGCGTTCTGCCGCGCCCTGCCGGAGCGGTGCGGTGTCGTGGCCGTACCGAACGCCGTCTTCTACGACCACCGCGAGGAGGGCGCGCCCTTCGTACGCTTCGCCTTCTGCAAGCGCACGGACGTCCTGGCGGAGGCGGCGGCCCGGCTCAAGACCCTCGCGTAGTCCTGTCCGCGCGGCGAAAAGCCCGGCCGGGGGCCGCGATCATGGCGATCACAGCCCCTGCCGGGCTCTTGGTTCCGCTGCGGGGCGTCTCAGGCCTCGTCGTCGGGCTTCTCGTCCGCCGGCGCCAGGCCGAACTGCTCCACGAGCCACTTGTCGAACTCGATCGAGGCGCGCACCCAGCTGACCGTCGACGACACGAAGTGCTCCAGGCTGACACCCATGCCGATCAGCATCTGGGCCTCGCCGATGAGCCGGACGGTGGGAGGACCGTCGCCCTCCTCGTGGATGTGGCTGTAGACCTTGGGCCACAGCGTGCGGCGGTTCCAGTCGTCGATCGCGTCGAGGATCTTGGACTTGTCCGCGATGGGGTGCGGGCGGTCGTAGAACGTCCGCACCGAGAAGACCTGCTGGTCCTCCTCGCCGCGGAACATGAAGTACGTACGGAATTCCTCCCACGGCGCCGCGAGGTCACCCTCGTCGTCGACGACGTACTTCAGCTCCATCTGTTCGAGGAGCTGCTTGACCAGATCCTGGTCGGGGACGACGGGGCCCGCCGGTCCTGCACCCTGCGGTTGGGGCTGGCCCCCGAAATTCGGAATCGAGGACGGGTCGATGCTCACCGTGTATTTCCCTTCGTACGGTTCCTCCCATCCTCCCCCATGCCAACCGGGGCATGGCAAGCCCGGCCCGCCCCGATCCGCTGCGAGCTGACTCGACCGGACCAGCGGATACCGCCATTTCTCATGGATTCGCCATCCGGTCCGTGAGCTGCCATACGCCGGTCGAGGGGTTGTGGGCGTGTTCCTCCCCTGTCGGATCCAGCTTCCGCGCCCGCTCCTCCGCCTCCCGCACCCCGTCGCGGTACTTGCCGAAGTCCACCCGGGTCTTGTCGTAGCCGGGCACATGCTTCTCCAGCAGTGGCAGGAGCTTCTTGTACGTGGCGATATGCGCGCGGTGGTCCGTGAAATGAAGGAGCAGCCACAGCTCGAAGCACGGGTTGGAGACGGCGATCTCGATGCCGCTTCTCCGGGCGGCGACAGCGGCCTCGGCCACATCGGGGAATTCGTCGACGTCGAAGACGCACCACACGTCGTCGTATCCGCCCTTGTTCAGATCCCGCTGTCCGCGCGCGTACGCGACGAGCTGCGTCGGGGAGCATGCCTTGCCGCGTACGACGACGGAGACAGCGGGATTGCGGAGATGGTCACGCAGCCCCTGGAGGTACTGGCGCTCGGTCTCCTTGCTGCCGCAGACGATCAGCATCGTGCGCGACGAACGGCGGACCGGGCCGCGCCGGCGGCCCGATCCCTCACGCGGAAACGACCTCGCCATGAGCCCCCCAGTACTTCCTGACCATGTCCTCGAAAGCCGTTTCCGGCAGCAGCGGCACCGCGCCGTAGCTGCCCGCCAGGTAGCGCCGCTCGAAGTTCTCCCCCTTGCGCGGCTTGAAATCGCTGAGCGGATAGAGCTCCGCGGCCGCGGTCCTGGCGTCCTTTTCCACGAACCAGACCTGGTCGCGGCGCAGCACCTGCTCACCGAGCATCGTGCCGAGCAGGGAGGCGTCATGTGTGGTGAAGATCAGCTGGGCACCGAGCGGATTCAGCTCCGGATTCTGGAACAGTGTGAGCAGCTTGGCGGTCAGCATCGGGTGGAGACTGACGTCGATCTCGTCGACCCACATCGGGCTTCCGCGGAGAATGGCGCTGAGGGCGGTGGTCACCATGTTGAACCACGTCTTGGTTCCGGCCGATTCGGCATCGACGGGCAGGACGAACTCCTCGTCACCCACGCGATGAACGAACTCCAGCGACTCCATTGCCGCTGCCCTGATGCTCTCCGGAATCTCTTCCCAGTACGGCGAGTCGGCAGGGTGATGCGAGAGGAGCGCGGCGACACCCTTGCTCTTCCCCGCTCCGCGACGGATGCCGTGCACGCCCAGATCGGCGGCAGCCAGGACCTCCGTCGAGAGCGACAGCCCCAGCTTCTCCCACGCCTCGTACATCAAGATCCCCAGCGCGCCCGCCTTGGCGAAAGCCTGCCGAGTGGTGTCCTCGACCACCTCGGGAGCCCCCAGAGCGGACCACACCGCCCCGAGCTGCCGGTGCGAGGACTGTGCGGCGGCGGAGAGATAGAGACTGTTCGGCCGCATGGTCCGCTCGGCGGCGACCCGCTCACCGATCAGCGTCGCGCCGTACGTCATCTTCCCGCCGTCGCGCTCGAAGAGGATGCGCCTGCGGCCCTTGGGATAGGCGTACAGCCACTCCTCGGCGACCTCCTCGTCCGTGACGCTGAAGCCGTACACATACCGCACCTCCTGCACCAGGATGTCGACGGCGTACGACGAAGGGGCGGTCCGGCTCTGATGGTCGAGCAGGAAGGGGCGCCGCGGCACCGGAGCACCCGGCAGCCACCTGGCCTGTGAGTCACGGACCGCGTCCTTGAAAAAACGGAACGCGTCCATGACCGTCGACTTCCCCGAGGCGTTGGCGCCGTAGATCGCCGCCACGGTCACCGCGGGCCGGTCGTCCTGATAGGCCGGTACGAGGTTCAGCTCCTGCGGTTCACGCAGACAACCGTGGTTGGCGACACGAAAGCTCAGCAGCATGCTTCGATACCTCCAAGACGGCTTTGTGAACAAGTGAAATGCATTTTTGGGCGCTACGCGGATACTAATGCTCGCTGGGTAATGCGAATAGGCCCGCCACCCGAGAGGGTGACGGGCCTATTCGAAACCACCGGGCTACAGCGTCTTGGCGGGTGGCTTTGTCGGTTCTGGGGTTGTCGCGCTCACGGTCAGGCCGTCCTCGGAGCGGTCGACGCGGACCGTGTCGCCGTCCGTGACCTCGCCGGCGAGGATCTCCTTCGCCAGTTGGTCGCCGATCGCGGTCTGGACGAGGCGGCGCAGCGGGCGGGCTCCGTAGGCCGGGTCGTTGCCCTCGTCGGCCAGCCATTCCAGCGCCGCCGGGGTGACCTTCAGGGTGAGCCGGCGCTCCGCTAGGCGCTTGGCGAGGCGGGCGATCTGGAGGCGGGCGATGTGGGCGAGTTCGTCGCGCGACAGGGCGGTGAAGACGACCAGATCGTCCAGCCGGTTGAGGAACTCCGGCTTGAAGGAGGCCCGTACGACCCCCAGGACCTGCCGCTTCTTCTGCTCGTCGCTGGTCAGCGGCTCAGCGAGATACTGACTGCCGAGGTTGGACGTCAGGATCAGGATGGTGTTGCGGAAGTCCACCGTCCGGCCCTGGCCGTCGGTGAGCCGGCCGTCGTCGAGGACCTGGAGCAGGATGTCGAAGACCTCGGGGTGGGCCTTCTCCACCTCGTCCAGCAGCACCACGCTGTACGGGCGGCGCCGCACGGCCTCCGTGAGCTGGCCGCCCTCCTCGTAGCCGACATAGCCGGGAGGGGCGCCGACGAGCCGCGCCACGGAGTGCTTCTCGCCGTACTCGCTCATGTCGATACGGACCATGGCCCGCTCGTCGTCGAAGAGGAAGTCCGCGAGGGCCTTGGCCAGCTCGGTCTTGCCGACACCGGTCGGGCCGAGGAAGAGGAACGAGCCGGTGGGCCGGTCGGGGTCGGCGATTCCGGCGCGGGTACGGCGTACCGCGTCGGACACGGCCTGGACCGCCTCGGACTGGCCGATCAGCCGCCTGCCGAGCTCCTGCTCCATGCGCAGCAGCTTCTGCGTCTCGCCCTCCAGCAGCCGGCCGGCCGGGATCCCGGTCCAGGAGCCGACCACATCGGCGATGTCGTCCGGGCCGACCTCCTCCTTGACCATGGTGTCCTTGGCCGCCTCCTGCTCGGCCTCGGCGGCCTCCTCCAGCTCGCGCTCCAGGCCGGGGATCTCCCCGTACAGCAGCTTGGACGCGGTGTCGAAGTCGCCGTCGCGCTGGGCGCGCTCGGCCTGGCCGCGCAGGTCGTCCAGCCGCTCCTTGAGCTCACCGACGCGGTTGAGGCCCTGCTTCTCCTTCTCCCAGCGGGCGTTGAGCCCGCGCAGCTCCTCCTCCCGGTCGGCGAGGTCGCGGCGCAGCTTCTCCAGCCGCTGCTTGGACGCGGGGTCCGACTCGTTCTTCAGCGCCAGCTCCTCCATACGGAGGCGGTCGACCGCGCGCTGGAGTTCGTCGATCTCGACCGGCGAGGAGTCGATCTCCATACGGAGGCGGGAGGCGGCCTCGTCGACGAGGTCGATGGCCTTGTCGGGGAGGAAGCGCGAAGTGATGTACCGGTCGGAGAGGGTGGCGGCGGCGACCAGCGCCGCGTCCGCGATCTGCACCTTGTGGTGAGCCTCGTAGCGGCCCTTGAGCCCGCGCAGGATCGCGATCGTGTCCTCGACGGTCGGCTCGGCGACCAGCACCTGCTGGAAGCGCCGCTCCAGGGCGGCGTCCTTCTCGATCCGCTCGCGGTACTCGTCCAGCGTGGTCGCGCCGACCATGCGCAGTTCACCGCGGGCGAGCATCGGCTTGAGCATGTTGCCCGCGTCCATGGCGGAGTCGCCGCCTGCGCCCGCGCCCACGACCGTGTGCAGTTCGTCGATGAAGGTGATGATCTGCCCGTCGCTCCCCTTGATCTCGGAGAGGACGGTCTTCAGCCGCTCCTCGAACTCGCCGCGGTACTTGGCGCCCGCGACCATCGCGCCGAGGTCCAGCGAAACCAGCCGCTTGTTCTTGAGCGACTCGGGCACGTCGCCCTTGACGATGCGCTGCGCGAGCCCCTCCACAACGGCGGTCTTGCCGACGCCCGGCTCACCGATCAGCACCGGATTGTTCTTCGTACGGCGTGACAGCACCTGCACCACGCGCCGGATCTCCTGGTCCCGGCCGATGACCGGGTCGAGCTTGCCCTCGCGGGCCGCGGCGGTGAAATCGGTGCCGAACTTCTCCAGGGCCTTGTACTGACCCTCCGGGTCGGGTGTGGTCACCCGGCGCCCTCCCCTTGCCTTTTCAAACGCGTCCAGCAACTTCTTGGCGCCGGCCCCCTGCTGGTCCAGCACCTCCCCCGCCTTGCCGCCCTTGGCGGCGGTACCGATGAGCAGATGCTCGGTGGAGAGATAGTCGTCCCCCAGCTCCTTGGCCCGCTGAGCGGCGTCGGCGATGACGGCGAGCAGCTCACGGTTGGGCTGCGGGGGTGCGACGGTGGACCCGGTCACGCTGGGCTGTGCGGCCAGCAGCCGCTCCGCTCCGGACCGTACCGCAGCCCGGTCCGCCTCGACCGCGGTCAGCAGGTCGATGACGTTCTCGTTGTCCTGGCCTTCGAGCAGCGCGAGCAGCAGATGTGCGGGGGTCAGATCGGGGTGCCCGGCCGCTACGGCCCGGCTGGTGGCGGCGTTGATCGCATCCCGGCTCTTGTTGGTCAGCTCGGCGTCCACGTGCGCTCTCTCCTCCTTGCGCGGATCCTTGCGCGGATCTCAACTCTGACTGTGGCGACATGCGCAAAGTTGAGTCTATTCCACTCAAGCCGAAATCCGGGAGCCCAGCGTCCACGGGTTTCACCCCCGCCCGGGCCCTACTCTTCCGGTATGTCCCATGCCGTACGCAATCTCAGCCCCGATTTTCTCGCGTTCTGGCGGGAGTACCACTTGTGCACGCTGACCACCCTGCGCCCCGACGGCAGTCCGCATGTGGTCCCGGTGGGCGCGATATACGACCCGGAGGCAGGGCTCGCACGCGTCATCACCAACAAGAACAGCAGGAAGGTGGCCAACATCCTGGCGGCGGGCGCGGGCGTCCGCGACGGCGCGGACGCGGGCGGGGCGCGGGTCGCGGTCTGCCAGGTCCACCGGGGCCGCTGGGCGACGCTGGAGGGCCGCGCCACGGTCCGTACGGAGCCGGAGCTGATCGCGGACGCGGTGAGCCGCTACGCGGAGCGGTACGAGCGCACCCCGGCGCCCCATCCGGACCGGGTCCTCATCGAGATCACCGTGGAGCGGGCGCTCGGCCGCGGCTGACCTCCGTACGGAGCAGTCCGCTGAGCAGCAGGCTGAACGGGTCCACTGAACGAGTCCGCCGAACGCGGACAGCACAGCGGCGCCATCGTGTTTCAGGTCCACGATGGCGCCGCTGTGTGGGGGAAGCGCCTGAGCGATTTGGAACGACGGGGGAATCGCTCAGGCACTGCGGGGGGTGGCGATGATGGCTTGCGCTTCGACCAGCTGGTGGTCCCGCTGGTCGAGGTTAACGAAGATCATGTCGTATCGGATGGCACACCGGACCGGCTGCGGAGCCCCCCGCGGCCTCCGAAGGCAGCGGTAGGCACGGACGTCCTCGTCCTCCTCGCGTACGACGACAATCGGCTCTCCGAACAGAGTGACCATCAACGAGTCGCCACGGTGAGGAATAGCCGTGACCAGATCGATGAAGTGCCACCCCGACCGGTAGGCCGTGGCCATCTCGCGCCGGAAGACCCGATCGTCCGGCGGGACAGTCATGCGCCTGTGTCGGCCGGCGTGCTTCCCCAGCCGCTGTCGGCCGGTCCGCTACCCCAGCCACTGTCCGGCGGCGTGCCGGCGGCCTGGGCGATGCCCCAACCGCTGTCGCCCGGTGTATAGCCCCAGCCGCTGTCGGCCTGAGCGCCGCCCCACCCGCTCTCCGTTGTGGAGGTCTCGGGGGCGATGCCCCAGTCGGTGTCCGCGCCGCCCAGAACCCCGTAAGCCACGACTGCGGAGAAAGCAGCGGCAAGCACCGAGCGAAGCAATCTCTTGTACATAGTCGGCTTCGTCCTCACTTGATGGATTCCTCTCCCCCGCGTCACAAGACGATGGCTCATTCAGGCACGTCAATGCCACAGGGGCGATGCATCATGTTCCTGTACGTTCAGGACCCTGGGGGGTGGAGATTTGCCAGTAATCAACTCAAAACCGACACATCCCCATGCGGTGACCGATCTGTGCGACGAGGGGGCGCATCTTTACGCCAGCGCTCTGAGCGCCGGACGGATCTCCCGGGTGGAGGCCGAGGAGGCTCCGTGCCTTCTCGAATTCGCTCTTTTGCACCCTGATCCGGACGACCCGAACTGGCTTCGTCCGGTCCCCCCGTCCGTCGCGCTCGCCCAGCGGCTCCATCCCATCGAACGGGAGATCCAGGACCGAAGACGGCACTCCATCAACCTGACAGAATCCTTTGAGCCATTCATGGCCATCAGTGCCCTGAATCCGGCTCCTACTCATGCGATCACCGTCCTGGAGGGGTTCAACCGGATCAACGCCGCGCTCAACCTGGCCACGGCCGAGTGCCACACCGAGATGCTGACGATTCAGCCCGGCGGCGGCCGGCGCGAGCACATTCTCAGCCAAGCACTGGAACGGGACCGGCCACTGATCGACCGCGGCGTCAGCATGCGCACGCTCTACCAGCACACGGTCAGGCACTCCATGGGGACCATGGCCTACGTGGACCGCATAGCCAGCGGCAAGGTCGAGATCCGGACCTTGGAAGAGCTGATCGAGCGGCTCATCATCTGCGACCAGACGGTCGCGTTCATCCCCGCGCGGGACGACCAGCAAGTGGCACTGGAGCTGCGCCACCCCGGTCTTGTCACCTATCTGGTCAAGGTCTTCGAGCAGCTCTGGCGCCGCGCCACGCCGCTCACCGAACAGGTTTCGTACGAGCCGACCCCTGACGGCATCTCGGGCGTCCAGCGGACCATCGCCAAGCTTCTCGTCGAGGGGTACGTGGACGAGGCCATAGCCCGCCGCCTCGGGATGAACGTACGGACCTGCCGCGCGCACATCGCCAAACTCGCCACCGTCCTCGGCAGCGGCAGCCGCGCGCAACTCGGCTATCTGGTCGCGCAGTCGGGAATCCTGGAGCAGGACCGCTGACCGGACCGCCGACCGGAACGCCGACCTGCCCGGGAGAGCCCCGCGCACCGGGCACACGGAAAGGGCCCCCACCCGGCACGGTGGGAGCCCTTCCTGCGGCCTCTGAACGCGCTCTCAGTCCGCCGGCCGGTTGGGCCGCCACACCACCAGCGCGCTCGTCTGCTGCACATCCTGATACGGCACCAGATCCCGGCGGTACGAGGCATGCACCTGCGCCTCGCGCTGCCGCATCGCCGCCGCCGCTCCCTCCACCGCCGCCGACAGCTCGGCGACCCGGGCCTGGAGCGCGGCGACCTGGTTCTCCAGCTCGATGATCCGCTTGATACCGGCCAGATTGATGCCCTCGTCCTGCGACAGCTGCTGCACCTGACGGAGCAGCTCGATGTCACGGGCCGAGTAGCGGCGCCCCCGGCCCGCCGTGCGGTCCGGGGAGACCAGGCCGAGACGGTCGTACTGCCTGAGGGTCTGCGGGTGCAGCCCCGAGAGCTGGGCAGCCACCGAGATGACGTACACCGGCGTCTCTTCGGTCAGTTGATACGGATTGCGCCGCCGCCCGTCCCTGTCCATCGGGTCATGCTCCCTTCGCGGCCTGGAACAGCTCCGCCCGCGGGTCCTCGTCCGCGGTCGCCTTCCGGTAGGCCTCCAGCGCGTCCCTCGCGGGCGCGTCGAGGTCCTTGGGAACGACGACCTCGACGGTGACCAGCAGGTCTCCGCGAGTGCCGTCCTTACGTACGGCGCCCTTGCCGCGGGCGCGCATCGTACGGCCGTTCGGCGTCCCGGCCGGCAGCTTCAGCGTGACCGGCGGGCCGCCCAGGGTCGGCACCTTCACCTCGCCGCCGAGCGCCGCCTCCGCGAAGGTGACGGGCACGGTGACCGTGAGGTTGTCGTCCTTGCGGCCGAAGACCGGATGGGCGTCGACATGGACGACCACGAACAGATCGCCTCCGGGGCCGCCGCGCTCACCGGGAGCGCCCTTGCCCCGCAGCCTGATCCGCTGGCCGTCGCTGACGCCCGCCGGGATACGGACCTGCATGGTCCGCGAGGACCTGGCGCGCCCGCTGCCCTTGCAGACCTCGCAGGGGTCCTGGGCGATCAGCCCACGGCCCTTGCAGTCCACGCACGGGTCGGTGAGCGAGAAGCCGCCGCCGGAGCCGCGCGAGACCTGACCGGTGCCGACGCAGGTCGGGCAGACCCGCGGGGTGCCGTTCTTGTCGCCCGTACCCGAACAGGCCTTGCAGGGAGCCTGACTGGACATCCGCAGCGGGACCGTGGCCCCGTCGACCGCCTCGGTGAAGCTGAGCGTCACCTCGGACTCGATGTCCTGGCCCCGGCGCGGCTGCGTACGGGTGCCCGCGCCGCCCCGGTTGAAGAGCCCTCCGAAGACGTCCCCGAGCCCGCCGCCGAAACCGCCGGCGCCCTGGCCCGTCTGCGTACCGCCCTGGGCGCCGCCACCGAAGAGGTCGCCCAGGTCGAAGTTGAAGGAACCGCCGCCCCCGGCACCGGGACCGGGCCGGAACCCGCCGTTGCCGAAGAGCGCGCGGGCCTCGTCGTACTCCTTGCGCCGCTTGGCGTCACCAAGGATGTCATTCGCCTCGGAGATCTGCTTGAAGCGCTCCTCGGCCTTGGTGTCGCCCTTGTTGGCGTCCGGGTGGAACTCGCGGGCGAGCTTCCGGTACGCCTTCTTGATCTCGGCCTCGGTGGCGTCCTTGGGGACGCCGAGAACCTTGTAGTAGTCCTTCTCCACGAAGTCCTTGGTGCTCATTCCCGACGTCCCTCCTCTCCGCCATCACTGCCTGTCCCCACGTCAGCCCTCGTCCGGGCCACCGCTCTCCTCGTCCTTGGCCTGCTCGTCCGCTGCCCTGGGCTGGGCCCCGGGCTGGGGCTCGGCCACCGCGACGCGGGCGGGCCTGATCGTCCGCTCGCCGAAGCGGTACCCAGGCTGCAGGATCGCGACGCACGTTGTTTCGGTGACATCCGGCGCGTACGAGTGCATCAGGGCCTCGTGGATCGTCGGGTCGAAGGGCTCGCCCTCCTTGCCGAACTGCTGGAGGCCCAGCTTCGCGGCGACCGTCTCCAGCGATTCGGCCACCGACTTGAAGCCGCCGACCAGCTCGTCGTGGTCCCGCGCGCGGCCGATGTCGTCCAGCACGGGCAGCAGTTCGGTCAGCAGACTCGCGACAGCGATCTCCTTGACCGTGACCCGGTCCCGCTCCACCCGCCGGCGGTAGTTCTGATACTCCGCCTGGAGCCGCTGGAGGTCTGCCGTGCGCTCATTGAGCGCCGTACGGACCTGGTCCAGCTGCGCCGTCAGGGCTACCTGCTCTACGTCCCCGGCCGGGGCCGCCGGGCCCGGCTCCTTCACGGAGCCGGACTCGGCGGCCTTCGACGCGGCGTCTTCGGGGGTGGCGCCGGAGGGGACGTCGGGCTTCTCCTCGAAGCCCGGAGTCTCCTCGGTCACGCCGCACCGTCCTTCTTCGGCTTCTCGTCGTCCACGATCTCGGCGTCGACGACGTCGTCCTCGGGCTGGGCCTGGCCGGCGCCCGCCGCACCCTCGCCGCCACCGGCGGCCTGGGCGTCCGCGTACATCGCCTGGCCGAGCTTCTGGGAGACGGCCGCGACCTTCTCCGTGGAGGTACGGATCTCGGCGGTGTCCTCGCCCTTGAGCTTCTCCTTCAGCTCGGCGATGGAGGTCTCGACCTCGGTCTTGACGTCGCCGGGGACCTTGTCCTCGTTGTCCTTGAGGAACTTCTCCGTCTGGTAGACGAGCTGCTCGGCCTGGTTGCGGGTCTCGGCGGCCTCGCGACGGCGGTGGTCCTCGTCCGCGTACTGCTCGGCCTCTTCACGCATCCGGTTGACCTCGTCCCGCGGCAGCGAGGAGCCACCGGTGACGGTCATCTTCTGCTCCTTGCCGGTGCCGAGGTCCTTCGCGGCCACGTGCATGATGCCGTTGGCGTCGATGTCGAAGGCGACCTCGATCTGCGGCACACCGCGCGGGGCGGGCGGCAGACCGGTCAGCTCGAACATGCCGAGCTTCTTGTTGTACGCCGCGATCTCGCGCTCGCCCTGGTAGACCTGGATCTGCACGGACGGCTGGTTGTCCTCGGCCGTCGTGAAGATCTCCGAGCGCTTCGTCGGGATCGTCGTGTTGCGCTCGATGAGCTTGGTCATGATGCCGCCCTTGGTTTCGATACCGAGGGACAGCGGGGTCACGTCGAGGAGCAGGACATCCTTGACCTCACCCTTGAGGACACCGGCCTGGAGCGCGGCGCCGATGGCGACGACCTCGTCCGGGTTCACGCCCTTGTTGGCGTCCCGGCCACCGGTGAGCTCCTTGACGAGCTCCGCGACGGCGGGCATACGGGTCGAACCGCCGACGAGCACCACGTGGTCGATCTCGGACAGCTGGATGCCGGCGTCCTTGATGACGTTGTGGAACGGGGTCTTGCAGCGGTCCAGCAGGTCGGAGGTCAGCTGCTGGAACTGGGAGCGAGTGATCTTCTCGTCCAGGTGCAGCGGGCCCTCGGCGGACGCCGTGATGTAGGGCAGGTTGATCGTCGTCTCCGAGGAGGACGACAGCTCGATCTTCGCCTTCTCCGCGGCCTCGCGGAGACGCTGGAGAGCCATCTTGTCCTTGCCCAGGTCCACGCCGTGACCGTTGGCGAACTGCTTCACCAGGAAGTCGACGACCCGCTGGTCCCAGTCGTCACCACCGAGGTGGTTGTCACCGTTGGTGGCCTTCACCTCGACGACGCCGTCACCGATCTCCAGCAGCGAGACGTCGAAGGTGCCGCCACCGAGGTCGAAGACCAGGATGGTCTGGTCGTCCTTGTCGAGACCGTAGGCGAGGGCGGCCGCCGTCGGCTCGTTGACGATACGCAGCACGTTGAGGCCCGCGATCTCGCCGGCCTCCTTGGTGGCCTGGCGCTCCGAGTCGTTGAAGTACGCGGGAACGGTGATCACCGCGTCGGTGACCTTCTCGCCCAGGTACGACTCCGCGTCCCGCTTCAGCTTCTGCAGCACGAAGGCCGAGATCTGCTGCGGGTTGAAGTCCTTGCCGTCCAGGTTGATCTTCCAGTCGGTGCCCATGTGGCGCTTGACCGACCGGATGGTCCTGTCGACGTTCGTGACCGCCTGGCGCTTCGCGACCTCGCCGACGAGCACCTCGCCGTTCTTGGCGAAGGCGACGACGGACGGCGTGGTCCTGGCGCCTTCGGCGTTGGTGATGACGGTGGGCTCGCCGCCTTCGAGAACGCTGACGACGGAGTTAGTCGTGCCCAGGTCGATGCCGACCGCACGTGCCATTTCGATTCCTCCAACTGACTTGAGTGGAACAGGCTCAAGGATGCATCACAGATCCCAAGGAGTCAAAGGACCTGAGTCGATGAGACTCAACTATTGTGCGGACCCTGTGCGCCCGGGGGCCATCGGACCGGCGTGAACGCGCCTGGCGGGGGCGCCTACCCGATCCGCGCCACCTCATCATGCGATCGTTCTGTGACAAAAGACCTGAAAGCCTCGAAAGATCCGAAAGCTCTTTTGAACGTAACAGAACCCACAGGACGGTCAGGTGTGGCCATGAAGCGACGCATGAAGCAGCTCTTTGAACCCAAGCGGCTCCCGGAACCCAAGCGGCTGCTGGATCTGGCGCTCGGCTCGGCCCTGCTGGTTCTGGCCGCGCCCGTACTCATGGCCGCCACCCTCACCGTCGCGCTGACGCGGCCGGCCGGCGGCGTCTTCGTACGCGAGTACCGCACAGGACTGAACGGACGGCCCTTCGTCCTGAGTTCCCTGCGCACCCGGCTGTTCCGGCTGGATCTGCTCTCCCGGCTGCCCCATGTCGTACGCGGCGAACTGTCGCTGGTCGGGCCCGCGCCCCTGAAGGTCGGATCCCCCGCGGCCGCGGCGCCCTGGCGGCGGCTCGTACGGCCGGGCCTGACCGGCCTCGCGCAGGTACGGCGGCACTCACCGCTGCCGTGGGACGAGGCCCCGCTGCTCGACCAGCACTATGTCGAGCAGCACTGGATCGGCCTCGACCTGGCGATCCTCGCCCGTACGCTCCCCGCGCTGTGTGCCGCGCACGCCCGCTCGCGCGCCCGCTCGGAAACCCAGCCGCGCGCCTGGCTGTTCGCCCAGCCGTTCGCCCGGTCGTACGCCCAGTCGTACGCTCGACCCTGCCTGCCCGCGCACCCCCGCGCGCTCCCGCGCGCACGCGCCCGCGCCTTCACCCCGCGCGGTGAGGGCGCCCTGAGCGACACAGATCACCGGCTCCGCCGCTACATTGCGGCGAGATAAGTGGGTAACCTCAGCACGGACTGATTAAGTTACCGCTTAGTAAGAGTGGCGGACTTTCCACCCTCGCAGGCCCGAGGAGCCCCCAATGCAACTCGCCGCGATCATCGTGTCGCTGGTACTCGGCGTCGTCGGCGTCGCGCTGTTCGGCCGAGCCATCGCGCAGATCTACCGCTTCGTGAAGCTCGGCCAGGACGTCCCCGCGGGTACGCGGACCGACGAACCCGCCCAGCGCACCCTGACGGTGGCCAAGGAGTTCCTCGGCCACACCCGGATGAACCGGTGGGGTGTCGTCGGCGTCGCGCACTGGTTCGTGGCGGTCGGCTTCTTCACGCTCGTACTGACCCTGGTGAACGCCTTCGGGCAGCTCTTCAAGGCGGACTGGCTGCTGCCGGTCATCGGTAACTGGACGCCGTACGAAGTCTTCGTCGAGCTGATCGGCCTGCTGACGACGCTCGGCATCCTGACGCTGATCGTCATCCGCCAGCTGTCGCTGCCCAGCCGCGCCGGCCGCAAGTCCCGCTTCGCGGGCTCCAACTTCGGCCAGGCGTACTTCGTCGAGGCCGTCATCCTCATAATCGGCCTGGCGATCCTGGTGCTCCGCGGCCTGGAGGGCGCACTGCACCACGCCGACTCGTACCAGGCCGCCTATCTGGTCTCGTATCCGCTGGTCGCGGCGTTCAAGGGGCTCAGCCTCGGCACCCTGCAGAACCTGGTCTACCTGATCGCGATGATCAAGATCGGGACGTCCTTCATCTGGATGATCACGGTCGCGCTCAAGACCGACATGGGCGTCGCCTGGCACCGGTTCCTCGCCTTCCCGAACATCTGGTTCAAGCGCGAGGCGGACGGCGGCACGGCCCTCGGCGCGCTCCAGCCGATGACGAGCGGCGGCAAGGAGATCGACTTCGAGGACCCGGGCGACGACGACGTCTTCGGCGTCTCCCAGGTGGAGCACTTCTCCTGGAAGGGCATCCTCGACTTCTCCACGTGTACGGAGTGCGGCCGCTGCCAGTCGCAGTGCCCGGCCTGGAACACGGGCAAGCCGCTCTCCCCGAAGCTGCTGATCATGTCGCTGCGCGACCACGCGCACGCCAAGGCGCCGTATCTGCTGGCCGGCGGCGGCAAGACCATGGAGGGCGAGGAGAAGGCGTCCGAGGAGCAGCTTGCCGGTGTGCCGGCCGCGGCCCTCGCCGAGGCCGGACGCCCGCTGATCGGGACGCTCGAAGAGAACGGCGTCATCGACCCGGATGTGCTGTGGTCCTGCACCACCTGCGGTGCGTGTGTGGAGCAGTGCCCGGTCGACATCGAGCACGTCGACCACATCGTGGACATGCGCCGCTACCAGGTGATGATCGAGAGCTCCTTCCCGAGCGAGGCCGGGACGATGCTCAAGAACCTGGAGAAGAAGGGCAATCCCTGGGGCCTGGCCAAGAAGCAGCGCCTGGAGTGGACGAAGGAGGTCGACTTCGAGGTGCCGGTCGTGGGCCGGGACATCGAGGACCTGTCGGAGGTCGACTACCTCTACTGGGTCGGCTGCGCGGGCGCGCTGGAGGACCGGGCCAAGAAGACCACGAAGGCCTTCGCGGAGCTGCTGCACATCGCGGGCGTCACGTTCGCGATCATGGGCGGCGACGAGAAGTGCACGGGTGACTCGGCCCGCCGGCTGGGCAACGAGCCGCTGTTCCAGCAGCTCGGCCAGGAGAACGTGGCGATGCTGAACATGGCGTACGGGGAGGACGACGAGGACGAGGCGACGAAGAAGCCGAAGTCGTCGAAGAAGATCGTCGCGACCTGCCCGCACTGCTTCAACACGATCGCGAACGAGTACCCGCAGCTCGGCGGCGAGTACGAGGTCATCCACCACACGCAGCTGCTCCAGCATCTGGTGGACGAGGAGAAGCTGATCCCGGTGACGCCGGTCGAGGGTCTGATCACGTACCACGACCCCTGCTACCTGGGCCGTCACAACAAGGTCTACACACCGCCGCGCGAGATCATCGCGAAGGTGCCGGGCCTGCGGAACGAGGAGATGCACCGCCACAAGGAGCGCGGCTTCTGCTGTGGCGCGGGCGGCGCGCGGATGTGGATGGAGGAGCGGATCGGCAAGCGCATCAACAACGAGCGCGTGGACGAGGCCCTTTCGCTGAACCCGGACATCGTCTCGACGGCCTGCCCGTTCTGCCTGGTGATGCTGACCGACTCGGTCAACGGCAAGAAGAACGACGGTCAGGCGAAGGAATCCCTCCAGGTCGTGGACGTGGCGCAGCTGCTGCTCGACTCGGTACGTACGCCGGCGGACCCGGCGGGCGCCGAGGAGCAGGAGAACGCGCCGGACCCGAAGCCGGAGCCGGTGACGTAGTCCCGCCTACGGGACGCCTGCGGGACTCACGCCTGCGGGACATGACAGCAGCGGCCGGATCCGCCTCGGGGCGGGGCCGGCCGCTGCTGCTTTCCGTATGTCTCCCCTTCCGTATGTCCCCCTTCCGTATCTCTCCCGCACAACCATCCGCGGACCGCATGGGTCCAACCCCCATGCGGAAGAAGCGTCTTGTCAGCAGCATCGCCCTCGCCGCCACAGTCGCCTGCGGGGCTCCGGGAACCCCGTCCGACTCCGGCGCCGGCTCCGGCTCCCATTCCGGCTCCGGCCCGCGCGCCGACCTACGCTCCGGCCCGCGCTCCGACTTCGACGGTGACGGGATGGGTGACCTCGTCATCACCGACACCTCGGCCACGGTCAACGGCACGTACGCCGCCGGGTACGCGGCGGTGGTGCGCGGCTCGGCCGACGGCCCGGTTCCCGCACGCCACCAGGTGATCACTCAGGACAGCCTGGGCCTCGGCAACGCGGGCACGGGCGGGCGCTTCGGCCGGCACGCCACCTCAGGTGATCTCGACGGCGACGGCCGCAGCGATCTCATCACCCAGGCGGGCAGCCGCACCGTCTTCATCGTCTGGGCCGACCGCGAGACGCTCGCAGGAGCGGTCCGGCTGACCGGCGCGGCGCCCCACGTCGGCGATTTCGACGGTGACGGCCACACCGACCTCGTCACCAGCGAGGGGCCGTCGACAGCGACCATCCGGTTCGGCCCGTTCAACCGGGTCGGCAAACCCAGCCGGGTGAAGTCCGTCGACCTCACGACGGACGACCCGGCGTACTACACCGCCTCGCTCGTCGGCGTCGGGGACGTGACCGGCGACGGCAGGGACGATCTGGTGGTCACCTGGTCCCATGTGTACGCGGACGAGATGCCCACGCCTCGCGCCACCGTGGTGTACCGCGGCACCGCCGACGGCGGACTGACCAAGGGCTCCCGCCTCAAGGACGCGCGGGGCAAGGACATGTTCGGCAGCTCCGTCACCACGGCCGACGTGAACAAGGACGGCTTCGCCGATGTGGTCGTCGGCCTCCCCTGCGAGATCGTTGGCGAGGAGACCAGGCCTGCCGGCGGCAGCCGGCTGATGGTCGCGTACGGCGGTGCGGCCGGCCAGAGCAGCGGCCTGAAAGCCACGACGATCAACGACAGCACGCCGGGACTGCCCGGCTCGCCCGTCTCCACGTCCTGCGGCTTCGGGGACTCGGCAACGGCCGGGGACGTCAACGGAGACGGTTACGCCGACATCGCCTTCACCGCCCCGACCGAGGACGGCGAAGGCGCCGTTCTCGTCCTGCGAGGCGGCCCGGGGGGTCTGACCGGTCAGGGGGCCCAGCAGGCCGCGAGCTTCCCCGGTACGCCCCGCCTTGCGCTGCTGGACATGAACGGGGACCAGGCGGCGGACCTGGCGATCGGCACGCTCTTCCCGGGTGTGGGCGACGGCAAGGTGCGGATCCTGCGCGGCGGTCCTTCCGGCATCGACCCCGCCGGGCCGACTCTCATCGGCCCCGCGGACCTGGGTCTGACGCCCCGGCCGGGCGACGGGTTCGGCTCGGACTTCGGCCACTGAGCGCGGAAGCGGGGAGCTCTGGAGCATCATGTGGCGACAGTGAGCTGACGGTGGCCCCGCTCCCATGGCCTCCACCGCGGCGAGCGCTACGGACGGGATGGGGTGGGTGGGGCGTGCGCATACGCGTCGCGGCGAGAGCGATGAGCAGCGCTGGCGCATGCGTCGGCGTCGGCGTCCGAGTCGGTGCCGGCATCGTCGTCTCCACGGCGTTGCTGCTGACGGGCTGTACGGCCGCACCCGGCCCGGCCACCGGTAAGGACCAGGGCTCCGCGGAGGCCAAGAACGGCGACACCGCCCCCCTCTCCGGCAAGGGCGCCGCCCCCCGCCGCCCCGTTCCGCGCGGCGAGGGCAGCCGTCTCCCCGACGACTTCAACGGGGACGGCCACCGCGATCTCGTACTCAACGACCTGGTCAAGGCCCCGGACGACAGCTTCGGCGACGACGCGGGCATCGGGATCGTGTACGGCACCGCCGCCGCCCGTGGCCTCGACCCGGCCGTACGCCAGACCCTCAGCCCCCGTACCCACGGCGCCCGCGTCGACGGCACACTCCCCGCCGCGTTCGACGCCGAGGCCGCGTGCGACCTCGACCAGGACGGCTTCGGCGATCTGATCATCACCACGGATCCGCCGTACGACGGCACCGGCATGCCGCCCGTCCCCGTGCAGATCCTCTTCGGCGGCGCCACCGGCCTGGCCGGCAAGGCGGTGGTCCTCCGGATCCCCGCCAAGGCCCGCTTCGGCAACGAGTGGCCCGACCACCCCGTCTGCGGCGACTTCGACGGCGACGGTACGGAGGACCTCGCCGTCACCGCGAGCGCCGGCCAGGTCAGCTATCTCCGCGGCCCCTTCACCCGGGCCGGCGCTCCGCGCTCCGCCTCGGCGCCGGTCCCCGGCGGCGGCCCGGTCCTGGCGGCGCCGGATCCCAGGGCCGACGTCAACGGCGACGGCTACGACGACCTCGTCCACGCCACCCGCGCCCATGCGCCCGGCACGGCCGGCCGGGGCGGGCTGCTGCTCGGCGGGCCGGACGGACCGGGCCGCCCGGGGGGCACGTACACCTTCAGGGCCGTACGGCTCCCGCCGGCGCCGAGGCTGCCGTCCGGGACCTCGTCGGGCCAGGACAAGCCCGTGACCGAACTCCTCCGGTCGGCCGACTTCGACGGGGACAAGCGCCCGGACCTGGTGACTCGTACCCACCAGGGGGAGAAGACCGATCTGATCGCGCTGTACGAGCCCGCGGTCGCCGGGGACCGGCCGGTGATCACCTTCAGTACGTCGATCTTCCTCGGGTAGACCCCCCAGGGTTCCCCTAAGGGATGTCACAGCTCGGCCGCAAAGGCCCGCCCGTTCCCCCACCTCAGCCGCTACACCCGTACGGAGCGGGTACGTTCGATTGTGTGGCTGGATTCAGGATCGGACGCGGCCGGGACAACCGCACCCCGCAACAACAACCGCAGCGGCAGCGGCAGCAACCGCCGCAGCAGCCGTACGGACGGCAGGCGCCGCCCCCGGGATACGGAGGCGGGCAGCAAGCCGCGCCTCCGTACGGGCAGCAGCAGTGGCCTCCGACGGGCACCGGACAGTACGGCGGGCCCAGTGGGCCGGGCAGACCGGGAGGGCAGGGCGGGCCGGGCGGACGCACCGCGCACGGCGGCGGGCAGTACGGCGGCCAGCAGGGCGGTGGGCAGCATGGCGAGCCGGAGTACTTCGGCGACCCGTACCAGCAGCCGCAGCAGGGCCCGCACGGTGACCCGTACGCCAACAACCCTGGTCACACCCAGGCGTTCAGCATCGACGAGGAACGGTACGGCGACGGCGCCACCTACAGCGCCGGCGCGGACCCGGTTCCCACGGGCCCCCGGCTGCGCTGGAAGGAACTGCTGACCGGCATCGTGCTGCGCCCCGGCCAGACCTTCCTGCAGATGCGCGACTACCCGGTCTGGGGCCCCGCCCTGACCGTGATGTTCATCTACGGACTGCTGGCGCTCTTCGGCTTCGACACGGCCCGTGAGGACGCGATCAACGCGACGCTCTCCACGGCCATCCCGGCCGCGCTCACCACGGGCGTCGCCTTTGTCATCGGCAGTCTGATCCTGGGCGCGGTGACCCACACCCTCGCCCGCCAGCTCGGCGGCGACGGCGCCTGGCAGCCGACGGTCGGCCTCTCCATGCTGATCATGTCGATATCGGACGCGCCGCGTCTGCTCTTCGCCCTCTTCCTGGGCGGCGAGAACTCCCTGGTCCAGGTCCTCGGCTGGGTCACCTGGATCGCGGCCGGCGCGCTCTTCACCATCATGGTGAGCAAGTCGCACGACCTGCCGTGGCCGAAGGCGCTGGGCGCGTCGGCGATCCAGCTGATCGCGCTGCTCTCGCTGATCAAGCTGGGCACGATCTGATACCGCTGTACAGCGCGTGAGAAGGGCCTCCGGAAGGGGGCCCTTCTTCACGGACGGGGCCCTGCTTCACGTACCTCGTCGTACGCGTACGACGGGCTGCTCCACGCTCCAGGGGAAGTTGATCCAGTCCTCCGTGCGCTTCCAGACGTACTCGCACTTCACCAGGGACTGCGACTTCTCGTAGATCACCGCGCTGCGCACCTCGGCGACATGGTCGACGCAGAAGTCGTGCACCAGCTTCAGCGTCTTGCCGGTGTCGGCGACGTCGTCCGCGATGAGGACCTTCTTGTTGGAGAAGTCGATGGCGTTCGGCACCGGCGCCAGCATGACCGGCATGGCCAGGGTGGTGCCGACTCCGGTGTAGAACTCCACATTGACCAGGTGGATGTTCTTGCAGTCCAGGGCGTAGGCGAGGCCGCCGGCGACAAAGACCCCACCCCGCGCGATGCTCAGGACGACATCGGGCTCGAACCCGTCGTCGGCGATGCTCTGCGCCAGCTCGCGGACGGCGCGGCCGAACGTCTCGTACGTCAGGTTCTCCCGCGCGTCCATCATGCGGGCCTCACACCTGCGTCCGGTGGAAATTGAGATACGACCGCGAGGCCGTCGGCCCCCGCTGCCCCTGATAGCGCGAGCCGTACCGCTCGGAGCCGTACGGGAACTCCGCCGGCGAGCTGAGCCGGAACAGACACAGCTGCCCGATCTTCATCCCGGGCCAGAGCTTGATCGGCAGCGTCGCCATGTTCGACAGTTCCAGCGTGACGTGCCCGGAGAACCCTGGGTCGATGAACCCGGCGGTCGAGTGCGTCACCAGCCCGAGCCGCCCGAGACTGGACTTCCCCTCCAGCCGGGAGGCGATGTCGTCGGGCAGCGAGATGACCTCGTACGTCGACGCGAGGACGAACTCCCCGGGATGGAGGATGAACGGATCGTCCCCCTCCGGCTCGACCTTGCGCGTCAGATCGACCTGCTCGACGGCGGGGTCGATATGCGGATACCGGTGGTTCTCGAACACCCGGAAGAACCGGTCGAGCCGCACATCGATGCTGGAGGGCTGCACCATCGATTCGTCATACGGATCGAGGCGTACGCGTCCGGAATCGAGCTCGGCCCGGATGTCCTTGTCTGAGAGAAGCACGCCCCGAGGATACGCAGAGCGCGCGAGCCCACCCCCATCGGGCAGTCCCGCGCGCCCCGGCCGACCTCGGTCAGCGCCGCTCCAACTCCACCGGCACGGCATGCCGCAACCGCGCACAACGCGGACACCGAATAAGCCGCCCGGGCCCGATCCGCCCGGTGTCGAGCTGCTGCATCGGGAACGTCGTAGTACTGAACACATGCCCCTCGGCACAGCGGACGACGGTGCGTTCCATCAAGTCCATCAGGTCCTTTCCCCAACAAACGCGGACGAACGCCCACACTAGGGGATCAACAGGACACGCCCCGCACCGGCACCCCGCCCCGCGACCCTACGCCCCAACTCCCGCCCCCACCCCCACTTCCACCCACCCCACCCACCCCCCGAACACACCAAAGACCCCGAGCCACAAAACGCCCGGGGCCTGCAATGAGGTAGAGTGTCCGACGACGCGACGCCAACCACGACCGCGCCGCGCGGGTGTAGTTTAATGGTAGAACATGAGCTTCCCAAGCTCAGAGCGCGAGTTCGATTCTCGTCACCCGCTCCACGACAAACCCCCAGGTCATTGACCCGGGGGTTATTTGTTGCCTAGACCATTTCCGGGTGAGCCAGCCCTCCGCCAGCCCTATCCGCCGGCAGGAGCCAAGTTTGAGCGGCTTTCCGCGCCAGGCTTCTCAAATGGCGAGACGCATTTCATGTGAACTGGGCCTCACTGACGCGAGTCGTCACAACATTGCGGATGCAATACGGCTTTCCACGAACTCCGTGGAGAGCACGGGGCAGCGGAGACAGAACCGGCATTGCTGAGCAATTCTACCTCCGAGTCCTTCCGGCAGAGCGCCGTGGACCGTTCATACTCACGCAACTCCTCGGTGTCGCCTATGCGAGGCCGCAGCGGCAATAGGGTGCCCGGTCGGCACCGTTCGCTCACGCGTCGCCCGCGCCCGTGGCTCGCTGACCGAACTACTGAGAGACGCGAAGACGCTCGCGGTGCACGACCTGCCTGTCCCGTGCGGTCCTGTAGTTCGCCGAACGCCGACCCGGATCCCCGCTGCGGCCTGAAAAGCGAAGGCCACAGCCTTCACGGGTGTCTCCTGCGGGCCTGTTCGTGCAGGCCCGCAGGACACCCGTCCGGTGCGCAAGCCCGGCCTCTCCCGCCCGAGGGTTGGCCGGGCTGCCCTGACGTCTGAACCACCGGCACGAAAAGGCGAGGTGATCGTCATGCGGGCGGCGGTAAGCGGAGCACCTCTCGCCGTCAGGTCGAGGCCGGCTGTTCGCCGGCCGGTCGCAATGTCTCCTGCTTCCGCTGCCGGGCCCTGGCCAGCAGCCCGTGCCGGGGTGCCAGGCACCATGTCGTGGCGAACAGTGCGGTCAGTACGCAGACGATGGAGCCACCTGCCGCGAGGTCGTACGCGTACGAGACGTACAGGCCGGCGAGCGCACCCGTGCCGCCGATCACCGAGGCCAGCAGGGTCATCGCCCACAGGCGCTCGGTGAGCATCCGTGCCGCGGCCGCAGGCGTGATGAGCAGCGAGAGGACGAGGATGTTGCCGACAGCCTCCAGGGAAATCACGATCGTGGCGGTCACGACGGTGTAGAGGATCAGGTCGAGCCGCATGACCGGCAGCCCGGCGGCCCGCGCGGTCTCGCGGTCCAGGCTGACCGCCACCAGCTCCTTGCTCAGCAGCAGGACGACCGTCACAATCACCGCGCCGACGCCCGCCGCCGTCCACACGTCCTCCGGGCCGACCGCGAGCACCTGCCCGAACAGGAACGAGGACAGGTCCGTCGACCAGCTGTCCTGTGTGGAGACGAGGACGATGCCGACGCCGAACGCGCAGGAGAAGAACACCCCGATGACGGTGTCCTCCTTCAGCCGGCGGTTCTGCGACACCAGCGCGATCAGCAGGGAGGTGGTGAGCCCGGCGAGCGCGCCGCCGAGTAGCAGGTTGCCCTGGAAGGCGTACGCGAGTGCGACCCCCGGGAACGCCGAGTGCGAGACCGCCTCGCCGATGAACGCCATCCCGCGTAGCACGATGTACACGCCCACGACCCCGCACACCAGCCCCGTGATGACAGCGACTGCGAACGCCCGCTGCATGAAAGGCAGTTGCCAGGGATCTGCGAAGAACTCCACCAGGCTCACGCCGCCGCCCCGATCGCCGTGTCCAGGCCGAAGGCGCGCAGCATCTGATCCGGGTCGGCCAGTAGCTCGGGGCCGCCCTCGGCCACGACGGTCCGGTTGAGTAGCGCCACGCGTGTGCAGGTACGGGCGGCGGCTGCCAGGTCGTGGGTGGTCATCAGCAGGCCCCGGCCCTCAGCGGCGAGCCGGTGGAAGAGCTGGTTCAGCAGCTCCTGCGTGGGGATGTCCACACCGGTGAACGGCTCGTCCAGGAGCAGCAGTCGGGGCTCGATCGCGAGCGCACGGGCCACCAGCACCCGCTGCCGCTGGCCGCCCGACAGCTCGCCGATCGGACGCCGCCGCAAGTCGCCGAGGCCGACCATGTCCAGCGCCTCGTCGACGGCTGCCCGGTCGGCGGGCCGGACCCGGCGCAGCCAGCCGATCGAACGGGTACGTCCGGACAGCACGGCGCCCGCGACGTCGATGGGGAAGTCCCAGGCGAACTCGTGGCGCTGCGGTACGTATCCGACGAGGTGCCGGGCGCGTTCCGGCGGCAGGCCCTCGATCAGCACCTGGCCGCCGGAGAGCGGGACCAGTCCGAGCACGGCGCGCAGCAGGGTGGTCTTGCCCGCGCCGTTCGGTCCGAGCAGCCCCAGCAAGTCGCCTGCGTTCAGGGATAGTTGGGCGTGTTCGACGGCGGGACGGCCGCCGAGTGCCACGCCCACCTCCCGGACCTGGAGCAGCGGTGGCTCCTCGGCGCGGGTCACGCGGAGTTCCTTCCGGCGGTACGGCGCCGGCGCGTGGCGACGACGAAACCCGCGCCGAGCGCGGCCAGGGCGGCCGCGGCCCCGCCCACCAGAGCCGTGTTCCCGGCGCCGGTGGAGGCCATGGAGCCGCCGTCGTCCGAGGTGCCGTCGCCCGAACCGGACCCGGCGGCCGGCGAGGTGTCCGGCGAG
Organism: Streptomyces sp. NPDC042201; assembly: GCF_055582185.1. NCBI lineage: Bacteria > Bacillati > Actinomycetota > Actinomycetes > Kitasatosporales > Streptomycetaceae > Streptomyces > Streptomyces sp. NPDC042201. Next base: position 660,136 of record NZ_JBVJDS010000001.1, on the reverse strand, counting down.
GTGTCGCCGGTGCCGGGCGAGGTGTCGCTGCCGGATCCGTCACCGGGCTTCACCCCGGACGGGCTCCCGTCGCCCACCACGAACGCCACGGTCTCCGTGTCGCTGACTGCCGTCCCGTCAGCGAGCTGTCCGCTCATCTTGAACGTCAGCCGGTACGTGCCGTCCTTGGTGAAGGCCCACCCGCCGTGCGCGTGCGTGTTCGCGGCCACGTCGAAGGAGTCCGGCACTCCGTCCTTGCTGTTGAACAGCACGTCCGCGCCCGACATGGCGTCGTAGGTGTAGAGCGCGTACGCGCCGGGCCCCTCGACGCCGGTGAGCGAGAACTTCACCCCGCCCTTGGTAGCCCCCGCCGCGATGTTGTCCGTCGACCAACCGGGCCACAGCAGCCCCTGCTGCTGCACCTGGTCGAGCAGCCACACCGGATCGCCGCCCTTCCCCAGGAACGCGAAGTCCTCGCTGTCCGGAAGGGTCTTCCTGGCCTCGGGCTTGACGTGCAGCACCACAGACGAAGGCTCCCGCCAGGTGGTCTTCCCGGAGACCGTGCCGTCCTTGACGTGGATCTGCAGCTTGCCTCCCACGACCCGCGCGGCGAAATCGACGTGCCCCTCGTCGAGAACCTTCGTCGTCGAGATGACGTCGGCGGCCGTGACCGTGGGGGCGGCGGCGGTGACGGAGGTGACTCCGCGGGCCGACTCCACCGGGGGAGAGGTCGGCGCCCTGGGGGGCGCCTGCGCCGGCAAAGCTTCCTCGACCACGGGCTTCTCCGGCGCGGGAGCCTTCCCGTTCGTCGCTGCCTCCGTGATCGCCTCGTCCCCGACCAGCACCGTGTACACGGCCCCCACGGACAGCGCCTGCCCGTCGAGGCTCGTGGCCTCGGCGGAGAAGATGACCTGGTACGTCCCTTCAGCGGTGAACTCCCACCGGGTGGGGCCCTCTTCACCCACCGGCACCTCGTGCGCGTCGGGCAATCCGTCCGCGCTGTCGAACAGCGCCGCGGCCTCGGCGGGGTCGCCCTCCTCCCCGTACACCTTCAACTCACCAGGCCCGTCGAGTCCGGTCAGCGACCATCGCACGATGTCCCCGGAGACAGCTCCCCGCGCGACGCCGGTCGTATCCCACCCGGGTGCCGGAGCGTCTGCCAGGTGGTCGTCATCGATCGCGATCACATGGGCGTCCGCGCCGGCGGCGGCATCTCCCGCGTCGAGGCTCAACCCCCCGTCCGTATAAGCGATGCGGCCGAACTCGGCGCGCGTTCCGCCGCTCCCGTCGTCCGCGACGGCGGCGCCTCCCCCCGACAGTGTGACCGCGAGCGCCACTGCCACGGCGATCCGCTCCCTGCGTACCCGTCGCATACCCGTCGTGCCCCTCAAACTCGTTGTGTCTCTTATGCCTGTCATCAGGCGTCCCCCCCAAGGCACTTCGCGAGCTCGGTCGCGTTGTGCCGCATCATCGATACGTAGTCATGGATCTCGTCGTTGAACGAGTCGCCGTAGATCGTGCAGACCCCGACTCCCTGGTCCTTGGCGACCCGTTTCAGGACGTCCGAGCGGGCCGCGAGGTTAGGCTCCAGGAACACGGACGGGACCTTCTTCTCGCGGATGGTGTCGCCGAGTTCCTCGACCCCGGCCGCGCTCGGCTCCTGGTTGGGCACCGGCACGACGAACCCGGCCACCTCCATGCCGTACGCCTTGGCGAGATAGCCGAAGGCGTCATGCGTCGTGATCAGCTTCCGGTTCCGCTCCGGGACGGTGGCGAGCTTCTTCGCGACCTCCGCGTCGAGCTCCCCGAGTGTCCTCAGATATGCCTCGGCGTTCTTCTCGTACGTGGCCTTCCCGTCCGGGTCGGCCTTGATCAGCTCATGCTCGATCCGCCGGACGTACGCCTCCGCGTTGGCGACGTCCTCCCACGCGTGCGGGTCCATGTCGCCGTGCACATGCTTGCCGATGACGGCCTGGGGGAGCACCCAGACGTCGTCGCCCGCCTCGCCGAGGAAGCCGTACGCCTTCTCTTTCGGCACGGACTCCTTCGCTCGGGCGGGGACGTTGAGCACGACCTCGTCGGCCGGGTGGTGGGTGCGGGCGCCGGTCTTCTGCTCGTCGGCGCGTACGTAGACCTTTCCGGTCTCGGCGTTGAGCGCGATGTCGGCGTGCCCGCCGTCGAGCACCGCCGCGCTCTTCGGAGCCTCGGCCGCACCGCCGACGGTGAAGGTGAAGGTGCCGCTGCCGATCCGTGAGGTCTTCCCGTCCAGGGTCTCTGTGCGGCCCTCGACGGTGAGCTTGTACGTCCCGGGCTCGCTGAACGCCCAGTTGACGTGGGTGTGCGCCTCGGGCGGCAGTGTGAAGGAATCCTCGTCGTCGAAGCCGTCGGCCGAGTTGACATACGCCTTGGGCCTGCCGAGTGTGTCCGTGAGGTACACACGCAGCTCGCCAGGACCTTCCAGCTTCGTGGCCGTCGTCCGGACCTGGGAGCCTTCGCCGTCGACCTCGCCTTCCACGGCCCAGCCGAGCCAGAGGACGTCCAGGCCGAGGTCCTCCTCCAGCTTCATGACCGTACCGCCGTACTGCTCCAGCTTCTCGGCGATCCCGATCTTCGGCGCCGACTTGGGCGCGTTGTTGTGGACCATCTTCATGATCCCGGGCTCTTCGAGCAGCAGCCCGTTGCTGAACACGACGTCCGCCTCGGTGACTTTGGCCGCGTCACCCGGGCTCGGCTCGTAGGAGTGCGGGTCGCCGTGAAGCGGCACGACCGATGTGACGTCCACGCGGTCACCTCCCACCCGGCCGACGAGGTCGGCGATGATCGCGGTGGTCGTCGACACCGTCAGCTCGGCGTCGGACGTGCCTGACTGGAGCCCACTGCACCCGGTGGCCCCGGCTCCGGTGAGCAGCGCGCAGACGGTGGCGAGCGCGGCGGTGGTGGTGTGCCTGGGATGGCCCCCCATGGGGCTCCTCCTTCTCTCGAACATGACGGTGCCGCGTGCGGGGACCGGGTGGCTGCCAGGTACCGGTCCTCCGCACGCGGAGCTTTCACTGAGCGGTGCGACGCCGTCGTACGGCGAACACCGCGCCGACGCCTACGAGCAGGGCGACCGTGGCGATCACCGCGATCACCGCCACACCCGCACCGGTGGAGGCGAGCCCGCCGGTGGTGACGGTGTCATCGGCCGACGAACCGCCAACCGAGTCAGCGGAGTTGGACACCGGGCCGGTGTCCGTCGCGGTGGCATTGGCGGGCGCGGACGCGGTTGCCGAGGCAGACGGGGTTGCCGGCGCGGACGGCGTGTCCGAGGCTGAAGCGGTGGCCGTCGGCGTCGCGGTCGGTTCGTCCCCGGCCCCCGGCGTCACGGTCGACGGATCCGTGTCGTCGCCGACCACCCAGGCGATCGTCCCGGTGTCACTGACCTTCGTGCCGTCGGCGAGCGTGGCGCTCACGGTGAAGGCGGTCCGGTAGACACCCTCGGCGGTGAAGGTCCAGTTCCAGTGGCTGTGGGAATTCACGGAGTGCGTCAGGCGGTCCGGCAGCCCGTCACCGCTGTTGAGCGCGACATCGGCGGAACCGAGCGACCCCGCGTTGAACACCGCCACCGAGCCCGGCCCCCGCACCGCGTCGAGCCGGTAGGTGATGTCTCCGTCGATGTCGCTCCCGGCGTAGTCCTCTGTGCTCCACCCGGGCCAGACCAGACCGTCGATCTGCTGCATGGGAAGCCACCACACCGGATCACCGACCGTGCCCAGGAACTCGTACCCTTCCGTGATCTTCCGCCTGGCCGCGGGCTTCACGTGGAGGACCACCTCGCCGGGCTCGTACCACTCGTACGTCTGCGAGTTGCCTTCCTTGATCTGGAACTGGAGTGCATCGTCCACCGGCCGCGCCGCGAGGTCGAGGTGGCCGTTGTCGATGACGTGCACGGTCGGAGGCGGGGAGGTCGGCGTCGCGCTGCCGGACGGCGTGCCCGGTGCTGATGTGGTGGGTGTCGGCGTGGAGCCGTCGCCGGGCAGCACCTCCGACGGGTCGACGTCATCCCCGACCACGACGGCCAGGGTCTCGGTGTCGGTCGAGCCGCCGCCGGTCACGGTGAAGGTGAGCCGGTACACGCCCTCTTTGGTGAACTGCCAGGTGGGCAGCAGCCGTTGCTCATCGCCGGAGAGCGTGAAGGTGCGCGGTGTGGGCTCCACACTGCCGAGATGCACGATCGGCGCGGCATCCTCGTTGTCCATCGCGCGGGTGTATGTGGCCAGTCCGAAGTCCCCGGGCCCCTCGTACGCCGACAGCTCCACTTCGGTGTCACCGCCTGCCGCGGAGCCGTTCCAGCCGGGCTCGGGCGCGAAGATGTTCGCCGCATCCCAGTGGTTGAGCTGCCAGGTGTCGAGATCGGTCGTGCCGAGCGCGGAGGAGAGCGGGGACGGAGTGAAATGGAGGGACGACTGTACGGCGTGCAGGACAACCTCGGACGGCTCCCGCACGGCCGTCGCGGCGCCGCTGCGGTCGTCGATCTGCAACTCTACTTTTCCGTCGACCAGTCGGGGCGTGAAGTCCATCTCGCCCTCGTCAAGGACAACGGCACCGCCGGCGGCGCGGGCCTGCCCGCTGCCGCCGGCGACCAGCCCTGCCGCGCCCACGAGCATCGCGGTCGCCGCGGTCAACGCCGCGGCGGTCACTGCGCGTCCGCCACGCGTCAGGGCTCTCATCACGAGCTGACGACCACGGTGTATACCTCAGTGACCGACTCGGTGGCGCCACTGACCGTGCCCTGCACCTTGAACGTCAGCTGGTAGGTACCGGCCTCCTCGAAGGCCCAGTTGGCGTGGTTGTGCGTGGCCACGCCGAAGGACTTGGACTTGTAGGTGGTGATGCTGGTGTTGCTGTCGAACCAGCGGCTGCCGCTGCCCGCGTAGATGCTGAAGTCCTCGGTCGTGGCGCCGTTGCGGGTGGCACTGACGAGGCTGTACGTCACCGCGTTGCCCGAGAAGACGCCGGTGGTGAGGTGCTCGGTTGAGATGCCCGGGAACAGAACGCCCCGGGAATTGGCAAGGGCTTCATCCTCGGGCAGCAGCCACACCTGGCTGCCCGAACCGAGGAAGCCGTAACCGGGGTTGGTGACCTTGGCGGCCGCCGGCACGGACAACGTGACATCCGCCGGCTCGTACTCGACATCGTTCACCTCGTCGTGAACGTGCAGGTGCAGATCGGCTCCGTCCCACTCGGCGTCGAGCACGTCCACGTGACCACTGCCGAGCGTCGTCGCAGCGGTAGCCGGGGTAGCGGCGAGGCCCGCCACGGCGAGAGCCGCGGCCAGCGAGCCGGAGACGGTCAGAGTGCGCCCAAAGGTACGCATGATGGATCCCCCTATGTCAGAAAGTGCACGAACTTGAACGTGCACGAGCAAGCAACACGATAATCATTTTCATGAAGGGTTGGCAATGGTTCCGTGTGATCCACGCCCAGAAGCTCGCCTCGACGCCCCCGCCTCAGTCGCCCAACGAGATGAGCGTCGTGAGCCACCGGCCTCTGAGTGAGCCGGTTCTCGACGCGCCGCCGGTAGAGCCGAGTTGGCGACCCCCGAACCCTCCGACACCTCGTGGGAGCTGGGCCCGTCCGCCGACGGGCCCAGCCCCCACGAGGTGTTCAGCAGTCGCGGAACTCGGACGACTGATTGAGAATCTGCGAGCGCGATGAGGTGGCCCGCGACGAGCGTGTAGGCGTACGGCAGAGAAGTACGCACGGTTTCCACGAAGTTCTCGTCGCGGACCTCACCGTGTTCGGCTTCGGAGAGACGTCGAGCGACATGGTGCCAAGCGTCCCGTCGTTCGGTGATTCATGACGGTACGAAGGGAAGCGGGCCGGGCGTTCACATCGCGAGCGTCAGCGCGGCAGGGCCATGCCGGAATCCGGTATCGACCTGCGCGGCGAGGTCGATACCGGTGGCCTGGTTGGCCCAGGCGGTGGCGTTGCGCAGATGGAATTCGACTGCCTGCTCCTGGAAGATCTCCCAGTCCTTGCTGCGGGAATCGAGGGCAGCCCGGAGCCCGCGGAAGGTGTCGATGTCGTGCGGCTCCAGTTCGCCGTGTGCGCGTCCCTGTTCCTGGGCGCGTACCCAGGAGGAGCGCCGGCAGTAGGCCAGCAGGTCGTCGCCGACGTGTTCCCGCAGGAAGAGCAGGTCGTCCTCGCCGGTGACCTTGTTGCCGACGGTGACCACCAGACCCGGCCCACACCCTCGCTGAGAACCCCACGGGCGGTCAGGTGCTGGACCTGCCGCGAGAGACCGTCCGCGCGCGCCAGGGCGTCGTGGTCACCACCGGATGCCTGGGCGGCCTCCCGCACCGCCACCGCACCGTCGGCCCGCACCCTTGGGGCGTGCGGGCCGAGGTGTCGCTGTCAGTGGACGCCGGTCACCAGGACGACTTGGTCACTCCGGGCAGAAACCCGGCGTGCGCCTGTGCCCGCATCCGGACGCGGGAGAGCCCGAACTTCCGCAGGTGACCGCGCGGACGGCCATCCACACTGTCACGGTTTCGCACTCGGGTCGCGCTCGCGTCGCGGGGCTGACGCCGCAACTCGTCCACGGCTGCGCGCCGTTCCACCTCCGTGGCGGTCGGCTTGCGCAGGATCTCCTTCAACTCGGCTCGCCTGACCGCATACCGCTCGACGGTCGCCTTGCGCTTCTCGTTCTGCGCGATCTTGCTCTTCTTCGCCATCAGACCTTCACTCCTCGGGCCCTGACGCGGGCCACGGCGGCTTCGACGCCGATCACGTCGATCGTCTTGATCCCCTTGGCGCTGAGGGTCAGGCGGATGTACCGGCCCTCGCTCGGCAGCCAGTACCGCCTGCGCTGGATGTTCGGGTCGAAGCGGCGAGAAGTGCGCCGGTGCGAGTGGGAGATGTTGTTGCCGAAGCCCGGCTTGGCGCCGGTCAGCTGGCAGTGGGCGGACATGGAAGTCACCTGCCCTCTCTGAACGAGTACCTATTGGCAATGGAAACCATTTCCATATACTAGCCTCATGGCTCGCACCGAACTGCGCCCGATCATCAAGCTGCGCTCCACCGCGGGGACCGGCTTCACCTACGTCACCCGCAAGAACCGCCGTAACGATCCCGACCGCATGGTGCTGCGCAAGTACGACCCGGTCGCACGCCGGCACGTCGACTTCCGCGAAGAGCGCTGACCCCCGAACCCGCCCTGAAGGACACCGTCATGAAGCCCGGAATCCACCCCGCCTACGGCCCCGTCGTATTCCGCGACAAGGCGGCCGACTTCGCCTTCCTCACTCGGTCGACCGCCACCAGCGACAAGACGGTCGAGTGGGAGGACGGCAACACCTACCCCGTTGTCGACGTCGAGATCTCCTCCATGAGCCATCCCTTCTACACCGGCACCGCACGCGTCCTGGACACCGCGGGACGCGTAGAGCGATTCGAACGCCGCTACGCCCGCCACGAGGCGCGGTAATGGCGGACACGCGCAAACTGCCCGTCGTCATCGTCGGTGGGCTCCACTCCGGCGCCCGCGAACACGTCGTCGACCGCCTTCTGCACGCCGTGCCCGGGAGCGTCGCCCTCCACCACGATCTCGCCACGGCAGCCGGCGGCACCGTGCGTCGCAACGTCCGGGATGCCTCGGGCGAGCTGTCCCGCGGCGATGCCCCCCTCGTCAATGACTGCGCCTGCTGCGCGCTGCGCGAAGACCTGGTCCCCGAGCTCGAGCGACTGGCCGACGGCGGTCTGACCCCACTCGCGATCGTCGAGCTCTGGGATTCCGTCGAGCCCAAGGCGATGGCCGAAGTCGTCGTCACTCACGGAGCCGGCACCCTCGACCTCACCAACGTCATCACCGCCGTGGATTCCGCTCTCGTGCTGCCCTACCTGGCAAACGGGGACGACCTGGCCGAGGTGGGCCTGGCAGCCGCCGCCACCGACCAGCGAACCGTCGGTGACACCTGGGCCCGGCAATTGGAGTACGCGCCCGTACTCGCTCTCGTCGACAGCGAAGAAGCCGACGACGAGGACCGCGCTCTCCTCGCCCAGCTCCACCCCACCGCACGCCAGGTGTCCGCCGGATCAGGCGAACTCGCCCAACTGGCCTTCGCCGGCTTCGACGTGGAAACGGCAGCCGCCGCCCAGCACCCGGCCTGCGCCCTGCTCCCCCAGGAAGCAGACGAAGCGGGAGTCGCCACCCTCGTCTGGCGCCGCCGCCGCCCCTTCCACCCCGAGCGCCTCTATCAGGCGCTGGAAGACCTGTGCTGCGCGGCCGCACGCAGCCGCGGCCGGTTCTGGCTCGCCGACCGCCCCGACACCCTGCTGGCCTGGGGCGCCGCCGGCGGCGCCCTGTGCGTGGAAAGCGCAGGCCCGTGGCTGGCCTCTCTGCCCGATGCGGCTTGGGAGATGGTGCCGCCGATACGCCGGGCCGCTGCCGCACTGGACTGGCACCCCGAACACGGCGACCGCTGCCAGCATCTCGTCTTCACCTCCCCTGGGCTCGACCGGGAGGGGCTGGAACGACTTCTCGAATCCTGCCTGCTGACCGACGCCGAGTACGCCTCGGGCCGCGAGGCGTGGCAGCGGCTCCCTGCCGCCTTCGACTCACTCCTCGACCCCGTCTCCTGAAGACCCGGAACCGAGAACCCGCTCCTACTCGATCATCTGCAAGGAACCCTCATGGCTACTCGTCAGAACCCTGGCAAGCCCCTGAAATCCCGCCCCAATCCCCTGTACGCGGCAGGGATCACGTACATCGACTACAAGAACACCGACCTGCTGCGGAAGTTCATCTCCGACCGGGGAAAGATCCGTAGCCGCCGCGTCACCCGGGTCACAGCCCAGCAGCAGCGACAGATCGCCGCCGCGATCAAGAACGCCCGGGAAATGGCGCTCCTGCCGTACTCCAGTCGTTGAGCCCGGCACGCTCGCTCGGCCGGGACACAGGCCGCCGAGATCAGGGCCACCACGCACGCCCCACCTCGACCAAGTTGAGAATGGGATCCATTTCCATATACCGTCTGCTGCTCACCCACCGAGGAGATACGTCATGGCTGTTCCGAAGCGGAAGATGTCCCGCAGCAACACCCGCCACCGCCGCGCGCAGTGGAAGGCCACGGCGCCACAGCTAGTGCCTGTCACCGTCGACGGGGCGGTGTATCGAGTGCCGCAGCGACTGGCTAAGGCGTACGAACGCGGCCTACTGCGTCCCGAAGGCTGAACGCCGTGAAGCACGGCCGACTGCCCGTCACTGTCCTGTCCGGGTTTCTCGGCGCGGGCAAGACCACTCTGCTGAACCATGTACTGAGCAACCGTGAGGGCCTGCGCGTCGCGGTGATCGTCAACGACATGAGCGAGATCAACATCGATGCCGCGTTGGTACGGGGCGGCGAGGCCGCCCTGTCGCGCACCGAGGAACGGCTGGTCGAGATGACCAACGGATGCATCTGCTGCACCCTGCGGGACGACTTGCTGGAGGAGGTCGACCGGCTGGCCCGCGAGAACCGGTTCGACTATCTCCTCATCGAGTCCAGTGGCATCTCCGAGCCCATGCCGGTCGCGGCCACCTTCGCCTTTCCGCGAGACGACGGCGCGACCCTCGGCGATCTCGCGCGACTCGACACCATGGTCACCGTTGTCGACGCCGCGAACTTTCTCCCGGAGCTCGTGGGCGGAGACGGTTTGGCCGAACGTGGCCTCGACCAGTACGAAGACGACGAGCGCACGGTCAGCGACCTGTTGATGGACCAGGTCGAGTTCGCGGATGTCATCGTGCTCAACAAACTCGACCTCATCGACGCGGAGCACGCCGATCGGCTCCGGGCGGCCCTTTCCCGCCTCAACCCCGTCGCCAGAATCGTGCCCGCGACCCGTGGCCGCGTCGAGCCGCGCGAGGTCCTCGGCACGTCCCTGTTCGACCTGGAACGCGCCGAACAGGCGCCGGGGTGGGTCATGGAACTCAACGGCGACCATGTCCCGGAGACCGAGGAGTACGGCATCTCTTCCATGGTCTTCCGATCCGAACTTCCCTTCCACGCAGGCCGGTTGTGGACTTTCGTCACCGAGGGCCTCGACAGCGGAATCTTCGGACAGATCCTGCGCTCCAAAGGGTTCTTCTGGCTGGCCGGCCGCCCGAACGTGACCGGCCTGTGGTCACAGGCCGGCGCCGTCGCCCGCTTCGAACCCTCGGGCGCCCGCAACGCGGACACCGCCCAGGGCCAGGAACTGGTCTTCATCGGCACCGGACTGCGCAGCGAAGCTCTGCGAACCGCCCTGACCGGCTGCCTCATGGCTGAAGAAGAGACCGTGCCCGGCGACGATCCGTTTCCGGTCTGGGACACGTTCGGCATCGACGACGCCTGCGAGCAGGAACATCTCACGTCGGTGCCAGTGCACCGGGTCTGACGGCGCATGGAGCAAGGAGCCCCTACCGGGACCGAGCGCCCTCTCTCAGCCGGGACCGAACTGCACGTCGGCACCTGCGTGCCGTGCGTCACCGCCGTACATACGACTCAGAAGCCCGGGGAAGGTATGCGTCCGAACAGTCACGAGCAGGTGGTCACCATGGCCGACCGAGGAGACTGGTTGAGCCCCTTACCCTTGTACCTCGAACCGCGTGTCGAGCCGCGCATGGTCGACCTGTTACAGGAGGAGGGTTTCCTTCGCACGCTGGTGGACGCTCTCGGTTCGCCGTTGAACGTGCTGCTGCCCGATCAGGTCACGGACAACGTTGCCAGGTTCCGTTCCGTATACCGCAAGCACCGTCTGAGCGGCACAATCTTCTTCGCCCACAAGGCCAACCGTTCGAGCGCTCTGCTGCGCAGGCTCGCCGCCACGGAGGCGTCGGCCGACGTCGCGTCGCTGGGAGAGTTGCAGCACGCCCTCGGTGCCGGCTTCACACCGGACCGGATCATGGCGACCGGTCCCAAGGATCTGCCTTTTCTCTGGCTTGCCGCCCGGACGGGAGTGACCGTTCATGTCGACAGCCGGGCGGAGTTGGAGCGGCTGGCCTCCGTTGTCCGTTCGTCTTCGCTCCCGCCGGTTCGGATCGTGCTGCGGCTGTCCGCGTTCGACACCTATGGCGCGAAGATACTGAGCCGGACCAGCCGTTTCGGCTCGCCTGTGAGCGAGCTCGACAGCATCCTCGGAGCGGTCGTCGAGTGCGGCTCGGCCCTGGAGCTGACCGGGGTGGGTTTCCACCTGGACACGACCAATGTCGCCGAAAAGGCTCTCGCGCTGGAAGGCAGCCTCACAGCGATGGAAGTGCTGCGCGAGCGCGGCTTCAGACCTCGTACGGTGGACATCGGAGGCGGGTTCGGCGTCAACTACTTGGCGCACCACGAGCAGTGGGAGCAGTACACCACCGAACTGACCATGGCGGTCCTGGGCCGGCGGTCTGCCTTGTCCTGGCGCGGCCACGGCTACGGCTTGCGCAACGAGAACGGCACACTGCGCGGTGCACTCGGCCTCTACCCGGCCTACCGCCCCGTTGCGGGCGAACAGTACCTGGACGAGATCCTTTCGAGCCCCGCCGGCTCGGAGGCCGGAAGCACGCTGTCCTCCTCGCTCCTGGAGAATCTGTACGACCTCAGCACTGAGCCCGGCAGGGCCCTCGTCGACCAGTGCGGAGTGGTCGTGGCGCGCGTACTGGAAGTACGGCGTACCGACGACGGGCCGCCTCTCGTCCGGCTGGCGGCCAAAGCGGACGACATCGGTCTGGAGGATCACGGGATATTCATGGATCCGGTGATCCTCGGCCATGACACGGTTCGTGACAGCGAGGGCGTAGGGGTGTTCCTGTCCGGCAGCCTTTGCCTGGAAGGGGATCTCATCTCACGCCGGCTGATGTTTCTTCCCCGTCTGCCGAGACCCGGCGATCTGCTCGCCTTCGTGAACACCGCGGGATACTGCATGGATTTTCAGGCCAGCCGGGCTCAGCACCTGCCTGCCGCGGAGAAGGTGGCCGTCTGGCAGGACGACGGTTCCTGGCGATGGAGCCTGGATGAACAGTACTGGCCGACGGCAGGTCTGGGGGGAACGCAGTGAGGTACGACGGCATCACCGCGGCGATCGGGGACACACCGCTGGTCCGCATAGATCCCGCGGTCCATGGGCTGCATCACATCGATGTGTACGCCAAGTTGGAGATGCTGAACCCCTTCGGGTCGGTGAAGGACCGGGCGGCGTGGAACATGGTGAAGCCCGGGCTGGAGTCCGCGGTCGAACAGCGCAGTCAGATCGTGGAGCTCTCCAGCGGGAACACGGCCAAGGCGCTGTCGGTGATCGCCGGCATGTACGGGCTGTCCTTCAAGAGCGTCACAAACCGCATGCGGGTTCCGGAGGTGAGGGACCTGCTCCTCCTGCTGGGGGCCGAGATCGAAGAGCTCCCGGGCCGCAGCGAGTGCCTGGACCCCACCGACACCGAGGATCCGTTGACCCTCTTCCATCGTGCCCTGTCCGACCCGGACAGCACGTACCTGCACACGGACCAGTACTACAACGAGAGCAACACGCTGGCACATGAGCTGGGCACCGGCCCGGAGATCCTGGCCGACCTCGACGGCCGGGCACCGGACTGGTTCATCGCCTGTGTGGGCACGGCCGGCTCTTCCACCGGGATAGCCAGGGCGTTGCGTGCAGCTGATCCCAAGGTCCACGTCGCGGGGCTGGTCGCGCACAAATCGGATTTCATTCCGGGCATCCGGACCATCGACGAGGTGCACGAGGTGGGACTCTTCGACCCCGCCACGTACGACAGCATGGCGTCCGTCTCCGCCGACGAGGCCATCGAGGGGATGCTCACCCTGAACCGCCGGTGCGGCATCCTCGCGGGCCCTACCGGCGGCGCCGCCTTCCACGGCGCGGTCCGTCATCTCCAGACGGTCGACACTCCGACGGCGGACGGCGAGCGGCGGACCGCGGTGTTCATCGTCTGCGACCGGGTCGAGAGCTACCTCAGCTACGTCAAGCAGCGCCGGCCGGACCTGTTCGGTTTGAAGGAACGCAAGAACTCCCTGCGGGACGTCTCCGAGGCGGAGCTGGGCGCGGTCGTTTCTGTTCCGGCCCACGAGGCCGAGGCATGGATCCGCGCGTCACAGCCGCTCATCATCGACCTGCGGAGCGCGTCCGCGTACACCGCGCTGCACATCGAGGACTCGATCAACATCGCTGACGAACTGTTCGGGGAACTCGTCCGCGGCGGCCTCCCGTTCAGCCGGCGCCGGCCTGTGCTGCTGGCCTGCCCGGTCGGTGACCGGTCCGCACGGTTCGCGGCTCTGCTGACCCGGATGGGACATTCCGAAGTTCGGAGTCTGGACGGCGGCATCATCGCCTGGCGTGACGCCGGCGCACCGCTGGTGAGGGACTGACGCCGATGCCCTCAGCCATACCACCCACCCACGCTGCCGACTTCCCCGAGGCGTTACGCGACTGGCAGCGCTCCCTGCGGGAGCAATTCCCGATCCTCACCGGCCACCCCGGCCTGGTCTATCTCGACAGTGCGGCGACGGCACAGAAGCCGCAGGCCATGCTCGACGCCGTCCACACGTATCTGACGACGGCGAACGCCAACGCCGGGCGTGGCACCTACCCCTGGGCGAACGCCTCGACCACCCTGGTCGAACGGACCAAGGAACAGGTCAAAACCTTCTTCGACGACCCTGCGCCCGATCGGTCCACCGTCCACTTCACCAGCGGTACCACCGAGGGGCTGCGCACCGTCGCGCGCGACTGGCTCGTCGGAGCGCTGCGGGAGGGGGACGAGATCGTCGTGCCGCTCGCCGACCACCAGGCCAACGTCGCCCCCTGGACGGAGGCCGCAGATCTCCTGCTCTCCCGAGGAGTGCGGGTAACGGTACGCGGTATGCCGTACCAGTCGTCCTCGGGTGACTACGACATGCGGGCACTCGCCTCCATGGTCGGCCCGCAGACGCGCTTCGTCGCGGCGACCCACGTCCATCACGTCTACGGCGCGGACATGAACGTCCCTCGCATCCGTGAGGCGATAGGGCCGGACATCCCCATCTGTCTCGACGCGGCCCAGAGCGTCGGACATCTCCCGGTGTCCGTCCGAGACCTCGACGTCGACTTCGTGGCCTTCTCCGGCCACAAGGCCATGGCACTACCGGGGTCCGGCGCCGTGTGGGCCCGTCAGAGCCGGGGCCCGCGGTTCGCTCCGGGAGGGTGGATCGGAACGCCCAACACCACCGGCATAGTCAGCCTGTCAGCTTCCCTGGACTGGCTCGACGAGGCGGGCACGGATCGTATCGAGCGATGGACAACAGCCCTCGCGCTCCGGCTCACCGACGGACTGCGACACCTGCCCGCCTATCAAGTGCTGGGCTGCCAGACCAGCCTGGCCCGCGACTCCCGGGTTCAGCACCGCTGCGGCATCGTCACGATCCGTCATCACGCGATCGAGGCGGCCGACTTGGGGTTCATCCTCTACAGCCACGGGTTCATGGTGCGTACGGACGGACACTGCCAGGGCGAGGCCGGCGAGCGCACGAGTTCCGTACGGGTCAGCACCCACCTCTACAACACTCCCGACGAGATCGACCGACTGCTCGCCGTGCTCGGTTCCCTGGAGTGAACAGCACCGGCCCCGGTCACTCCTGAGCGTGCCGGATGGCGTCCAGGACGATATGGGCCACATGGTCGTCAGTCAGTGAGTACTCGACCTCCCTGGCGTGGCGGCGGGCCGAGACAATGTGGGTGGCACGCAGCACCCGCAGGTGTTGGGAGACAAGTGGCTGGCTCACGCCGAGCGCGGCGACAAGTTCGTGAACGGGCTTGCTGCCGCCGGCCAGTTCCCTGACTATCCCGAGCCGCACCGGCGAGGCCAGGGCCCGCAACAGCTCACTGGCCGCGTGCAGGCCCTGGTCCCGCTCGTCGCCAGAGTCGCTACTGGGATTCATTACCACATGCTGACATTAGCATGTCAGCATTCACCCTCGCCCGGGCCGACGTTCAGTGATCGTCCCAGTGACCTTCATGCGCCGCGTGCCGGTGGCCGTCATGCACGTAATCGGTGTGACCGCCGTGCGGCACGGCCGCATGACCACAGTCGACACCATGCTCATGGTCATGCCCCTCATGCACGTCATGCTCACCCGCGGAGCACTCGTCCGCATGCCCTTCATGCGGGGTGTGGATGTGCCCGTCATGGGCGTAGTCGACGTGGTCACGGTGCGGCAGCGCCACATGTCCGCAACCCTCCCCGTGCACGTGGGGGTGGTCTTCGTGGATGCGGTGACTGGCGGCAGTCGCCATGAGTCTCTCCCGATCGATCGGTGCGGGCCGGGCCGTCAGGTCGACAGCGCGGGTTGTTACATTGCAATATCAGCATATGCGAACTCCGCTATACATCTACCCTCACACGGCTGTGCCGCCGCACGCACATGCACTCCGCCATACAAGACGGCGCTTAATGGATATGATTTCCAAGAACTGCGGATCCGGTGGCCGCCGGAGCATCCTGCCGCAGGTGGGAGCCGTATCGCCCAGGGGGACGCGGCAACCGGACAAGCACATCAGGAAGCTGAGGAATCGGGATCACATGGGCATGAGTCTGCCAACGGCCGCACGGTGGGTTGACCGCTGGGAACAGCAGCAGCAGCGGTACGCGGTAGACCGCGAGGAACGCTTCACCGTCATCGCCGACGTCGTCGAGCACGTGACCACCGGCCGCCTCAACCCTCGCATTCTGGACCTCGGCTGCGGCCCCGGATCGCTGCCCGCACGGCTGTCGAAACGGCTGCCGCACGCGGAAATCGTCGCCGTGGACATGGATCCCCTCCTCCTCGAACTTGCCCGCACCCGCCACCCCGACGCCGCCCGCTACATCGAGACGACCATCGGCACCACAGGATGGATCGCCGGTCTCCAACTCTCGGGCCCGCTGGACGCCGTGGTCTCCACCACGGCGCTCCACTACCTGCCGGAAGACATCCTGCGGCGCACCTACGCGGAACTCACTCCGCTGCTGCGCGACGGGGGCGTCCTCATCAACGCCGACCACCTCTCCCAGGACGGCGGCGCCACCACCGCCGAGATCACCGCCCACGTCGGACACCGGCGCGCCGAACGACAGCAGGCGTACGCACATGAGGACTGGGAATCTTGGTGGACCGCCATCGAGCAGGAACCCGAACTGGCCGAGCTGCTGGCCGTACGACGTCAACGCGGCGTGGCACACGCCAACGGCTGCGCACTCACCGTCACCCGTCACCTCCAGCTCCTCCGAGAGGCGGGCTTCGCCCAGGCCGGCTCCGTCTGGCAGATCGGCAACAGCTGCGTCATCGTCGCCATCCAGGAGCGGCCGACCAACGGACAGGCACAGCCGACAGCACGCCGTACGAGGCGTTCCGCGACAGGACAACCCGGCAACGGGAGGCCATGAGCGCCGGCGCTGAACGCCGCGCACCACAAGTAGGGTCACCGAGGGTGGTTTTGGCCCAAGCCCGCCATCCGACGGGCGCGGGGCGTGCGTCGGCGTCCTGGACGAGTGGCGGCAACATCATCGAGACCGGCACCGACTCCTACCGTCTGGCTGCCACCCGCGCCCTCGCGCCTCCAGTTCATTCCTGAGGAACAGCACCCCAGTGCCGACGCTCATCGCCGCGGCCCCCGCCGCCACACCGGCCGGTCGACCGGTGGCGAACGCGGCCATGCCAACGGCCATACAGGAGAAGCCGATCTCCATCGCCCCCGAGTGCGACCTCCGTCCGACCCATCGCGCCGCGAGGGGCTGGACCACCACGAGGCCGAGCGAGTAGCCCATCATGATCGTGCCGTACAGGGCCGTCGCCAGTCGCCCGTCCGCGTACGGCGCCGAGCAGGCCAAAGCCCAGCGCCGGGGCGGAAGCGTACGGCGGCTCCAAGCTCGCCCCCGACCTGTCCATCAACCGCAGCCGTGAGGCCCTCGTCGGGCAGCAGCCGTTGGACGGTCCCGTCACCGCTTCCCACCCGGCAAATCCCTGGCAGCAGGCAGGGGTCCACCTGCGGGATACCAAGGCCGTACTCGACAGTCCTGACGACGCGGCCGCCCAGGCGCACCTCGCGGCCTTCGGTGATGTCCTCTACGACACGGCCCTGGCTCTACCGAGCAGCAGCCGGGAAGACCTCCACGCAGCGGCGCGGGCGTACAACCGGGCCAGGCGCTCCGCGATCCGCGCCGACCACCAGCGGGCTGCCGCCCTGCGCTCGGCGGCCCGAGAGCTTCTCAGCAGCAATACCAGCACCGACGGAGCCGTGGTAATCGACCTGCTCGTCGCCGCGATCTACTTCACCGTGGCGGCAGCGCGCTGGCACGAGAAACGAGGCCACGAGCAGCAAGCCGCAGCCGCCGAGCAGACGCTGGTGCACCTCCGCGTCGCCTACGCCGCCACGGCCCAGCCGGCGCTCACCGACCTCGCCCGGCGGGCCCCGCGCCAGCAGAACACCGACCGGTACGCAGCGGCTGTACGACAGGCCCTCCCCGAACACGCCGAGCGCATGCTCACTGCCCCCGCCCGGCCCGCCCTCACCACCGTCCTCGCCCAGGCCGAAACCGCTGGGCACCGACCACTCGGCAGCCGAAGTCCTCACATGGCGTATCGCCAACCAGCCGGACAAGCGATCAAGCGCCGCTCTGGCCCGGAGCGGAAACGCCAACCGAGCCACCACACCCGCTGCAGCCACGGCGCCCCGCGTAGACGGAGTGAACCGTCGCCATCGCCGATAGCACCACAAGCCGGCGGGCTCACACCGAGGAACACGGGCTCAACGGGGAGTCCGGGCCAAGGCGGCTTCGGCCGGATCACGCGAGTACCGGCCGGAAGTCATCGACAGAGCAGACGGCTTCTCGTCCAAGTGACATTCTTGGAGCTGCACAGAGGCGAAAGGGAGTTGGCTCATGCGGTGGACGGTTCATGGCGAGCGCCAGATTTACAACAACCCGTGGGTGAATCTCTGGCTCGTGGATGTCCAGCAGCCGGACGGCCGGCGGTGGGAGCATCATGTGGTCCGAATGCGGCATCTCGCCGTCGCCGCCGTGGTGGACGAGCAGAAGCGGGTGCTGATGATGTGGCGCCACCGGTTCATCACGGACACCTGGGGCTGGGAACTGCCGATGGGCCTGATCGAGGCCGACGAGACCCCGGAGCAGGCGGCGGCTCGTGAGGTGGAGGAGGAGACCGGCTGGCGGGTGGAGGGCCTGAAGCCCCTGGTGTACGCGCAGCCGGCCAATGGCATCACCGACTCGGAACATCACGTCTTCCGCGCTGAGGCTGCCACCTATGCGGGCCCGCCGACGGAACTGAACGAGTCGGACCGCATCGAGTGGATCCCGATGTCCGAGATTCGCGGCATGATCGACCGTCGCGAGGTGGTCAGCAGCGGCAGCCTGGTCGGCCTGCTGTACCTCCTGCTGGACGAGGCCACCAGCGCCACCAGCTAGGACTTGTCCGGCCGAGCATGTGACGTCTGGCTTTGCTTGGTCACGCGCTCGGAGCGGTGGTCGCGCTGGCGGTCAGTCGAAGATGGTTAATGTCTCCAGAGTGCACCACTTCGACCTCGGTAGCAGAGTCGTCTTCGAAGCGCAGAGTGAAGTACGGACTGGCCTCGATGAGCAGTTGTACGTCTTCACGCGCGTCGCGGTCGAGGGGCGGTGATGCGGCGGCGTCCCATGTGCCGCTGCCGACCGTGGGGACGATCCTGACAGAGATGTGCGCCAGGCAGGTTGAACGGTTGGCCCACCACTCCAAACGCGCTGTGCCCTCGTAACGGTCCATTCTGCGAGGGTACGCAGAGTGGTTGTCTCTCCGGCCGAGCGTCTCGTTGGGCAGGGCATCACGAGCGGGCTGACGACAAATACCGCAGTCCCGTGCGCTTCACCACGTGCGTGGGGCGGCCACTTCCGGCCAGGAGAATCGGTACTCCGCTACGGTGAACTCCCTCTTCGCAAGGGCGAGTTCCTAAGGAAAGAAACCCGATGCCCACTCTGCTCTACTACCCGCTGGTCAGTCCTCCGCAGGAGATTCTCCACCAGGCGCTGTTGTACTGGGACGGCATCGCGTCCGTGGTGCCGGAGTCTCGTGATGTATACGAGGACGCGGTCTCGGACGAGTTGAAGGACCTCAGGGATCGAGGGCTCTATCACCCCGTCGCCCTGGGCCCTCAGCACACTCGCCTCCTGGGTGGGCCTGGACACCGACCGAGAGGTGAGTCGTATGAAGTCTTGATTGAGGAGCTCCGCGAGTTGGCCGCTGGGGCACAACGCCCGCGGCTTTCCTTCCTGGACGCTGCCTTCCTCTACCGCTCGAAGGTCGGATACCTCCTGGAGGACGAGATTGTCCGTCTCGGCCTGGGGCAGCGCCTGGACGGAGCGGGCCGCAGAAGTATGGCTGTGCCCAAGGAAGTGCAATTGCTGCTGATCGGCGCTCTGGCACGGGAACTGGCTGCAGAAACCACAGCTCGCGCATACACGCCCTACACCGATCAAAGATTCGCCCACGAGACGTCGCTACGGCTGCCAGCCCTCGGCGACGGCACAGCGGCATGGCGAGTCGAACTCGGCCGGCTTCTGCCCGTCCCTGCGCCAGGTACCCCGACCTCGGAGGTCCTGGAGTTCCGTAACCGGTATGACGGCGAGCGGCAACGACTGATAGACGCCACTCAGACCATGCTCGTCGACCTGCGCCGCAACTGGGAGCACCCTGCCGATGTCCTGCAACGGATGCGGGTGGAGTTGACGCAGGCACACAAGGACTACGAGTCCGTGACGAGGAGCAGCCGCATGGCGTGGGTAAGCAGATCCATCTCGGTCACCGTGGGAGTGGCCGCGGCCGCCGCAGGGGCCCTGATCGTTCCCCATCTGGGCTGGCTTGCCGGGGTAGCCGGCAGTATCGCGTTCAATGTCGCCACCCGTGAAGTCCGCCCGCTGTCCCAGGCGAAGAAGGAGCACCCGTTCAGCTACCTTCACCACGTTGATCGAGAGCTGGCGTAACAAGGTTCAGAGGGTGGGCAGCGTCAGAGCAGCCTGAGGCGTTCGGTGAACTTGCCGGCTGGCGGCGGTAGCTGGTCCGAGACCGCTGAACGAGAGATGCGACAAGCTCACGAACGAGCCGTGAGCGCGTACGTCTTAGGAGGCAGACTCCTACAGCAAACGCGGTTACGTCTTCGAGCTCGGCAGCCGACGGAGGCCCCCCGCTCCGCACCCACCGACCGTGACCCCGGCCACGCGGTCCGCCCTGGCAGCAGCACGGGACGCGCCATGCGCGCCGCGTACCGCGATCCGCTTCACGAGACCTGAGTCGTGCGTGTTCCTCGAGGCGGTGCCGTTCCTCGCGTACTCCACTGCCACGGACTCACCGAACAAGGGAGTCGCGCAGCACATCAAGGACGCGTTCGCCAGCCCGAACAGCACCTACCCCAGCAGCGGCTCCCTCAAGAAGTTCCCGGGGGAGTACGACGGAACGTGGGGGAACGAAGGTCTGCACCGGCTGACCGAGAGCCTCCACCTGTCCGTCATGAACACGAACACCGCGCACAAGGATGCGGCCTGCAGCAGTACGGGCGAGTACGCGACCACGGGTCTTCCGTCAATTCTGCGGCCCACCCTGGGACAGGACTGCGATGAGTACCCGTTCCGCTCCACCCTCGAGGGAGCTGCCAGCACGAACTGGGACTTCTCCGTCCGCGCTGTCGACACCACGCAAAACCAGTCCGCCGGCGGTAGCCTCTCGGGCTTCTACGGAACTGACCGCGTTCTGGCCTGGGACCCCACGCTCCCGTTCCCGGACGACTCGAACGACACCTTCTACGTGCGCGTCACCTAACCCCGACGCACCAGGTAGATAAGCTGAAGAGCCGCGCCAACCCTGGCGCGGCTCTTCTGTATCTTGAGGACAAGCACCGTGGACCTACACTTCATCTACCGTGAATTCGGCATGGCAGCGTTCACCCTCGCCCCCACCACGCCAGAAGATCTCCTCCACCATCTCGGCGTCGCCCAGGCCGCTCCCGTCAGTAACATCCTCTCCGATCTTCACGACGAAGAAGCAGGGTTCCTCGCCGCCCGCGCCGTCTCCCCCGATTGGTCCATCACCATCGAGACCAACGGCGAAACCGGATGGATCGGCTGCACACCACGCGTGATGCAGGCACTTTCCGAACGATGCGGAACCGTCCACAGCACCTGCTTCACCGACGAAGACGCACGCCTGCTCATCGCCCGCGACGACGGCATCCTCTTCGGACTCGACATCCACACGGGCAACCGCTGGGGACACAGCGATGACGAAGCAATCGATCAGCAGCTCGCCCAGGTGGGATTCCACCCGGGCGGCCTCCGCGCCATGGACCCGCGCCTGAAAGACATGAGGACCATCGACAGGACCGACGTAGCTTTCGCCGCGGTATCTGGTCACACGTTGAACAGCTGCCTCGGAGTCACGGGTTGGATCGGCGGCGTCGCCCAACGATAGAAAGCCAGCCTGCTTGTCGCCTGAGAAAACAGTCAGGCCGAGTCATTCGTTGTTGCACGACACGCTACCCGAGTAGCTGATCGCGCCTGGCACCCTTTCAAGAATGGGCCTGTCCTATTTAGACCGTGTCCCATGTGGAGACGGCTCGTTGGGCTATGCATGGGGCGGGGTACGTGGAGTTGGATTGTTCCGGATGGGCTCTGCCGCCGTGCTTCGGGATCTCGAAGTCGACGGCCCATCGGCGTTTCGTGATCTGGTCCAGGGCAGGTGTCTGGGGGAGCCTGCACGAGGCCGTCATCGACAGGATCGACGAGTGCGGCCTGCTCGACCTCTCCCGCGTGGTCCTCGACTCCGCGCACGTCCGGGCTAAAGAAAGGGGGCGAACTCACAGGCCCGAGCCCCGTGGACCGGGGCAAGCCGGGTTCCAAGATGCACGTACCGGCCCAAGGCCACCCGCGTTCCCCTCGTAGCCGCCGAGGCGCGGCCAGCCC
The DNA here is from genome assembly GCF_055582185.1 of Streptomyces sp. NPDC042201. NCBI lineage: Bacteria > Bacillati > Actinomycetota > Actinomycetes > Kitasatosporales > Streptomycetaceae > Streptomyces > Streptomyces sp. NPDC042201. Next base: position 638,208 of record NZ_JBVJDS010000001.1, on the reverse strand, counting down.
CATCCCAGCCCTTCAGGGCGGTACACCAGGGTCAGAAGCGGTCAATGCAACCGGCTCCAGTACCCCTCGCAGGCCCAAGTAATCCCTGGTCAGAGCACTGCGGTGCTTCTAGGCGCCGTTGCTTCCCAAGCTCAGAGCGCGAGTTCGATTCTCGTCACCCGCTCCACGACGAAGGCCCAAGTCAGCGACTTGGGCCTCCTTTGTTGTCTAGACCATTTCTTGTCCCGCCAGCCCTCCACCAGCCCTTTCTGCTGGCAGAAGCCCAGTTTCGGCGACCTCCCGCGCGATGCGCGAGCCTTCCCGCGCCGGACTTCTCGAATGGCGAGACGCATTTCCTGTGAACTGGGTCACAGGAGCGTGAGGCGTTGCGGCATTGCGAAGGCAATGCCGCTTCCCGCGAACTCCGCCGGGGGCATGGAGCGGAGACAGGACCGCTGTTGCTGGATAAGCGGTCCCGCCTCCGCCACGCCGCGACGGACGAGGCCACCACGACCTCAGCCGGGGTGCTTCCGTGTCTCCGCCTGAGCCTGTTCGGCTGCTTCACCGCGCTGCTGCCGGACTTCGGCGTCGATGCTCTTTGCGAGCTTGCGCTGGTGCTTCTTCTTGGAGTGCTGGTAGATCAGTTGTGCCTTGGGGCTGGACTGGCCCGCCCGGACCACGAGGTCCTTGAGCTTCGCGCCCGAGTCTGCCGCCAGGGTGTTGCCGGTGTGGCGGAGATCGTAGAAGCGAAAGCTGTCCGGCAGACCCGCCGCGGTCCGCGCCTTGCGCCACTTACGCCCGAAGGAAGACCGTCGCAAGGCGGCTCCGCGCTCGCCGACGATGAGCAGTCCGTCCGGTTCCTTCTCGGCGAACCACTGAAGGTGGCGGCGCAGCTCGGGCACCACGAAGTCGGGCAGGTAGATCGCCCGCTTCCCTGCGCGCGACTTCGGTGCTCCCACGACCTTCTGGCCGTTGGTCAGCTCCGGTGCGGCTCGCCTGATCCACACGACGCCTTCGTCGAGGTCGATGTCACCGCGCCGCAGCTCCGCGAGTTCTTCGGGGCGGAGGACGCGAAGGCGCCCAGGAAGATCATGATGCGCCAGCGCGGTCCGAGGGGTCGAGCAACCGCGGGACGCACCGCACCACAACCGGAAGGCGGATTCGCCGTGTACGCGTTCGGCCTGTGCATCGACCGGCACTACCTCACCCCTGGCCTCGCCGCGATCACCAGCCTGGCAGACGGCCTCACCCCCAACGCCCGCCGGAGCACGGCGCTGCGCGTCCTGACACTAGACCTCGCTCCGGCCCACTCGGAACTCCTCGCTCACCTCGCCAAGCGGGCAGGACCGTACCTACTGGTCGGTTACCGCGGTTAACAGCTGGAAGATTACGGTTGAGTACTTGACTCACTGTCTAATTGGGGGAACGGGGCGTCACTGGACGCAGTCGGTGGCCTCCGGCGTGAACTTCATGGGGTCGAGCCGGTCCGTGGCGGCGGCCTCGGTGTAGGTCGCGTGGGTGACCCGGTACCAGACGGTGCCCCTGGAGGTGTCGCCGTCCACGTCGTTCAGGCTCACGCACCAGCGCTCCTGGCGGATCACCCGGGTGTACGTCTCGGTGCCGCTGCGGACGTTCTTGCACTTCCGGGAGCCCGCGGTGGACGTGCACTTCCTGACCGTGTGCGGGCGCGTGACCTTGGTGGTCTTCCTGGAGACGTGGCGGACGGCGTCGCGGAGTCCGGTGACGGTGGCCGCCTCCGATGCGGTGTCCGGCGCGGTGCCCTGGTCGTCGTCGTGGCCCTCGTCGCGCTGGCCACTGCCGCCCCCGCCGGCGGTGGAGTCCTCCCATGGGTTGTCGTTCTGCCCGCTTCCGCTTCCGCATGCGCCGAGCCCGGCCATGAGGGCCATCGTCAGACCGGCCACCATCAGGCGTCTCTTGCTGGACATGCCTTGTTCCCTGTCCGCTGATGTCCCAAAAAAAGACGGTCAGCGTACCTCCCACCCGCTTCTCCTCGTCCCCGGTCGGCATTGACAACCGCCCTCACACCCTTCCATCATCATTCCACTAATCAAGTAGTGGAATGGTGGTGGTGATCGTGGAGTACCGCATCGACAGGCGGAGCGGGGTCCCCGCCTTCCAGCAGATCGTGCAGCAGACCAAGCAGGCCCTCCGGCTGGGCGTACTCGTGCCGGGTGACCGGCTGCCCACCGCCAAGGAGGTCGCCGCGACCAGCACGGTCAACCCGAACACCACCCTCAAGGCGTACCGCGAGCTGGAGCGCGAGGGCCTGGTCGAACCGCGACCGGGCCAGGGCACCTTCGTACGCCGCACGCTGGGCCGCCCCGGGACGGGCACCGACTCGCCGCTGTACGCGGAGCTGGTGGCGTGGATGTCGAAGGCGGCCGGGGCCGGTCTGGAGCAGGAGGACGTGGCCGCGCTGGTCGCGTCGGCGATGGAGAAGCACTACGCCGCCGGGAACGTGGCGGCAACGGGGTCCACGGGGGCCACGGGGGCCACGACAACTAGGAGCACAGGTGAGTGAAGGTATGTACGCGGGGGAACCGGCGATCGAGGCGTACGGGCTGGGGATGCGCTACCGGCAGGGCTGGGCGTTGCGGGACTGCTCCTTCCGGCTCCCGGCGGGACGGATCTGCGGCCTGGTGGGGCCCAACGGGGCGGGCAAGACCACGCTGCTGAGCATCGCGGCCCATGTCCTGCAGCCGACGAACGGCTCGATCAGCCTGTTCGGTGAGGCTCCGGGCTCGGTGGAGTCCGGTCGGCGCACAGCGTTCCTCGCCCAGGAGAAGCCCCTGTTCCGCCGCTTCACCGTGGCGGAGACCCTGCGTCTGGGCCGGGAGCTGAACCCCGGCTGGGACCAGCGCGCCGCCGAGGACATCATCCGCGCGGGCAACGTGCCCTTCGACGCGAAGATCAGCACCCTCTCCGGAGGCCAGCGCACCCGCGTCGCCATCGCCCTCGCCTTCGGAAAGCGCCCCGACCTGCTGATGCTCGACGAGCCGATGTCGGACCTCGACCCGGTCGTGCGCCACGAGATCATGGGCACCCTCCTCGCCGAGGCCGCCGAGCGCGGAACCACCGTGCTGATGTCCACCCACGTCCTCGCCGAACTGGAGAACGTGTGCGACTACCTCGTCGTCGTCTCCGGCGGCGGAGTGCGCCTCGCCGGTGACGTGGACGAGCTGATGTCCATGCACACCCTGGTCACGGGCGCCAAGGAGGGTGACGGCATGCCTCCCGCCCTCGCCCTCGGGCACCACACCCTCGTCGAGTCCCGGACCAGCGGACGGCAGTTCACCGCGCTCATCCGCCCCGAGGGCCCGGTCACCGGCCCCTGGGCCATAAACGCCCCGAACATGGAGGAACTCCTGCTCGCCTATCTCCGCTCACCCGACGCACCACCGCTGATCACCCTCACCGCCCAGGTCCACGGACAGGAGTTCGGCACCGGGGCAGTGGCGGCATGAGCACCTTCACCCGCAGCTCGACCAGCACCTCGACCGGCTCCACGAGCGACGGCAAGAACGGGACCATGAACGGGACCACCGACGGGACCTTGAACGCGACCACCACGGAGGCCAACCGGCGCCCCCGACTCAGCGGTATGACCTGGCTGGTCTGGCGCCAGCACCGGGCCGCGTTCTGGACGATCCTCGCCGCCACCGCGCTCTCCGTGGCCTGGATCGTCTACCAGCGCGGCCAGCTGGTCGACTTCCTCGACGGCTACGGCTATCCCGGCAAGAGCCTCGACGAGGCGGGCGGCAGGTTCCCGCAGTACAACGACGCGTTCTCCTTCGTCTCCATGGGTCTCCAGGCGATACCCGTCCTGCTCGGTGTCTTCCTCGGCGCCCCGCTCATCGCGGGCGACTTGGAGAACGGCACCGCCAAGCTGGTCGCCGCCCAGTCCGCGAGCCGGACCCGCTGGCTCGCCACGAAGCTGGCGCTGGCCGGACTGGTGGTCGTGGTGAGCACGGGCGTGTTGTCGGCGGTGTTCGGCTGGTGGTGGAACCCCGTCAAGTCCGAGGCCCAGGTCATGGACTGGACCTCGGGCGACGCGTTCAACACGACGGGCCCGGTGCCTGTCGCCCTCACCCTCTTCTCCGTCTTCGGCGGGGTGGCGATCGGTGTGGTGCTGCGGCGCACGCTGACGGCCATGGTGGTCACCTTCGGTTTCACCGTCGTCCTCCAGCTCGTCTGGGGCTACTTTCTGCTGTCGCTCGGCAACGTCGTCACGGTCACGACGAACAAGGGTGTCATGGGCGAGAACGTGTCCCCGTCGCTCCCCCACGGCGCTTACGAAATCGACCAGTCGTATGTCACCGGCAGCGGGGATCTGGTGGGCTGGGGCACCTGTTCGGGGTCGCAGACCGACGCGGCACGGCAGGTGTGCCTGGACAAGGCCGATGTCGTGGGCTGGTCGGTGCAGTACCTCCCGCTGTCGCAGATGAACGCCATGCAGTGGTTCGGGGCGTCGATTCTGTTCGCCCTGACCGCCGGTGTCGTGGCGTTCCTCTTCTTCTGGGGTCGTAAGCGGCTCGTCTGAGTCCGTACGCCCCGCGCCCCTTTGCGAAGGGGCGCGTCTTTCCCCTCTGTTTCTTTGTCCCGTCCGCCGGGCTGCTCTGCCATGCCCGAAGGTCCAGAGAGAAAGGCATGCCTTGAATCACCGTAAGAGGCGAGCGAGTGAGGCTTCCGCTCTCGCCGTGCTCGTCGCCGCCGCCCTTACCTCGGCCCTGCTCGGTGCCCCGGAATCCGGGGCCGCACAGTTCGACAGCGGTACGGCAGGTACGGCCCGCGCCCTCGGCAAGGCCAGGACAGTCACCCTCGTCACCGGTGACCGGGTCACGCTGGACGCCACCGGACAGGTCACCGGTGTGCGGCCCGGCAAGGGTCGGGAAGGCACCGCCTTCCGAATAGCGCGGAGCGCCGACGGCACCTACGTCGTCCCGCGTGACGCCGAGCGGCTCCTCGCGAACGGCACCGCCGACCGGCGGCTGTTCGACGTGACGCAGCTGGTTAAGTGGGGTTACGACGACGTGGCCCGCCCCGACCTCCCGCTGATCGTGACGTACGCCAAGGGCCGCACCCTCGCGCCGAGCGCGCTGTCCGCCGCCGGAGCCCGGGTCAGCCGGGACCTGCCCAGCGTCAACGGGGACGCGCTGAAGGCCCGTAAGTCCGAGGGCGCCGACCTGTGGGAGACGCTCACCGGCAGCGGGGGGACGGCGCGGGAGAGGTCGGCCGCCGCCGACCGGGTCGAGAAGATCTGGCTCGATGGGAAGGTCGAGGCGGCCCTCGACCGGAGCACCGCGCAGATCGGCGCCCCCGAGGCCTGGGCGGCGGGGTACGACGGCACGGGCGTCAAGGTCGCCGTGCTGGACACCGGAGTTGACGGCACGCACCCGGATCTGAAGGGCCGTATCGACGCGGCGAAGAACTTCTCCGAGGCGGCGGACACGGTCGACCGGGTGGGTCACGGCACGCATGTGGCGTCCACGGTCGCGGGGTCCGGCGCGCACTCCGGGGGCAAGTACAAGGGGGTCGCGCCGGGCGCCCGGCTGATCAGCGGCAAGGTGCTCGACGACGGCGGCTACGGCGAGGAGTCCGGGGTCATCGCCGGCGCGCAGTGGGCCGTCGCGCAGGGTGCCGAGGTGGTCAACCTCAGCCTGGGCGGCCCCGACAGCCCCGGTGACGACCCCGTCGAGCAGGCGGTGAACGAGCTGTCCGCCTCCTCGGGCGCCCTCTTCGTGATCGCCGCCGGCAACGAGGGCCCGAGCGCCGGAACCGTCGGATCGCCGGGCAGCGCCGCCGCCGCGCTCACCGTGGGCGCGGTGGACCGTGCCGACGCGATGGCCGAGTTCTCCAGCCGCGGCCCGACAGCGGACGGTTCCCTCAAGCCCGACCTCACCGCCCCCGGCGTCGACATCGTCGCCGCGAAGGCCGCCGAGGGCACGGAGGGCGACCCGGCCGCCGACGGCTACGTGTCGATGAGCGGTACGTCAATGGCGACCCCGCATGTCGCGGGCGCCGCCGCGATCCTCGCCCAGCGTCACCCCGACTGGACCGGTGAGCGCCTCAAGGCCGCGCTCACCGCGTCGGCCAAGCCGACCGCCGGTGTCTCGGCGTTCGCGCAGGGCACGGGCCGTACGGACATCGTCCGCGCCCTCGGCCAGCAACTCACCACCAGCCCGGCCACCCTCGGCTTCCCCACCCAGCAGTGGCCGCACACCGACGACAAGCCGGTCACCAAGACCGTCACCTACCGCAACGACGGCGACCGCCTCCTCACCCTCGACCTCACCACCGAGGTGTACGGCGAGGACGGAAAGCCCGCCGCCGAGGGCATGTTCGAGGTCTCGCCGAAGCGGCTCACCGTCCCGGCGGGCGGCACCGCGACCGCCCAGGTCACCGCCGACAGCGGCGCGGGCACGGCCGACGGCGGCTTCGGCGGCTCGGTCACCGCGACGGACGGCGCCGGCATCACCGTACGGACCGGTGTCGGCGTACAGCGCGAAGTCGAGTCGTACGACCTGACCGTCAGGCATCTCGACCTCAGGGGGAAGCCCGCCGGGCGGTCCCAGACCGGGGTGCAGGGGCTGGACAACGAGATCTGGAACGACTACTCGGACGACACGGACGGCGAGTTCACCGTGCGGCTGCCCAGGGGCCGTTACAGCCTCGAAGGCCGTATCGACACGGGCGCGACCCCGGACGCCGGGGACCTGGCCCTCCTCCTCAACCCCAAGTTCTCGCTCACCCGTGACACCACCCTCGTCATGGACGCCCGCAAGGCCGAACCGGTCCGGATCACCGTGCCGGACGCCAGGGCCAAGCACACCGACGCCACCTTCAACTACGGGTTCGACATCGACCGGATCCAGAGCGTCACCACGTACGAGATGGGCAGCTTCGGCAAGCTGCGCGTCGGGCAGTTCGGCGCCCGGCTGCCCGCCCGCGAGGCGTTCGCGCAGTACAACGGCACCTGGACGCACGGGGGTACGAGCTACCGGCCGGCGATGAACCGTACCGGCGATCTGGCCGGCTTCACCGCGAACCTGAAGCGCTCGCAGTTCGCCAAGGTCACCATCCCCGTCGGTGAGCCCGCCAAGGACAAGAAGGGGTCGCTCGTCGCCGCGCCCCTCACGCCGGGGGGCGGATTCTGGGCCGACTTCAACCCGACCGAGTTCTCCCTGCCCGCCACCCTCACCGACTACGTTCTGCCGGGCGTGCGGTGGCAGTACTCCGTGTGGCAGACGAGTGGCACGGACGCCGACGGCGAAACCGTGTACGACGCCGGCCAGTGGACCGCGAACCCCCGGGCGTACAGCGCGGGCAAGCAGTACACCGAGCGCTTCAACACCGGCGTCTTCGGCCCGCATCTCACGGGCCCGCTCACCGGCAACGAGGACCGTCCGGGCGCGGTCCGCGTCGGTGACACCTTCATGGCGTACCTTCCGCTCTTCTCCGACGGCGCCGGGCACGTGGGCGACTCCCGTTACAGCAAGGCCAGGAGCACCCTCTACGCGGGCGGCACGAAGATCTTCGCCGCGAACACGGACCTGGCCGGCGTCTCGTACGAACTCCCCGCCGCCAAGCGCACGTTCCGTCTCACCACGGACGTCTCCCGCCCCACCACGCTCTCCTCGGTCTCCACCCGGGTCACCGCCGAGTGGACCTTCACCTCCGCGCACGTCACCGGTGTCGGGCAGCGGCTGCCGCTGTCGGTGGTCCGCTTCACGCCCCGGCTGTCCACGGAGAGCACGGCCAAGGCGGGTACGCGTTTCTCTGTCCCGTTCACGGTCGAGGGCGCGGCCACCGCGCGCACCGCCCGCAAGTTGGCCTTCTCCGTCTCGTACGACGACGGCCGGACCTGGCACCCGGCGAAGGCGGTCGACGGCAAGCGCCTCGACCTGCGCCACCCGGCGAAGGCGGGCACGGTCTCTCTGCGCGTGACGCTCACGGACGCGGCCGGCAACACCCTGAAGCAGACGATCCACCGGGCCTACCGGACCGTCAAGTAGGGCCTGTACACGTGTGTTGGTTGGACGCCCGGGTCGGCTTCGGCCGGCTCGGGCGCTCTTGGCCTCGGCCGGGATGTCCTCGGCCGACAGCGGCGGGATCACCAGCTTCCCCTGCTCGTCCAAGCGGACCGCGCCCACGTCACCCGGAGAGGCGCTCGCCAGAGGCTCCTCCAGATCGGTGAGGGCCTGGTGGAGCTGCATCCGGGCCCCCGAGGGAAGAGACACGCCGATCGTCCCACCGCAAGCCCCCAACTGCCCTCAAAACAAGCGACATCACCCTCAGAACACCAAGCCACCTCCTGTACCCACCAACAAACGTCTCCCCGACTCACGTACGTAGCTACATGACTAACGTGCCTTACACGGCATCAACGCATTGACCTGCAGAGACACTTGACAGCACTAGACAACCGCTGTAGGCGTTGAACATCCGCTCATAGTCGGGGCCGCCGCCCTCCACCCACCGCCCGTCGAGGGTGAGCAAGGCGGGGATGGACAGCACGGCGGCCACATGGCGGGCCACGTAGGTCTCCAGGTCCTCGTCGAAGTGGAAGGCAGGGTCGGAGGTGAACCTCTCCTCCAGGGCGGGGTCGGCCTCGATCGCGTGGATCAGGGGCTGTTCACGGAAGCTGGCCACGGTCGCCTCCCTGGCGTGTTCGGGCTCCAGGGTCCATGACCCGCTCGGCGAAGTGGTGGAAGGGGAGGGCGGGCAGGTGACGGTCGGCGAAGGCGTGGCATGCCGTCCAGGTGCCGGCCGCCCGGCGGGCCTCGACGGCGCGGGGCGTGTCAAGGTCGCTGAACGAGATGTACGGGTGTCGCCAGCGTCCGGCCCGCACACCACAACTGCTCGGTCGGCCAGCCCGGGCCCGGCCGGTGGGCGCCTTCTCGTTCCATCGACTGTGCAATGGCTGTCAGGCCGTGTTGGAAACGCCTGCCACGACTTTCGCAGTTCGGGAGGCGCCCGTCTTCTGTGCCACCGACGCCGTCGTCTTCGTCCATGGGATGCGGTGCAGGTCGGACCGTTGCCGCATCCCATGGACGCCTGGTCAGTCGAAGAGTCCTTCGACGACCTCTTCGGCGACCTCGCCGCCGATCTCTTCGGCCGTCTCTTCCGCAATCTCCTCGATGAGTTCCCCGAAGATGTCGTCCATGTGTTGAATCCTTTCCGTCGGCGTGGCTGACCCGTGGCACGCGTAAGGTGGCTGCGGGGTCGTGGGCATCCGTTCAACGTGCCGTTCGTGGAAGCGAGTTCCCAGAAGATCATCCTTGTTCGGCGGCAACCAGGTCCGCCGGATCGGCACGCCGGCTGACCTCCGTGAACTGGCCGGGGTGGTGCGGCGTCCCGTTCGGGTTCGCGCTCAGGTGGTGCGGCTGGTGCGGACCTTAAGCTAAGAAGCCGTATCTCAACGGCAACCTCACTGGATCAGTGACGCCAAAGCAGTGGCACAGACGGCGGCCAGGGTGAGGGTTCCGCTGAAGGCGATGGCGGCGCGGTTCAAGGCCGTGGGGTAGGAAGCATGGTCGCGGCGGGCGAGGTAGCCGGCTCCGGCCCCGGCGAGGGTGGCGACCGTGATCACTACAGTGCAGGCGAGCAGAATCACGGCGGTCCGGTCAGACATGGTGTCGCTTCCTCTTCAGTGAGACGGGCGTTGGGTGTGGTGCCGAATCTCGCGGAATGGGTGTTCGCAGTGTCGGCTGGCTTCGCTCTGGCCAGGGCTCTCCGCTACCGTTCGACGGCCTGTCTCCTGAGGCGACACACCGCCGTCTCATGCTCCGTGCCGGAGATGCCGACGAGACCCGAGCCGAGTACGAGTTCCGTCGCAGGTTCCGGGTCCTGGATCGGGGCCCCGACCGAGCCAACAGAGCCGTAGAGGCCTTGATCCTCAACGCGCGGCGGCTCGGACGTCTGAAATCGCCGTTCTCCTGCGGGTACAGATACGGATGCTCCCCCGCACCAAGTACCGGCGCCGGCAATCAGCACCCGGAAGTTGCGGTCACTCAGGCCTGTCCGCTACTGAACTTGAACTCGTGATGTCGGTTGAATCGTGGTGAGGTCCTGATTCGAGAGAGCTGGACGCCGGCGTTCCGTGATCACGGGGGTGGCTCATCCACCGACGCGCGGCGCCCAGGTTCACTTCGATCTCGTCGTTCGATGAGCAGACTTCCAGCCACGACGGGTAGCCGCCTTGCGCGAGCACCAGGACCTCACCAGGGCACTCGCCGGTTTCGGTGAAGAGTTGTACATCTGCGGCCACGATGGTGCCCGGGCCGGTCGCTGCGGGCACAACCTCGCCGGCCGGTATGCGGCCTGCTCACAGGTGGGCGTCCAGGAACTCCCCGAGCGCTGTCCTGGACATCGGACCGCTCCTGTCCACCATCGCCTCGCCCCGATCGATCAGCACGAAGGAGGGCGCGCCGGTGACGCCGTACCGCCGTACGGGGCCGGGGCACCTTGCGATGTCGGCCCGCACGACGATCAGTCGGCCCTCGTAGGCGTCGGCCACCTCCCGCACCAGGGGATCCATTTCCTTGCATGCTGCCGCGGCCTTGGGCCACACCCCGTGGAAGTACGCGAGCACCGGCACGTCCGCCCTCGCCAGGATGAACTCGAACTCGGCGTCCTCATGTGGTTGATGGACCCTGTTCGCCATCGGAACTCCTTGACGCTCCACTCGATGCGAGGCAGTGGGTGCCTCCTTGTGTCTCCCGACCGCGACGGCCGTACCGCCCGTCAGTGGGCCCTGCGCGCTCGGGCGGCCTTGCGGGCCTCCGCCATCGTGCGCGCCTCCGCGGCCTTGCGGGATTCCTTCGGCGGGCGGCCCGCGCGGGTACCCAGACCCCGGAACGCCGCGTTGCCGGTCTTCGCCCCGTCCTGCACCGGCGGGCGCTTCGCGCCTGTGATGCTGGTCAGCCTCTCCTCGCCGGAGCGAACCTGAGCGACCGTGGGCCGGATCCCGGCATCCGACATCATCCGGTTCACGTCCCGGCGCTGGCCGGGCGTGACCAGCGTGACCACGCTGCCGGACTCCCCGGCACGCGCGGTGCGCCCGCCGCGGTGGAGGTAGTCCTTGGGGTCGGAGGGCGGATCCACGTTGACGACGAGGTCCAGGTGCTCGACGTGGATGCCACGGGCAGCGACGTTGGTGGCCACCAGCACCGTGATCTCGCCGTCCTTGAACTGGGCCAGCGTGTGCGTGCGCTGCGGCTGCGACTTCCCGCTGTGCAGAGCACCCGCCTGTATGCCGCTGCTCCGCAGGTGGCGGGTGAACTGGTCCACGCCGTGCTTGGTGTCCAGGAACATCAGCACCCGCCCGTCCCGAGCCGCGATCTCGGTGGCTGTCGCGTACTTGTCGGCGGGATGGACGTTCAGTACGTGGTGCTCCATCGTCGCGACCGAGCCCTCCGCCCGATCGACCGTGGCGAACACCGGCTCACTCAGATATTGCCTGACCAGTTGATCGACGTTGCGGTCGAGCGTCGCGGAGAACAGCATCCGCTGCCCGCCGGGGGGCGTCCGGTCCAGGGTCTCCGAGACCTGCGGCAGGAAACCCATGTCGCACATCTGGTCCGCCTCGTCCAGCACCGCGATCCGCACCCGGTCCAGGTGACAGTCCCGCCGGGCGACGAGATCGGCCAGCCGTCCCGGCGTCGCCACCACGACCTCGGCACCCGCCCGGAGCGCCGCTACCTGCCGGCCGATCGCCAGCCCGCCGACCACAGTCACCGAGCGTAGCCCGAGCGCCTCCGCGTAGGGAGCCAGCGCATCGCTCACCTGCTGCGCGAGTTCCCTTGTCGGCACCAGGACCAGCGCGAGAGGGCGCTTCGGTTCGGCGCGCCGGCCCGCCGTACGTGCGAGGAGCGCAAGCCCGAAGGCGAGGGTCTTTCCCGAGCCGGTCCGCGCGCGGCCGAGGACATCCCGGCCGGCCAGCGCGCTCGGCAGGGTGGCCGCCTGGATCGGGAATGGCTCCCGTATCCCGAGCCCCGCCAGCACCCCCATCAGCTCGACCGGCAGTTCCAGCTCCGCGAAGGAGCCGGCCGGCGGGAGGCCAGGCGCCAGTGTCTCCGGCACCGAGAGCTCGCCCCGCGGGGCCCTCCCCTGGTCGGACCTGCCGGGTCCGGAGCGGCCGGAGGCCGGCTGCTTCGCCTTCATTGGGGGTTCCTCGTTTCGGCGCCCTGAACGGACCGGGGCCCGTACCTTGTCCGGCACGGGCCCAGGCTCTCTGCAAGCGTGACCCAACCTTACCAGCGCGGGCCTCGCGCCGGCCGTCCCGCGGCCCGGCCGGGCACCCGCCCCGGGGATCGTCACGCGCTGAAGGCCGGTAAGCCGCTCGACATCCGGGATGCTCTTGCCGAGCGGTACAAGGGTTCCTGCCGTAGGTGGCCGGGCGCTGGACGCGATTGCCCCGCAGCTGGAGACCATGGCGGCACGGTCGGGGCGCGGGCGATCGGGGAGTTCGGGATCGATGTCTCGCGCTTGCACTGATACATGACCAGCATGTCCGTGCACGGCGCATACTCGACCGAAGGCCAGGAAGCCGATTTACGAGTGAGAGCGTGATGGGGCCCTGCTGACGTCCCTCGACGTCGCCGCGCCCGTCCCCCACCGATGAATCCGTAGATCACTTCACATCATTCCGGGAGAACCCATGACCGTGAGCAAGAACATCAACAACCCTGTGGGCATGGGCGGCGGCCAGCGCAAGAGGCTGTCCCGCGCCGAACGGCAGAACAACGGTCCGCACCGCAACCTCGACCGCAAGGGTGCCGCCGACCAGAAGGCGGAGCTGGTGCGCAGGATGCGCGAGAAGGCAGGCGCAGCCGAGGGCGCCGGGCGGACGGGCGACGACACCGCACAGAGCTGACGCACCACTGTCGCAGGGCGGCACCGTACGGGGCAGGGCCAGGGCCTCGACGCACGGTCCGGGCCCCACTGCCGTACCGGGGTCTGCGGCCGTACCGAACGCGGCCGCTCCCGCTCAGCTCTCGGCCGACCACCAGCGTCTCAGCCGACCACCCGGGGATGGGCGTGCCACTACGTGCCAGTCAGGACGGTGAACAGCGGTCAGCTGGGGCCCGAACGAAGCCACTGCGGCACGCTCCCAGGGACGCGTTTCCCAGGTCAGAGGCGGGCAAGCCTACGCAGTGCTGGGTGATTCCCAAGCTCAGAGCGCGAGTTCGATTCCCGTCACCCGCTCCACACAAAAGCCCCAGGTCAGAGACCTGGGCCAACTTTCTCGTCTAGACCTCTCAAAACCCGCGCGCCGTTTCGCGTGTCGGCGGCGAGGGTGTTGCCGGTGTGCCGCAAGTCGTAGAAGCGAAGCTCCTTCGGCATGGCGACCGCGTCACGGGCCGTGGGCCATTTCCGGCCGAAAGTGGTGCCCGGAGGGCCGCACCCCGCTCCCCCACGAAGACGAGGGCGTCGGGCCCACCCTGCATGGCCAGTCCTTCGTGGACCCTTCCTGTCTGCCCCAGGCGAAATGGGCCCCGGGACCGCCGTAGGGTTTCAAATTTCGTGTCGGAATCTCAGGGCTGGTGCCGGATGGAGGTCGGATCCGACGTGGCGCTGAGACGTGCAGGTCGCGCCCGTACCTCGTTAGCGTTGAAACGCCGACGCCTGGAAGGCCAAGCGGCCACGCCGGGAACAGCCGGTCCGGCCGGCACGGTTGCAACCGAGGAACCGGCGCCGCACGGGCGGGGAACACGGAGACCACGAGGTCGTCCGCCCCACCAGGATCCGGGCCCCCGGATCGCGGTACGCCCGCCGCGTACTCGGACCAAGACGTAGTTCTGCAGGAGGACTGTTTTTCATGACTGACCGGCCCTTGACGCTCATGGCAGTACACGCCCACCCCGACGACGAAGCCACCGGAACCGGAGGGGTCCTCGCGCGGTACGCGGCGGAAGGCATCCGCACGGTTCTCGTGACGTGTACCGACGGCGGTTGCGGTGACGGACCGGGGGGTGTCAAGCCGGGCGATCCCGGCCACGATCCGGCGGCCGTCGCCTCGATACGCCGTCAAGAACTCAAGGCGAGCTGTGACGTCCTGAAGGTTAGCGATCTGGAGATGCTGGACTATGCCGACTCCGGGATGACGGGCTGGCCGAGCAACGACGCCCCCCGATCCTTCTGGCAGACCCCCGTGGAGGAAGGCGCAGCCCGACTTGCGGAACTCATGCGGCGCTACCGACCCGATGTGGTCGTCACCTACGACGAGAATGGCTTCTACGGCCACCCCGACCACATCCAGGCCCACCGCATCACGATGGCGGCGCTGGAGATGACCGCGCTGACACCGAAGGTGTACTGGACGACGATGCCCCGCTCGATGATGCAGCGGTTCGGGGAGACCATGCTTGAGTTTCAGGAGGACATGCCGGAGCCGGATCCTGCCGAGGCCGCCGCGATGGCCGAGATCGGCCTCCCCGACGACGAGATCACCACGTGGGTGGACACCACCGTGTTCAGCGGTCAGAAGTTCGATGCGCTGGCCGCGCACGCCAGTCAGGGCGAGAACATCTTCTTCCTCAAGATGGGCAGGGAGAGGTTCGGCGAGTTGATGGGCATGGAGACCTTCGTACGTGTCAAGGACGCCACCGGCGCGACCGTACCCGAGAACGATCTCTTTGCCGGACTGCGCTGATCCGCCCGTCCGACCGGGGCCCGGGAAAGCTCATCGGCCTCAACGGACCTACCCTCCCCGGCTCACTCAGAGGAGCCGGGGCATCCAGGTGGACCAGAGCCCAGTTCCCCGACCAGGCCGACCGTCTCCCAAGACTCAGCACAACGAGGCCGTGCCACAACGTGCCACTAGCGTCGGTAAACAGCGGTCACCGGGGGCTTCACCGAAGCCTTGAGCGAACGGCTGCAAACGACCGTCACCCCAGGTCAGAGGCCATTATCTGGCCGAAGTTCGGGGGTGATTCCCAAGCTCAGAGCGCGGGTTCGATTCCCGTCACCCGCCTGGTCGAAGCGGTCGGTGAGTAGCGGCTACGCCGAAGGCGTGCTGCCCAGGGAAGGCTCGGCGTTGTCGACCAGCTCCTTGTAGGTGAGCACCTCAACTCGATTCACGTGGGTATTGAGGGTGCGAAGTGCCTCGCTGATCGACTCCTCCGGTACCGAGGGTTGTTGTCTGCTGGTGCCGGGGGTTCCGGGTCTGGATGTCGGTGCGGGCGAGCCTCACTCACCGCACGGGGAAGCCGAAGACGTACCCCTGCTGCCTCAGCCAGGGCAGCACCTCGCGCAGAGCGGCCACGGTCTGGGAGCGATCCCCTCCCGCGTCGTGGAAGAGGACGGTCGGCCCGTCGGAGATCTCCCTCTTGACGGTGGCGACCATGGTGTCCACGCCGGGACGCTCGAAGTCTCTGGAGTCGACGTTCCAGCCCAGCGGCCGCATCCCCCGGGACGCGGCGAGCTGCCGGCTGTACGGGGTGAAAGCACCGCCCGGGGCCCGGTAGTACTGCGGCCGGACGCCTCCGGACGCCTCGGTGATCATGCGTTCGGCATCCAGGATCTGCTGGGACTGGTAGGCCTCGGACTTGGTGTCCATGGTGGTGTCGTGCGAGACCGTGTGGTTGCACAGCCGGTGACCGGCCGCCACGACCTCCTTGACCAGGTCCGGGTACGCCTGGGCCTGCGTGCCCACCATGCAGAACGTAGCCTTCACACCGCTGTCCTTCAGCAGTTGCAGCACCTGCGGCGTCCAGACCGGGTCCGGTCCGTCGTCGATGGTGATGTTGACGCCCCGGGGTCCGCGGTCCGAGGCGTGCGCGATGTCCGCCGCCACCTTGGCCACGGTCCGGTCCTGGGGCCGGGCGTCCGGCGCTGAGACACGCGCTTGCGGCTGCCGCCCTCCGACGGGGTTGGCCTGCGCGGTCCACACTGAGGTAGCAGCGGCCAGCGCTGTCACCCCGAGCGCCGCCGCGAGAAGCCGGCCGTGCCATCCCCTTCCCTTATGTCTTGCCATGTCAGCCCGCCCCTTTGCTGTCTCCGCCGATGCCGTGCACCCATGAAGACATACGAACGCCCGTACGAGGTACCCCTGTTACCGATCACAGACGAATCCGCAGGGGGCCAGCGACAAACGCGGGAGTTCCGCGACAGACGAGGAGCGCAACGGCCTCCCGCCCTCCGCCTGGACGCCCGCTGTCGGACCCGGCGGCGAGATCCGCGTCGGCGTCTGGGTCGCCGATCTCGACGGAGACGGCGCGCCGCACACGGCGGAGCACCAGGCGTGGGCGTTGCCGCAGGGCAGGTGAGCCACGGGCAGGGCTTGGCAACAGCCCGACGAGCGACGCCTCTGGCGCCGATTCGGCTGCTACCGCGCGGACCGCTGCACGACGACGCAGCACACCAGCGCGCCGGGCTGCGATGCCGCGGTCGCTGCGCGAGTACCGGGAGGAAGGACATCGGGTCCTGGCCGGTCCGCGGGGTGTATCCAGTGCCACCCTCCGGCCGGGCCGTATGTCCAGTGTGCCGGGCCTTTGCCGGCCGTAGCGTCATGGGCATGGCGCGGAGAGCGCCTCAGCGGAGAGGGCAGCGGACCTGTTCCAGCGGAAGAGCGGGACCGGACCCACCGAGAGCGGCGAAGCGCTGCGGCAGGTCGAGGTCGGCAACACCTACGGCCGGCAAAGCGGCCTCGCTCTCTTTTTCGCTGTCACATTCACGACGACCTGGTTCTTCTCGCTGATCGCTATCGCATTCGGCGGATCGCCGACGAGCTCCCCCACCGCCGTTCCCTATCTGCTCGGTGGCTTCGGCCCGGTGTTCGGCGCGATCGTGGTCCGCGTTCGCCGCACCCGCCGCCGGGAGCCCGTACCCGCTCGTACGGTGCAATTCCGGCAGGGCATACGGCTGTTCTGGGCACCGCCCCTGCTGGTGCTGGCATCGGCGACCGTGGTGGCGGGCGCACTGCTCGCGGACTTCCTGGGCGGTACCGGGGTGAGTGTGACCGAGGGCAAGGAACTGATCTCGACCGTCGGCGGAATCGTCCCTTTCTTCGTCAGCATGCTGATCGCCGGTCCGTTGGCCGAGGAGCCCGGCTGGCGAGGCACGGCATACCCGCGCCTGCGCGCGTCCATGAGCCGTCTTCAGGCCGGCCTCCTGCTGGGTGCCGTCTGGGCGGTATGGCATCTGCCGCTGTTCTTCATCGAAGGAACTGTCCAGGCCGAATTCGGTCTGATCAGTTGGAGTGGTCTGATGTTCTCGCTCAGCGTCATCCCGGTGGCGTTGCTGACCGGTTACGCCTACGAGCGTGCCGGAGTCGCGGCAGCCATCGCGGTTCACCTCGGCTTCAACGCGACTATGGCTGTGCTGACCGTCGACTCGCCCGTAACGCAGGCATTCGTCCTGGCGGTACAGGTCGTCCTCGCGATCACGCTGCTCGCCACGCAGCGGGATCGCCGGACGGACCCGCCCGTTCAGGCGGCCGCTCACCCGCACCAGGTTGTCACTGACGCGTCGCGTCAGGTCAGTCCGACCCGAGGCTGATCAATTCGGGCGGCGCACCAGAGCCGCCGGTGGCAACGCCCCTGGGTGGTGCGTTCGCTCCAGCACCGGGCCCGGGCGACCGCGCGACCGCGCGGCTGTGAGGCCCGCCGCCAGGAGCATCATCCAGACCAGAACCGACGCCGAGGGCGAGATCACCCCGGCCCGGATATTCGACGCGGCGAACCTTTCCCAGTGAGCCGGGCTCCATGCCGCAAAGAAGCCTTCGAGCCGTCGAGCACCACCTCACGGAATATCAATTGCCCGTCAGTCCACAGCACGCTGTACAGACGGGCCAAGTTCGAACCCGGGTGGGTGCGAAGCGCGGTCGGAGAAATCGCCGCCTTTCGGCTTCGACGGCAACTGTTCTCCACATCGGTGACGGGTCGGACCTCAACCAGCAGCTTCGAGCAATGGACTTCTGAGCAGGCAAAATGGCGGCGCCCGGCGCTATGCGTCCTCGGCGAACCGGCGGTGTTCGGCTTGATCGCCGTCCAGAGCGGGAGCTTCTGCCGCCCATCAAGCGTGCGCTGGAAGGCCGTGGAACCGTGCGGGTGACACATCAGCTGTCACCTACGATCTCGTTCGGTCAAGAAGCCTCATCGAAGGCTTCCTCCCCTCTCCCCTGACAAACACCGTCAGGACCGAACTCACCACGCTCAATCGGAGTCAAAGCGGCGATGGAAGACTCGGAAAGCATCGGCCGACCTCGCGACTGCAAGTCACCCTGTGTTCATGGGCGGTTGGAGTTCTCGATCGGCAATGAAAAGGCGGCATCCGCAGCGTTCCGATCGACCGCGCACGGCGGTACGAGCGCGTGAAAACCAAAATAGATCCGCTGTCCGTGGCGGCGATGGTGGTCACCGTTGTCTGCATCTCGGCCACCGCCCCGCTGACCGCCGCCGGCTCCGCCTCGCCGCTCGCCATGGCCTTCTGGCGCAACTGCCTGGGCTTCGCCGTACTCGGGCCTTTCCTCCTGCTGCTGCGCCGTCGCGAGGTGGGGCGTGTCGCGCGCGGCGAGCGCGCCCTCCTGCGCAGGGAACAGTGGCGGCCCTTGGTCTTCGGCTTCCTCGCGGCCACCGCGCTCGCTCTCCACTTCGCGGCGTTCATGACGAGCACCCGGCTGACCTCGGTCGCCATGTCCACCGCCCTCGTCGCCACCCAGCCCGTCTGGCAGGCCCTCATCGCCGCGGGTCAGGGCGCCAAGACGTCTCGCAGAACATGGGCGGGTCTCACGCTCTCCGTCGTCGGAGCGGCCGCGGCCGCCGGTCTCGACATCGAGTCCGGCGGTACGGCGCTGCTGGGCGACCTGCTCGCCCTTGCCGGGGCCCTCGCTCAGGCCGGGTACACCGCGTTGAGCGAACGGTCGCGCGCGGATGTGAGCACACCGCTGTATTCGACGTTCACTTCGCTGGTCTGCGGTATGGAACTCCTTCTGGTCTGCTGGCTGGCCGACATCCCGCTGACGGGTTTCGACAGAGCCACGCAATGGTCGCTGCTCGGGCTGCTCGTCCTCCCGCAGCTTCTGGGGCTCGGCGCGCTGAACTTCGCCCTCGGCAGGACATCGGCGACGACCATGAGCATCCTGCTTCTGCTGGAGACCCCCGTGGCCGCGCTCACCGCGTGGTGGCTCATGGGACAGAACATCAAGCCCGCGACCATACCGGGGCTCCTGCTGATCATCGTCGGCGTCACCATCGTGTTGATGAGCGGCAACGAGGAAAGGGCCGCAGGACAGCACGGCACATACCGCCCAGAAATACCGCCGTACCCGGCCTATGCCCCGTACACCCCCCAACCACTTCCCACACCGGGGCACCTGACGGTCCGGCACGATGCCGAACGCCCGCACGATGCCGAACGCGACCCCAGAGTGGACTGGGCCACGTACCACGAAAGTCCGACGGTCAGGTTCACGTATCACGGTGCGGGAGCCTTCGACACCGTGCACTTGCGCAGGCCGCGCTCTGCCAAGGACGAGTCCGAGCTGTGACTGCCCCACTGAGGCATGGGCGGACCGTGGCCGGCGTTGACCGGTCCGGCGACCGGTCCGGCGACCGCGGAACGACAGATCCCGCCTGCCGGTTCAACGCCCGCGCCGCCCGCGACTCAGCCGGTCGGGAACACCGCCCGCGACTCAGCCGGTCGCGAGCGCCGTCCGCGACTCAGCCGGTCGGGAGCTCCGTCCCGTCCCCGCCGTGCCGGCGTGGCCCGGCGTCGGGCACCAGCCCCTGCCGGGCGAGGCTGCCGTCCAGCCAGGCCGTGGCCAGCTCCACCCGGGAACGGCACCCGGTCCGCCGGAACAGCCGCGTGAGCCGCTGCTCCACCGTCTTCTCGCTGCACGCCAGCCGGGCAGCGATCTGCCGGTTGGTGGACCCCTCGCTCACCATGGCGATCAGCCGCGCGTCCCGCTCACTCCGCCCTTCCCGGGCCGCCCGGCGCCTGGGGAGCGAAACGTTCCGCCGGCGCGCCGCCGCACCGAGCCGACTACGGATGGGCCGCCCCATGCCCAGCGCGTGCCCGCTCCGCGTTGCCTCGGCCAGCCACCGCTGGGGGTCGTCGCCGACTTCCGCCAAGCACCCACAGCAGTCCACCCGCAAGGGCACGTCGACTCGCTGCCGCGCCAGCCGGTACGCGGCCAGCGCGCTGTCCGCGTCGCCGTGCACCATGCCGCGTCCGAGGAGCACCACCTCGCGCGTCATGGGCGAGGCCGACTCTTCGTGCAGGGTCTCCATTTCCTCCAGGGTCCGTCGCATCGCCCCTGGGTTGTTCCCCTCAAGTGCGATCGACAGAATCCGCAGCAACACTCTGTCGACGCCCGCGAGCAGTCCGCTCTCACGCGCCCGCCGCACCTCGCGCCATGCCTCTTCCAAAGCCTCGTCCCCCTGCCCCGACCAGTACCGGACACCCAGTCGCGCCCGGGCCACCAGCGGATGGCTGACGGAGTCCGGGATCAGGTCCAGCCACTCGCGGGCGTGTCCGAACTCCCCGCGCACGAGCTGGATCTCGGCTGCCAGCGCCCGGGCCAGCTGTCCGACGCCGGCCGCGCCGTCCGCTCGGCCCCGCGTCTCGATCCGACGGGCGCCTGACAGCGCGCTGTCCCAGTGCCCCGCCAGGTACTCGCGCACCATGGCGTGGTACTGGACGGCGGTGCTCTGCCCCGCCCCGGCGTAACGCTCACCGAGCACGGCCTCAAGAGCACCCGCCAGGTCCCCGTACGCGGCGGCGTTCCGCAGCCGGTCCAGAGCCGCCTCGCCCAGGGCATCCCGCGGCAGCCCCCGCCGGGCGCGCTCGAACTCGGCGCCGCCGCCCACGGCGGCTGCCAGCAGCCGCACTTCCGCAGGCGACGGGACGGCCCCGGAGCCGGACTCCTGGTCAGCGTCCGGGACGCGGTCGGCCATCGGCCCCGGCCGGAATGTCATCGGCGTGATCGGGCCGATCCCGTACAGTCCGCCGAGCCCCGCCAGCACGGCGGCGACGGGCATCCGCCCGAGCGCCGCGCCGTATCGGGGGTCGGCGTCGTCGGTGTGCGGGGACCGATGACCGTCGGTGTACGGGGACCGATGCTCGTGCAGCGCCGACAGCGTCCATGCCCGGGTGACCCATTCCAGAGCGCCCCGGTCCCCGCCGTGCGGCCCGTCGAGGCAGGCGATCAGCGGCTCGCCGAGCGCGAGTACGCCGATATGGTCGGCGTACCGCAGGCCCAGGGCCGCGGACTCGCGCAGCACACCGGTCGTTCTGGTGTCGTGCGGCGGCAGGTGCCGCAACGCCGAGTGGTAGCTGCGGGCCCCCCAGGAACGGTCGAGCTTCGCGCTGGTACGGGCCGCGGCCAGCAGCAGCGGCACCGCGAGCGCGGCGCCGAGCGTTGGCCCCGCCGCCGCCACGTGGTCGGCCAGCCGCGGGTGGGCGGCACCCGTCGCGGCGGCGCCCAGCCGATCGGTCACCGATCTGGTGATCGTGGCGTGCAGCGACCGTACGTCTCGGCGGGCCGGCAGCGTCAGCAGCGCCGCCGCGAGTGCCGGAACAGCGAACGCTATTCCGCCATCCCGGTCGACGGTCACCACCCGGTCCCTGACCAGGTCGTCCAGCGCACGGCCGACGGCTTCGGGCAGCCCGCCCAGCGGCCGCACCCGGTGCAGGTCGTCAAGCCGCAGTTCGGCCCCCTCGGCCAGCCGGGCGAGCGCGGCCGCCATGCCGACCGTGCCGGCATCCGGTGACGCGTCCGGCCAGCCGAGCCGGCCCAGGTCGGTGGCGTCCGCGGTGAGGCGCAGCCCACCCTCCGGCACGGTCAGGCATATCCGGCCGTCGAGTTCGAGCAGGCCGCCGCGCTCCTCCAGCGAGGCGAGCACCGACAGCACGGCCGCCGGGCTCCCCGCCAGCGGACCCAGCGAACGCAGCACCGCCGTCACCAAGTCGGGCTCGACGGGTCGGCCCAGCCGCCGTACGAGGAGCTCGCCGACCTCGGCAGACGACAGCGGCGGCAGTTCGAGCACCCGGTCGGCCGCCGCGGGCAGCCGCGCACCGCTGACCTGCCCCGGGCCCATCGGCCGGCCGGCCATCACCACCGGCACACCCGCCGGGCGGAACGCGCGCAGCAGCAGCCCCAGAGCGGAGGCCGTGGGATCCGGCATCCGATGGGTGTCGTCGACGATCAGGGCGAACGGGACGTACTGAGCCGTGTCCGCCAGCACCTCGCCCAAGGTGGAGAGCAGGGCCACCTCGCTGCCCCGGCCGACGGTCTGCGATTGCGCCCGGCGCACCACGGTGACGCGTGCCAGGTGACGACTGTCGTGGATCGTGGCGAGTACGCCGCAGACGGCGTCCGCGAGGGCGGCCGTACCGGCCGGGCCCTGCGCGCCTTCCCAGCCGAGCCGCAGGACCTTGGCGCCCTCCTTGGCCGCCGCCCGCCGCGCCTCGCCCAGCACTGCCGTTTTACCGCTTCCGGCCCCGCCGGTGACCAGCAGGGTCCGCGCCGCGGCGCCGGCGGAACGTAGCACTCCCGCCACGTCCTCGACTTCGCCGTGCCTGCCGACCAGAGGGGAACGGTACTGCTGCACGACGACTCCTCGTTTGCCCCTATTCTTCACGTCGAACGGCTTGGTGAGACCGCGGGTTCGCATGAACTTCCCGGACGAGCCACCATCTCTTCCGGCACGTTGGTCATGATGGCAAGACCCTGGACCGGGGCCGGTCGGCCTGCTCGGCCCGAGGCGGGCGCCCGCCCGCCAGGTACGTGTGATCAAGGATACGGTGGAGTCAGTGGCTGCTCGGAGAGACACCGAGTTGGTCTTCGGCGGCACGTCCGCACGTTTCCACGGAACGGGCGAGGACCTGCTCGGCCGGGAGAGCGAGTCGGAGGAAGTCGACGACAGCCTCCGCGATCCGACCGGGCCGGGCCTGGTGCTTGTCCGGGGGGAACGGGGCGTCGGGCGCAGCGCGTTCGTGCGCGCCGCCGCCGAGCGGCTGCGTGCCGAAGGGGTCGCGGTCCTGCCGGTGGCCTGCGTTCCCGATGACGGCGAGCGTCCTCTGCTCCTGGCCCTGCGACTGGTCATGGCCCTGGAGGAGCACCGGCCCGCCGCGGCGAGGTCTCGGCCGACACATGGGCCGGCGGTGGCGGCGCTGACCGCGGTGAAAGAGGGCGACAGCACGGCGATGGCGGAAGCGCTCGCCGCCGCTCTGGCGCAGCCGGCGCCCACGGCCATGGTCGTCGACGACGCTCAGTATGCCGACGCCGAATCCCTCGCCCTGCTCGGCAGAGTCGACTTCGAGCGGGTTCTGCCCGGCACCCGGCTGATGGTCACGGCGGTGCGGCACACCGGGTCGGACCGTACATCCCGACGCCCCCGGTCCTCCCGGGCCGGCCGGGCCGTGGAACGGCTGGCCCGCAACCGGGCGGCGCGCACGATCGTTCTGCCGCGCCTCGGACCGGAGGATGTCACCGCCCTGGTGGCGCGGCGGTTGCGGGCGGTGCCCGACATCGGCCTGGTACGGCGGGTCCACCGACTGAGCCGTGGGATTCCCGGGGCAGTCGACGCCCTGCTCGTCGAATGGACGGGACGGGAAGCGATACGCATGGCCGACGGCCACGCCTTCCTGGGCGTCGGAACACCGGCGCCGGTGCTGCCGGACGGCGACAGGTACGTCGTAGCCCTGCGGTCGCTGGGCGAGCCCTGCTGGACGGTGGCCTCGGCGCTGAGCGTCCTGTGGCCGCTCGGCCGGCCGGCCGCGGCGCTGCTCGCGGCGTCAACCGGGCTGTCCGACGCGGCTGTCAGCCACAGCATCCGCAGTCTGGTGGACGAGGGCATCGTGGACGAACTGCCCGGGCGGGACGAAGCCGCCTTCCGGGGGTGGACGTTCCGCGTACCGCTGATGGCACACGCCGTCCGGGAGCGGCTGGGGCCGCTGGAGCGCAGCCGTCTGTCCGCGGCCGCGGTGGGAGCGCTGTGGGCGGGCGGGGGAGCGTCGGCCGCCGGGGCCCCGCACGACACACCGGCGGCAGCGATTCTCGACGAGGCGGACGCGGAGACCTATCTTCCGGACCGGATCGCCGAAGCGGGAATCCTGGTCGACCCCGAACGCGCGGTGGCGGAACTGACAGCAGCCGCAAGGGCGTTGTACCCCGACCTCGACCGCCGGGGGATGCTGCGGTGGTACCTGGGGGCCGTGCGCCTCATCGAGGAGCCGTCCGCCCGCTGCCTGTCGGTACTGCGGCGCGGTCAGGCCGCCCACGGTTGCGGTGACTACCCCACGGCCCGGACAGCGGCCGAGGGGATCGTGTCCGCCCCGGCCGAGGGCCTCGACCCGCTGAACCTCTACGAAGCGGCCACCCTGCTGGTGGCGTCGACAAGCGCCGAGAAGGACTGGCCGGCACTGGCCCGGATGGGCGCCGCGTCCTGGTGGGACGGACTGCCGCTGCCCGCCGTGGCCACCGTGTCCGGCCGTGTCCAGGCACTGTGGCAGTTGGAGAAATGGCAGGAAGCACTCACCCTGCTCTCGCAGACCGAGCCGATATGGCAGACCACCCCTGACAGCCACGCGTTGCTGGAACTGTTCGGCGTAGTCGCGGAGTTCGTGCTGGGCCGACCAGATCGGTTCATGCGCGTACTGACCATGCCGGAGGCGCCGGAGCTGGCGCGCAGCAAGTCGTTCGCGATGGTCATCGCCCAACTCGACGTGCTGCTCGGCACCGGCGACCTGCAGCGGGCGACGGCCCTGCTGGCCGCACGAGGGCTGGCAGCGGAACTGCTCCCTGCCTGCAGCCAGTTCCTCTTGCGGCACCTTGAGGGCCGGTGGGACGAGGCGCTCCCGCTGGCACGTCGGCTCCTGGTCAACGGCGGGGCGCTGAACGTGGTCCCCGGGCACCATCTGATCCCCGCCCGAACGGCGGCCGTTCTCCTCGCGAGGGGTCGCATCACCAGCGCCGGCCGTCTGATCAGCAGCGTGCGCGGGGAGGTGAACGGGGAGGGGAACGGGGAGGTGAACGGGCCTCTCGAACACGTCCTGGATCACATCGACGCCGAGGTGCTGCGGACCGTCGGCGACCTCGGCCGGGCCGAGGAGATATTGCGGCGCGGGCTGAGCGCGGCGGATGACCGCGGATCCGTCTACGGCACCGATGAGCTGTGGGCCTCCCTCGCCGAGGTGCACGCGGAAGCGGGACACACGCGTGAGGCGGTGGCCTGCCTGGAGCGCCTTGAGCGGCTGGCCGAGCGGATGGACAGCGGACGGACACGGCTGCTGTACCTGCTGACGTCCGTCCGAGTCCTGCGGCCGGACCTCCCGGACTCCCGCAGGCAGCTGCTCGACGCGGTCGAACTGGCCCGCGAACGCGGCCAGATGTTCGAAACG
Source organism: Streptomyces sp. NPDC042201 (assembly GCF_055582185.1). Classification (NCBI taxonomy): domain Bacteria; kingdom Bacillati; phylum Actinomycetota; class Actinomycetes; order Kitasatosporales; family Streptomycetaceae; genus Streptomyces; species Streptomyces sp. NPDC042201. The sequence continues at coordinate 612,864 of NZ_JBVJDS010000001.1, read as the reverse complement.
GCGGTGACGCTCACCGCCGCCGCGCGCGCGAACGCGGGCCCGGCGGCGCTGCTGCACGAGGCGTACGAACTGTTCGGCGAGACCGGTGCCGCGCTGTGGCGCTTCCACACCAGGGCCGCGATGCGCGAGACCGGGCTGGTCGTGCCCGGTCGCAAGCAGGCCACGGCGGAAAACGAGCACCTGCTGGCCACCCTGCTCGCCGAGGGCCTCACCAACCGCCAGATCGCCAACGTACTGCGGCTCAGTGAGGACGCGGTCGCAAACCGCCTGTCCCGGTTGTTCGCGCGCACCGGTATGCGATCCCGCACCGAGGTCGTGACAGCCGTGCTTGCCGGCGGTCCGCTGACCACGGAGGACCGACGGTGACCGCTGACGACCGCGGATGACCGCTGACGGCTACTGACGGCCCTGCGGCCCAACGGAGCCGACGAACCCAAGAACCCGGCTGGGGCCCGGCCCCCTGGTGACAGGTTTCCCTGTCCTTAACGGACGAGGGCTCATGGGAGCGGATCAGCGCGACCACACATGACAGCATCAGCCTCCTGAAGCGCATGGACCACTTGAGCCCCGGATGGAGAGGGCAAATGCCTCAACAGGTACTCACCGATACGGTGCGCGTGGCGATTCACTCACCTGACGCCATCGTCCGCGCGGGGCTGGTCAGCTACCTGCAGAACGACCGCCGCACCCGCGAGGTCCCACCGGGCAAGGCCCAGGAGGCCGACGTCATCGTGGTCGCCGTGGACATCGCCGGCGCCTCCTCCCTGGACCTGCTGGGCACCCTGTGCGACAAGCCCGACGCACGCTTCGCCCTGGTGGTGGGAAAGGAATGGCAGGCCGACGTCTCGGCCGCGGTCGACCGCGGGGTCCGCGCCGTGCTGTGGCGCGACTCCTTCAGCCCGGCGACCTTCATCCAAACCCTGCTGACCATCGCGGACGGCGGCGGGAGCCTCCCGCCCACTCTCCAGGGCACCCTGATGGAGCAAGTCCGGTGGACCCAAAGGGAGGTCCTCGCTCCACGGGGCCTGACGGCATCCGGCGTCAGCCCTCGCGAGGTGGACGTGCTGCGCCTGGTCGCCGAGGGCAAGGAGCTCTACGAGATCGCGACGAAGCTCTCCTACTCCGAACGCACCGTCAAGTACATCCTCTACGGACTGATGAAGCGCTTGCAGCTGCGCAACCGCGCCCACGCCGTCTCCTACGCGATACGCGCCGGCCTCATCTGACCCCCACCAACCGACCACGACCAGGACTCCGTGCACCGGGCTGCTTTTCACCGGTTGGCCCGGCGGCCCGGCGGCCCCGGCAGCGGTTGTCAGGGATTCCAGAACACCGTGACTCGTACCTCGCCGAAGCGTCGTGCGGCCAGATCATCCCGTCGGATCACCCAGTGGACGGTGGCGCCCTCCCTGCCACTGATGCCGGGATGCCATTCGGCGAGCAACACCCAATCCTCGGCGGCGTGCGCCGTCCCGGCGCCGGCCCGTTCGCCCGTCTGCTCCACGGCGAGCGATGCGGCCTCCGCGACCGGGTCCAGCTCGTTGCGCTCGTCCGAGGCGTATCCGCCGACCCGCAGCGGCCCGCGTGCGGTGATGTCCTTCTCCTTGTCCAGCCACACGTCGCGCAGTTGCTCGGAGTAGGGGTGCCCGGAGAGCGGGGCGTGCCAGGGCTCGTCGAGGATCTCTGTCCAACAGTGGTAGGGCAGGGAAACATTGGCCGTCATGCGCAGCGGGCCTTGCGGAAAAGCCCGGCAGATCTCCCAGTACTCGGGAATTTCGGCGAAGAAATGGGAATCTTTTGCCCGCTCTTCGACGATCGTACCGACAGGTACGTAGAGCACCTCTCCCATAGAGACATTGTGCTCGTTGTCGGGAAAGGCGAACAACAACAGCTGGCCGTCGGGGGGCAACGGGAGATCCGTCGCGCCCTCGGGAAGGGCCGCACAGTCGATAGAGGCAACAAACGGGAACCGAGGAGCCGGGGTATCGACGGGAAGTATCAGGGGGCCGCCGAACTGGGCCACGACCGGCCCGTTTTCGACCGCAGACAGTGTCGCGCATGGACGAGCGATGCCGATCCACCGTTCCACATCGCCGGATGGAATGTCCCGCGCGAGCGCCTCTTCACGGAACGGGCCGAGTTTTTCTAACATCTCTGAATTCATGCGAGAAACGTACAGCCCTTACGAGGCCGGCCCGGTGCCGCCCGTCGCCCTGCGGTCCTCGATGTCCTCGACGTGGGTCAGCAGATAGCGGGGCCCGTCCACCGTGTCCGCGACAACGGAGCTACGCATGGACACCCAGACGAACGAGCCGTCGCGCCGCCCGAGGCGCAACTCGGCGCGGCCGCCCTCGGCCGAGGTGCGGAGCAGGATCCCGATGTCCTCGGGGTGCACGAGATCGGAGAATGAGTACCGGCGCATCGCGGACGCGGGCCGGCCGAGCAGCCGACACAGCGCGTCATTGGCCCGCACGATCCGGCCGTGCTGATCGCCCCCCATCTCGGCGATGGCCATGCCGCTGGGCGCGTACTCGAACGCCTGCCGGAACGACTCCTCACTCGCGCGCAGCGCCTGCTGCTCCCGCTCCACGCGCACCAAGGCCCGTTGCATGTTCCCCCGCAGTCGGGCGTTGCTGATGGCGACTGCGGCGTGGGCCGCGTAGACCTGAAGTGCCTCCCGGCCCCATGGGCCAGGGCGCCGCCCGTTGCGCGGCCGGTCGACCGATATGACGCCGAGGAGTTCCCCCTCACCCTCTCTCGGCAGGTACATCGGTGCGAACAGCCGGTCGGCGGGGTGCCATTCGTCCTCGAACTTGGGTGCAGTTCCTTCGGTGAACCATTGCGGTACGTCGTCGTTGTCAAGGACCCAGCCCTCGATGTGCGGGATGAAGCGGAGGGAACCCCACGAGTCACCCATGGTGAGGCGTCGCTCCCAGGAGGCACGGGAGCCCACTCTGCCGGTGATCAGGGCATCTGCGGCGGGGTTGCCGGAGAAGGCGGCGACCACAAGGTCACCGTCCGGGCGCACCAGATTGACGGCGGCGAGTTCGTATCCGAGTCCCGCGACGACGCCATCGGCAACGGACTGAAGGGTGTCGGCGAGGCTCCGCGCGGGCGACACCTGGGTGATGAGCTGGTCGAGCAGGCTCCGGAGGCTGGCGAGCCGGACATACGGCTCCGACTCGGTGGCCGTCGACTCGGCGTAGTACCCGGCGGTCGCCTGTTCCGCGGACCAGTTGTCCCAGCCGCCCTGCGAGGTCGCGGCCACGGGCCGGAAAGCCGTGTTGCGAAGGAAGGGTGCCTTGCCCAGGCGGTCACGGCAGAGCCGGTGCGGCTCGGGCAGGGCCTTCAGACCGAGTTCCACCCGCAGCCGCTGGTAGATCGTGTCCAGATCGAGGAATTCGCCGCCCTCCAGGACACCGTCCTTGATCAGTCTGATCAGTTCGCCCGTGAACGCGGTGAACCGCTCGCCGGGCGGGGACACCGCGACCGCGTTCTCGGCGGCGGCGGCGAGCAGATAGGTTCCCTCGACCTCCAGTTCGGCGCCGGCGGACTGGGTGCCGAAGGTGCGCGCGCTGTAGCAGCAGTCGGCGATGAGGATCCGCCGGGTGGCGGGGCTGTGCTCGATCGACCGGCGGATCCATTCGTAAGGGACGGCCGTGTCGTGCACGGACATCCGGTCGCTGTCCCCGACGGCCAGGTGCAGTTGACCCGTCCTCGGTTCGATCAGCCCGTGCCCCGCGTAGTACACCAGCAGGGTGTCCTTGGCGGCTTCCGCCGCCTCCGCCACGAACTTGGAGAGCTGACGCGGCGTCTGTGGATCGAGCACCAGATGGCAGTTCTCCTGGGGAAGCCCCCAGATGTTCTGCTGCGCGAAGAGATCCGCGAGGGTCTTCACCCCGCTCTCGACGGCGGGCAGATCGTGGAGCGTGTTGAAGGCACCGACTCCTATGAGCACCGCGCGCGAGGTCGCGGGGTCAGGTGGGTTCGCCACGCCCGTCCCCTTGCCCGTCGGTCCGGTCGTCCTGACTGCCGGTCCGGTCGTCTCGACCGTCGGTCCCGGCGTCGGTCCCGGCGTCGGTCCCGGCGTCGGTCCCGGCGTCGGTCCCGGCGTCGGTCCCGGCGTCGGTCCCACCGTCGGTCAGGGACTCCAGCAGACGCCGCATTTCCTCGGGCGAGGAGTCGGAGATGGTGATCCTGACGCCATCGGGCCGTTCCACCGTGACGACCGGCTGCCCTGGCCGTGTCGTGCGCCAAGCGGCCATGGACAAGGCGAGCGAGGCAGCGCTGAAGCCGCTGCTCACCACCAGCGAGATCAGGTCAATCGTGTCGCCCTGGGCTCCCGCCCGGGGCGACCGTGCCGTGTCGAGTACGGGGCGCGCGTGGCGACGGGCCGCAGGCTCCGCGAGCAGCCAGGCGTGCAATGACCGCAGCTCGCCCTCCGCCGTGTCCTCGTCCCCCAAGCCGACGCTCAACCTCACCCCGGTAACCCCTTCGTTTCCGACCCGCCCACGACGGCGGGTGGGACAGCTTAGGGCCCATGGCGCGGAGCATGACATTCCGGTGATCAAGGGCACGGACATCACGGGGAGCGCGTCGGCTGCCGGTCCGGCACCGGTCGGAGTCATGCCTGACGATCAAGCCCGTGGGCCGGGCCTAGACCTTGTCGAGCCAGATCACTATCCCGGTCAGGTCGTTGAGCACGGCCGCGACGCCGGCCCTGATGGCGGCCGCGCAGCGCTCGGGGGTGAACGAGTCGGGGTCGTACGTCGAGGACGCGCCGAGCCCTTCGCCACGGAACGACGCGCCGGACCAGTCGACCGCCGTGACGTTGTCGGTGGGCTCGGCCAGCTCCGCCCCTACGACGAGGAACGGCTGTGACAGGTGGTTGGGGGTGACCATCGCGAGGGGGTCGATGAGGTCGTTGCCCGCGCTGACGATGAGGTCGGGGCGCATGTCCATGGCCTTGCTGATGCTGGGTATGAAGTCGTGAGGCGTGTCGGCGACCACCGTTCTGAGGTCGACGTGCTCCTCCTCGGCCCAGTCCTTGACCGCCGTCACGAGGGCCTTGGTCGGACGGTCGTCACCCGTGGTGAGCAGTACCACGCGGTAGTCCTTGGACGGGTGGACCCCGGTCCAGGAGCCGGGCCGCGGCGTCGCGGTCGCCTCCGGAGCGAGCGAGGCGGAGGGGTCGACGAACCCCCGGCCGAGAGTGCCGACGGCGGTGGGCTCAGGATGCGGCCGTGACCAGTCGTCGCCGGAGCTGCATCCGGTGAGCAGCGCGGCGGCCGCGGCCAGCGTGGCGACGGCCCGAAGCGGGGAGCGCAAGGCGATCTTCCTCCGAGTGGTGGTGGATAGTGCGCCTACATCCTCCTATCCCAGCTTCTTACTCCTTCATCCTCAGGTGTCGTCATAGAGCTTGTTTTTCCGCTCTTCGCCGATTGGCCGGGACGTGTTCACCCGTGACATGCACCGTGCACTGGCAACCTGAAGGAGCCAGTCACATGTCACGACACCTCCGCCGCGCCCTGGTCGGGGTCACCGCCGCGGTGATCGCTCTCCTGAGCGTCGGCCCGTCGGCGCAGGCCCACGGATTCACCTCGACCGTATACGCCGACGTCGCCTCGGGCGAAGTGGGTCATATACGGACGAAACTAAAGCTTGAGTACGACCTTTTCGTCGTATCCGCCGCCGACTCCGAGGGCGACGACCCTCTCTTCCGGACGGGAAACGCCGCGTTCGAGGACGGTGACACCGGCGCACAGGCCGCGGCGCTCAACGCCCACGCCGAGTCGGCCGTCTCGTACGTCACCAAGCGCTTCTCGGTCACCTCGGACGGCGCGGCCTGCACGCCGACTCAGGTCGGCGACTTCACGATGGGCCGGCGGGAGGGCGTGCCGTACGCCGATCTGCTGCTCGACTGGGCCTGTCCCGAGGGGGGCGGCGACCGCGAGGTGCGCAGCGAGCTGTTCCCCGACGCCGAGACCTATGTCACCGGCACCAAGACGATCGTCACCTACGAGATCGACGGCCGCTCGGGCAGCGCCGCGCTCGACGCCGGCCATCCGTCCTTCTCGATGGAGCAGTCGTGGTACGAGCGGTTCTGGGAGTTCTTCCGCCTGGGCGCCGAGCATCTGCTGAGCGGGATCGACCACATCCTGTTCCTGCTGGCGCTCATCGCCGGGTCACGGCGGCTGCGCGAGATCGTGCTCGCGGCCACCAGTTTCACCCTGGCGCACTCGGTGACGTTCATGCTCGCCGCCCTCGGTCTGGTCGACGTGCCGTCGAGCGTCGTGGAGCCCGTCATCGCGCTGTCGATCGCCGTGGTGGCCGGCTGGTACCTCTGGCAGATCCGGCGGCGCGGCGGCCACGCCGCCGACCTCGACCCTGACCTCGACCTCGACGGGACGGCGGGACGCGGTCACTTCGGCCTGGACCGTGCGGGCAGGCTCCGCCTCGGCGTCGTGTTCTGCTTCGGCCTCGTGCACGGCCTGGGCTTCGCGGGCGCGCTGGGCATCGACGAGGCGTTCTCGTGGACCCTGCTGTGGTCGCTCCTGGTGTTCAACGTCGGTATCGAGGCTGTGCAGTTGGCGATCATCGCCCTGGTCTTCCCGCTGCTGACCGTACTGCGCCGCCGTGCGCCGACGGCCGGCCTCTGGGCGACCGGTGTGATCTCCGCGGGTGTGTGCGTCATGGGGCTGGTGTGGTTCACGCAACGGCTGTTCGGACTGTGAGACCGGCGCGGGTCTCCGGGGAAGTCCAGAAGTTCAACTGGCCCGAAGGTCGCATTCGCCTCCGATTCACCAACAGCCGAGAAGTTATGGATTCCCAATACATCCACCCACGTGGGTAAAAGGAACGTAAAATAATGACATTCAGACCTTCGGCGCAGGCTTCCGGGCCTGCGCGACGCCGTGTGGCCACAGGGGCCGCGGCGGCAATCCTGGGCTTGGCCGTGGCCTTCGGCGGCGGCATGACGTCCCCCGCCGGCGCCGCCGAGCCCGCCACGCTCACCGGCATCATCCTCGGTGTGGGCGCCAACGAGTCCCAGCGCACGGTGACGTGGTACTCCTCGGCCGACACCGCGCAGAAGCTCCAGGTCGCCCCGACCGCGGAGCTCGCCAACGGCGAGTTCCCGGCCGGCGCCGCCACCTTCGACGCCATCGGCGCGGCGAACATCGCCACAAGCGGCGGCTTCAACCGCCACGCCACGATCACCGGCCTCAAGGAGCACACGCAGTACTCCTACCGCGTCGGCACCGAGGGCAACTGGTCCTCGGCGTACGCCTTCAAGACGCAGGACTTCGAAGGCGACTACGACTTCCTGTTCTACGGTGACCCGCAGATCGGCTCGTCCGGCGATCTGGCGAAGGACCAGGCCGGCTGGCAGGACACCGTGGACGTCTCTCTGGCGGCCAACCCGAACGCCGAACTCCTCGTGTCGGGCGGTGACCAGGTCGAGACCGCCAACAACGAATCACAGTGGAACTCCTTCCTGGCACCCGACCAGCTGCGCCAGTACCCGTGGGCCGCCACCATCGGCAACCACGACGTCGGCGGCAAGGCCTACGAGCAGCACTTCTCCACCCCGAACACGGACCGCTCGGCCCCGCTGTACTCCAACGGGAACCCGGCGTCCAACACCTCCGGCGGTGACTACTGGTACATCTACAAGGATGTGCTGTTCATCGACCTCAACAGCAACAGCTACGCCACCTCCCAGGGTGGCGGCGGCGACGCGGCGCACCTCGCCTACGTCACCGACGTCATCAACAAGCACGGTGCCGAGGCCAAGTGGAAGGTGCTCACCTACCACCACGCGATCTACTCGCCGGCCGACCACGCCAAGGACTCCGACAACAAGGTCCGCCGCGTCGACTTCCCGACCACCTTCTCCAAGCTCGGCGTCGACCTGGTGCTCCAGGGCCACGACCACAGCTACTCCCGCAGCTACCTGATCAAGAACGGCGAGAAGGCGAACCCGGCCGAGCAGCCCGGCGCCTCCGACGTGTACGCCGGTCCCGGCGGTGTCCTCTACGTGACGGGGAACTCCGCCTCGGGCTCGAAGTACTACGACATCACCAAGCCGGACAGCAGCGGCACGAGCGGCGCCGGCAACGGTGCGGACCCGCTGAACCCGGACAGCTACTGGTACAACTCGGTCCAGAACCAGGAGCACGTCCGCACCTACGTCAAGGTCCAGGTGCGCAACGACAAGCTCGTCGTCGAGAACGTCCGCAGCGGTACCTGCGCCGCTCCGAACGCCCAGGTGGAGAAGGGCAGCTGGTGCAACAACACCCCTGAGGGCCAGCCGGTCGGCTCGCTCGTCGACAAGGTCACGGTGCACCCGTACCACGGCGACAGCCAGGACCTTCAGGTCAACGTGCCGAACGCCGCTCCGGGCGAGTTCGGCTGGACGATCGACGGCTACAACGGCCTGGTGGACCTCGGCACCGCCGAGGAGACCAACGGCACCCACTTCGAGGCGCGCGGCAAGATCAACCCCATCGTCGTCTCGGACAGCCGCCGCTCGCTCGCTCCGTGGTCGATCTCGGCCAACGTGAGTGACTTCAAGGACGCCGGCAAGACGTTCTCCGGCTCCTACCTCGGTTGGACGCCGCGCGTGCTCGTGAACGGCGCGGGGTCCAAGGCCGGCGTCTCGGTTGCCTCCGGCTACGACGACCAGGGCAAGGGCCTGTCCGTCTCACGCAGCCTCGGTTCGGCCGAGCAGGGCCACGCCCGGGGTACGGCCAAGCTGGGCGCTGACCTGGGCCTGAAGATCCCGGACAGCGTCGAGAAGGGTGGCTACCGCGCCACTCTCACGATCACTGCGCTGAGCAGCTGATCCGACTCCATCTGAGCTGATCCGATCTGATTCGAGCTGATCCGATCTGCCCTGATCCGATCCGATCCGATCTGACCCGTTCCACCTGGCGGGGCAGGCGCCTTCGGGTGTCCTGCCCCGCCTCCCGTTCCAGGAGAACCCCACCATGCTCACGCCCGTAACGCGCCGGAAGACCGGCGTCACCGCCTTCGTCCGTACCGTCGCCCTGCCCCTGCTCATGTCCCTCGCAATCGCCGGCCTGTGTGCCGGCCCCGCTCAGGCGGCCGACGGCGACGTCACCTGGACGGTCAGGACGGCCGCGAACGGGTACGGCGACGACCGGTCCAGCTACAGCTACGCCGTCAACCCCGGTGGCCAGGTCAAGGACGCCATGGTCGTCGCCAACCGCAGCACGTCCCCGCTCGAACTCACGGTCTACGCCGCCGACGGCTTCACGACCGACACGGGCCAACTCGATCTGCTCACCAAGGACAAGAAGTCCGTCGGCCTCGGCGCCTGGGCCCACGCCGGCCGCGACAGCGTCGTGATCAAGCCCGGCAAGTCCGCCGAAGTCCCCTTCACGGTCAGTGTTCCGGGCAATGCCACGCCCGGCGACTACGTGGGCGGCATCCTCACCTCCCTGAAGCAGGCCGACGAAGCCGAGGGCATCAACGTCGACCGGCGCCTCGGTATCCGGGTCAAGCTGCGGGTCAGTGGCGAGCTCAAGCCGAAGCTCGCGATCGAGGACCTCCAGGTGGACTACGCCGGCTCGTTCAACCCGTTCGCCAAGGGTGACGCCACCGTCACCTACACGATCCACAACACGGGCAACGCCCTCCTGTCGGCCCGGCAGACGGTGTCGGTCTCGGGTCCGTTCGGGTGGCTGCGAGCCGAAGCGGGCGACATCGCCCCGCCGCCGGAGCTGCTTCCAGGTGAGAGCTGGAAGACGAAGGTGCCCGTTCACGGCGTGACGCCCGGAGTCAGCCTGGCCGCGACCGCGACCCTCACGCCCCTGCTCACCGACGCGTCGGGCTCCACCACCTCGCTCAAGCCGGTCGAGGCCACCGCGCACGGCTGGGCCGTCCCCTGGACGCTGTTGCTGCTGATCGTCGCCCTGCTCGTGGCCGTCGTCGGTACGTTCATCCTCACCCGCCGCACCCGCGCACGCCGCAAGGTGCGTGAGGACGCCCGCGTACACAACGCCGTCGAGCAGGCGCTCCGCGACACGGAGCGGGACCGGCAGAGCTGACCGGCACGGACCGGACCGGCGGACCGGACGGGCGGACCGGACAGCTCGCCGAATCCGCCCGTCGGGAGACCGGCCGACCGCCACGGCCCAGGCGGCCCGAGCCGGGGATGCTGGCTTGTCGGTGCTCGGACCTAGTATGCGGAGCATGACGCGGTACGTTGACGAGGATCTGCACGGTGCGGAGTTCCGCGAGTGCGATCTGACCGGGGCACGCCTGATCGGCGTCGTCATGCAGGATGCCGTGATCGACGGGCTCATCACCAACCTCGTGGTGAACGGTGTCGAGGTCACCGAGTACGTCGAGGCAGAGCTCGACCGGCGTCATCCGGTGCGGGTACTGATCCGCTCCGAGGACCCTGCCGATCTGCGCGAGGCATCGCGTCAGCTCCATGTCGGCTGGGCCGCCACGATCGAGCGAATCCGCCGTACGCCCGGCATCGAGCGCCGCAGCGTAAACGACGAGTGGTCGGCGGTGCAGACGATGCGCCACCTGGTCTTCGTCCACGACTCGTGGTTCCGCCGCTGCTGCCTGGGCTCGACGGAGCTGTTCACGCCGATGGGCATCGGGACGACCGTCGAGCCCTACCGTGGAGCGCACGGGCTTGACCTCTCGCTCGATCCGGCCCTCGACGAGATCGTGAGCGTGCGTGACGCACAGGCCGCCGAGCTCGAGGCCTGGCTCGACGAGGTCACCGCTGTGCAGCTCGCAGCGCGAGCGCCGGTGCCCGACGACGATGTCTGGCCGCCGTACGCCCGGGGCCGCTTGGTGCGGCAGTGCCTCGGCACGGTGCTCAACGAGACCTTCGAGCACCACGGCTTCTGCGTCCGCGACCTCGACCTGATCGAGGCACAGGACGCTGAGTAGGGCCGGCTACGGACTCAGCATCTTGCGGATGCGGGCACCGCTGACCGTCTGCGCGGTGCCGAACTGCTGGGCCCAGAGCTGGACGCGGTACTTCTCGAGCATCCACCGGGCCTGACCTAGGTGCTGGCCGGGCGGGCAGCCGTCGGGAGCGCCGCGAGCTGGTGGAGGTGCGCCGCCTGGAGGTCGGCGATGCGGTCCATCAGTGCGCGATCGGCGGCGATGGTCGTGTCCAGCTCGCGGCGCCGCTCGACGACGCCCTGAGGTAGACCGGGAAGCGCTCCTGTCAAGCCTCCAGGTGGGGCCAAATCAAGCCGCTAAAGCCAGCCATCCCCACAGACACAGGCAGAACCGCTTACATCAAGCCGATCTTGCTGAGATCACCTCAGTCGGTCCGACCGTATCCGGTTCGGGAATCGTGGAAACGGCCGTGCAAACTTCCGATGGGAATGGGCGGCCAACTGCGGTGTTGAATTCCCGCAGTTCTTCTACGATGCCTCGCCCCCTTCTGCCACGTCGAAGCACGGAAGCGAAACCGGCCGACGAATGGCGAGAGAGAGCGGCGGACATCGCCGGGCACCGCCGGCCGGGTCCGGGCCGCTCTGTCCATCCGTAAATGCCTTGATGTGATTGGCGCCCGGATGGACACACAGAGTAACCAACCGCGCGACCAGGCCGAAGTCGCTGAGCCACCGCCGCACTCGTCTTCCAGGCCGAAGTGCCGTGCCGCCAGGGGACCTTCGTACGGCTGTGCGTCGATTCCTGCTTCCAGTGGGTGCAGAGGGTAGTTGGGCGTGTCAAGCCGTCAACCTCCCTACTCTCTCCATAGATCGCCCCGCTCAAGTAATTCCCATGACCTAGGGATTCCGTTTCGGAGCCCCTGAGGGGAAGAACGCATGCAGAATTCGCGAGGTACTGTCCGACCATCAATCGGAGCCCGGCTCGACCGACTGCCGGTGACAGCACGCCACAAGCGCTTCATCAATGTAATGGCGCTCGGCAACTTCTTCGAGATCTACGAACTCTTCCTGACGGCCGTCCTGTTGAGCACTCTCAAGAAGACCTTCTCCCTGAGCGGCTTATCTCTGTCGCTGTTCCTCGCGTCGACCGTCGTCGGAGGCTTCCTCGGCGCGGTCGTGGTGGGGCGGGTGGCGGACCGGATCGGGCGACGCGGCGCCTACATGATCACGCTCAGCCTGTACTCGGCGGGGACGATCGCCTGCGCCTGCGCGCCGAGCATCTGGACTTTGATCGCCTGCCGTTTCGTCATCGGCATCGGACTCGGCGGCGAACTCCCGGTAACGGATTCCTATCTGGCCGACATTCTGCCGCCGGCCCGACGCGGTTACTACGCGGCAAGGGCCTACACCTGCGCCCATGTCGCCGTACCCGTTGTCGGCGTTCTGGGACTGCTGCTCGTCGACAAAGCCCCGTTCGGTGTCGCGGGATGGCGGTGGATGTTCGCGATCGGATCCCTCGGCGCACTCCTGACCTTCTTCGTCCGCAGAGGTCTGCCCGAGTCACCCCGGTGGCTGGAGACGGTCGGACGGTCGGCGGAAGCGGACAAGGTAACCGCCGTCTTCGAGAAGGCCGCGGAGGCGGAGGGGTGGCGGCCGCCACCCGCGGCCATGAAGGAAGAGGCGCTCCCACCGCCCGTGGAAAAGAGCCTGCCCGTCCGCGCGCTCTTTCGGGCGCCCCTGTCCCGCCGTACAGCGCTGATGGCCTTTCTGTTTGCTCTCGGGCCGATCGGGTACTACGGCTTCAGCAGCCTCGCCACGCTCGCACTGGAGGCGAAGGGCTTCAATCTCGGCAGCTCGCTGACGTTTATGACGCTGTCGTTCCTCGGATCGCCGATCGGCTCGTACCTGTCCATGCACATCGTGGAGAGGGCCGAGCGGAAGTGGATCCTGTGTGTGGCGCTGATGGCCATGGCGGCGATCGGGCTCGCTTACGGATACGCGCAGTCGGCGGTAATGATCACAGCACTCGGTTTCTGCTTCACCGTGGTGGCCAACATCAAGATCAATTCCACCCACATCTACCAGTTAGAACAGTTCCCGACGAGCCTGCGCACCACGGCCAACGGCTGGATGTTCTCGCTGAACCGGCTGTCCACCGCGGTAGCGCCCTTCTATATGATCCCGCTCTTCTATGGCGCCGGAGTGGGTGCCGTATTCCTCGTGGGGGCGGCGGCAATACTACTGGCCGCGACCGCTGTCGCTTTCGGCGTGCGGACCAGAGGGCTCTCGCTGGAAAACATCAATATGGCGTCTCGGCCCGAGGGTCCACCGACGGCCATCATCCCTTCGCCCCACACTCGCGCCACGACCAGGAAGCCGTAAGTCTCCGTCGTAGGCACCAGGGCCCCGGGCCGCACACCGGGGCTGTCGGCTGACGCCGTGCCATGCCCGATTCGCCGCAGAATCCCCTGCCCGCCCACGCAAAACGCTCGGCTGGGAGAACCCAGCCGAGCGTCTGGTTGAGCCGCTGACAACAGCCTGTCGACCCAGCAGGTTGCTACGCCCCCTCGAATTCCACCGGGAGGGGGTCTTGCGCTGCCGGCGTGGCCCCTAGGCTGCCATCAGGTCAGATCGTCGGTGTCTCATCGACGACCTCCTTGTGCGGTTCGACAACGAACTTCCAGCCATCGCTGGGCTCCAGGAACCGCACTCGGGTCGGGTAGATGTCCAAGGCGCGGCGGTCGCGGTTCTGGCCGCTCGTGTTCTTCCGCCCCCGGGTCGGCTCCTCGAACAGGTCGACCTTCACGTCCGGCACCGCGACGACTTCCTCGCTCCAGCGCTGAACGATCCCCACGCCGAACGCGTCCCGCGCGGCGGAGTAGAGCGACTCCAGAGATTCCTTGTTCCCGTTGGGCACGAAGAGGGCGAGGTTCAGGAGGACGCCAGCACTCTGGAGAACCTCGATTTCTTCCCCCGCCTTGTCGGCAACCCAGATCCCGCGCTCTTCGGAATCATCCGGGAGAACATGGATTTCCTCGCCGAAGATCGTCCTCGCGGTGAAGGACCCTCCCTCAAAATTCTTGCCCGGCTCCGTAAGGAAAGCCGGGGCGTAGCAGTCGAGAGGAAGGCCATCCATCCCTGCCGAGACGAAGATGCCGTCCTGGAGGCCCAACTCCGAAACATCCCCGGCCGTAAGACGTCGAGCCGTAACCTTCTCGGTATTCACGCCATACCCCTTTTTTCGCGGCGTCCTGTGAATTCATCAAGACTCTACCACGAAAACGACCGGCCAGTTTCCGTCACGCATTTCTTCGCGCTCCAAATCAGTCGCCAAGTGGAATGCGAGCGGACATCTTGGGCGATCACTTCTGGCGGATAAATGAAACGGTCATATCGAATCGCTCCCCGGCCGCGGATAGCCGATCGCATCGATTTCCTCAGCCACGTCAGACAGATCGGTCTCCGCGTTCAACGACGACACTATTTCCGGCGTCAGCGGTCGCCACGCATACACATGACGCACGGCTTCCAGGTTCACGAGAACCTCGTAGTAGTCCTCAGCGAACCGCTGGTATGCCTCTGGCGAACGATCCACCAACAGGTGGAACAGCCCCTCCGCCCCATCAGGATCGTCACGGCCCTCGGGAAAATCGATCGTTCCGCGCCTCCACTGGCTGTCCGCCACCTCGCGCCACAGGCAGGCGGTCACAGCGGGCACGTTGCCCTCGTCGGTGAACGCGGGCTCCTCGACCCACGGCCGGAAGACCGAGGGAACACCGTCGATCACCCCCGGCCAGGGCTCGCCATCATGGGCGTACGGGCTCATCGGTGACTCGTGGTCGAATCCGCGGACATAGGCACCTACCGCCGAGAAGACGATGGAGTACTCGTCCCCGGAGCCGTTGCGCATCGAGGCCATCTCATTGCCATCGGTCCAGGCAGAGTTGAAGGAGTAGTACCGGTACTCCCAGTCAGGGCTGAGGATCATATCGAGCACCGCCAAGGAACGGCACAGGTTCCGCAGGTCACCGATGGCGGGAAGTCGTCGAGCGACGTCATACACAGTCACGCGCTCATCCAACCGCACGCCTCTGACACCGGGACGGCTCGACCGAATGAGTCAGAAGGTGCCGAAGAAGCGATGCCACCAAGTGGGCCGCTGAACGTGCCGGGGCAGCCGGCTCGGCCCGTCGTAGTCGCACTCCAGCAGTTCTTCGGGAACCACCGCATACCCGAGGTCGACCAGCGCTCGATCGACCTTGGCGAGATCGGCGGCGTCCAACTCCCTCTCAGCCTGGGCGTCGTCCGTACCGAAGAAGGCTCCTGGGTTATCGGCACAGACGAGAGCCAAGGAGCCGAACTTACTCACGCAGACGACGATCCGGGTTCCACACACCGTTGCTTCTGCGGGTACGACGACACGTCCGTACTCGCTGGAGTCCTGGGCGTCCTGCTCAGCCGTGCAGCGAGCCGCGAAGCTGTCTTCGAGCCGCGCCACCAAGCTTCCGAACAGAACGGCGGTCTCACCGCGGTCGTAATACCCCGGCCACTCCAGCCACTCCGGATCATCGAGCTCACGCAGCAGCGTCAGCAGATCCACCCTGGCCATGCGAGACGACGGCCGCCCGCCGCACCGGGAGCATCTCTTGTCCGTACCTGTGGTGGGCATGGACGGGAAGCGCGATACGCGACACAGGAGCGGTCAGCACGGCGCCGCACCGCGCACACGCGAACACATCGGCCATCGATCCTCCCCCGCCTCACAGGACACACGGATCGTCCCGAACCGGCGGGCCGACGAGGCCGCCGACCCCACCGGCATGCCTCGCGCGCCCCATCTACCAGGGCGGCCGTGCACCGCAGGGGCCTCGACCGGTCCGGCCGGCACCTCCATCACCGCCTCACGGGCGATGAACAGCCGTTCAAGGGGCCCGTTCCGCCTCGTCGAGCTCGGCCGCAGTGCTGGCCTGCACAGCCGGAAAGGGCGCCCCCGGGGAAGGGGGCGCCCTTTCTCATGGCGCAGCCGGATGAGGCCACGTCAGGTCACGGGTGGTCAGGAAGCAGAGCCGGCCCGTTGGCGGCGGCCGACGAAGACCACGACGGCGCCGAGGGCCACCGCCGCGCCGGCCGCCGCAGCGAGCTGCGGGAGGGCCGAGGGGGTGCCGGTGCTGGCGAGGGAGCCGGAGCCAACGGGGTTGGAGTCCACCGGGGTGGTGGACGTGACGCCCTGCGGCCTGGTGTCCGGGGTTTGCGGCGTGGTCTTGCCGGGCTTGGCGTCGTCGGCGACGCTGCCGGCGGCGAGGAGCTCGAAGGCGTACTCGCTGGAGCGGTTGCCGCCACAGGACTCGTCGTCGTTGATGTAGTCACCGGCGACGAAGGCGAGGCCGTCCCCGGCCGGGGCCTTGGCGTCGACCTTCAGGCGAAGCTTCACGTCGGCGTGGGCGCCGGCCTTCAGCGGACTGATGGAGCCGGCGTTGCCGTCCTCCTCCACGCTCTTCCAGGTCGGGGACGCGGCGGTCGACCACTGCAGGTGGAAGGCGTCGTCGATGACGTGGTAGCCGCTCTTGTCCGTCGCGTGGAAGTAGACGTACGGGGAGACCTCGTCCAGCGTCTTGTCCGTGCCGTTGGTCACGCGGAGGGAGAAGTCGGTCGTCGAGCCCGCGACGATCTTGGACGGCAGGCCGGTGACGACCGTGCTGAGCTTGCTCTCGAAGACGCACTCCGGCTCGTCCTGCTCCGCCTCCTCCTTGGCGTCGGCGAGCGCCTTGTCGGCGGCCTCCTTCGCCTTGAGGGCCTCTTTCGTCGCGTTCTGGACCGTGGAGTACTCCCGAGCGGCGGCGACGCGGGCGTCGTCGGCGACCCGGCCGGCCGTCGCGGCCTTCTCGTCGGCGGTGGCTTTGGCGTCCTCTGCGGACAGGGCAGCGGTCTCGGCGTCGGTAACGGCCTTCTCCGCGGCCGCCTTCTCCTCGGCGGTGGCGGTCTCGGACAGCGCGGCGAGTGCGGCCTTGGCGTCGGCGAGCGCCTTATCGGCGTTCGCCTTGGCGGTGGCGGCGTCGGCCGCCTCCTTCCTGGCATTCACCGCGGCGACGGTGAGGGGCGCGTCATCGGAGAGGGCGGCTTCGAGGACGACCCGCGCGGCCTTGCCCGCGGCCACGGCGTCGTCATACGCCTTCTGCGCCTTCTCGGCGGCCTTCTCGAGCTCCTCGATGGAAGGCTTGTCCTGCTCGCCCTGCTGCTGCGCCTGCGACGCGGCGGACGGCTTGGCGTCGGCGAGCGCGGGGGTGACGGAGAGCAGGATGACGGGGGTGGTCACGGCGGCGGCAACGGCCGTGGCAAGAATGCGGCGAATCTTCAACGGAGTCCTTCGCGGGTCCGAAAAGCGGGTTCGGAAAAGTGTTGAGGCAGCGGCTGCGGCAGCACTCACGCAGGGCTTCGTTGATGATCGTATGACCGGAAACACTGTCGTCGGAAGCACGTGAGGAAGGCGACGAGCGCGGCACACCGCGCCCACACGGCGGGCAATCGCCTCATAAGGGGATAGTTGCTTCCCCTGTACGGATCACCTTAGTGATCCATGTCATTTTGTGGGACTGTCCGGCGGACCGGCGGACAGGACCCAGCAGTGACACTGACGTGCGGCTGGAGCGGCAATAGGGTGACCCCCATGTCTGCCAGGTTGAGTTCCACAAAATCCGCCGCCGCGCTTCGCACATCGGCGCGTGTCTCCGCTGAGTCGCTGCTGGTCCTCGTCATGGCCGCGGTGGCCCTGTGGCTGCTGGGCCGGATGTGGTCGGTCGTCTGGCCGCTCATAGTGGGCCTGTTCCTCACCACGCTGACCTGGCCCCTGGCCCGTTTCCTGCGTCGGCGCGGGTGGCGCCCCGCCCTGGCCGCGTCGGTGGTGACCGTGTTGTTCCTCCTGGTCGCGGGGGGCATCGTGGCGCTGATCGCGGTGCCGGTGGCGTCCCAGTCCGGTGAGCTGACCGACGGGGTGGTCGAAGGCATCCAGAAGCTGCGCGAGTGGGCCGCCGGGCCGCCGCTGAACATCGGCGACGACCAGATCACGGGTGCCTCCGACGCCGCGATCACCCGCATTCAAGACAGCGTCGGAAGCATGGTCGGCGCTGTCGTCACGGGAGTGGGCACCGTGTTCAACGGCGTGGTCACTGCCGTCCTGGCGCTCTTCCTGATGTTCTTCTTCCTCAAGGACGGCCCGCGGTTCCTGCCGTGGCTCACCCGTCAGCTCCCCGGCCGGCTCGCCACCGACGTCCCGATCCTGGCCGCGCGCGGCTGGGACACCCTGGGCGCGTTCGTGCGGTCCCAGGCATTCGTCGGCTTGCTCGACGCCGTCTTCATCGGCCTCGGCCTGTGGATATTGGGGGTACCGCTGGTGCTCCCGCTGGCGGTGCTGACCTTCGTATCCGCGTTCGTGCCGATCGTGGGTGCCCTGTTCGCCGGTTTGGTCGCGGTGCTCATCGCGTTGGTGTCGAACGGCCTGACAGACGCGCTGATCGTGCTGGCGATCATCGTCGTGGTGCAGCAGCTCGAGGGCAACGTGTTCCAGCCCATGATCCAAAGTCGGGGACTCGGCCTTCATGCGGCGGTGGTCCTGCTGGCCGTGACGTTGGGCGGCAGTCTGGCCGGCGTCGTGGGCAGCCTGCTCGCAGTACCGGCAGCCGCGCTCATAGCGGTGGTCTGGAACTATCTGCGCGAGCAGCTCAGCGACCCCCCGCACGAGCCGGAGACCGACGAGGCGCACGCCGGTACCGCCGTCCCGTCGTAGCCATCGCGCCCCAGCCGCGACGCGGCCGAGCGGGATGCCGGTCCATGCGCAAAGGGGCCTGAGAGGTCGATGGCCTCTCAGGCCCCTTTGCGTGTTCGCGTGCGGGCCGGTGGCTCAGAGCCAGGAGTCCCAGATTCCGAACGCCGCTGTTGGTCCATCCAGTTCGGTCCCCGAGGAGTCCACGAACACCACGCGGTAGTAGTACAGCCCCCGCCGGTCCTCGTACACCGTCGTGTCCAGGTAGCGGGTGGCGCTGCCGAACTCGCCCGTGGTCAGGGTGGTGTAGGAACTTGTGGTGGGATCCCAGCGCTCCACCCGGTAGCCGGTCAGCCGGGAGCAGTCCAGGCCCGAGCTCGCGGAGCAGCCGAGGTACACCGACGGGTACTGGCCCTCGGAGACCGTGGTTCCGCTCCAGCCGGGCGGCCGGGTGTCGGGCAGGTTGACGGTGATCTCGGCGGTCTGGAAGAAGTCGGGATCCTCGTCGGAGTACTGGGCGTCCGTGGCGGCCACCCGGTAGACGTGGTCACCGCCGTCCGGCAGCGTCGGGCAGAGAATCTCCGTCTCGGCCAGGGAACTCCCGGTCCAGCAGTTCTTCTGCCATACCGTCCGGCCGGTGTCCGGGTCGGTCGTGCTCTGCCACACGTAGTAGCCCATGACGTCGTCGTCGGCCGGCGGCGTCCACGTGAGACGGACGCCGAGCGGCACGGTCTCGGCCGTCAGGCCGAGGACCGGGGCAGGACGCTGGGTGTCGCGGGTGGTGGCGGTGACGGGCTCGCTCGGCCGGGAGCGGTGCCCGTACCGGTCGACCGCGACGATTCGGTACTCGTACGTGGTCTCGGAGGCGCCGGAACTCTCCAGACAGTACGAGTAGATGACCTGGGTACGGCCGGCATGGGCGGGGTCGGCGGCGTCCAGGACACCGGGCGGGTAGCTCGTGGGCGGCACCCGCGGACCGTCGGAGTCGTACGGCGAGCACTGCTCCACGGTCGCGCTCTCCCCCGTCGCGGGGTCCGTACGGACGATCTGATAGGTGGGGATGTTGTCGTCGTCGAAGGCCCAGGGGTCGGCGCTGCGCCAGGACAGCGACACACCGTCGCTCCTCGCCTGCGCGGTGAGCAGGTACGGCGAGGTGGCTTCGGGCCGCTCCGTCATGGGCAGGGTGACCTCGGCGGGGGCGGAGGCGTTGCCCTTGGCATCCACCGCGCGTACCGCGTACCGGTACTCGTCCGCGAGGGCCAGCTGTTGAAGCGGCACCACGTCGGTCTTCGCGGTGGTGTCGTTGTCGCCGAAGCCCTTCAGGTAGGCGCCGGTGGCGGGGTCGTACTGGAGCACCTGGTACGAGGCCGCGTCCGCGTCGGGCGTCCACAGCAGATGCGGGACACCGGACCGGTAGTCGACGCGAACGTCGGCGGGGGCCGGCGGTGGGATCCGGTCGGAGAGGGTGAACGTCGCGGCGGCGGAGTACGCGGACCAGTTGCCGGCCGCGTCCCGCGCCCGACCCCGGTAGGTGGCCTTCGTGCCGTCGGTGGCTCTTCCGGTGTCGCAGAACGCGCCCTTCGGGCCCGAGTGCACGGTGATCCAGTCGCCGGTGGCAGGGTTCAGACGCTGCGCCTGGTAGAGGGCGATGTCGGCCCCGTTCTCGGCGGTCGTGACGAGTTCCGGGCCCGCCACCTTCTCGCTGTCCGGGCAGCTGTCCATCTCGACGAACGGGGCGGCGGGCGGGGTCTTGTCCACCGTGGTGACGAGCTGGTCGGCGGTGCCTGAGGACTCGCGGCCGGCCTTGTCGTAGGCGCGGACCTCGTAGTAGTACGTCGCGCCCGTCTTCGGGAGGGCGGAGTCCGTGTACGACGTCGAGGTGGTCGTCGCAAGGGGCTTACTGCCGAAGGAAGTTCCCTTGAGGCGCCGGTGGACGCGGTAGCCGGCGAGGTCCATCTCCTTGTTCTTCGCCCACTTGACGGTGGCCTTGCCGGTCGTCGCGTCGTACGCCACCGAGGGACCTGTCGGGGCGAGCGGCTTGACCGTGTCGACGGTGGCGGAGGTGCGCGGGGCGTACGCGAACGTGACGTTGGCGGAGCCGGTCCAGTTGACGTAGTCGACGCGGAGGGTGTGTGTGCCGGACGGGATGGTGAGGTTCAGACTCTTCTTCTGGGTGGAGGAGACGTTTTTCCAGAGGTCGATCTTGCGTGTGCCGTCGAGGTAGACGCGTATGCCGTCCTGGGTTTCGGCCGCGAGGGTGAAGGGTCCGCCGGAGCCGAAGTCGCGGGTCACGGACCAGCGGACCGAGAAGTTGTTGGACGGCAGTCCGGAGGTGGGGGCGCCGGCGCCCCAGCTCTGGTCGATGGCCGAGTCGCAGTCGGTCTTCTTCGGGGTGCCGGACAGCGTGGTGTTCGCGAAGAACTGGCGCTTGTACACCGGGGAGGCGCAGGTGACGGCGGCGGATGCCGTCGCGGTGGCGGTGAGCAGGCCGCCCGCGGTCGCGGCGACGACGGCGGCGGACACGGCGGGTCTCAGCCGGTTACGAGTGATCACAGGGTGGAGGACCTTTCAAGCCCGTCACGGGGGGTTCCTGAAAGACCGGCGAGGTGGGGCATTGGTTGTACGGGGTACGGATGTGAGCCGTGGGCCACAGGAGGCGAGACGCCCGGCCCGGTGCCGCCACGGGAAGTGGGGTGCCCGGCCCGGCGCTGCCACCGGGCCGGGCGCCGGAACGGATGTGCGGCGGCGCTGGAACGCTCGTGGCCGCGTCCTACGGCGTCAGGTCGTGGGACGTACCGTCGATGGCGGGGCCGCTGCCCTCGGGGAGGTTCGCCGCGATCAGGTCCATCGCTTCCTGCATCGTCTCCGTCACGCCGAGCGCCGTTTTGTCGGACGCGCGGCGTACGAGGTAACCGCCTTCGGTCTGGGTGAACATCGTGCCGACGTCTTGGCTCCACGGGAACTGGATACACCGGCTGAAGTACAAGGTCCCATGGCTGACGATGGGGTAGAGCTCCCGCAACCGGGGATGCGCGTACGCGATGCGAGGCACGACGGGGTCGATCAGGTCAGGATCCATCTCCAGGACGGCCTGCCAGCTCTCCGCCACGATCTCCGCAGCGTCCCGGGAAGTCTCATCATTCGTCATGTGGTGGCATCACTTCGGCTTGGGCGGGGATGAATTCTGGGACATCCGGCTTGGGACTCCGATTTTCTCTTTGTTCAAGTACCGGTTGATCTCCTCCCACGACGGGCGGGTGCCGGCAGGGGTCGGAGAGCGACCCGGTCGGTCGGATCAGGCGGGGCTCATTCGCGGGAGCAAGTGAGCTCAGGTGCCGCCTCCGGCCGCCGCGGTACGGGGATCAGGGATGCAGGAGCTGTCCGCGGAGTGCCGCCAACAGGTCGTCGTCGACACCGAGCTGCTCGGCGGCGTAGCCGTGCACCGATCCGTACCGCGTGATCAGGTCGGCCATGAAGAGCCGCATGATCTCGGCGGGGGCGCGGCCGTAGGCGGGCCAGCTGAGGGTGAGGTCGGGGTAACTGGCGTGCCAGTCGGCGACCAGGCGTTCGGTGGCCAGCTCGGTCAGGGCGAAGTCGGCGACGATGTCGTCCTCGTGCACTCCGGCCAGGGCGAGGACCAGCATGGCCAGCAGGCCGGTGCGGTCCTTGCCGGAGTGGCAGTGGAACACCAGCGGACCGGTGTCCTCGGCGATGATCTCCAGCGCCTGCCGGATCTCCTTGGCGCCGTCGTGGGCGACCTCGGTGTACTTGTCGGCCAGGAAGCGCGCGGGCTCGACGTCCGGGGCCAGGCCCGCCTGGTCGTACGGCCGGTGCTCGATGCTCAGGTTGTGGTACGCCAGCCCCTGGTGGTGCGGGACGCGTCCGCTGCGTTCGACCTCGAAGGGATACCGGAGGTCGATCACGGTGCGGATGCCCAGGGCGACGAAGCGGTCCCGGTCCTCGCCCCGCAGCTTGCCCAGCGAGTCGGAGCGAAACAGCCGGCCCCAGCGCACCGTGCGGCCGTCGGCGGCCTGATAGCCGCCCAGATCACGGAAGTTGTGCAGAGCCTCGAACGCGATGTGTCTCTTCACGCGGCTCACCCTACGATGTCGCCTCCAGCGTCGCGTAGACGATGAGGTTGTTCACCGGGTGGCCCTGGGCGTCGAAGTCGCCGTCGCAGGTGATCAGCCGCAGGGCGCGGTCCTCGGTCGGGCCGTAGACCTTCTCGGTGGGGAAGGAGTCCTTGCTGACGCTCTCGGTGCTCGTGACCGTGAAGTGCGCCGACTTTCCCAGGCCGTTGGTGACGGTGATGTCCGCGCCCTTGGCGATCTTCTTGAGGTCGTGGAAGACGGCCTTGCCGAAGCGGGTGCTGTTGTGGCCGATGAGGACGGCGGCGCCGGCTTCGCCGGGCACGGCACCGCCGGTGTACCAGCCGGCGGTCATGCCCTTCTCGGCCGGCGGGACCTCGACGGTTCTGTCCGCGTTGAGACCGAGCTCCATCAGGGAACTGGTCACCCCGATCGAGGGAATGGCGACCTGGGTGGGAGCCGCGGACCCCTTGGCCGCCGGAGCACCGGGCGCAGGCGCTGCGGTGCCGGTCGCGGCACGGGAGGCCGGGGCGGCCGTGTCGGGGGCGGGCGAGCAGCCGGTGAGCAGGGTGAGGACCGCGGGGACCACGAGGGCGAGGCGGGCAAGGGCCGGCGGGGTGCCGAAGCGCCGTACCGGATGCGGAGGGTGCGCAGGGGACACAACGGGCTCCAGAGCAGGACCGGGTGAAGACGCGGTGGCGCCGCCCGGCGAAGGGCGGCGCCACCGTGGTGCTGGGGGTCAGATGCGGTGCATGTGGTGCGTGTGGTGCGTGTGGGCGCCGGGTCAGCCGTCGCGTCGCTCGGCGGAGCGGCGGCGCAGTACGAAGGTGCCGGCGCCCGCGAGCAGCAGAGCGCCGGTGACCGACCCCGCGAGGGTGGTGATGCCGGTGTTTCCGGCCGGGGCTTCGCCCGCGGCGACACCGCCCCGCGGGGCCGCGCTCGCGGCTGCGGCCCTCTGGGCAGCCGCGGCCTTCTCGGCCTCGGCCTTCCTGATCTCCTCGGGCGTGGAGTCCTTCGAGACCCCGGCCCTCTTGGCAGCCGCGGCCTTCGCGGCCTCGGCCTTCCTCTGGGCGGCGGCCTTGTCGGCCGCGGCCGGCCGTTCCGTCGCCGTTACGGACGGCGCCGGGGTCCGGTCGGCGGCGACGGCCGCGGCGGCCGGGGCGAGCAGCGCGCCGGCCGCGACAGCGGTCAGGACGGCGAAACGCAGGCGGTGGTGGCGGGACATGTATGGCTCCAGTTCCGGCCCGGCCTTGGTGGTACCTGGATGCCGATTCGCACCAGGTTCCGGGCAGGACTCAAGACTGGAGACCTCTTATGAAGAACCTGTCAGGACGTCATGGTCATCGCATCAGG
This sequence comes from Streptomyces sp. NPDC042201, assembly GCF_055582185.1. Classification (NCBI taxonomy): domain Bacteria; kingdom Bacillati; phylum Actinomycetota; class Actinomycetes; order Kitasatosporales; family Streptomycetaceae; genus Streptomyces; species Streptomyces sp. NPDC042201. The sequence goes on along the minus strand of NZ_JBVJDS010000001.1, from coordinate 588,772 downwards.
GCCGAGCAGTGGTCTCTTCGCCACCGCCCGCCTCCCGCTCGGCGCCACCGCCCGCCTCCCGTTCCGCGCCGCCGCCCGGCGCGGCCGGCAGCCACAAGGTGAAGACCGAGCCCTGCCCCTCCGTACTCACCACGCTCGCCGTCCCCCCGTGGGCCTCGGCGAGCTTGAGGACGATCGCCAGCCCGAGGCCGCTGCCGCCGGTGCTCCGGCTGCGGGACTTCTCCGCCCGCCAGAAGCGGTCGAAGACGTGGGGGACGTCGTCCGCCGGGATACCGCTGCCGGTGTCGGACACCTCCACGGCGACCTCGTCCCCGGCATCGGTGACGTACGAGCGCAGCGTCACCCTGCCACCGGGGGGTGTGTGGCGTACCGCGTTGGAGACCAGGTTGCTGACGGCCTGGCGCAGCCGGACCGGGTCGGCGTCGAGCGGCGCCGGGCCCTCTCCGTGACCTGGGCAAGGGGCGCCGGGCGCCGGCCCGGAGACCGCCAGCGTGACGCCCGCGGTCTCGGCAAGGCCCTGGTGTGCCGCGGCGACCTGGCCGAGCAGGTCGTCCACACGTACCGGCTCCAGGTGCAGGCGCAATGCGCCCACGTCGGCCGCCCCCAGGTCCTGCAGATCGTCGATGATGTGCTGAAGCTGTACCGCCTCCTCCAGGAGCGAGGAGACGAACGCCGGATCCGGATCGGCGAGACCGTCCTGTGCCGCCTCCAGCCAGCCACGGATATTGCTCAGCGGCGTACGCAGCTCGTGGGCGACATCGCTGACCATCACCTTCCGCTGCTCCTCCAGCCGGGCGCGGTGTGTGGCCATGTCGTTGAAGGTCGCCGCCAGCCGTCCGATCTCGTTGTCCGAGCCGACCGGCACGGGCGCCGAGTCCAAGCCGTCCCGCATCCGCTGCGCGGCGCCGGTGAGCGCGTGCAACGGGCGTACGAGCCGGGCTCCGGCGATCACCGAGGCGCCGACGGTGAGGGCGAGGACGAGGGCCGTCACCCCGACGATGCGTGCGGTGTTCGCCGGTGAGAGATCGAACCCTGGCACGCTGACGGCGCCGGGGTCGTCGATGAACAGCAGGGCGGGCGCGGCGACATAGTCCGTGAGCTGTTCGCGGCGGGCGCTGCCGACGCAGGAGGCGATGGCCCGGTCGTACCCGCTGCCGCGCGCTTCGGGCGGGCGGCCGGCCGCGGCCGCTTTCTCCTCGTACGCTCTCGCCCGAGCCGCTCTTTCCTCGGCCACCTGCGGTTCGGCCGCCCGCTGCTCGGCCACCTGCTGGTCGGCCACCTGCTGCTCGATCGCCTGCTGCCCGGCCGCCTTCGCCTTCCTGACGGCCGCCTCGGACGCGGGGCGCGCGGCCGGTTGGCCCATGTCCGCGGCCTCCTGCCCGTACCCACGGTCCCAGGACAGGTCCAGGTTCAGTTTCACGCCCGTACGTCCCTGGCGTTTCAGGCAGGCGTCGGCCAGTTGATTGAGTGCGCGCAGGGCCTTCTTCTCGGTCGCGGTCGGCGCGCCCGACTCGTCCGGAAGGCACGTGCGTTCCATGGAGCGGTCGGTGTCGTTGCTCACGAACTGGATACGGGGCCGTCCGCTCGGGCTCTGGACGACATCGGCGGCGATGCCCACCCTGTTGAGGCACTCCACGCTTCTGGCGGTGGCCTGCCGCAGCTGCACACGTTCCTTCCCGGGCAGCAGGAACGGTCCTACGGCGCGCGGATCGACACGGTCCGCGCCGGCCAGGGCGGCATCGGGCACCAGTACGGTGTCGACGGACAGCGGGTCGACGACCGCCGAGGCCTGCGGTGGCAGCGGGGCGGCGGCGGAGGTGCCGGCGGAGGAATCGTAGATCGGCCGCCGGTCCTGGGTGGTCAGCGCGATCCGGCGCTGGGACTGCCGGGCCAGTTCCCGCACGGTGTCCTCGACGCCCTCCCAACCGGGGTGGGTGGCCGCGTACCCCTGCAGGGTGTTGTAGATCTTGGCATCGGAGCTGAGGTTCTGCCCCTGCTCCTGGCGGATCGCGCCGGAGGTCGTCTGCACGGCGAGCCAGGCGGTGGCGGCGACCGAGCACGAGGCCACCAGCACCGATACGGTCAGCAGCCGGCCGAGCAGGCTCTTGCGGAGCGGCAGCCGCGCCCGCTGGTCAGAGCGACGCACGGCGCGCTTTCTTCGCGGGATCCGTCAGCTTGTAGCCGACACCGAAAACGGTGAGCAGCCGGGCCGGCCGCCGTGGGGCGGGCTCTATCTTCTTGCGCAGATGCATGATGTGCACATCGACGGTGCGGTCGCTGATGTACTTGTCGAAGCCGTGCAGCTCCTCCAGGAGCCGCTGCCTGGTGAAGACCCTGTCCGGCTCCGTCGCCATCGCGGCGAGGATACGGAACTCACCGGGTGTGCACTCGACCGGCGTCCCCCCGACCGACACCTCGTGCCGGGCCGGATCGACCCTGAGCGTGCCCACCGACAGCACCTCGTCGTCGGCGGCGGACGCGGGGCCGGGGGTGGGGCCGGCGGAACGCCGGTTGCGGCGCAGCAGCGTACGGACGCGGGCCACCAGCTCACGAGGGCTGAACGGCTTGGTCATATAGTCGTCGGCGCCGAGATCCAGGCCGAGCAGCAGATCGTCCTCGGTACTGCGGGCAGTCAGCATCAGCACCGGCAGCTCCCGGGACTCGGCGCGCAGGATCCGCACCACGTCGAGTCCGTCGGCCCGGGGCATCATCACATCGAGCACGAGCAGGTCGGGTTCGCTGTGCCGGACCTCCTCAAGAGCCGTACGGCCGTCCTCGACGACCGTGACCGCGTGCCCCTCGTGCTCCAGATAGCGGCGCACCAGCTCAGCCTGTTTCGCGTCGTCTTCGGCGACCATGATGTTTGCGCACACGCCGACGATCGTAGCGAGCGCGAAATCGGGGGCGGTGGTAACCGACCTTTCCACGAGCGGAGTTCGGCGTCGCGACGCGTGCACGCTCGGGGCACCGTTCGAGGGAAGACCGAAACACACATGCTTAGCCCATTCAGGCATATTTGATGATGCTATTTCCTTCTTCATATGATTTCTCATGGTTACATCTCGCCATGGAGGCGATCAGGTGATGACCGGAGACCGACAGCAGGACACGGATACACCGGCGGCCACGTCGCGGCGGCGCGTGCTGGTGGCAGCCGCGATGGCCCCGGTGCTGGCCGGGGCAGGGCTGGCCGGCGCCCGCGCGCTGCCCACCGGGGCGCCCGAGCCGCAGAGCCACACGCCGGTCAAACCGGTACGCACCAGCGAAGCGGACTGGGCGGAGGTGGCGAAGGCGCTCGGCCGCGGCGGCAACATGCTGCGGGGAACGACCTATCACACCGGCTTCCCGCGCCGGGATCTTCATGTGGTCTCCGACGGAATCACCGTCACCCCGGGGCTCGCGCTCGGTACGCACGTGGCCTTCGTCCGCTACGCCGACGGCAGCACGATGGTGATGGGCGATGTCGTGGTGACCGAGGACGAACTGCAGCAGGTGACCGACGCCTGGCAGGCGAACGGCATCGCGCAGACCGCGCTCCACAAGCATCTGCTCGCCCAGCGCCCCGAGATCTGGTGGACCCATGTCCACGGGCACGGCCACGACGCGGTGGCCCTGGCCCGTGGCCTGCGCGCGGGATTCGACCGCACCAAGACTCCGCCGGCGGCGCCGCCGGGGCCGGACCGCCCCATCGACCTGGACATCGCCGGAATGGAAGCCGCGCTGGGCGTCAAGGGTTCCAGCGAGGACGGGCTCTACAAGTGCCTCTTCGTCCGCCGCGAGACCATCCTCGACGGCCATCTGGTACTGCCTCCCGGCCTGGGGTCGACCAGCGCGTTCAACTTCCAGCCGCTGGGCGGCGGCCGGGCCGCGCTCAGCGGCGACTGCGCCATGCTCGCCAAGGAGGTCCAGCCCGTGCTGGGAGCCCTGCGGCGCGGCGGGATCAAGCTCGTCGAGGTGCACAACCACCACCTGACGGACGACCCGCGCCTCTTCTTCACGCACTTCTGGGCCGTGGGCGACGGAGTCGAGCTCGCCCGCGCCCTGCGCCCCGCCGTGGACGCCACCAACGTCGCCCCGCCCAGCTGAAAGAGGCGCTGAAAGAGCGGCGGCCCGCAAGGTACGGCGTCACGGGGGCGGCTCACTACATATGGACCAATTGCCCCGGAGCACCGCGTGCCTCCACAGGCGATCGGGTACCCATGCCCCGTCCAGCCAGAAAGTTACCGAATCGCCCTTCAGATCCCCTATCGGAGCTCCGTATGGAACCAGTATCCATTCCGCGTGATTGTCCGTTCGACTATGCCGAGGCCCTCGAATTCGACCCGGTGCTCAAGCAGCTGCAGACCGACGAACCCGTCGCCCGTATCCGGCTGCCGCACGGCGACGGGGAAGCATGGCTCGTCACCGGCTACGACGACGTGCGTACGGTGACCACGGACCGGCGGTTCAGCCGCAGCGCCATCATCGGCCGGAACTTCCCGCGCATGACCCCTGAACCCATCGTTCAGGACGAGGCGATCAACGTGATGGACCCGCCGACCAGCAGCCGCCTGCGCAGCCTGGTCTCCAAAGGCTTCACACCGCGCCACATGGAACGCATGCGGGTCCGTACCCAGCACGTCGTGGACGAGCTGCTGGACAAGATGGCGGAGTACGGCTCCCCCGCCGACCTCTTCGAGCACCTGGCCGCGCCGCTGCCCCTGACCACCATCTGCGAGGTCCTCGACATCCCCGAGGCCGACCGTTCGCAGCTGCGCGCCCACGCGCGGACCATGATGGACACCGGCATCGACAACCGGGACGACGCCGTACGGGCCAAGGCCGATCTCCGCGCCTACTTCGCGACGCTGACGGCGCACCGTCGCCTGAACCCGGGCGACGACCTGATCAGCTCGCTGGCCACCGCCCGCGACGGGGACGAGCTCCTCAACGATCAGGAACTGACCGTGATGGCCATGGTCCTGCTCATCACCGGCCAGGACACCACCACGTACCAGATCGGGAACATCGCCTACGCCCTGCTCACCCGGCCCCAGGAGCTCGCCATGCTGCGCGCCCGCCCGGAGATGCTCCCGCAGGCCATCGAGGAGCTGTTGCGCTTCATCCCCTTCCGTAAGGGCGTCGGCATCCCCCGCGTCGCCACCGAGGACGTCGAACTGAGCGGGGTGACGATCCGGGCGGGAGAGGTCGTACACGTCTCCTACCTGACGGCCAACCGGGACGGCCGGAAGTTCGACCGCCCCGACGAGCTGGATCTCGAACGCACCGGTCCGTCGCACATGACCTTCGGCTGGGGCGGCCACCACTGTCTCGGCGCCCCGCTCGCCGCCACGGAGCTGCAGGTCGCGCTCGGAACCCTCCTGCGGCGCTTCCCCGACCTGAAGCTGGCGAAGCCGGCCGAAGAGGTGCGGTGGAACAAGACATCGATCTGGCGCTATCCGCTGGCCCTGCCCGTCACCTGGTGACGGGCGGCCGGACCGCCGCGCGCAGCGGAGAGCGTCGCGATCGGGTGGAAACATCCTGATGGCGCGTTCTCCGACATGCGGCTTTCAGCCGTCTGCCGTAGCGTAATTCCGAGGGCTGACCAAGGTATGGCGGGAATCCATACTGCCCACACGGTTTCAGAACTCAGCCTTTCAACGGGCGGCCCATCCGATGAACATCGCGGCCCATCCGTTGAACATTCCAGGCGAAAGAACATTCCAGGCGAATCGAACTGGACGGACGCGCTCACCACCACCTCCCTCCCCCGTACAGCGCCGTACAGCGCCGTTCAGCGCCCCAGTGGCTACCGCCGGCCGGTAAAAGCCCCCGCAATCTGGTCAGGGCTTGGCCGTGTGGACCACCGTCCGCTAGGAGGAATTCCATGGCGGTTCTCTGCAAGCCGGCCATCGCGGTACCCGAGTACGTCATCACCAATGACGAAACACTCGAACTGGCCCGACGCCTGCACGGCGACCACCCGCAGCTCAACCTGGTCCTCCGTCTGATCGAGAACACCGGGGTGCTGAAACGACATCTGATCCAGCCGATCGAAGAGGTGCTGCGGCATCCGGGGTTCGATGCCCGCAGCGCCATCTACGAGGCGCAGACGAAGGACCGCGTGCCGGCTGTGGTGCGCCGGGCACTCGACCACGCCGAACTCGAGCCGGAGCAGATCGACTTGATCATCTACGTCTCCTGCACCGGCTTCATGATGCCTCCGCCGACCGCGTGGCTCATAGGCAAGATGGGCTTCCGGCCGCAGACACGGCAGATGCCGATCGCCCAACTCGGCTGCGCGGCGGGCGGCGCGGCCGTCAACCGGGCCCATGACTTCTGCAGGTCGTACCCCGACGCCAACGTGCTGGTCGTCGCCTGCGAGTTCTGCTCGCTGTGCTATCAGCCCACCGATCTCGGCGTGGGATCCCTGCTGTCGAACGGCCTGTTCGGCGACGGGATCGCCGCCGCCGTCATACGGGGCAGCGGTGGGACCGGGATGCGCCTGGAGCGCAACGGCTCGTACGTCATCCCGGACACCGAGGACTGGATCTCCTACGCGGTCCGGTCCACCGGCTTCCACTTCCAGCTCGACAAGCGCGTACCCGGGACCATGGAGCCCCTCGCGCCGGCCCTGAGCGCGATGGCGGAACAGCACCAATGGAACGCCGGCAAGCTGGACTTCTACATCATCCACGCGGGCGGTCCGCGCATCCTGGACGACCTCAGCTACTTCCTCGACGTGCCGCCGGAAGCGTTCCGCTTCAGCCGGGCCACGCTCACCGAGTACGGCAACATCGCCAGCGCGGTGGTCCTGGACGCCCTGGCCCGGATGTTCGACGAGGCGTCGGCCCTCGACGGCCACCGCGGCATGATGGCCGGCTTCGGGCCCGGCATCACCGCCGAGATCGCCCTGGGCACCTGGACCACGGAGCCCGCGGCGGAGGCCGCCGCCTGATCCGGCGCCAACCCGGCCCCCGGCCAACGGCCCCCGGCCCGCAAGCTCCGGACGGAGCCCGCGGACCGGGGGCCGCACCCGTCAGACAGCGGCCCGTGGCAAGCAGCCCGTCAGGAAGCTGCCTGTCGTGAGCGGGAACGGGCCCGTAGGGCGTACGTCACCAGAGCGCGAACCGGCGCGGGTGGGCGGCGTACGCGCAGGGCCGCGCTCAGCGGCCGGTCCAGCAGCGACGCGGCCACGGCCGGAGCCAGCGGGGCCAGAGGAGCGGGCAGCCTGGCCGCCAACAGGCCCTGGCTGGCGGCCTTCCAGAGTGCGCGACCCGCGTCGCTGGGGGCGAAGTGACGGCTCTCGTAGCCGTGCATCCAGCTCTCCACCCCGGCCAGGTGCCCCCCGCCCGGCGGGTCGGGCAGACCCAGGGCGTCCGAGAGGCCCAGGTGAAAGGTGTACGCCGCCTCCCGCTCCGTGCCCGTGACCGCCCGGTACCCGTGCCCGTCGATGAACCGCAGCGGGCACACGGTGAAGCAGGCCAGGACGTAGTGCATCAGCTCAGGTGTGATGCCTGGCCGGTCGTGGACCCGGCGCAGCCCCTCGACGGTCTTCCGTCCTTCCGCGCTGTCCAGCCCCAGTCCGATCAGCGTGAACATGGCCGCCCCGGTCGCCTTGGCCCGGCCGCGCGGCTCGGTGGTCATCCGGCCGGTGCCGTGCAGCACGTGGGCGATGCCGGGAATGCCGAAGGTCCTGACGAAGCCCAGGGTGAGCCCGACCCGGGACTCCTCCGGCATCGTCTCCAGGACGAGCCGCGCGTAGGCGCGGTGCGCGCCGTACGTCCCGGTGGTCATCCGGTCGCGGTGGCGACGGCCAGCGCCTCGCCGGTCAGGGGCGCGTACAAGTAGCGGGCGACCCGCACCAGATGGGCCCGTTCCTCGGCCGGTTCCGCGTCCAGACCGGGCAGCGGCGCCTGGTCCTCGCGCGAGCGCGCCGGGATCCCGGTGTCCAGTGCCTCGACGGCGAAGCGCAGCGCGGCGGCCACGATCAGGGCCGCCCGGTCCCGGTCGTCAAGCCCGGCCCGCTCGGCGACCCGCGTGGCGGCGGTGACCACCGCGGGGTCGGCCCACGGACGCAGCGTCAGCTGGCCGTCGCGGATCTCCAGGCCCCGCCGGGCGGTGCGCCACTCCAGGTCCCGGAACGCCAGCCGCTCGGTCCAGAGCGACGGGGGCGCTTCCAGGGCCAGCCGCCGGTCCGCCCGGTACACCAGGTCCCACAGCGGGCGCAGGGCCTGGTAGTCGCGGCGCCGGCGCGTCCATGCCGCGACGGCCGGTCCGGCGAACCCGGCGGTGATGAGTACGGCTCCGAGGGCGGCGAACCCGGGGCCGACCGCGGTGCTCAGCCACTCCGTACCGGTGACCTCGGCGAAGGCCGCTCCGATCGCGATGAGCTTGCACACGACGTAACCGCAGGCGACGAGCCCGCCGAGGGCGATCAGCCGGATGCCCCTGCGCAGCCAGCCGGGCGGCAGCCGGGAAGCGTGGCCGCCGCACACCCGGCTGATGTCGATCAGCGCGAAGCCGAACAGCGCCTGGTAGAGGACCAGGAATATCGCGATCTGCGGGATCGTCGCGAAGGTAGTGTCGAACGTGAGGGGTGTCTCCGGGCTGTCGGCTCCCCCGGTGAAGAAGAGGACGATCATCGCCGGCACCAGGACGGCGAACACCGCGAGGCGCCGCCGCACTTGGCGCCAGGTGTCCGCGGTGGCCGCGTCCCACATCTGCGGGTCGGGGCCCTCCTTCGGCGGGGCCCACATGCGCGCCAGCACCACGGCGGCGGCGGAGAACCCCGTGATGCCCAGGTAGACCAGCAGGGTCGCCAGGTTGCCGCGATTCGCGATCCGGTCGATCCCCCGGTACAGCACCGGGGCGGCGATCACGAACGCGGTCGCGGGCGCCGCGATCGTCAGGGCGACGACGAGCAGGCCGGGGGACGGGTCGCGGCGCCATGCCCGGATCTTCAGACCGGCCACGACCCAGGCCGCCGTCCCGATGCCGAGGTAGACCACGTCGAACGGCGTGTCAGGCAGGTCAGACATGCTGTCCTTTACGGTGTTCCAGCGCGGGCGCCAGTTGGGACGTGGTGCCGGCCCCGGGCGCCAGCACGAGCGTGCGCGTCAGCTCGGCCCCCAGGATCTCCGCTTCCGTCTCCGCCGCGCCGTCGTAGTGGGAGCGGCCGAGGACCAGTCGGATCATGTCGGCGTCGAGGGTGGGCAGTTCCACCTGATCCGTCGCCTCGTCCACGGCCGGGGCCTCGGCCAGGTGCCCGCACAGCAGGTGCGCGAGTTCGTGGCAGATGATGTGGGCCTGGTGCAGGCCGGAGGTCTCCTGCTCGAAGTAGATCAGGTCGGCGTCCGCGCGGCGTTCGACGAATCCGGACGGCTCACCCAGCCGCATCCGGCGCGGCACCAGCCGGACGGGACGCCCGGCCCGGTCGGCGACCGCCGCGCACAGCTCCTCCACGGTGCTCATCCGTGGCAGATCCAGCTCTCTGACCATGGCCCGCATCCGGCGGCGGGTACGTCCAAGATCTCGCACGTCATCCCCATCAGCCGGCCGCCAGTACCCCAGCGGCGTGGGCCGGTTGTCGGTCACGTCTCGGGGCGGTCGGGCAGTCCGACTGCCTTTCGTAGTTGTTCCACCACGGTGAGGGCCGCGTCCTGCATCTCGGGGGGCAGGCCCGCCGCCCGCATCGCGATGCGCTCCACCCGGGCGTCCCGTAGCGCTTCGATCTTCCGCAGGTCCCGCTCGACGGCCTGGGCGGTGGCGGAGTCGCTGAAGTAATCCAGCGGAATGCCGAAGAACTTGGCGATCTTCACCGCGTTCTCCAGGCTGGGTTTCTGGCTGCCCTTGCGGAGGTTCCCGATATAGGTGCCGCTCAGACCGGTTCCTTCGGCGATCTCCGAGTCGCGCCAGGGGCGCCCCAGGTCCTTCGGGTAGATCACCGAGATCACACGCCGGAAGCGGGCCGCGAAGTCCAGGGAATCGGTCGGCTCCCCACCGTCGCCAGGTCGAAGAGCCGACGCTTCTGAGTGTGGAGAATCGGGGGCCATGGGCCGGATCATAGAACTCTTCGGCCTTCGGCGGGGATCTCGCCACCGCACCGATCTACACGATCGTTGCGAGCAAACGAGCCATAACACGCAACGAGTTGTGAATCGCCGCCGCCCATCCGGCAAGCAATCAACTTTAGTTGACTTACGCCCAACTCGCGTACAGGATCGACCACGCTGGCGGATGCACCCGGCTGCCGTTCCGCAGTGCCGGCCGGCTCCGCGGGCGCTGGGCGCCGCTGCCCCACGGGGGTGGGCAACAGTGCCCGGCGCCAGGGCGTGTCCGCCGCCCCGCGAGGCCGCCACCTCGCGTCGGCCCGCCCGTCCCGGCCCGCCCGTACGGCCCGTCCGGCCCGGACACCTCTGTCGTACCTCGGACGCCCCTGTCGTACCTCGCACACCCCTTGTCGTACCTCGGACACCCCTGTCGTATCGGCGCAAGGCGAGGACCCGAGCCCTCGAAACCGGCAACGTGCCCGGGGATTCCTGCGAGAGTGAGGGGCTCTCGGCGCCGCACCCCTGACAGGGCGTGCCGCCGGAGCAATCCGATGAGGTCTCTTGTAGGAGTATGCGACGTGCCGACCGAGCGCCTGGTGACCTGGATATGCCACCCGGACGACTTTCTGCCGGAGTACGTGGACAAGATCTCCGCACAGATGACCGAGCGCTGGGCGGAACCGTGCGCCCGGCACGGCTTCAGCTTCCGGTTCATCGCCGCCAACGAACTGGTGCCCGCCTGCGCGGATCGTCCGCAGCTGTGGCACGGGGGTGTGGATCTGCTGGAGACCCGGCAGGCGTACATCGTCGACGACGTCAGCGGTGACCCGCAGGCCACCCACTTCCTGCGGGGGATCTACCGCGCGATCGACGCCAGTGACTCCGTCCTGCTCAACCGGTCGCTCGTCGGGCCCGAATGCCTGGAGCGGGACAAGCTGGCCATTCTGGCGCGGGCGGCGACGCTCGGGGTACGGACACCGCGGACCGTGGCTCTGCCGTTCGGCCGGTACGCGCGCAAGGGCCTGGACGTCATCCGCAAGGAGATCGGCGAGGGCCCGTACATCCTCAAGGCGCGCGAGATGGGCATCGGGTTCGGCGTGCTCAAGCTGGACAGTTACGAGCAGCTGCGTGCCGCCGTCGACATCGTTTCGCAGACGGGCCAGAGCTACATCGTGCAGGAGTATCTGCCCAATAAGGGTGATCTGCGGGTGGCGATGGTCGACGGGAAGTTCGCCGCCAGCATGTTGCGCAGGCCGGCGGAGGGTTCGTACCTCTCCAACATCTCCCAGGGCGGCAGCGCGAGTTCCAACCCCGATGTCGCGTCCGTCCTGGGCGAGGTCGAGCGGATCGTGGCGGATCTGCAGGCCGGGTATCTCTGTGTCGACTGGCTGCTGACGGACGACGGCCCGGTCCTCGGCGAGTGGGGCACCGCCATGGCCGAGTTCTCCAGCCTGCCCGAACCCGCCAGGTCTCATCTGGCCGACGCCTTCTTCCCCTGGGTCGACCGGCAGTTGTCCGAGGCCGAGGCGGGCGCTGTCACCGACGAAGGACACTGAGCATGACGAAGACCACGGCCGAGGCGGATGCGTCGGAGGCGACCTCGCATCCGCCCGCCGTCGGCGCGGGGCTGGGTTTCACCCTGCTGTCGAACCTCGGTCTGGCGATCGTACTGACGCTGCTTCCGGTGGCGGTGCTGCACGGCGGGCGGATCGATCCGGCCGTCTTCTCCTTCGCGCTGTCCATCCATGTCGGCTCGGCGCTGGTGGGCGCGGTGCTCACGCCGATCACGTTCAGCCGGGTCCATCCCGGCTGGATCCTGACGATCGCGTCGTCGCTGAAGGCGGCCGGCTTCGTCACCGTCGCGGTCAGCACCACGGCCCCGGCCCTCTATCTCTTCGCGGTGCTGGCCGGTCTCGGGGTGGGCTTCTCCCGCCCGGCGGTCCGGTCGCTCCTGATGAGCGCGGCGCACGAGAGCCGGCGCAGCCAGGTGTTCCAGGTCTTCTTCATCCTGCTGAACGCCGCCTATGTGCTGGCTCCGCTCGCGGCCGGTCCGGTCGGCCGGGCCGGGGCTCCCGCGCTGCTGGCGCTGGCCGCCGTCGAAGTGGGCGTCGGACTCACCGTCGGACTGCTCGCCCGCGGGCTCAGCTTCGCCCTCCCGCCCCGTGGTACGGGAGGGTTCCGGCGGCGGCTCGCGGTCCTCAGGAACCCTGCCGCGACGGTCGTCCTGGGCTACACCTTCGCGATCTACTTCGCGATGGGCTTCCTCTACACGATGGTGCTCCTGTACGAGGTGGTCAATCCCGGACTGGCCGAGCACCGCACCCTGTTCCTGAGCTACCAGCCCCTGGCCATCATCGCCATCCAGCTGGCGCTGCTGCCCTTCTTCGCCCGGCTCGGGCGGAGCGCCCTGTATCTGACGGTGGCCGTGGCCGGCGGCACGGGGCTGGTGCTGTCGTTCACCAGCAGCCTGATGCTGGTCCTCGCGGGTCTGACGCTGTTCGCGATCTCGGAGTCCCTGGCCTTCCCCAAGATCCAGGTGGAGGCGGCCGACACGGTCCCCCAAGGGCAGCTGACCGATGTCTTCGCCCTGGTCAGTGTGGTCACCGCGGTCGGTGAGATCACCGGCAACATGGTGGCGGGACTCGCGGTCGGCAGCTCACTGTCCTGGCTCCCGTCGCCCGCGCAGTCCGGCATGGCGGTGGGCCTGCTGGCCGGAGTGGTGCTGCTCGTCGGCGGCATCGCCCTCACCCGGTCCATCACCCCGGCCGCCAAGGCCACGGCTGGTGCGCGGGAAGGGCAGGGGTCCTGACATCGCGGGGCGCATCGCGGCGCGGGGCACGGGACCGTACGGCCCCGGGCCGGGAATCAGCGCAGATCGCCGATCACTCTGCCGAGCAGATATCCGGCGTGGATGCGATTGCGGGCGCCGATCCGCGACATGATCTCCGAGATATGGCGCTGGCAGGTCCGCAGCGACATGCCCATCCGGCGGGCGATCACCTTGTCCTCCAGACCCTCGACCAGCAACCGCGAGATGGAGAGCTGGATTTCGACGGACGTTCCCTTCACCTGCCCCCGGTCGTAGGAGACGGGAAACGGGCGGGCCGCCGGCCAGGCCCGTTCGAAGGTATCGACGACGAAATCCACGATGCTCAGTTCACCGACGACCACGGCTCCTTCCCGGTCGCCGCGCAGCGGCAGGACCGCGATCTCACGGTCAAAGATGATCATCCGCATCAGGGCGTCGCCCAGCATGCGGACGTCGACCCCGAGCGGTGTCACGTGTTTCACGTAGTCGACCGTGGCCTTACTGAACTGAGCGGTGTGCTGATAGATCGTGCGCATCGAGATGCCGCGCCGCAGCACCGATTCCGTCCGCTCGAGCGCCTCGTCCAGCACATCGGCCGGCCGTGCGCCGCCCGGCTGTGAGGTGAGGATTTCCTGTCGCGCTCCGGCCGAGAGCTCGGTGAGCACCTTCCGTACGGACGCGACCTCCGGCAGCACCTCGATCTGGGGGCGGCTCCGCCGCTCGGCCGGGCTCTGCTCGTAGATCCTCGTGAGCGTGTCCAGCTCCGTCATCAAGTGCATGATCCGCTGCTGCCGGTCCTCCAACTGCCGTACGGCCGGGGCGATGAGCCAGGCCCCGGCGATCCGCGGTGAGCCCGGGGCGTAGGTCCCGTCCTCGGCCGGGACCAGCAGATGTAACTCCATCAGGCGATCGGCCAGCCGTGTCGCCTCGCCTTTTCCCACGCCTAATGCGGTGGCGAGTCCCTCCAGGGATGCATTCCCCGAAGCGCATATGTATTCGTACGCCTGGGTGATCATTTCATCAACAGGAAACAGGGAACGCTCGGCCGGGGGCAGGGGCTCCATCATCTCGCTACCTCACATCCAAAGAATCCGAATCATATCCATTTGGGCGATTGGGTGGACTTTCAGCCCATCGCATTCACGCCAGGCGGGGATGCGACACGTTGCCTCTCTGGAGGTACCCCGTACCGCATGGCACATTTACGATGCGTAGGCACTGATGAACTCAGGGGGGAAAGTAATCGTGCAGCGCGCGACCAACCATTCAGCGGGAGTTGGAATTTTCGGGTGGGGCGTCCACTCCGACGATCTGGGCTGGGGCTGATGTCCGGGATCCGCTACGGAGAGTACATCGTCGTTCACCGGCTCGACAGTGGCCGAGTGGCGGAGCTGGTACTGGACCGTCCGGGCCGGATGAACGCGGTGTCCGCCGAGCTCGGAGCCTCGCTGGCCGCCGCCACCGCGGACCTCGCGGACGACTCTTCCGTCGGCGTCACCGTGATCACCTCCAGCAGCGAACGCGCCTTCTGTGTGGGCGCCGACCTCAAGGAGCGCAACGGTTTCACCGAGGCCGACCGGAAGGCCGCACGTCCCGTCAGCCGGGCGGCCTACGCGGGTGTGCTGGCCCTGCCGATGCCGGCCATCGCCGCGGTGCGGGGCTACGCGCTGGGCGGCGGCTACGAGATCGCGCTCTCCTGCGATGTCATCGTGGCGGATCCCGGCGCGACCATAGGACTGCCGGAGACCACCGTCGGGGTCATCCCCGGCGGTGGCGGCACCCAGCTGCTGCCACGGAGGGTGGGCGCGGCCGCCGCGGCGCATCTGATCTTCAGCGGGCGCCGGGTGCCGGCCGCCGAAGCACGCGACCTGGGGCTGGTGGACTTCCTCGCGCCCGCCGGTGAGGCACGTGCCATGGCGCTCGACATCGCCCGCGGCTACGCCGCCAATTCGCCCGTGGCGCTGCGGGCGGCGAAGCGCTCCCTGCGGCTGGGGCACGGCAAGGACCTCGCCGCGGGCCTCGAAGTGGAGGACGCCGCATGGCATACGGCCGCCCTCTCGGACGACTGGGCAGAAGGCGTCGCGGCGTTCAACGAAAAACGCACACCGGACTGGCCCGCATATCGCTCGACAGTCGACAGCCGATACTGAACGGCGATCTTTTTCCGGACACACTCATCATTGCGGGGGAATTGTGCTGCGAGAAACCAATCCATCACTGAGATATCGCGACGGGGCTTCCGGCGAGCCATCCAGAATCATATTGGCCGAGAATCTCGACACGTTATCGCGGGCCCAGCTGGAAGAAATCCAGCAACGGAATCTCGCCCTGACCGTGAGCGCGCTGCGCGACCATCCGGACGTGGCCGCCAGCTGGCCGGGAGCGCTCGATCTCCGGGTGGCCCGCGATCTGCTGAAGCTGCCCCTGTTCTCGCCCGCCGACCTTCAGCAGACGTGCCCGCCCACCACGGAGAACCTGGTGCTCGGCGACGGCAGCTCGGGCCTCGTCCTGCGCTCCAGCGGCACGTCCGGGCTCCGCAAGATGATCTACCACTCCTGGGAGTTCAGCTGGCGGGTCTCCTACCTCGGTGCCCGCGGCGTCCGCAGCGCGCTCAGGCCGCGTCCCCGGCGCATCGCCAACTTCCTCTACCCCGCCGAGCTGAACGGCGCGTTCGGCTTCGCGCAGGAAGTCGCCCAGCTGCTGCCCGCCATGGCGTTCCCCATGGGCAGCAGCGCCCTCGCCTCCCCGGAGACGCCCGAGGTGCTGCGCGATCACCAGGTGGACACCGTCATCTGCTCCCCCTCCGCGGGCACTCAGCTGCTGACCGGCGACGCCACCCGCGAACTGCTGCGCTGCGTCACCAACTTCCTGTACATCGGGGAGATCATGGGCGAGAGCAGGGAGCGCCAGCTCGCCGACGCCCGGCCCGATCTCACGGTGCGCTCCTTCTCCTACTCCACCAGCGAGACCGGCCCCATCGGCTACCAGTGCGCCTACCAGAGCGGCTCGACCCACCATCTGCACGAGGACGTACTCGTCGTCGAGGTCATCGACACGGACGCCGAGCGGATCCAGCCGGACGGGCGCGTCGGCGAGGTCGTCGTCACGATGCTCACCGACTCCGGGATGCCGTTGCTGCGCTACCAGGTCGGTGACGAAGGGTTCATCGAGACCGAGCCCTGTCTGTGCGGCAGCGCCGCGCGGCAGTTGACCCTCACCGGGCGCGTCGGCCAGTCCATGAACGTGGACAGCACCACCATCTCCCGTGACCTCGTGATGGAACAGCTCGCGACCCTGGGCATCACCGACCCGGCCGACTGCCAGTTCCAGGTGACGCTGCACGATCCCGGCTTCTCGATCCGGCTGCTGCTCTCCGAACGCACGCCGTCGGGGGTCACCGCCGAGGACGCCGTAGCCGCCCTGTACGGCGCCTACCACATGGGAAGGGTCTTCACCGCCCCGTCCTACCGCGGTCTGACGCTGGAGCGGGTCGACAGCTCGGCGTTCCACCACACCGTACGAGGCAAGACACCGTTCTTCGTCGAGCGGACCGCGGGCTGACCGGCCCGCGCCGGCCGCCGCACGCTCCCCGAACCGCACGCTTCCCGAAACATCCCCAGAAACATGCCTGGAGATACTCCGATGCCTCGTACGACCGAACGCAGCAATTGGGTGGCCGCACGCGTCGACAAGACGTCGGACGCGCTGACCCGGGCCATCGCCACCGACCTGACCAGCCATGTCTTCGCCGCGCGCGAGGGAAAGGAAGTGATCCTCGCCGACGGCGGACGCGCGGTCGAGTTCATCTCCTGCTCCTACCTCGGACTGGACACCCACCCGGCTCTGGTGGAGGCCGCCGTCGCCACCCTCCGCCGGGTCGGCGTGCAGTTCTCCTCGTCCCGCACCCGGATGCGCTACGAGGATCTGGAGGCGCTCGAAAGCCTGCTCGGCACCATCTACGGCGGCCGGCACGCCACGTGCTTCACCGCCGTCGGCAGCGTCCACCTCGGCGTGCTCCCGCTGCTGGGCAGCGGGGTGCTGCCCAGCTACCCGGTCGCCGCGAACGGAGTCGCGTTCCTCGTCGAACGTACCGCGCACGCCTCCCTCCAGGTGCTGCGCGGCGTGCTGGAACAGATCGGCACCGTGGACCGGTTCGACTGCGAGAACCCGGACGACCTGGCGGCCAAGCTGGCCGTGATCCACGGCGCCGGGCGCACGCCGGTCGTCCTCGTCGACGGTGTGGGATCCATGGGCGGTCTGATCGACGTACGCGCGCTGTACGAACTGTGCGCGGCGGCCGACGGATATCTGTACGTGGACGACGCGCACGGGGTGTCGATCACCGGAGCGCAGGGCGCGGGCTTCGCGTACGAGGAGTTCCGCGACCTGCCGGGCGGACTGCCCGACTCGGTGATCATCGTCGGCTCTCTCGCGAAGGCCTTCGGCGGGAGCAACGGCGGCTTCGTCGTGCTGAACAGCGAGGAAGACACCGTACAGCTGCGCAAGTTCGGCAACCCGCTGATCTTCGGCGGCCCCATCGCCCTGCCCGTCGTCAGCGCCTGCCGGGTCTCGGCCGAACTGCATGTGGACGGCACGGTCGCGCGGCTCCAGCAGGACCTGTGGCGCAACACCGAACTCTTCGACTCCCGCACGGGCGGCGCCCTGTTCAACGCGGGCACCCGCTCCCCCATTCGCGGAGCGCTCTTCGACCGCGAGGACGACGCGCTGCTGGCCGCCGGGCGGCTGCGCAAGGCGGGCGTCATCGTCACCCCGGCGTTCTTCCCGACCGTGGCGAAGGGCAGCGGCCTGATCCGGATGGCCGTCTCGGCCGCCCACACCGCCGAGCAGATCGAACTGGCCACCAACGAGCTGGGGGTGGGAGCGTGACCACGGGCGCCACGCGTGCGGCGCGGCCGCACGAGCGGACCGGTGCGGAGCCGAGGACGCCGTACGGCCGCCGGCTCAGCACGGCGAACGCCGGCCCCCGGCCCGCCGTCGTCGGCTTCGGCACGGCCACCCCGGCCAACTCGTACACACAGCGGGAGATGCTGGAGCTCTTCCGGATCGAGGACCCCCGTATCCGGTCCGTCTTCCTCAACAGCGCCATCGAGCGCCGCTATCTGACGCTGCCGCCGGAACTCGGCGACGGCACACGGAAGACCGAGACCCAGGGCGAACTGCTCGCCAAGCACAAGGAGCAGGGCATCAGGACCGGCGCCGAAGCGCTGGAGACGGCGCTCAAACGCGCCGGGCTCGCCCTCGCCGACGTCGGCTATCTGTGCTGCGTCACCACCACGGGACTGCTCACCCCCGGCTTCTCCGCCCATCTGATCAGGGAGTTGGGGCTGCCGGTCTCGGCCAGTCGGCTCGATGTCGTGGGGATGGGCTGCAACGCCGGGCTCAACGGGCTCAACGCCGTGGCCGCCTGGTCGGCGGCCAACCCCGGACAAGCAGCGGTCATGGTCTGCGCGGAGGTCTGCTCCGCCGCGTACGTCTTCGACGGCACGATGCGCACCTCGGTCGTGAACAGCCTGTTCGGTGACGGCGCCGCGGCGGTCGCGATGGTCACGGACCCGTCCGGGCCGGCGCAGGACGAGGACGCGGCGCCCGCGGGCACCCTGCTGAAGTTCGCCAGCCGCATCATCCCCGAGGCGGTGGCGGCCATGCGCTACGACTGGGACGACGACCAGGGCAAGTTCAGCTTCTTCCTCGACCGCGACGTCCCCTATGTGGTCGGCGCGCACGCCGAGGAGGTGGTCGACCGGCTGCTGGCCGGCACCGGCCTGGGGCGCGCGGACATCGACCACTGGCTGGTGCACTCGGGCGGCAAGAAGGTCATCGACTCGGTCAAGGTCAACCTCGGGCTCAGCCCGCACGCCGTACGCCACACCACCGGGGTACTGCGCGACTACGGAAACCTGTCGAGCGGATCCTTCCTGTTCTCCTACGAGCGCCTGATGGAGGAAGGGCGGGTGCGTCGCGGTGACTACGGCGTGCTGATGACGATGGGCCCGGGCTCCACGATCGAGACGGCGCTCGTCCAGTGGTGACCCCCGACGCGAAGGATGAAGGAACCATGACTGTGTCCCGTACCGGCACGACGACGGTGTCCCCTACCGACCCCGCTCTCGCCGGGAAGCTCCGCGAGGGGGCCGCCGCGGTCCTGACCATCGGCGGGGACGAGGAGCTCACCCCCGAACTGGTGGCCCGGGTGAAGACGGCGGCCGAGGAGGCGGAGGGCGCCGAGGGTGGAGTCGTATTGCTCCTGCTGGGCGCGGGAGCCGGTTCCGGGGCGGAGTCCGAAGCCGGTGCCGAAGCACGGTCCGAAGCCGGTTCCGGAGCGGGGTCCGGCGCTCGGTCCGGAGCGGGGTCCGGCGCCCGGTCCGACGCCGCGTCCGCCGGTACGGGCATCCATCTCGTCAACACCTGGGAGCGGGCGCTGCGACGGCTGGAGACGGCCGACCGCCCCACGCTCGCCCTCGTGGCAGGCGCGTGCACAGGACCCGCGCTGGAGGCGCTGCTCACCGCCGACTACCGCATCGCCGCCGGTGACGCCCGGCTCCGGCTCGCCGGCGCCGAGGACGGCGCCTGGCCGAGCACCGCCGTGCACCGGCTGGCCCAGCAGATCGGCACCGCCAGGGCCCGCCGGCTGCTGCTGCGCCGTCCCTGGCTGGACTCGGAGCGCGCCGCCGAACTGGACCTGGTGGACGAGACGGTGGCCGGCGCCCAGGAAGCCCTGGAGCGTACGGCGGAGATCGCCGAGGAGCTGTCGGCCGTGCCCGGCCGTGAGTGGTCGATCCGGCGCAGGCTCCTGTTCGACGCCACCCTCAGCTACGAGGAGGCGCTGGGCGCCCACTTGGCCGCCTGCGACCGGAGCCTGCGCCGGCGTATCCCGGCCGCGGCGCCGGCGAGCGCCCGGCCACTCGCCGACGCCCGCTGACCACCCGCGCACCGTCCCCTCCCACCTCCGAAGGAACCGTGTGTCGACGACAGACTCTCCCCCAGGCCCCGCCCCGGACCCGGATCCGGATCCCAGTTTCGCCCCGGACTCCGGGCTCGCCCCGGACTCCGGCTTCGCCCCCGGCCCGGTGAGCGACGGTGACCTCACCGCTTCCGCCGCGGCCCTGGCCACGGAGATCCGTACCCACGAAGCCGTACTGTCCGCCCTTCCGCCCCGCGCCGCACGCTCCGAGGAACAGCAGCGCCTGGCCACCGAGCTTCACCGGACCTGCCGTGGCCTGCGCGCCTCCTTCCTCCGTAGCCATGCCGCGCGTGTCTACGACCAACTGACCGAGGGACGCACCAGGCGGCTCGGGCTCACCGCGCTGGCCGAGGCGGCGGCCGAGGCGTTTCCGCACCTTGTGCCGACCCGCGCCCAGTTGGACGAGGAGCTGCGCCACGCGCAGGCGGAGAAGGAAGGCCGGGAGATCGACCAGGGCATCTTCTTCCGGGAGATCCTGCGGCTGCCGGAAGCGGGCGGGCATCTGGTCGACGTCCTGCGCGACCCGACGCCCGAGGCACGCGCACTGCTGCCGGACTTCCGGGCCACCGGCCGGGCCGAACTGGGCAAGGTCACGGTGGAACGCCGCGGCGACGGGGGCCATGTCACCTTCCACAACGAGTCCTGTCTCAACGCCGAGGACAACGAACTGATCGCCCAGCTCGAAGTGGCCGTCGACCTCGTGCTCCTGGACGACGACATCCGGGTGGGAGTCCTGCGCGGCGGACCCATGACCCATCCGCGCTACCAGGGCCGCCGCGTCTTCAGCGCGGGCGTCAATCTCGCCGAACTGCACCACGGGCGGATCTCGTTCACCGGTTTCCTGCTGCAGCGCGAGCTCGGCTACATCAGCAAGATGTACCGGGGCCTGTCCACCGAGGGGCGACCGGACACCTTCCCGGCCCACGGCACGGAGAAGCCCTGGGTGGCGGCGGTGGAGACCTTCGCGATCGGCGGCGGAACCCAGCTTCTGCTGGTGATGGACAAGGTGATCGCCGCCGCCGACTCCTATCTCAGCCTGCCCGCGGCCCAGGAGGGCATCGTGCCCGGCGCCGCGAACTTCCGGCTGGGCCGGCTGACCGGCGACCGGGTCGCCCGCCAACTGGTGCTGGGCGGACGGAAGATCTGGGCCGGCGAGCAGGACGCGCGCCTGCTGATCGACGAGGTCGTCGACCCCAGGACGATGGACCGCGCGGTGGACGAGGCGGTGGCCCAGCTGGCCGCGCCCGCCGTGGTCGCGAACCGGCGGATGCTGCATCTCTCGGAGGAGCCCGTCGACGCGTTCCGTTCCTATATGGCGGAGTTCTCGCTCGCCCAGGCACAGCGGCTGTACGGGGAGGACGTGTTGGACAAGGTCGGCCGGTTCGCCACGGGATCGGGGACCGTAGCCGGGACGGGTATGCCCGCCGGGACGGGTATGCCCGCCGGAGCGGAGACCGTACGGTGAGCGTCCCCGCCGAGACCGTTCTGCACCGCGACGACCTGCACGGCTCACTCGGCTCCCCCGCCATGGGGTCGATCAACTTCCTCAACGAGGTGATGAGCCGCTTCCCGGACGCGATCTCCTTCGCGCCCGGCGCCCCGCACACCAGCTTCTTCGGCGAGATCGACGTAGCCCGTCATACCGCCCGCTACCTCCGCCATCTGGAGGAGGAGCGGGGTCTGAAGCCCGAGCAGGCCGAGCGGCTGCTCTACCAGTACGGGCCGAGCCGGGGCCTGATCAACGATCTGGTGACCCACGCCCTGCGCACCGACCAGGGCATCGATGTGCCGCAGGACTCCGTCGTCATCACCGTGGGCTGCCAAGAGGCGATGCTGCTGACGCTGCGCGCGCTCGTGGCCTCGCCGACGGACCTCGTGGCAGTCGTCAATCCCTGCTTCGTCGGCCTGTCCGGGGCGGCCGCGGTGCTCGGCGTGGACCTGGTCGCGGTCGACGACACCGACGACGGCATCGACTTCGGCCAGCTGGACGAGGTGTGCCGGGCCGCCAGGACAGCGGGCCGTCGTATCCGGGCCCTGTATGTCGCACCCGACTTCTCCAACCCGTCCGGCGGCTTCCTGAGCCTGGAGGCCCGGCACCGGCTGCTCGCCGTCGCCGCACGGGAGGACTTCCTGCTGCTGGAGGACAACGCGTACGCGTTCACGGCCGACCAGCCGGGCGCGCTGCCGCCGCTCAAGGCACTGCCGGGCGGCGAACGGGTCGTCCATCTGGGCACGTTCGCCAAGGTGTGCATGCCGGGCGCCCGGGTCGGGTATGTCGTCGCCGACCAGCGGGTACGCCACGCCTCGGGCCGTACCGGACTGCTCGCCGACGAACTCGCCACCCTCAAGAGCATGGTGACCGTCAACACCTCACCCCTCTCGCAGGCCGTCATCGGCGGCATCCTGCTGGAGCACCAGGGATCGCTGGCCTCGGTCGTCAGCGCCAAGGCCGCGCTGTACCAGCGGAATCTGCGGCTGCTGCTGGACGCGCTGGACCGCTCGCTCGGTCCCGGCACGGGCGCGCCCGCCGGGGTGTCCTGGAACCGGCCCCGGGGAGGGTTCTTCGTACGCGTACGGCTTCCCGTCCCGGCGGACGAGCGGCTGCTCGAACGGTCCGCCCGCGAATTCGGCGTGCTGTGGACGCCGATGTCGCACTTCTATCTGGGCGACGGCGGGGACCGGCAACTCCGGCTCGCGTGCAGCTATCTGGACCCGGACACGATCGAGGAAGGCATCGGCCGGCTGACCCGGTTCCTGCACGCCGTGTGCCCGTAAGTCAGCGAAACCGAAACCACAAGCCCTTTGTGCCCGTATCTCCCGTATCTCCCGCACCTCCGAGAAGGAACCAGAAAGACTTCATGGACGACATCAACGCGGACGGCTCCCCGTCCCAGGCCCTGCCCGTCTCCTCCCGCCCGAGCAGGCGCCGCGTCCTGGTGGGGGGCGGGGTCCTGGCCGCCGGAGCGCTGGCCACCACGGGGGCCGGCGCGGGCCGGGCGACCGCGGCGGTCCCCGGCCCGTCCGGCGACGCGGACGCCCGGGTGACCCGTACGCTCACGCTCTCCGAGGGCACCAATATGGCCGCCGCGCTCTCCCCGGACGGCGCCGGCTTCGCCATCGACCTGCTCAGCGCGATCTGGCTGGTCCCGGGCGACCGCGGCGAAGCCGTACGGCTCACCGGTGACCTCCAGGACGCCACCCAGCCGCAGTGGGCCCCGGACGGCAGCCGCATCGTGTTCCAGTCCTTCCGTGACGGGACCTACCAACTGTGGTCGGTGCGGCCCGACGGCACCGGGCTCACCCGGCTGACCGACGACGACTTCGACAACCGCGAACCGCAGTACTCGCCCGACGGCAGCCGCGTCGTCTTCACCTCCGACCGCTCGGGCAGCAACGACCTGTGGCTGCTCGACCCGGCCACCGGCGCGCGGACCCAACTGACCTCCGGCGACGACGAAGAGGGAATGCCCGCCTGGTCGCCGGACGGCACCCGCGTCGTCTGTACGGTCAACGACGCGGCCGTGGACTCCGTGGACCTCGCGACCGGAGCGCGCACCCGGCTGGTCACCGCGAGCGCCGGCGCCAAGATCTTCGGCCCGGCGCTGAGCCCCGACGGCCGCCGCCTGAGCTACGTACAGTTCATGGGCACCCGCGCCGAGGTCATCGTCGACGGCCGGGCCGTCGTCTCCGGCCAGGACGTCCACGCCCTGCGCACCTCCTGGATCTCGGCCGAGGAACTGCTCTACACGGCGAACGGCCGCATACAGCGGCTGCGCCTCGACGGCACCCCGCGGACGGTGCACTTCACCGCGCCGCTCCCCTTCTCCCGTACTCCCTGGAAACACCAGGTCAGAGACTTCACCTCGACAACTCCGCAGCCGGTCAAGGGAATCGCGGGTCCGGTCGTCTCCCGCGACGGCCGACGCGTCGCCTTCCGAGCCCTGAACGCCCTCTGGGTGATGAAGCTCGGCCAGGCCCCCGTCAAGCTGGTGGACGACGGATTCTTCAACTCCGACCCGGACTGGTCCCCGGACGGCACGGCTGTCGTGTACGCGAGCGACCGGTCGGGAACGGCCGCGCTGTGGCGGCAGGACCTCGCCGGGGGCGAGCCGGTCCGGCTGACCCGGCTGGCGGGCGCCCAGCTGACCCCCCGCTGGTCCCCGGACGGCACGAAGATCGCCTACCAGGACGAGAACGGCGGCACCTGGGTGCTGGAGCTGGACTCCGGGACCGTACGCCAAGTACTGCCCGTCGTCTTCCAGCCCGGCCGGCCCGCCTGGTCCCCGGACGGCACGCGGATCGCCGTCGCCGCCAACAAGGCGTACTCCAAGCGGAACCGGGCCGGACTCAGTGAAGTCCTCTCCGTGGACCTGGCCACCGGCGCGACCCGCTCGGAACCCGTCGCCGCGCACCGGTCGATCGCCACCCGCGGCGACGACGGACCCGTATGGACCGCCGACGGCCGGCACCTCGTCTTCGTCATGGAGAGCACGGCCTGGCGCGTGCCGGTCGACGGCACCGGGAAGATCGTCGGCGCGCCCGAGCAGATCACCACCGAGGTCACCGACTCCGTGTCCGTGGACTCACTCGGCCGTCTGTACTACTTGAGCAACGGCACCCTGCGCACCGTCCCCGTCGCCGGCGGCACCCCGCGGACCGTCGCCGTCCCGCTCACCTTCCGCCGGCCTGCCGCCACCCGCACCGTGGTGCTGCGCACCGGCGCCCTCTGGGACGGCCGCGGCGACCGGCTGCGCGAGAACGTGGACATCGTCGTGAAGGGCGACCGGATCGCGGAGATCCGCCCTGCGGGCCGGGGCCGCGGCGACGAGGTCGTGGACCTCTCGGGACTGACCGCGATGCCGGGGCTGATCGACGCCCATCTGCACTGGCATCTGCGCGGCCGGCAGTGGGGCGACCGCACGGGGCGCCTCCTCCTCTCGTACGGCATCACCACCGTCCTCTCCCCGGGCGACCCCGCCTACCAGATGGTGGAGACGAGGGAGTCCATCGAGTCGGGCGCACGCCTCGGCCCGCGCTTCTTCGGTACGGGCGACGCCCTGGACGGGGCACGGGTCTTCTACAACTTCGCCCGGCCCGTCGTCAGCGCCGAGCAGCTGGGGCTGGAGATGGAGCGCGCCACGGCGCTCTCGTACGACCTCGTCAAGTCCTACATCCGGCTGCCCGCCCCCTTGGAGCGGGCGGTCACCCGGCAGGCCCACGACCGCGGTCTGCCGGTCACCTCGCACTACGCCTACCCCCAGGCCGGCTACGGCATGGACGCCATGGAGCACACGGGCGGCGGCAACCGCGTCGGCTACTCGCAGACGCAGACCCGGCTGGGCAGGGCGTACCAGGACGCCGTCGCCGTCCTCACGGCGGCGGGGATGCCCGTCACCTCCACGCTGCTGAACTCCTCCGTACTGCTCGCCGACGACCGGTCACTCGTCACCGACGAACGCACCCGACGGCTCTATCCGCCGTGGGACTACACCGTCCTGCTGGCCAAGGCCGACGCGGCGGGCGGCCCGACCGCCGAGCTGAACCGGGCCCTGCTGGCGGGCGGCGTCGACATGCTGCTGCGCATCCACCGCGCGGGCGGCACCGTCATCGCCGGTTCCGACGCACCGCTCGACGACCCCGCCATCTCCCTGCACCAGAACCTGCGCGCGCTGGTCCAGGGCGGCTTCGCCCCGTACGAGGCACTACGCACCGCCACGGTCCACCCCGCGCGACGGATGGGCGTGGACTCCCTGCTCGGTACGGTCACCCCGGGGCACCTGGCCGACCTGGTCTTCGTCGAGGGCGACCCCCTCACGGACATCAACGCGGCGGCGGCGGTCCGGACGGTGGTGACGGGCGGCACGGTACGGACGGTGTCGTCACTACTGGAGCCTTTCGCCCCCGTCTCCCCCTCCACGACATCACGCGAGACCGCCGGCAACCCGACGGTCCGCTCACTGGTATCCCCGGAGACGGAGCACCAATACGGCTGGCACGACCCCCGCCCACACGCCACGGGCTGCCTCTGCTGAGCCCCGCCGAACGGGGGACGGGGTTCAGCGGATCAGGCCCTCCGCGTCAACCACGGCGGCCCGTGCCCTGGCCACGCCGCAGAGGACGTCCCCCGCCTGGTACTTCTCGCCCGGGGGGGCTCAGTTCGCCGGGGAACTCCCTGGTGTGGTCCTCGGTGACGACAGCCACGGCCGGGCGCTGCCGCGTGCGGTGTCGTAGCGACAACGGGTGCGGGGGGATGAACTCGGCATCATCGGAGATGGCCGGCGGTCCGGCCACATCGGCTCCTTGGGACGGACTGCGAGGGTGCCACCCTCTGTTCGCCGGTGGCCCCGAAAAGTTGCACGCACCGACGAAGCCCCGATCCATACCGCGTGTCAGTCCACGTCACCCCACGTCACGTCGGGTCCGGGGGGCCAAGACTGGGAGAAGTCGAACAGTGTCGGCGCGTCTATCTCACGAACGGCCTTCCTCCAGGAAGGGCGCCCTGAGATGAGAAAGCCTTCCCAGTCACCCGATCTCAGCAGATAGGTAGCTGTCGGATCATTCTCGACTCCATGCCGGGAAGAAATGTCGGCCGCCTCCCCTTCGTTGGCCTTTCGGATCGTCAGCCCATACATCAGGGAATTGACGAACATGCTGTCCACATGGCCGATATAAATTTCGATGCGGGGCGCCGGGGAGAGCTTCACGTCGGTATCGCTGCGAATCAGCATCGTCTTATGAGAAACCGTGTAACTCCAGACCTTAAAAAGGCGACCGGGCTCTTGAAAGATCATCCATTCCCTCTACTTCTGGCCTTATTATCCGCCTGACCGGGGCTCTGTCGATCGGCGAAGAATCAGCGTCTGGAATTCTTGCCCGGGGGCTCAGGCGGCTGAACCGACTTGGGCTCCGGAACGTTTTCTATCTTCTCATTATCGGAGTACCAGGAGATCGAATCCCATGACCTTCCCCCGTAATCTATTCCGTCCTCCTGACCAGCCTTGAAAGCCGCGACATTCCTTGCCACGACACTCATTTCCCAGGCTGTACCATATCCCTCCGGCGGATTCTTCTGCCCTTCACCGGTGCCGTATGGCTTTCCTCTTTCGACTGCCGTATCGAACGCCTTCGCGATTGATTCCGGAGTATTTTCCGCACCCGGCATGCCATCCAGAGTAATGTGAAGGTCCACCCGGGGGTCGGCTACCGCTCCCATCACATTGGTCATCCAAACCGGCGTTCCGGCCTCCACGTTCGCGAATTGCCGGCCATTGAACGTGGTGGCCGCCGGATGACCGTGGTCATTCAGGTATTCCATCAGGATACCGGAAGGCGGATTGACCCCCAGGACGACACTGGGATATTCCGGCGGCCTCCCGGCAGGATCTCCTCGCTCCTCGCAGGGAGCGAGTCCGAGCGGATCGACCAAGATATGGGGATTGGTCACGTACGTGTTGGGGTTCGGCGTTGGAACGATCCCGAGCGGATCGGACGTCAAATATCGAGCGGTCCCGGGATCGTAGTATCGGTGGACGTTGTAATGAAGCCCGCTTTCCGCATCAAAATACTGGCCCGGGAAACGCAGTGGAGTGCACGCGGTCGCATCCGCGTTCCAGGCGGTGATGCCCCAGAGAGTTCCGCGCGCCCGCCACGCAATGGTTCCATCCTCACCGACGAGTTCGGTCGGCGTACCCACCAGATCGGTGACGACGGCGAAGAAGCGGCGGTCGATTTCCTCCTGCGGCGCGCCGACCAGGCATTTGCGCTCGGTCTGGGCGATGGGGTGGAAACCCCGGTAGTCCCAGGTGATCGAAGTCTGCGTACTGTTCGCAGGACCGCACGACACCTGTTCGACGAGTGTGTCACCGTCCCAGGTGAAGTCCGTCTGTTCCAGGATCCGGTCACCGTCCGCGGTGAGACCCCGCTTGGACACACGGCGGCCGAGCGGATCGTAGCGGTATTGCCACCGGCTTCCGTCGGGTGTGACGGCGACGGTCAGCCGGTCTTCGGCGTCCCACTCATAACGCCAGACATCACCGCCGGGCTCGGCCGTGCGGCTCAGCCGCCGCAGAACTGTGCGCCCCTGCGCGTCGTACTCGTAGTGGACGTCGCCGGCTCGGTCGACGCGCGTACCGTCGTACCGACGCGCCCCGGAGACCTCTCTCCCCGGGTGCCTCGCGGGCCAGGATGCCTCCGTCAGATTGCCGGATTCATCGTAGGTGTACCGCTCGGTCCAGCCCCGCGCGTGTACGGCGGTGACCCGGCCGACCGGATCCAGATCGAACCGTCGAGTGCCGGAGAACTGGTCTTCGACGGAGGTGACGCCTCCGCCCGCCCGGTAGCCGTACCTGCGGGACTGAACGGTTCCGGCACGGGTGACCGCCCGTTGCCCGAGCAGACGGTCGGCCGCGTCCCAGACATGGTCGAGGGTGGCTACGCCCTCGATGTGACGCGAAGTTTCGCGCCCGGCCGTGTCGTGCTCAAAGACGACGCTGTGGCCGGAGGCGGCTGTGAGCCTGCTCCAGCCGGCTGGTCCGTGTTCCCACGTACTGGTCATGCCGGTGGGAGTGGTCCGCTGGGTGGGGCGCCCCAACTCGTCGTAACCGAATGTGAGAGTCCGGCCGTTGCACGTCTCCGCGAGGACCCGTCCCATCACATCACGGCGATAGCTGAGTTCGGCGCCGGGACCTGCGGCACGGGCGAGGCGGCCGGCAAGATCGTAGGAGAAGCGAGTGACAGCTCCCTCGACGTCCTTACCGACCACGCGGCCGAGGAGGTCACGGTCGAAGCGGATGGTCTGTCCAGCACCGTTCGTGCGACTGGACAGCCGCCCCGCCTTGTCATACGTGTATCCGATGCTCCGCGCGTCGAAGTCCGTCTCGGAAATGAGACGACCCGCCGCATCGTGCTCGTACGCCCACGAGTGCCCCTGCGGGTTGTCGACGCGGACAAGCCGACGTTCAGTGTCGTAGTGGAACTCGTAACGGGCACCGTCCGGCTCGACGCGGACCGCCGGCAGCTCGAAGTGGGTGTACTCGAAACGGGAGACGGCACCTGACGCGTCCCTGTGAGACGTGCAATTGCCTTCGCCGTCGTAGACCCAGGCCTCCTCGGCGCCGTCCGGCCCGATACGGCCAGCGAGCTTCCCTTCGGTCGTCCACCGCAGGCGTGTAGTACGGCCCTGCTCATCGGTCACGACTACCGGACGGCCGAATGCATCGCGTTCGTTGCGGGCGACGACGCCCGACGGCTGGGTGAGCGCGACGGGCAGACCCGCCGGATTGCACGCGACATGCATGGTCCGGCCCAGTCCGTCGGTGACGGCCGTGAGCCCGCCTCCGGCGTCGTACGTGTATGAAGTGACCACGCCGGCAGGGTCTGCGACCGAGGTGCGATTACCGCACTCGTCGTGGGCCAGACGCCAAACAGCCCCTTCATGGCCGGTCACTGTGATCGGCAGACCGGCGTCGTCGTACTGGACGAGGGAGCGGTGTCCGTCAGGCAGGCTGATCGCGGTCCGATTCCCCGACGTGCCGTATTCATACATCGTCGTATGACCGAGAGGGTCGGTGCGCGACAGGAGACGGTCGTGGGTGTCCCACGTTTGACGGGTGGTACTGCCGAGAGGATCTGTTTTAGAGGTGACTTGAAGGTGGTTGTTGAGGTGGTAGACGGTGGTGGCGCCAAGGGAGTTGGTGTAGCGGGTGATCCGGTCGCCGGTCTCGCGGTGGACGTCATAGGCGAAGCTGGAGGACAGGTAGCCGTCGGGG
The DNA here is from genome assembly GCF_055582185.1 of Streptomyces sp. NPDC042201. Classification (NCBI taxonomy): domain Bacteria; kingdom Bacillati; phylum Actinomycetota; class Actinomycetes; order Kitasatosporales; family Streptomycetaceae; genus Streptomyces; species Streptomyces sp. NPDC042201. The sequence continues at coordinate 559,183 of NZ_JBVJDS010000001.1, read as the reverse complement.
CCGATGGTGCGGACGACGCGTCCGGCCGCGTCGTAGACGTATCGGAAATTGGAGTCGTTGCGGTCGGTCCAGGAGGTGATGCGGCCGTCGGGGTCGTAGGTGAACCGCAGTGGCAGGCCTGAGGAGTTGGTGACGGCGTCCAGATCGCCCTGGTCGTCGTAGCCGTAGGTGAGGACGGTGACCGGGCCTTCGGGGGTACGGAGGACGAGCGCGGTGACCCGGGAGACGTCGGCGGTCAGCTGGACGGTGTACCCGCCGCTGTGCGTCACCGTCGTCGGCGCGCCGTCGGGACGGCGGGCGAAGCTGACGCGGTTGTCGTTACGGTCGCTCAACTCGCCCAGCCAGAAGGCGGGCGAGGTGCGGTACGGACTGCCGGTGAACGAACGGGTCAGGCCGGTGTGCGGGTCCAGGACGAGATAGGTCGTCTCGTCCCCGTCCTGTCCGCCGTGGACGAGCGGCAGGCGGTCGCCCTCCAGCGGGAGAACCGTTTCACCGTCCGGAAGCGGCAGCCGCGGGTAGACCAGGAGCGAACCGTCCTCGCGCGCCCAGACCGCACCGCCCGCGACGGGGTCCAGCTCGATGCGCTCGTCGAGGGTCGAGGCCCAACTGCGGCCGAACCAGTGGCCGTAGCGGTACTCGGACGCGTGGGTGCGGCGCAGGACGAGCGGAAGTACCCCGGGCAGGGCCAGATCGGTCAGCGGCAGCAGCATCTCGCCGGTGGCGATGTCGACCGGGTCGCCCTCGCAGACCGTCTTGTCGAGAGAGACACCATGACGGCGAGGGTCGTCCTTCGCGTCCTGTGCGGAGTTCGGCTTGGTCCGGGTGTCCTGCTCGGGACGACGTTTGCCGTTCGGCCCCCCGCCCTTGTCCTGGCCGCCGTCGCTCACCTGGCCCCGCTCCTTGGCGAGGCGCGCGCGGATGTCGTCGTCGTTGCTCTTGTGGTCGGTGGATATCTGCTTGACGGCCTTGGGCAGGGTCTGGCCGACGTGGTCGCCCATCGTCTTGACGGCCTTCTCCAGCGCGTCCATCGCCTTGTCCGCGACCGGATCGATCACCTCGGCGATGGAGTCCCGGCCACGGGTGCGGCCGTGCGCCGTCTTCGCCTTGGACAGCTTGCCCGCGGTCTTGCCGTGCATGTTGACGCTGACACCGTTGAGCTGAGTGAAGGCGAAGTCGTGCTCACCGTGCTCGATATGAAAACCCTTGCCCGGCCCAGCCGCGCCGCCTGCGCCTGCGCCACCGCCTCCGCCGCCACCACCGCCACTGCCACCCGCTGAGGCCAGGTTCATGGCGTCCTTGGAGCCCTGCACGCCTTCCTTGAAGCCGTCCGCACCAGCCTGTTTGGCCTGGTCGAGGTCGACCCCGTCCTGCACCCCCAGCGCGGTCGCGCCGAGTTGGACCACAAGGTCAGCAGCGAGGCTTTCGAGAGCGGCGACGGCCGGCTCGGTCATCGCCGAGACGATGTACCCCACCGCCTCCTCCGCGCCCTCCTTGATCAACCGCTTGACGACCTCCTGCGTCGCCCGCATCGCCGCGGCACCGAACAACATCGACAGACCACCGGTCACCGGAATCAACGACAGCGCGATACCGGCCTCACCGGCCAGATAGCCCAGCTGGACGATCGCGGCCAGCTTCATGCCCTCGATGGCGGTCGCCGCCGTGTCCAACGCCCCGGCGATCGTCCGCGCCGCCGACGCGATGTCCTTGATGTGCTTGTCCTTGACCTTGCCCCAATGCCCGTTCAGCGCATCAAGAGCCTCGCCATACCCGGACGAGATCAGCCGCTGGACATGGTTGTTGGCGAGCTGCCCGTCATCCTCCAGATCCTCCGCGAACTCCCGCAGAGCGTCCGCCATGTCCCGATAGGCGTCCTCATCCACGTTCGGCCAGGACACCCCGATCAGATCCAACAGAACGTCGGCCCACTCCGGCACCGTGACAGCCACGAACCCAACCCCCCGTACCCGCACCCGTGTTCGCGGAATGCTTGTGCGAACAGAGTCTGACAGAAGCGCGGCGGACAGCGCGGATGGTTAAACCGATCGGGCTTGCTTCGAGATGTCTGAGCCGTTTCAGTCGCCGGGCCTCGCCGTGATAAGCCCCCGATTTATGCGATTGCTCCTGCAAGCGACGCAAGTGGGCAGCGGACAAGGACCGTGCTGTCGGGGACGGCGTCCACGTCAGCACGGGATGCCGCAGAGCCCAATGTCCGGGCTGGCACTACCCGACACCGTCCGCGCGCCGGCCTGTGGGTGGGAACGGGCCAAAGTGGGGGGTTCGCGGGGGTTGCTGGGGTGTAAAGGTGCTTGTGGGGTGGGGTGGGTGAGGGGGGTGGGGGGTTGGGGGTGGTTGGGTTTCGGACAATGATCATCCGCTTTGATGACAATGGCATATTCCGCTGGAACGATCTACGTACCGCACGGGCGTCACATCCGGTTTCCATGCCCACCGGCCGTCATCACGCGGCCGGACAGAAGGAGCTGCAGGAGTGACGGACAACTTCCCTACGAATAAGACAACGTTGCCATACGTGGCGGTGATCGCGGCCGGCACCATGGCCGCGCTCCTCGTTTCGGTTCTCCCCGCCGTGGGCGCGGCCCCCGCCGCCGTCGGCGCGGATCGAGCGCCGCGGCAGATAGCGGCGGAGGCCAGACCCGATGCTGAGGCCGTCGAACTCACCCCCGCGCAGCGGGAGAAGAGGCTCAAGGCGGCGGCCGCCGCGGGTGCCGCCACCGCTCGGTCGCTGAAGTTGGGCGCTCGGGAGAAGCTCGTTCCCAAGGACGTCATCGAGGACGCCGACGGTACCGTCCACACCCGTTACGAGCGTACGTACGCCGGGCTTCCCGTCCGTGGCGGCGATCTGGTGGTCCATGAGCGGGCCGGGGCCCGTACCGTCACCAAGGCGTCGGACGCGGCGATCTCGGTGCCGACGACCGAGGCGCGGGTCACGGCCGCGACGGCGAAGAAGTCGGCCCTGGCCGTCGCGGAGACCGAGAGGACCGAGGAGGCCGCACCGGACGGAGCGCCGCGGCTGGTGGTCTCGATCGAGGCCGGTGAACCCACTCTGGCCTGGGAAACCGTCGTCGCCGGTGTGCAGGAGGACGGGACTCCGAGCAGCCTGCGCGTCCTGACCGACGCCGGCAGCGGTGAGCGGCTCGGGAATGTCGAGCAGATCCACGCGGGCGTGGGCCGGAGCCAGTACAGCGGCCAGGTCCAGATCGGCTCCGTGCGCGAGGGTGGCACCTTCGAACTGACCGATCCTCAGCGCGGTGGCCACTCCACGTACGACCTGACCCTGGGCGGGTCCGGCACACTCCTGACGGACGATGACGACGTCTGGGGTGACGGAACGCCGGCCGACCGCCAGACGGCTGCCGTGGACGCCGCCTACGGCGCGCGGAAGACCTGGGACTTCTACCACGACAGGTTCGGCCGCAACGGCATAGCCAACGACGGCGTCGGCGCGTACTCGCGGGTGCACTTCGGCGACGGATACGCCAACGCCTTCTGGGACGACAACTGCTTCTGCATGACCTACGGCGACGGGATCGAGAACGCCAGACCCCTGACGGCGCTCGACATCGCCGCCCACGAGATGACCCACGGCGTCACCTACGCCACCGCCGACCTGGAGTACGAAGGTGAGTCCGGCGGCCTGAACGAGGCCACCAGCGACATCATGGCCGCCGCCGCGGAGTTCTTCGCGGACAACCCGAGCGACGTGCCCGACTACTGGATGGGCGAGCTGGTCGACGTCCGCGGCACCGGCAAACCGCTGCGCTACCTGGACCACCCCTCCCGGGACGCCTCCGCGAAGGGCACCTCCCAGGACTACTGGACCTCGGAAACCGACTCGCTCGACCCGCACTTCAGCTCCGGCGTGGCGAACCACTTCTTCTACCTGCTCGCCGAGGGCAGTGGGAAGAAGACCATCAAGGGCGTCGACTACGACAGCCCCACCCAGGACGGCAAGCCGGTCTCCGGTCTCGGCCTGCACAACGCCACCAACGTCTGGTACCGCGCGCTGACCGTCTACATGACCAGCACCACCGACTACGCGGGCGCCCGCACCGCCACCCTCCAGGCGGCGGCCGATCTGTTCGGCAGGTCCAGCGACGCGTACGAAGCCGTCGGCAACGCCTGGGCGGCTGTCAACGTCGGTGCCGCCTACGTCAACCACATCGCCGCGCAGACACCGTCCCCCCGGGACGCGGCGGTCGGCCAGCCGACCAGTCTGCGCATCGAGGCGGCGACCTCCCGTCCCGGCAGTCTCACGTACTCCGCCACCGGTCTGCCCGACGGTCTGTCACTCGACACCGCCACCGGCCTGATCACCGGCAGCCCGACGGCGGCCGGCGACTTCACGCCGAGGATCACCCTCAGAAACTCCGCGGCGGAAACGCTCACCGTTCCCTTCGTCTGGACCGTCCTCGCCTCCGGCGGCGACTTCTTCGTCAACCCCGCCAAATACGTGATCCCTACCTGGGGCACCGTCGAATCCCCGCTCATCATCGCCGGCCGGGAAGGCAACGCCTCCGACGACCTCAAGGTCACGGTCGATCTCTTCCACGGCTTCGCCGGTGGCCAGGTGATCGACCTGATCAGCGAGGACGGCACGGTGATCCGGGTGAAGGACTTCGTCTACGCCCCCGGCCCGGAGCTGCACGCGACGTACACCGTCGACGCCTCGGCGGTACCCGCCAACGGCACCTGGAAGCTGAGGGTCCAGGACAACACCCCGGGCATCTTCACCTTTGACCCCGGCTACCTGGACCGCTGGAGCCTGACCTTCTGACCGCTGGAGTCTGAGCCTCTGACCGCTGGAGTCTGAGCTTCTGACCGTCTGCTGACCCGCACCACCCCTACACACCGCAGGGGCGGTGGAAGGGCCCGTCCGGCCCTTCCACCGCCCCTTTCAGCGCGCGAGCGTCAGGTGAGCTTCACCTGCTTGCGCGCCGCGGTACTGGGAAGGAAGTTCCCGTTCCCCGCGTAGACAGCCGTGACCGTCGCCGTGCCCTTCACCTTCGGCAGGGTGATGGAGAAGCTGATCACGCCCTTCTTGGCCGCCGGCAGACTGACCTTGGTGGTCGTGGTCTTGCCGCCCACCTTGGCCGTGACCGTGACCGTGCCGGTCGGATAGTCCGCGGCGCTGTGGCCGCCGACCGTGATCTTGACGGTCTCGGACTTTCCTCGGGCCAGCGTGGTCTTGGAGAGCGTGAGAGACGTGGTCGTCTTCGCCTTCGCGACCGTGAGCTTCTGCGACGCGACGCCGCTGGGGGCCACGAAATCGGTGCCCTCGTACCGTACGGACACCGTGTGCGTACCGACGGAGAGCGACGCGGGCAGCTTGAACTCGCCCGCTCCCGTCGTACCGACCTTCGCCGTGAGCGACCCGGTCCCGTACGTGACGGTCACCGTGCCGTTCTTCGCTCCGGCCACCGAGAAGACGCCCGAGACCGCGTGGCCGTAGGTGGTCGACTTCGTCAGCAGCGCCATGGCGATGGAGCTCTGGCCCTTCGTCAGCACCAGCTGCACCGGGTCCGAGGCCGAGGTGTCCGCGGACGCGGTGCCGCCGAAGGCCGCGGTGAAGGTGTGCGTACCGGCCTTGAAGCCGGCCGCAATCTTCAGAGAAGCCGTTCCGCCGGCTGCCACGGCCGTACCGAGGACGGTGCTTCCGTTCCGGAAGGTCACCGTTCCGCCGTCCGTCCCCACGCCGGTCACCGCCGCCTTCAGCGTGACCGACTCGCTGATCTGCGGCGCGGCCGGAGTGAGGGTGAGCGCCGTCGCGGTGGTCGCGAGGACGTCGATACCCGCCGTACTCGTATAGCCGGAGCCCGCGCCGACCGCGCTGAGTGCCACGCTCCCGTACGGCTGGTCCGCGGGTACGACGGCCTGGAAGGACACCGTCCCGTCGCTGCCGGCGACGGCGCTGCCGAGCGCCGTCGAGCCGAGCGTGAACGCCACGCTCTCCCCGTCGCGGTAGCCGGACCCGCCGGCCGTGACGGTGGCTCCCGGTTCGGGCCGTACGTCGCCGACGGTCAGCGCGCCGGGCCGGGAGAGCGCCTCGTACTCGGCGCAGACGTCGCCCTGGACGCCGACCGACGGTGCGGCGGTCACCGTCCCGGTCACGCCGTCGTCCTCGCGCACCTTGATGGTGCCGAAGTCCTGGCTGCCCAGGACCGCCTGGGTGGAGTTGGACACCCCGAGCTTGTAGGACGTGGTGGCGGCCGCTCCCGCGACCGTGTCACCCACCACCGGGATGTCGACCACCTGGCAGGTGGTGTCCGGGGCGAAGGTGACCTTCTGCATGGCGAGGCCGACCTTGCCGGTCGCCGAACCGACCACCGTGAGATACGCGGTGACCGGGGACGAGCTCGGCTTCGACAGATAGACGGCGGTCTGGGCCGCGCCGGGACCGTTGCCCTCCTCGGTGGCGGTCGACGCCACGTTGACGGTGGTCCGGGTCCGCGCGTTCGGCGTGCCCATGCTCTTGTCGGCGAAGACGAGGTCGGAGAGGTACACGCCGCCGGTCGTCACCCCGTCGGCCCCGACCGCCGCGGTGAAGGCGACCTTGGTGAGGTGCGTCAGATCGAGCCCCGCCTCGGCGAGCGTCGCGGTGGGCACCCGCACCTGCTGGAGCACGATCTTGCCCAGGGTCGTCGATCCGCTGGCCGGCATCCTGGTCACGCCCCATGGATTGAGGCTGGACACCAGGCTGCTCCAGGTACGCCCGGAGGAGTCCGTCACGCTCAGCGTCATATCGGTGCCGGTGGTGACGCTCTCGTCCGGCGAGAGGCTGACCGTCATCTCGTCGTACCGCGACACGTTCTGCTGGGCGGACGGGAGTGTCACGCCGAGGGCGCCGGTCGTGGCCGTCCAGGTCAGGTGGGTCATGATGTTCAGCGGTACGTTCGGCGCGAAGGAGGCCGGAGTCCAGTAGGGCACCTGCTGGTTGGTGAGCGTGCTCCCCGGGTTGGTGCAGACCGGGTACGGCTCCGGAACGGTGCGCCCGTACTTGTTGGCGCAGACCGTGGCCGTCGCCGTCGTGGACGTGCCGATCAGCGGGCCGGTGGTCTTGAACGAGGTGATGTCCCGCCGCGTCGAGGACGGCTGCTGCGCCACCGTACGGACGTCGGCGAAGCCGGAGACCGACGGCGGTGTCATCTGCGAGCCGTCGAAGAGGCCCTGGAACTGGGTACGGCCGCCGAGGGTCGCCTCGAAGAACCCGGAGATGTACGCGGCGCCCACCTGGTACTGCTGCTCCGCGGTGAGCCGGATGTTCTTGCCGGAGGCCAGCGCCGCGGCGCTCGTACCGCACACGGCGTCGCCGGTGTTCGACCAGTCGTCGGAGCCGCCCGGGAAGGGCGGGGTCCACCGCGAGTTGAAGAAGTTGTGGTCGGCGCCCATGATCCAGAGATCGGAGCGCAGTACGTCGTCGGAGAACGCGTCCCGAGAGTCCGCGTAGAAGTGCTGGCCCTGCTGGTCGGACACGTCACCGTCGCAGTACGGCAGCATCGTGGTGGTGACCACGTCGGGCAGCGTGGTGCGGGTGAAGTCGACCGGGGCCAGCGGCAGGACGGACTTGATGTTCCACGGCTGGGGCAGGGCCGCGTTGAGGACACCGGACGCCACGACACCTTCGCCGCCGCGCGAGTGGCCCATCAGCCCGATCGAGCCGAAGTCCATGGAGCCGACCAGCTGCGACGGTGTCACCGTGCCACCGGGGTAGGTGGCGTCACCGGCGCTCAGCGCCTGCTCCAGCGTGACGTCCCGGCCGGCCGCCGCGTCGTGGTACGCGACGGACTCGCCCGCGTTGGCCTTCTTCAGCATGGTCAGCGTGTCGAGGACGAGCTGACCTCGGGCGATGGCGCCGTTGTCCGGCGCGAGCTGGTTGTCGTTGGCGTTGATCGCGTTCGCCGAGATCGACACCACCGTGTTGCCGTCCGCCGCCAGCGCCTCGGCGGCGCCGTCGTATCCGGCGTAACTGATGATCGGCGCCGTACCCGCCGCGCAGGGCCAACCGCTCGCGCCCCGCAGGGTCGTGGTGTTGTAGCACGAGCTGTGCCGGCCGTGCAGGAAGATCACCACCGGATGCGCCTTGCCGTCGGTCGGCAGGTAGATACGGCCCTGGGCCTCGCCCCGGATGCCGCCGATGGCGCTGAGCGGAATCGACTGCGGGCCGAAGTCGTAGTCGGCGATCGTGTAGGAGCCCTTGCCGACGGTCGTCGGGTCGTCGGGCGTCGTTCCTGAGCCGCCGATCTCGGTCGGGACATCGTTGGCCTCGGTCAGCTTCCGCGCCTTGGCCTGAGCGGATCCCGACAGCAGGGAGGTCGGCCCGGTGGCGGTGCTGTTGCCGCCGGTGGACCACTGCCAGCTGATGTTCTTGGCCGTGGCCACCGAGGCGTCGGCCGTGGTGACCGTCAGGGTGCGCCCGTCGACGGACTCCGTGGCGGGGCCGAGGTCCGTGCCGTCGGCGACCAGTTCGGGCAGGTCGCTCTTGACGGGGAGGGCCGTGTCCAGGTCCAGCGACACGACGTAACCGCCGGCGGCCTGGGTCACCGTCCATCCGTCGCCGGAACGGACCACCGGGGAATCGGCTTCCGCCGCGGCGGAAGCCACCGGAGCCCCGGCCAGCGACAGCGCGCTCAGCGCCATCAGCCCCGCGACTCCTCCAGCGAGCGGACGCAGCCGCGCCCGCATGGGTCTTGATATGTCCACGTGTGCCTGGCCTCACTTTCGAGCGCACGAGCGACAACCGCCCGGGCGCGACGCGTCCGAGGACGCGGCGGCAGCAATTGATCGACAGCCGGACGAACGTTCACATCTCAACTAACCCTGTGGGGCGAGGAAACCCAGAAGTTTCCTATTTTTGACGCCGACGTCATGTAAACCAGACTGAACAACTACTTGTCAGATATGTCGCCCATAGCGTCTGACCTGGCCCTTCGCGAAACGCGTTACAAAGGGAAAAACCGTGCCGCCGCCGGACACGGCGGCGGCACGGGTGAGGTCGCGCGAGCGGGCGTCGCGCGGGCGGAGGTCGCGCGAGCGAGGTCGCGCGTCGGTTCAGTCCGCGCAGTACGTGTCCCGCTTCGGGCGGTGGCCCGTGGTGAGGAAGTCGGTGACCGCGCGGTCGCCGCAGGCGTTGCCGTTGGCCAGGTAGGCGCCGTGGCCGCCGTGGCCGGTCGCGACGAGCCGGGCCCGGCCGCCGAGGGCCTGGCGCATCTTCTGGGCGCCGAAGTACGGGGTGGAGGGGTCGCGGAGGTTCTGGATCATCAGGATGTTGGACGGGCCCTCGGCGGTGATCCGGGTGGGCTTCTCCACCGGGGCGTCCTTCCAGAACGCGCAGGGGAAGATGTTCGCCGGCGTTCCGGCCGTGAGCGGGTGACGGACCCGGTCGGCGGCGACCGCACGTTCGAACGCGGGAATCGACGCCGGCCAGCGCACGTCGTTGCAGATGACCCCGGCTATCACCGCCGCGTCCTGGTCCGGCACGGGCTGGGCGAGGTCGGCGGGCAGGGCGGGCGTCTCGGCCGGGTTCTGGGCCGTCCGGATGAGCCGGGCCAGCTGGGGGAAGGAGGCGTCGCTGTACAGGGCGTTCTGGAGCGCCTGCCGCAGCCGGTTGCCGGTCAGCGGGACGCCCGGCGTGGTCGACTCCTTCGGCCGGCGGTCCAGCCCCGACGCCAGCGCGAGGAACAACGGCCTGATGTCCTCGGGCCGTTCCCCGAGCCGCAGCCCCTCGCTCTCCCTGGCCGGGTCCGCGGCCCAGGCGGCGAAGTCGGGGAACCTGTCGTCCGCGGCCGCCGCCATGTTCGCCTGCCAGCCCCGCGCGACGCGGGCCGGGTCGGGGTCGCCGCTGCTGTCCAGCACCCAACGGTCCGTGTGCTGAGGGTACTTCTGCGCGTATACGGCCCCTACGTACGTCCCGTACGAGATCCCCCAGGCGGACAGCTTCTCCTCGCCCAGCGCCCGCCGGAAGCGGTCGATGTCACGCACCTCGTTGGCGGTGGTGAAGCTGCGCAGCACGGCGCCCCCCTGACGATCGCACGCGTCGGCGATACGCCGGGACCGGGCGACGTTCTCCGCGATCTCGCCGTTCGGCCCCGGCCAGGACCGGAGGTTCACCAGGTGGCGGTCGTCCTCGCTGAGCCCGCAACTCGCCCTCGTACTGCCGCCCACCCCGCGCGGATCGAGGCTGACGATGTCGTACGCACCGGCCATCTCGTTACGCAGCGCGACCCCCTTCTGCCCCAGCCGCTGCACCCCGGACCCGCCAGGACCCCCGGGGATCAGCAGCAGCGTCCCGCGCCGCGCCTCGGGCCGCGCGCTGCGGAGGCGGGACACGGCGACGGTGAGCCGCGGGCCGTCCGGGTCGCGGTAGTCGAGCGGTACGGGCAACTCGGCGCACTCCTGCTCGGCGGGCCCGCCGGGCTGGACGCAGGACCGCCAGGTGAGGCCGGGGGCCGGGGTGGCGGTGGTGGCGGTAGCGGTGGCGGTGGCGGTCAGGGTCGAGGCGACAACTGTGGTGGAGAGTGCGAGAAGGAGGGCCCTGCGGGCGTAAGTAGGCATGAGACAAGGGTTGTTGAGCGCGCCCCTCCCGCCCATCCGGCAGCCATGACGCCCGTGGTGGGGCTAGCGGGTGTCCGCAACGTCATGGAAGCCAGAGTTTCAGGCAGGCGAGGGTGACCATGGCTTGGTAGTGAATGGCTCGTTCGTCATAGCGGGTGGCGAGCGCTCTGTTTTGTTTGAGGCGGCCGAAGCAGCGTTCGACGACGGCCCTCGTTCCGGGCCGGAGCCTCAGGTGGTGGCCAGGGTGCGGTCGAGGAGGGGCAGCAGGCGGTCCCAGTGGCGCTGCAGTGCGGCGGGGTTGAAGGCGTCGGTGTCGGACATGGTGAAGCCGTGGAGGGTGCCGGGGTAGATCTCGGAGGTGTAGCCGACCCCTGCGGCGTCCAGGGCCTGGTTGAGCTCGCCGAGGGCCTCGGGCGTCATGTCGGTTTCGGCGTGGCCGAAGTGGACCTCGCCGGTGAGGCGGTGCAGGCTGTCGGGCCCGTCGGCGCCCACGGGGCCGTGGAATCCGGCGACGGCGGCCACCTGGCCGGGGTGGGCCGCGGCGGTGCGCATCGCCAGGAGGCCGCCTATGCAGTAGCCGGTCACCGCGACCGGTCCGGCGCCGACCTCGGGCTGGGTCGTGAGGAACCTGAGGTAGGCGTCGGCGTCGCTCAGGACACGTTCGGCGGTGTGCGCCTCGATCAAGGGCATCAGCCGGGCGACGGCCGCGGACCGGACCTCTTCTCCGATGTGCTCGGGAAGTTCGATCAGCGGTGCCGGGCCGTGCCGGTAGAAGAAGTTGGGGACGAGCACGTAGTACCCGTGCCCGGCCAGTTCGCGGGCCATCTCCCGCAGCACGGGCCGGATACCGAAGGCGTCCGCGTACATCAGCACACCTGGGTGCCGCTCGCCGTGGTCGGGGAAGGCGGCGAAGGCGTCGGCCTGGCCGTCCGTGGTGGGAATCTGCAACAGCTTGGTGGGCATGAGTTCTCCTGTCGTGGTTGACGTGTCGAGCTGTGATCAACACGACAGGAGGCGGAGCCCGCGCAGCAGCGCCAGATCCTCGGTCCAACAGCGGGCCGGCACCGACCCGCACGGCGCTCAGAGGAGCGCCGGGTCATCAATCCGTGTGTGGCGCGATGCCGTCCCGGTAGTCATCGCGGCATAACGTAGCCCAACGGACAGGATCGATGCCAGCCCTCCCCCAGGCCACAGTGCTCTCGCGAGAATGATGAGGCTTGCCGGGTTTCGGTGCACTGGTGGGTTGGGCGGCAGCCGGGCGGATGTGCGATCCCAACTGCTGGCGGTGGCGGTGCCGTGGCGGGTGGGGCCGGTTGGGACAACCCTTAGCGGGCTTGTGTGGTGCGCGTCTTGGTGGTGGTTTCCTTCTTCACGGTCTTCTCCTTCTCCGCGGCGGCCTGGTCGCGGAGCTTCTTCACGCGTTCGGTGACACAGGTGTCGTAGCCACCACACTCCGTACGGGCCTGCTGGTAGAGCGGGTCCGCATTCGACTGAGCCGCCTTCTTCGTCGACTCGGCAACCGCCTTGGAGTTCTTCTCCTTGGCAGATTCCCTCTGGGCGCCGGGAGTTTCCGCTGTCCCCTTCTTCTTCGCGTCCGCGGTCTTGGTCGATCGGACCGGGCCGGCCTTCTGCGAGTCCTGGTTCCGGGGCTGCTCCTCTCGCGTGGTGCGCGTCTTGGTGGTGGTTTCCTTCTTCTTCGCGGCCTTCTCCTTCTCCGCGGCGGCCTGGTCGCGGAGCTTGTCCACGCGTTCGGTGACGCAGGTGTCGTAGCCACCACACTCCGTACGGGCCTGCTGGTACAGCGGGTCCGCGTTCGACTCAGCCGCCTTCTTCGTCGACGCGGCAACCGCCTTGGCGTTCACGTCCCGGAGCTTGTCCACACGTTCAGTGACGCAGGTGTCGTAGCCACCACACTCCGTACGAGCCTGCTGGTACAGCGGGTCCGCGTTCGACTCAGCCGCCTTCTTCGTCGACGCGGCAACCGCCTTGGCGTTCACGTCCCGGAGCTTGTCCACACGTTCAGTGACGCAGGTGTCGTAGCCACCACACTCCGTACGAGCCTGCTGGTACAGCGGGTCCGCGTTCGACTCAGCCGCCTTTGCCTCGGTGGTATCGAGTGTCTTCTGCAGCTCGGTCAGGGTCGGGCCGATATCGCGCAGGGTGCCGGGTGTGAACTCCGGTCCGGTGAAGGGACGCACGAGGTCCTCAAACGGGCTGTTGTCGGTGTACGTGCGGTTTTCGTTGAGGATGCGCGCCCGCAGGTCAGGGTCCTGGAGTGCCTCCTGCAGCAGCTCCTGGTGTTCGCGCTCGCGGTTCGTCTGTTCCGCGTCCGCGTATGCCTGGCTGAGCAGTTCTCCAACGGCCGCCCAGGCGGTAGCCTGGCCGCCGCCACGCGGCAGCTTCGCCCCGGGCTCAACAGGTCCGGTCAAGCCGGGCCTGACAGGCGCCGGTCCCGTGGTGGAGGTCTTGGTGCCGCTGGTCACCGGTCCGGCCGGGAGGGGCTTGGCAGCGCCGGTCCCGGGGCCGGCCGGCGGGTTCTTCGGGCCGGACTTCGCCGGACGTGTTCCGCCAGTGCCGTCGCTGCCGTTGTCCGGCCCTCCCCTGAGCTCGTCCCGCTCGGCCCGGGCCTGTTCGAGCTCGTCGCGAAGCGTGGGGATCTGGTCCAGTACCTGCTGGCGGCCGCCGGGCAGAGGGTGCTTCTCCGCCTTCTGTTCGAGATCGCGGATCTTGTTCTGGAGCTTGTCAATATCGGCGTCAAGCCGCTTGATCTGAGTTCTGGTGTCGGCCGGTCGGCTCTCCTTGAGTTTCCGGAGCTCGCCGGCCACCTGTTGGTACTCCCGCCGTGCCGTCTTCAGCTTCTCCTCGGCGCGCGTCCGCTCGGCCGGTGTCACGGCGTCGCCCTGCTCCCGCTTCAGCGCACTGATCTTGTCCCCGGCTTTGGCGACCTGCTTCTTCATTCCGTCGAGGGTCTGCTGCGAACGCCGGTGTATCTCCATGGCGTCCTCGACGAAATCCGGCACCGTCCCCCATGAGACGCTGCCGCCCTTTCCCGCCAGCTTGATGAGCCGTTTGACGACGACCTGTGCGGCGGTCTTCGTCTTGTACTGCGGGTCATGAGGATCGAGCGTCTCGGCGGCCAGGCTCTCAAGAAGCCTCCACTGCGCCCTGCTCACGATGCCGGGGCGGGCGGGGCCCTCGTCGGAAGCGCCCGCCGTGGGGCTCGGCGGCGGTGGCGCGGCCGAGGCTTCCGTGAGAGGCCCGGCCAGGATGAAGCCGACTGCCGCGAACAGTGCCACGAGCGCCATCCGCAGAAGCGTGGGCCAGCGGCTGGATACGCGTCCCGCCGACGAGGCGGTGTCGCCGTGCTGGGGGGAACTGGGTTCGTGCCAGGCAACGTTCACGATGATTCTCCTGACGTCTGCTGGGTGTGTTCCGCAGCCCGGGCATCGGCGGGGATACCGGCGCATCAGAGCGTCGGCGGCCGGCACGGGGCGGTGACAGAAGCCTCGTGGGCTGTCGCTCCTGCGGGCAACGGATTCCGGCGGCCGGGACAGTCCGGGACTGTCCGAACAGGCCAAACGCCCTGTTCGGACGGGCTCACCAGCAGAAGCACCCGCAAGCCGATTTCCCGCGAGAGGGCTTTCGCCAGGGCACGAACGGTGAGAGCCGGCCGTACTTCCAGCCGGGCCGTGCGGTCGAGCCCGGTCGGGCGTCTTCGACTCCGCCGGCCCCCGTCCCGCGTCCGGGGAACAGCGGTGCCGGAGCGTGTCTGCGGGTGCTCTGAGCTGCTAGGACGCATCCGGACTGTCCCGGACGGCGAAGGCGTTGCCGGACATCTCCAGGCCGCAAGAGTCTCGTTCTCGTGCCCCGCATCGGAGGGGTCGTAGAGGGGGATGCAATGAGAAAGCACCTGCGGGTCATCGGGAGCCGTACCGGAACCCGGTCCGCGCCGCGCGGACTTCACCGCGAGCGGCCGACCAGCCGGAGGCGGGGGGCTCTGGGCCGGGCGGCACTCGGCACCTGCGCCTTGGCCGTGCTGGGCGTGTTGGCCACCCTGGCGGGCGCGGTGCTGGCCGTCCACGGCCCGGCCGCGGCCGGCCCTGCCTCCTCCCCGTCCGGGCCGGTCGTTCTCGAACCGTCATACGGGCCCACGGTCCCCGCACCGGCCAAGAGCAAGGGCGAGGGCGAGGCCGCACGCCCGAACTCGCAGCAGCGCGACGCCAGTGCCCGGGCGCAGGACAGGGGCGGCCGTATCGCCCCGTCCGAGGGGAAGGACAGCCGCGCCGTCCGGCCGAAGACAGTTCGGCTGGTCCCCGGCGACACCCTGTACGGCCTCTCCGAGATGTACGGCACCACGGTGCCCGCCCTGCAACGCCTCAACAGCCTGGGTGACTCCACCCTCATCTACGCGGGCGACACCTTGCGCCTGGCCGACGGCGCGGAAAGCCACGCGCCCAAAGCCCGCACCGGCTCCGGCTCCGGCTCCGGCTCCGAGCACGGGACGACCGGCCCGTCGGCTGCTCCGAAGCGGACCGCTCCCGCACCGACGGCAGAGGTCCCGGGCCGCGCAGGGGCCGCCGAGGCCATCGGCTACGCCAGAGCGCAGATAGGCAAGCCGTACGTGTGGGGCGGCGCCGGCCCGCGCGGTTACGACTGCTCCGGACTGGTGATGCGGGCCTGGGCGAAAGCCGGAGTGAAACTCCCGCGCACCACCTGGAACCAGAAGCACGCGGGGAAGGCCACCACCCGCGCCTTGCTCGTCCCGGGCGACCTGGTCCTGTCCTACGGTGACGGCCACATCGCCCTCTACATCGGTCACGGCAAGGTCATCCACGCCCCCCGGCCCGGCACCACCGTCACCGTCGCGCCCCTGCCTCCGTTGTCCCGGACCACCGGCTATCGCCACATCACCTCCTGAGGCCACCCCATGCATGGGCTTCGACACGGCCGTTGCCCGGGACGCCCAGCGCCCCGCGCTCCCTCCCACCGCGTCCCTGACAAGGGCATCGGCTGCCGGGCCGTCGACGGCCCGGCCGAGGGCTATCTCCTCACCCCCCGCACCTGCGCCGACGTCGCCACCGATCACGGCGACCGTCGCGGTAGCCCAACCGAGCGTTTCCATGCGGACCGATCCGCCTTCCAGCTCTGCGACGGGGCAGGGCCTAGCCCCGCCCCACGCGCAAGGGCCCCTAGAAACCGCCGACGGCCCGGGGCTCTTGGGTCGAAGACCCGTGGGTCAGTCGTCCGCCGCGGCGTCGGAGTCCGCCTCGTTCGCCGCGGACTCGGCTGCGTCCGCGAGCCCGGTGAGCCGGTTGATCTCGGCGGACGACGAGGCTGGGGCCGTAGCCGCGGGCGGGGTGGCCGGGGGTGATTCGGCGGTGCCGGCCGTCTTGTCGGAACCGGCGCAGCCGGTGACCGACGCGGCGCAGATCACCGACACGGCGAGCAGGGCCAGGGCGCGGGTTCCGCGGGTCACGCCGAGGCTCCGTTGTCGTGAGCCGCGCACCACTTCTTGACCTCGGCCAGGTCCGTCTTGCGCTGCTCGAGCGTGGGGGCGAGGGTCTTGCGGAAGGTGAGCTTGTTGGTGAGGTAGGTCTCGATCGTGTCGTGGCCGGCGGTCCTGGCCGCGGCGACCCGCTGTTCGAGGCGGGCGACGGAGCCGCGCGTCTTGTTCGTGCCGTTCAGCCGCTTCAGTGCGCGGTCGATCCGCTTGTCGATCTTCGGAACCCGCTTGCACAGCGCCTGGGCGCCGTCCCCCGGCGCGCTCGCGCTCGGCGCCGGTGTGGAGCCGTCCGCGGCGGCGATCCCCGATGCCGTGAGCAGGGCGGCTGCGGCGGCGAGTGCCACAACGACGGTCTTCGTACGGTGCATGGCGTGTTTCCTTCCGATGCGGCGCGATGCCTGTCGGTACCTGTCAGCGCCTCGGTGCCTGTTGGTGCCTGTCGGGCCCGTCGGTGCCTGTCGGTGCCTGTCGGTGAGAAACCTAGGAGCCGTCTTTGTGGAATTCTTGTGGCTTCCCCGCCCCGGCCAGCCAGTCCCTGCGCAGCAGCGGCAGCGTGGCGTCGGCCCCGGTGCTGTCGGCCCCCGTACCCCCTGCCACCGGCAGGCGTATCTCGAAGCGCGCGCCGTGGTGTCCGTCGGGGCGGTCCCGTACGGCCAGAGCGCCGCGGTGCAGGGCGATCTGCTGGGCGACGAGGGTGAGGCCGAGGCCCGACCCGGGGCTGTCCTGACGTCGATGGAACCGCTGGAAGACGGCCTGCCGCTGGGCGGGCGGGACACCCGGCCCCCGGTCGTCCACGGTGAGCACCGCGACCGGCCCGCCACCCGGCGACCGGTCGGCGCGCAACGTCACTTCGACGCGGACCGGTTCACCCTCGGAGGTGGACCGGCCGTGCGCCCACGCGTTGCTCAGGAGGTTGTCCACCACCAGACGCAGCCCGTGTCCCCATCCGTACACCCGCAGGCCCGGGACGCCCCGGACCACCACCGCCGCGCCGGGGTGCCTGCGGCGCAGGTCGGCGACCGACGCGTCCACCACCTCCGCGAGCTCGACGGGTCCGAACGCGTCCGCCTCGACCAGGTCACCCTGGGCCAGGGCCCTGAGCATGACCAGCAGTCCCAGCAGCCTGCCGTGCTCGTGCCGCAGGTCCGCCAGCACCTCCGCCCGGTCGGTGCCCGCCAGGGTGGGGTGTTCGGTGAGGATGTCCAGATTGGTCCGCATACTCATCAGCGGAGTACGCAGCTCGTGCGAGGCGGCCGCCGAGAAGGAGCGGGCGGTCTCCAGCGCCTCCGCGGTACGGGCCGCCTGCTGGTCGTACCGGGCGAGCACGGTCTGCAGCGTGCCGGTCAGGTCGTCGATCTCGGCGATCCCGGTCGGCGCGTGGTCCAGGCGGGCGGTGCTCGTCCGGGGGTCGAGGCCGCTGGTACGGCGCTGGAGTCGCCGGAGCGGCCGCGCGGCGCCGGCCGCCGCCGCCCAGGCGACGGCTCCGGCGAGCGGGGCGCCGAAGAGCGCCACGCCCACCACCCGCCTGCGGACGAGCTTGAGCTGAGCCTGGCTCGCGCTGTCCGGATAGAACAGCCACAGGGTGGCGTCACCGGCCGGCCGTTTGACCGACACCGGTACGGAGAGCACCCGCCAGCTCGCCCCGTCGGCGCGCACGGTGACGGGTACGTCCGCGACGGCCGGCAGCGGCGCCGACGGATCGGGCTGAGGCCCGCCGGTGAACGTACCGCCGGGGCCGGTCAGCCGGATGCCCACGTCCAGCGCGGAGGTGAACAGCCGCCGTTCACGGGCCTGTTCGACGGCCTCCGGCCGGTCGGCCCCGGTCGCCCGCAGCAGCGCCTTGGCGTCCTGGGCCACCGCTGTGGCGCGCTCCCGCAGATGGGTGTCCTGTTCCCGGTGCAGGTCGTTCTCCACCAGCCGGAGCAGGAGCCCGCCCGAGGCGAGCACCAGCACCGGGACGGTCGCGCCCACCGCGAGGGCGATCCGGGTGGAGAGCCTCACGACGCGCCCCTGTCCCGGTGGCCCCGGCGGCCGAAGCCTCCGCCGTCCCGACGGCCGGCGTCCCCGCCATCCGCGTCCTCGCCGTCCCGGAGGACGAAGCCGATTCCGCGTACGGTGTGCAGAATCCTGGGCCGCCCTCGCGCCTCCAGCTTGCGCCGCAGATAGCTGACGAAGGTGTCCACCGCGTCGGTGCGTACCTCGAAGTCGTACCCCCACACCCGGTCCAGCAGCTGATCGCGGCTGAGGACGATCCCCGCGTTGCGCGCCAGCACCTCCAGCAGCTCGAACTCACGCCGGGTGAGCGTCAGCGCCTCGCCGTCGAGCCGGGCCTCGCGGGCCGCCGGACTGATCACCAGGCCGCCGACCCGCACCCGGTCGGTGGCGGCGGGCGGGCGGCGGCGCAGCAGGGCGTGCAGCCGCAGGACCAGTTCCTGCAGGGCGAAGGGTTTGACGAGATAGTCGTCGCCGCCGGCCTGCAGCCCGGCGACCCGGTCCGACACCTCGTCCAGGGCCGAGAGCATCAGGACGGGCACGTCGTTCCCGTCCGCCCGCAGCGCCCGGCAGACCTCGATGCCGCTCAGATCCGGCATGGAGATGTCCAGCACCACCACGTCCGGCGACCGGTCACGTACCGAGGCGAGAGCCGCCAGGCCGCCGTCGGCCAGGGCCACGGAGAAGCCGTTGAGCCGCAGCCCGCGCTCCAGCGAACGCCGGATGGCCGCGTCGTCGTCGACCACCAGCGCCCGCCCGCCCGCACCGTCCATCCGCGCCTCCGCCTCCCCGCCGCCGGCACCGCCGTGGACAGGCCGGTGCACGGCCGCGATGGTACGGGACGTCCGCGCGCGGCGGACCTGCCGTTCCTACGGCGTCCCCGCCGGAGCCGCCGGAGAAGCCGGAGAAGCCGGAGAAGCCGGCGTCTCCTGAGTCCGCTGCTCCGGCAGTTCGCGCCGCGTACGGACCGGGGAGAGGAAGACCGGCAGGAAGGCGGTCGACAGGAAGGCACCGCCCACCCAGAGCGCGGTGTGGACGGTCGTCAGCTCACCGATCACCCCGGACACCGCCGCGCCGATGGCGAGCGCTCCGGTGAGCAGGAAACGGAAGGTGGCGTTCATACGGCCCAGGAGGGAGTGCGCCGTCATCCGCTGCCGCAGGCTGACGCCGAGCACGTTGTCCATGCCCACCTTGAACATGGCCACCAGCCAGCCGGCCCCGGCCAGGACGAGCCAGGGGCCCCGGTCGACGAGCGGCACGAGCAGCCCGGCGGGCGCCAGGCACAGGCCGGCCAGACCGAGGGTGCGCCCATAGCCCAGACGCACGGCCACGGGCCGGGCGCAGCGCGCTCCGAGCAGCAGGCCCGCGCCGCCGACCGCCCAGAACAGCCCCAACGCGCCCCCGGAGAAGCCGAGTTCGCGGACGAACACGACCGGGAGCATGGTGTTGATGATCTGGGAGCCGAAATTCCCGAGGGCCGCGGTGAGCGCGAGCGCCCTCAGTTCGGTGTTGCCGAGGACATGCCGCACCCCTTCCGCGATCCGCGCCCCCATCCGGGTGGCCCGGCCGGGGGGCGGCGCGGGCGGCGCCGGGGTGGCGCGCATGCCGGTGAGCCTGAGGGCCGAGCCCAGAAAGGTCAGGGCGGTGAAGAGCACGGCCACCGGCGCCGTGAGCAGCGCGACGAGCCCGCCGCCCGCGCCGCGCCCGGCGACATTGCCCGCGGCCATGAGCGTATTCACATCGGCGTTGGCCTGGACGAGGCTGTCGCGCGCGACCAGTTGGGGCAGCACGCTCTGCGCGCCGACATCGGAGAACACGGTGGCGCAGCCGTTCAGCAGGACGACCGCGTACAACTGCCCGAGCGTGAGGCCGTCCAGCCACCAGGCCACCGGGACGGTGGCGAAGAGCAGTGCCCGCGTCAGGTCCGCGAGGATCAGGACCCGCCGATGGCGCATCCGGTCCACCCACGCCCCTGCGGGCAGCCCGATGAGCAGAAAGGCCACCGTGCTCAGGGTGGCGAGAGCACCGACCTGGCCGGGACTCGCGTCGAGTGCGGATACGGCGATGAGCGGCACCGCGACGTAACTGACGTTGGTGCCGAGCTGACTGAGGGCCGACGCGGTGAACAGGATGCGGAAGTCGGGTATCCGCCAAGGGGAGTCGGGCTGCATGGTCCGTTCATCCGGTGGTTGATCCGAAGCGCCGACGTTGTGCGGCGGTGAGCATGGCTGCGGCGGTGGGCGTGGCTACGGCAGTGAGTGTGGGTGTGGCTACGGCATGGCTACGGCTCCGTCAGTCGGGGTGCCAGGGCGGCCGGTGCCGGGCCCTCGGCAGCCAACGGCGTCGGTGTCCGCTTCCGCCACTGCGTCATCCCCACACCGACCAGCACCACAACCATCCCCGCGACAACACGGAGGCCGACCTTCTCGCCGAGCACGAGCGCGCCCAGCGCCACCGAGACCACCGGCAGCAGGTATCCGACGGTGGCGGCGTTGGTCGGCCCTTCGTCCGCGATGAGCCGGTAGTTGAGGTAGAAGGTGAATCCGGTGCAGAAGATCCCCAGGACGGCAACGGCGGCCACCGCCGTCACGGTGAGAGGTACCAGCACCGGGCCGCCGGCGGGCAGGGCCAGCGCGCTCAACCCCGTCGCGGTGACGAGCTGGGCCGCGGAGAGTGCGAGAGGGGCCGTGCTCTTCCCCGTGAGCGTACGTCCCATATAGGCGAAGGCCACGGCGTAGCTCACCGCCGCCCCGAGGAGCGCGAGGGCACCCCAGCCCAGCAGTACGGTCCGCTGCCACGGCGCGAAGATCAGCAACGTACCCGCGAATCCGAGCAGGAGTCCGGCCGCCCGGACCGGACGAAGCCCGCGTTCCGTGCCGATCGCGACGCCGATTACAAGCGACCACAGGGGAGTTGTGGCGTTCAGGGCGCCGGCCACTCCGGAGTCGACGGTCCGCTGGCCGACGCTGAACAGGAAGAACGGCAGGGCGTTGCAGAAGAAAGCGGCCACGACGAGCTGGAGCCAGGTCGTACGGTCGCGCGGGAGGCGCTTACGCGCGGCGTAACTCAGGGCCAGCAGTACACCCGCGCCCAGCGCGCAGCGGACGACGGTGATGTGCAGCGGTGACAGGCCGTGGTTGAGGGCCAGTTTGATCCACAGAAAGGTCGATCCCCACAGCAGGGCGAGGACGCCCATGCGTATCAGAGACCCGCGTCCGCCACCGATCACTCCGCGCCTCCCTCTTCGCCGTCCGGTATGAACAGTGCCGGGCAACGAACTGACAGGACAAGCGAAAAGTGCTGCACATACCTTTAACCACAGCTACAGGATTGATCGGGTGCTACAGACTTCGGGTGCTACAGGCTCATGACTGATCGTCCAGTTCGGTGATCGGCCGGTCGCCGGCGACGGCGGTCAGGATCATCGGGGCGTCGCCCTCGCTCTGGTTGACGGAGACCGCGACCCACCGGCCGCCGCCGGCCACCGGGCCCCACACCGCCAGATCGCCGTAGCAGTCCTCGTCGCACAGCGCCTGGAACAGCGGCGGCATGGACTCGCCCGCCAGTTTCCGGAAGAGCGGCACCCGCATGGACACCCGCCGGTGGGCACCCCACCGGCGGTCCAATTCCTTGACGAGAGCGGCGAGATGGCCGTCGGCGGCTTCCTCCGCCGCCTCCCACTCGGGCCCGTACACCCCTACAAGGCCGTCGTTCTCCCAGAGCGGGATGATCCGGAAGCCCTCGCCGCTGGTCGCGGTCCACTCGCCCGTGTCCGGCTCGCCCTCGCCGACCGTCGGCCCGGTCGCCGGCAGGGGCCCGGCGAGCAGCGCCTCGATGTCGGATACGGCCCGGCCGGTCTCGAAGGTCTCCCCGGCCCTGGCGGTCACAGCGTGGCCCGGTCCATCGGGCGCGGCAACGGCCGCAGCGCCCCGGCCTCCCGCAGCCGCAGATATGCCTGGACCACGCCGTCGACGTCGCCGCGCCGCGCGATGTCGAGGAGTACGCCGCCGCCGCGCAGCTCCTTGCGGGCGGCCGTCATGCCGTCGGGCAGCAGGGCGGCGCGCGCCGGGGAGAGATAGCCGACCCAGCCGACGGACGGCTCGCCGACGACGAACCCGGCGTCGTCCTCCAGGGCGTCGAGCACGTCGTCGTCGGTCACGCCGCCGAAGTCGGGCTCCCACACGTCGGCGAGGACGGTGAGGAGTTCGGCGTCGGGGATCTCGGCTCC
The DNA here is from genome assembly GCF_055582185.1 of Streptomyces sp. NPDC042201. Taxonomy (NCBI): domain Bacteria; kingdom Bacillati; phylum Actinomycetota; class Actinomycetes; order Kitasatosporales; family Streptomycetaceae; genus Streptomyces; species Streptomyces sp. NPDC042201. The sequence continues at coordinate 536,888 of NZ_JBVJDS010000001.1, read as the reverse complement.
GTCCGGCGAGCTGATGCCGATCACCATCGACTGGAGCAGGATCTCCGGGGTGCCGCCCGCCCGGCCGCTGACCTCGATCTTCCAGCCAGGCGCGCCCGCGGCGACGAGCCGCAGTCCGCAGCCGGTACGGTCCGACCAGTCGTCGGCCGCCTGCGCGGCGCGGAGGGCGGCGAGGAGCGACGCCTCGTCCGTCCGCAGATCGGCGGCGGGCCCGGGCGCGGGTACGTTCCGCCACGTCCAGGCCTCGCCCGCCCCGGCCCCGGCCCGGGAGCCGGAACCGGAACCCGCACCGGAGCCGGCCGCCGGGAGAAGCTCGGCGAGCTGGTCCAGAGTCAGCTTCCAGCGTCCGGCCAGCGTCTCGACCGACTCCTGCCGGGGGCCCCAGAAGCCCCGCACCACACGTCGCATGTCCTGCCTCCGTAGCCTCTCGTCCTCCGGTACGGCCCGGCCCGCTGTCACCCTAAGGGCTGTCCAGCCACTACCGGGCCCAGGTGTGTCCGGCGGACAAGCCCGAGTCGCGCGCTCTAGTCGAACGCCTCGGGCTTCCTGGAACCGCCGGCCGGCTTCTGCGGGGTTTCGACCACCTTGATCGGCAGCTCCTTCTCGCGGAACGCCTTGCGGGCGGCCTTGGCCACCTCCGGGTTGGAGAAGTGCCATTCGATGGCACGGCCGCCGGACGCCTCGACCTGCCGCGTCGCCTCGTCGATGAACTTCTGCTTCCCGGAGTCGGTGAGCGCGCCCTTTTCCGTCTTGGAGAGGTAGCTCTCGTAGCCGTTCTTGGCTTCCAGGAACGTCTGCCGGTTCGAGTCCCAGCCGTCGTACTCCACGGCCGGCTTGCCCTCCTTCGGGTGCGGGACGACGTACTCCTTGCCGCGCACGGTGCCGGTGACCTGCTCCTGATAGCGGAGCCAGGACTCGTTCTTCCAGTTGGGCTTGGGGTTACGGTCGCGGCCGGCCCAGAAGCCGTCGCCCTTGTCGGCGGAGCCGAGATCCGGGGAGTTCAGGTCGTCGGCCCAGTCGGGGGCGTTGTAGTTGCGCGGGTCGGAGGTATCGCCGTGCTCGGGCGTGGGCCACTTCTTCTTCTCCAGCTCGGCCTTGGCCGCGCGATCGGGCTCCTCGGCCCGCTTCTGCTCCAGATGGGCGGCCCGTTCCTGCTCGCGGGCCTCCTTCGCCTTGGCCGCGGCCTCCGTGTCGCAGCCGTCCTCGGCGAGGATCACCCGGCCGGGGGATCCTCCGGCGAGCACCCCGGTCCCGGATCCGCCGACGCCGGTGAACCCATGGCGCGGGACCGGTCCCGAGGCGATGGCGCAGCCGGTCTTACGGGCCTGATCCTCGGCCTTGTCCGCCGCCTCGTCGGCCTCCTTCGCCGCCTTCCTGGCGCCGTCGACGTCGCCGGCTTCCGCGGCCTTACGGGCCCGGCGCGCGGCGTCGCCCGCGTCCGCCGCGGCTTCGGCCACCTCTTCGGCGATCTTGCCCAGCTTGCCGAGTTTGCCGACCTTGCCGACGACCTTCGCGACGTCGTAGCCGGGGATGAAGAGGGATCCGATGTTCCAGACGACGTCGGTGGCGGCGCGGGTCTTCTCCCCGTTGTCCCAGCGTTCGCGCACCTCGTCGCCGACGAACACGTCGTCGCCGACCTTCACCACGGTGTTGACCGAGGCGCCGCCCCAGTCGCCGAGGGCGCCAAGGTAGTCGCCGTCCTTGAACTTGTCGACGGCGCCCTTGGAGTCCTCCATCCACTGGTCCCCGAGCTGGCCGCCGTAGTCGGCCATGCCGGACCAGGTCTCGGGCTTGACGAGGTCGACGATCCCGGTGACATCACCCCAGATGCCGTCGACGAAGACGCCCTTGACGACCTGGGTGCCGCGGTCCCAGGCACAGCCGACAAAGCCCCAGCCGCCGCAGTCCTCCTTGTCGGCCTTCTCTCCCCCGCCGCCGCCCTCGGTCCCGCCGTCACCGCCGCCGGACTCGCCGGACTCTTCCTCGGTCGCCGAGGGGGTGTCGTCGTACTCGGCCTCGGGCTCGACGCCGGTCTCGGGGTAGGTGTCGCTCCCGCCGGTGGAACCACCGGTGGTGGGGTCACCGTTGGTGGGGTCACCGGGTCCGCCGACGGAGCCGCCCGCCCCGGTCGCGTCGCCGGTGCCGGTGCCGGTGGAATCGCCCGTATCCGCGGTGTCGCCGGGTCCGTTCGTACCGCCGCTGCCGGTAGCGCCGCCGATGCTGGCGGTACCGCCGTCGGTCCCCCCGGTGGTGTCGCCGTCCGTACCGCCGGATCCGTCCGTGCCGCCCGTGCCGCTGGAGCCCGCGTCCGTACCGCCCGCGTCCGCGCCACCCGCGTCCGCCCCGCCCGGGTCCTGCTCCCCGCCCGCCTCGACCGTTCCGCTGTCGTCACCGGGCGACGGGCAGGCCGTCCCCGTGGCGGAGCAGATCGCGGAGCGGATGCCGTCCCCGATACGACCGCCGATGCCGCCCGCGACCAGCGCCACGATGATCGCCGCGACGATCGTGATCATCCCCACGTACTCGACGGCCGTCTGTCCCCGGTCGCGCCGCCAGGTGATCATGTGAGGAAGGGAGAAGGCGGGCTTCTCCTCCCGCTCGCCGCGCGGCAGCCGGAACCACTCGCGGCTCGCGGCCCGGGTGAGGAACAGCAGGATCAGCACCGGCAGGAACAGCTGGGTGAAGCCGTGCCCGGACCCGTCACCGATGTTGGACAGACCACCGAGGATCAGCCATACCTGTACGGCGATCAGGCTCCACCAGACGCCCGTGCCCCCGGTCCATACGCGGCGCGCGAGCAGCCAGGCCACGACTCCGGGCGCGGCGGCGTACAGCGCGAGGCCGAGGAGCCGGCCACCCATCGCACCCGCGGCGAGCGCGGAGCCGAACAGGCCGAGCCCGCCCACCACCGTGACCCCGAACAGGACATGCAGCAATACCCGCGCCACGGCGAGCGGACGCGGCAACGGCCGCCGCCCGCCACCCCGCGCCGGAACGGCGCCCCCGTAAGCGGATATCCCACCGAACGCTGACATGTGGTCCCCCAACCAGCCTTGCCGGTAAGCAAAGTGAAAGCCATTCACTCTAGGGCTGGGCCCCATGCGGCGTCGTGGGCTCCAGGGCCCAACTTTGGGCCCACTGGCGGCTCGTCGGCTTCGGGCTCACCCGACCGGGGGCCTGTGCCTGGCCGGGCCGAGCGCTCCTGCCTACGCTCGGCCCATGGACCCTCAGCAGACTCCGGACGGGCACGACCGCGGGTCTCCTGTGACGGAGGATGTGGCGCACCTGCTGGTGCGCTGTCTTCAGGCCGAGGGTGTGGAGTACGTCTTCGGGATCCCCGGTGAGGAGAACGTCCGCCTCGTCGACGCGCTGGACCGCTCCGGCATCCGGTACGTCCTCGTCCGCCACGAGCAGGGCGCCTCGTTCATGGCCGAGATCTACGGCAGGCTGACCGGCCGGGCCGGGGTGTGCTCGGCCACGCTGGGGCCCGGCGCGATCAATCTGCTGCTGGGCACGGCGGACGCGACGACCAACAGCACGCCGGTCGTCGCCCTGGCCGCGCAAGGCTCCCTGAGCCGGCTCCACAAGGAGTCCCACCAGGTGATCGACCTGGTGTCGATGTTCGCTCCCGTCACCCGGTGGGCGGCGCGGATCCAGTGTCCCGACGCGGTGCCCGAGATGCTGCGCAAGGCGTTCAAGACCGCGCAGAGCGAGCGCCCCGGGGCCGTCTTCCTCGCCGTCCCCGAGGACATCGAAGGAGCACACCCGACGGCGTCGCTCTCTCCTTTGCAGATCGACGCGGTGCACGCCGACGCGCCGTCCCCCACGCAGATCGCACGCGCCGCGGACGTGCTCGCGACGGCTCGCCGCCCGATCGTGCTGGCCGGCCACGGCGCGGCCAGGGCCGGCGCCTCAGCCGCCCTGGTGCGCTTCGCCGAACGGCTGAACGTGCCGGTGGCGACCACCTTCCACGGCAAGGGCGTCTTCCCCGACGACCACGCGCAGGCGCTCGGCGCGGTCGGGTTCATGCGCCACGACTACACCAACTTCGGCTTCGACACGGCCGACGTCCTGATCTGCGTCGGATACGAACTCCAGGAGTTCGACCCCGTAAAGATCAATCCGGCCGGCGACAAACGCATCGTGCACCTGCACCGGTTCCCCGCCGAGGTGGATGCCCACTACGCCGTCACCGTGGGCGTCGAGGGCGATCTGTCGCAGGCGCTCGACACGCTGGCGGACGCGGTGCCGCACAGCTTCCCGTCCCGGGGAACCGGCGACCGCGTCCGCGCGCTGCTTACGGAGGAGCTGGCGTACGGCAGACGCAGCGAAGCGTGCCCGCTGGTGCCGCAGCGGGTGGTGGCCGATGTGCGCGCCGCGCTGGACCGTCACGACATCGTGCTCGCCGACACCGGCGCGGGGAAGATGTGGATGGCACGTCTCTACCCGGCGTACGAGCCGGACACCTGTCTGCTCTCCAACGGCCTGTCCACCATGGGATTCGCGCTCCCCGGCGCGATCGGCGCCGCCTTCGCCCGCCCAGGACGGCGGGTGCTGGCGATGATGGGCGACGGCTCGTTCCTGATGAACTCCCAGGAGCTGGAGACGGCCGTACGCGAACGCGTCCCGCTGGTCGTACTCGTCCTGGTCGACGAGGAGTACGGGCTGATCACCTGGAAGATGGAGCTCGAACTCGGCCGCCACAGCCACACCCGCTTCACCAACCCGGACCTGCTCGCCTACGCCGAGAGCTTCGGCGCACGCGGCTACCGGATCAAGGCGGCCGGCGAGCTGCTGCCCGTACTGCGCCGCGCGCTGGACGAGGACGCGGTGTCCGTGATCGCCTGCCCGGTCGACTACTCCGAGAACCTCCGGCTGACCGACCGGCTCGGCGCGCTCCACGGCCCCTTCTGAGCGCCGCCCCTGATCACCGAACCCTGATCACCGGACCCTGATTCACCGGACCCGGACCGCCGGGAGCGCGCCCGCGGTCAGCGGTGCTCCGGGTTGGCGGAGTCCGCGCGGCAGCCCGCGTCCCATTCGGAGCGCCGGTTGCCGTGGGCCGGGATGCCGCCCGCGCGCTTGAGCATCGCGGCGACATGCATCAGATTCCAGGTCATGAAGGCCGTGTTGCGGTTGGTGAAGTCGTTCTCCGGGCCCCCGGAGCCGGGGTCCAGATACGAGGGGCCAGGACCCGCCTCGCCGATCCAGCCCGCGTCGGCCTGCGGCGGGATCGTGTAGCCCAGGTGCTGGAGGCTGTAGAGCACGTTCATGGCGCAGTGCTTGACCCCGTCCTCGTTTCCGGTGATCAGACAGCCCCCGGCCCGGCCGTAGTACGCGTACTGGTCCTGCTCGTTGAGGAGGCTGGAGCAGGCGTAGAGCCGCTCTACGACCCGCTTCATCACGGAGCTGTTGTCCCCCAGCCAGATCGGCCCGCACAGCACGAGGATGTCGGCGGCCATCACCTTCCCGTACAGCTCGGGCCAGGCGTCCGTCTCCCAGCCGTGCTCCCTCATGTCCGGCCACACACCGGTCGCGATGTCCAGGTCGACCGCCCGGACGACCTCGGTGGCGACACCGCGCGCCTCCATCAGCGAGCGGCTCCTGTCGAGCAGCCCCTCCGTGTTGCTCACGTCCGGGGAGCGCTTGAGCGTGCAGTTGATGTACAGCGCGCGCAGCTCGTCGAACCGGTACGCGTCGTCGGTGCGGTCGGGTGACGCCATGGGGGAAGCTCCTCGGGTACGGGAAGTCACTTGCTCAGTACGTTCGCTCCGACGATGAACAGCCCGAGCAGCACGTCCACGCCGCCGGCCCGGCACGCCGCCGGCCAGCGCCGTCCCGCCACCCGCGCCGCCCACAGCCCCCAGCCGAACAGCGCCACGGTGTTGATGGTCAGGACGACGTTGATCGCGCCGTTCTCCCCCCACCACCCCGCGTACGCGCCGAGCAGCGCCGCCACCGTCGGCAGCGCCGCGGCCACCAGGGGCCATTCGGTCAGCACCGACCGCGCGGTGCTGGCGGTGACCGTCGCCTCGCCGGCCGTACGGTGCGCGATGGCATGGGCGTAGCCGTGTGCCGCCGCCGACGCCAGCGCCGTGACCAGCACCCACACCGCGTCGTAGCCGGGATCCGGCCGCCCGTTGTTGTGATCCAGGGCGGCCGCCAGCCCACTGGCGAGCACTGTTCCGTACACACCGCCGAACAGCAGCCGCTGCAAGGGCTCGGCGCGTCGGCCGGGAGGAGGCGCGGTAACGCCGGGGCTGTCGGACAAGGCGCCACCTCCCAAGGGGAAGAAATCATTCCGCTTCGAGAGATGTAACAGCACGCCGGGCGGATCCCTTCGTACCTACGCCGGTCAGTTCACGGTGCCTTCGGCCGAGGCGTCCAGCCACCGTTGTCCCACCGCCAGGTGGCTGAGGATCAGCGGGCGGTCGGGCAGCAGCTCGGAGAGGGTTTCCAGCACCGTGCGGAGGCACTCGGGGTCCACAGAGCGGGCGGCGAGGAAGTCGACGCTGAAGGAGAGGTAGCCGGTGAGGACGCGTGGGTCGTCGACGAAGACGCCCGCGGCCAGGGAGTCCAGGAGATGACCGAGGGTCTCGGTGGTGGCCTCGTACCGCTGGTCGGTGGGGTCGCGCAGGGCGGGGAAGCGGTCCTGCACGCGGGCCACCACCTGTCGGAGCAGCTCGGAGCGGTGCCGGGCGAGTTCCGCGTACGCCTCGGTGGAGCGGGCGTCGACGGACGACTCGCCGGTCAGAGGTGGTGGAAGGCGCCGGCGCAGCAGCGTGTCGGCGCTCGGGGGGTCGGGCGCGTACAGGTCCGCACCCAGGGCGCGGGCCCACACGCCGTCAGGCCCGAAGCCGGAGCCGCCGCAGAGGACGGGGACGCCGGGCCGGCGGCACACCTGGATGAGGCGGTACGCGAGCGGCAGCCACATCGGCAGGGTGCACGAGAGTGCGACCACGTCAGGACCGTGCTGGTGGAGGTCGGAGACGAGCCGGGCGGCGGGGACGTGGCCGCCGAGGAATCGCACGCGGTGGCCGCGCAGCCGCAGCACCTCGGCGAGGATGCGGGCGGGCAGGGTGTGCCATTCGCCGTCGCTGCAGGTCACCACCACGTCGCCGGCGCTCGCGGCCCCGCTCGAAGCCGTCGGGGCCGGGCGGCGGGTCGCGGCGGCGAGGGCGTCGACGGCCCGCTCGCTGATATGGGTGGCCGCGTGCTCCCGCATAACGCTCCATTCGCCGGACGCCCACCGGGCACCGACCGCCACTTGAGCGGGGGCCACCAGCCCGAGCAGTACCTCCTCCGGACTCACGCCCGCCCGCAGCAGACGCAGGGTCAGGGCGACGGCGGCCTCCTCGTCGGCGCGGCCGAGGTGAGCGTCGAAGGCGGCGCGGACGTCATCGGTGATCGCGGTGCGGGCCTCGCTCATGGGGCGTCCTCCCGGCGGCGCGGGCACGGCGGGGCCTGGAGAGCCAGTACGGCGATGTCGTCGTGCGGGCGGCCGCCCAGCCACTGAGTGGTGAGGAGTTCCACGCGCTCGGCGACCGCGCCGGCCGGCATGCCCCAGCAGGTGGCCAGTGTGCGGGCCAGGCGTTCGTCGCCGTACCACTCGTACCCGGACGGACCGCCGCGCGCCTCGGTGACCCCGTCGCTGTAGAGCAGCATCAGCTCTCCGTGGGCGAGGTGGGACTCCGTCCGGTCGAAGACCGGCTCCGGCAGGACGCCGACCAGGGTGCCGTCGATCGTCACCTCTTCGACCCGGCCGTCGTGGCGCAGGATCAGCGGGGGAAGGTGCCCACCGCCCGCGGTCACCACGGTCAGGCCGCCGTCGGGGGCCGGCCGGGCGGAGCCGGTCACCAGGGTCGTGAAGCGGCTTTCCTCGCCGAGCAGCAGCTGATTGAGCAGCCTCAGGTCGCGTACGGGTTCGGAGTCCGTCAGCGCCAGCGTGCGCAAGGTCTGCTGCACCAGCCCGGCCAGCACCGCCGCCTCGGCGCCCTTCCCGCACACGTCTCCGAAGAAGAACGACACGCCGTCATCGGGGCGCGCGGCGACGTGGTAGAAGTCGCCGCTGATGCGCAGCGCGAGTGCGGCGGGCCGGTAGGCGGCTCCGAGCCTGACGCCGTCGACGGCGGGCAGCGGCGCGGGCGCCAGGTTCGCCTGGAGGACGGCGGTGGTCTCCGCCTGCTGGGAGTAGAGGGTGGCGGTGGCGAGCGCGAGGCCGGCCCGGGCGGCGTACTGCCGCGCCAGCTCGATGTCGGGATCACGGAAGCCGGGCCGCTCGGGCCCCCGGACCAGGATCAGCGCACCGGCCGACACTCCGTTGCCGGAGAGCTGGATCACCAGCGCCTGCGCGCCCGGGCCCAGGTCCGGTGGCAGGGCGCCGTCGAGTCCGTCCAGTTCGCGCGCGGGCAGGACGGCCGCGCGCGCCTGCACGCCGGAGACCGCGTCCGCGACCTGCGGCGCACGCTCCAGCGCTTCCGCCGGTACCTGCCCCGACTCCTCCGTGTCGCCGGGCCCGGACCGGTGCCAGGATGTACGCCGGCCACGCGCCGGCAGGACGACGACGGCCAGGTCCGCCAGGAGCGGCAGCACGAGCCGCGCCACGGTGCGCAGCGTCCGGCCGTGGTGGAGGGATGCCCCCAGCCGCCGGCCCGCCTGCTCCAGGAAGGCCGACCGATCCGGGACCGGCGCCTCTTCGCGGTCGCCTTCCCGGTCGCCGCCCGTCATCGGCGGCGGCTCGCGTCCTCGCCGGGGAGCGCCGTTCCGCGGGGGCGCCGCGCGGCCGTGCGCACCAGGATGTCCATCGCCGACCGCCGCTTCTCCCGCCCCTGTGCTGCCGAAGGCCTCCTCCTTCGCACGCTACGCTCCGCCGCCCGATCCCGCAGGGGTCATAATGTGGGGGTAGCCCTTCGCGCATCCCCCGTCGCGAAGGGCTACTCCTCCAGGCAGCACTGATCACTTCCCACACGGGCAGGGGACTCCCCTCGTGGCCCCCTGCCCGTGTTTTTTCGAGTTAACAGTGACGTAGAGTGTTTACGCAAGCCCAAGCCTGACCTCGCGGCAGGATGCTCCGTTTCGGGGCCGGCACCGGGGCTTCCGCGTCAGGGCCGGTTACAGTACGGGTCCGTTGACCTAGTCGAACACCGCGCAGCTCGGACGAGTACGCCTGCGGCGGACGTGAACGTGGGGGCCTGGATGGACAACGGCGAAGAGCGCACGCCAGAGCTGAAGACCTTGCAGCAGAAGGTCGAGTACATGGTGGAGAAGACCTTCCCCGGCCAGAAGATCTCGGGACGGGTCTTCGCCGACCTGGTCAAGGAGCGGGGCGGCTCCCTCTCGCACAGCTACTTCTCGAACATCCTCGCCGGGAAGGTCACCCATCCGTCGGAGGACATCCTCCGCGCCCTCGGCCTGGGCTTCGGCGTGGACTGGCGCTTCTTCAAGGAGGAGTCCGAGGTCGTCGACGATGTCGTCGCCGGGCTTCAGTTCCTCGCGAAGCGGCGTACGGGAGAGATCAGCGGCGTGGCCGGCCGTGGCCTCGACGACAACGGACTCCCCCCGGAGCTACTGAAGTTCGCGCTCTCCCTGCTGGAGGACGCCAAGGCCGGGAAGAGCACCGGGAAGAACGCCGACGGCGGGGAGCCGGAATCCGAGGCGGAACCGGAACCGGGACCGTAGCGAACGCGCGTTCGTCACTGTTGGGTAGAATCCACTGACGGCATGTCACCGCACGCATCACCGCACGCATGACGACGATCTAGACGATCAAGAGGTCTCCATGTCCCTGCGCGAGCTGCGGAGAGAGTGCGAAGCCGGACTGGCCGACCTGCCCATCCCCGCCCCGTTCGACATCGCGGGGCTGGTGGCGAACATGGAAGCGGCCCGTGGCCGGACGATCGTCCTGCACGAACTGCCCGACGAACTGGCCCGCGTCAACGCCGCCTGCGGCCTGCGCCTCGCGTCCGGCGACACCAGCATCGTCCTCTACCGCCGGCGCCCGACCGCGTACCAGACCCAGCACGTCATCCTGCACGAGCTGTGCCACGAGTGGTTCGACCACGGCACCACCCTCGACGGGGACCAGCTCCGGCGCCTGCTGCCCGTCTTCGACACCTCGCTGATCACCCGGGTGCTCGCGTCCGGCGGCACGATCCAGGCCCGCGCGCAGTACGACACCCACGACGAGCGGGTGGCCGAGTTCGGCGCCTCACTCATTCCCCGTATGGCCAGGGACATGACCAGCGACGACATGGTCGGACGCCTGGTCAACTCCCTCTCGCGCCCCGTCGCTCACCGGCGTCGCGGCTTCTTCCGCCGTTCGTAGCCCCTTATAGATCCCCAGAGATCCCCCACGACATTCCGCAAGGAATCCCCCCACCCCAAGGAATCTCCCCGTGACCCCCCTCGACCTCGCCGGCTACCTCATAGCCGCCCTGATGACCGCTGTCGCCCTGTGGCGGATGCCGGACGCGCTCTGGGGCGATGAAGAAGACAAGCGTCGCCGAGCCCTCTGGGGCTGCTACGCGGGATTCGCCGTCGCCCTGTGGACGAAGACCCGGATCGTACGGACAGGGCTCAACAACAGCCCCGTCACCGACCTTTCCGTGCTGATCAAGCACTACACGGCGACCATCGCGATCCTGGCGATCCTCAGCTACATCGTCGCCATCTACGGCCAGTACCCCGACGACGGGAACGTGCCCCGACACGTCCGGTTCGCCCGCGTGATCCAGCAGGTGGCGGCCAAGGCGTCCGTCGCCACGCTGATCCTGCTGACCGTGCTCTTCTTCACCGTGGTCGACCGCTCCGTCCCCTCGGACCGCTTCGTCTCCGACCACGCGGGTCAATGGGGCGCCACCCTCTACATGAGCGTGTTCTACCTCTACTTGGGCGCCGCCTCCGCCGTCTGCGCCTACCAGTGGGCCCTGGCCACCGCCGACGCCGAACTCCGTCATCTGCGCGTGGGCCTCGGCATGATGACCTTCGCCATGTTCATCGGCGTCGGCTACACCGTCAGCCGGACCCTGTTCATGTGGGTCAGCGTCGTCGACCAGCCCAGCAGGACCTTCGCGCGCACCTTCGACGAGATCACCGAGGTCGCGCAGCTCGTGCTGTTCGCCTTCTTCGCGGTCGGCGCGTCCATCCCCGCCTTCCAGAAGGGCTGGCGCCGCGCGAAACTGTGGCGGGCTCAGGCGGAACTTCACCACCTGTGGCGCGAGTTGATGACGGCCTTCCCCGACCAGCCCTTCGAGCCGCCGGCTTCGCTGCCCCGTGAACTGACCCGCTTCGACACCCCCGCCGACCTCGCCGTCGACCGGTGGACCGCCGATATCGCCGACGCGGTCGAGAAGCTGCGGCACTACGTGCCCGACAGCCTGCTCACGGCGGCCAAGAGAGCCGCGGCGGCGGACGCCCCGGATCCCGCGAAGGCGGGACCGCTCGCCGACGCCTACTGGATCAAGGCCGCCCTGACCGCCAAGGCCGACGGCACGCCCGCCGGCAAGGCCGCGGCCATCGAGCCGCAGCACGCCACCGACCAGGACGACGAGGTCGCCTGGCTGGTACGGGTGGCGGCCGCGTACAAGACGATCACCGACGACCGGACCCGGCACGTCCTGGACGTCCTGAAGTCCATGGAGAAGACAGCGTGAGCACCACCAACCCCACCCCCACCGACTCCACCGCCGACCCCGCCGGCGCGCCGGCCCGCGCCACCACGGTGGCCCGTGTCACCACCGATGTCCTCCAGCCCCGCAACGTCCTGCTGCTCGGCATGCTCGGCATCGGCCTGGCCGCCGCGGGCGACTGGACCGGTCTGCCGTGGGGCCTTCTCGCCGCCCTGTGCGCCGGGATCATCCCCGCCGGCTACATCGAATGGGAGCGCAAGCGCGGAACGTGGGGCGACCGGCACGTCGTCGACCGCGCCAAGCGGGCACCGATCTTCTTCGTCATCCTCGGTTCCATCGGCGCCGGCTCCGTCATCATGGTCCTCGGCCATGCCCCCACGGGCATCCTCGTCACGATGCTCGCCCTCTGGGCGATGACCGTCCTCCTCCTGACCGTCAACACCGTCTGGAAGATCTCGGTCGACGCCGCGGTCGCCTCGGCCGTCGTGGCCCAGCTCGCCGCGGTGCACTCCCCCTGGTGGCTGCTCGCCTACGCCCTGACCGCCGCGGTCTGCTGGTCCCGCGTCGCGCTGACGTACCACACCGTCGCCCAGACCATCGCCGGAGCCACCCTCGGCGCCGCCACCGCGACGGCGTTCCTGTTCGTCTGATGCGTCTGCCCCGCCGCGCGTACGAGGGCTCCGCGTCAGGGGCTCCGGTGCGCGATGGCCTCGTCCAGTCTGCGGCCGAACGGGGCCAGCAGGCTCGCCTCCACGAACCCGGTGCGGCGCAGGTCGTTCAGGTCCCAGAGCACCTCTCGGAGCAGCCGGGGGCTCGGTGTGCGGTTCAAGAAGGATTCCAGCCGGTCGGCGGCCTTGGTCAGGTCCGGCAGCGCGCAGTGGGCGATGAACAGATTGCCGCAGGCCCACGTCGTGTCGTCGCCGTCCGCGCTCTGCTGGGCCTCGAAGATCTCCACCGCCGCGCGCCAGTGCTCGTCCGCCCCGGGATCCCCCATCAGGCGCAGCGTGAGGGCCAGTTCGTAACGCGTCCAGCCGTCGGGGTCGAGTTCCAGGGCGCGGGTGAAGTCGGCCACGGCTTCCTGATGGCGTCCCACCAGACGGTAGGTCTGCCCACGGCTGATCAAGGCCCAGGCGAGGTCGGGGGTGAGCTCGAAGGCGCGGGCGAAGTCGGCCAGCGCCTCGTCGTACCGCTCCATCGCCTGGTAGGTCTGCCCGCGGCTGGCCACGACCCAGGCGTGGTCGGGGCTGATCTCCAGAGCGCGCGTGAAGTCGGCCAGCGCCTCCTCGTACCGGTCCAGGAAACGGTGGGCCTCACCGCGACGGGACCAGGCCCAGCCATATGCGGGATCGATCTCGACGGCTCGGGTCAGGTCGGCCACCGCGTCTTCGTACCGGTCCATCGAATGGAAGGCGTGCCCCCGACTGCCCAGGGCCCAGGCGAATTCGGGATCGATCTCGATGGCGCGCGTGAGGTCGGCCACCGCGTCTTCGTACCGTTCCAAGAAGCGATGAGCCTCACCCCGATGGGCCCAGGCCCAGTCGTACCGGGGATCCGCCTCAAGGGCACCGGTGAAGTCGGCCACCGCCTCCTCATGACGTCCCAGGGCCTGCTGGACCTGGCCGCGGTTGTCCATGGCCCACTCGAATCCGGGATCGATCTCGATGGCGCGGGTCAAGTCGGCCAGAGCCTCGTCGAGGCGCCCCATGGCCTGGTAGGTCTGTCCTCTGGTGGCCACGGCCCAGGCTGTGCTGGGGCTGATCTCGCCGGCGCGGGTCAAGTCGGCCAACGCGTCCTCGTACCGCTCCATGAGGCGGTAGGTTTCGCCGCGCTGAGCCAGGGCCCAGTGGAATTGGGGATCGGCTTCTATGACGCGGGTGAAATCGGCGAGGGCTTCGTCGTACCGCTCCAGGTGACGGTGGGCGACGCCGCGACTGGCCAGGACCCACAGCAGGTGGGGATCGAGGTCGATGGCGCGCGTGAAGTCGGCCAGCGCCTCCTCGCGGCGGCCCATGCTCTGGTAGGCCTGTCCACGGGTGGCGAGATTGATGCTGTCGCCGGGCTCCAGTTCGATGGCGCGGTCGAGGGAGGCCACGGCCTGTTCGTACCGCTCCATGAGGCGGTACGTCTCACCCCGGCCGAAATGGGCGCGGGCGAGATCCGGTGCCATGGCGAGGGCGCTCGCGTAATCATGCAGCGCTTGGTCGTACTGCTCGGCCTCACGGTGTTGGAGGCCGCGGACGACGTGCGCGAGGGCCTGTCCGTCCGGGCTCAGTTCCGTGGCGGTGAGAAGTGTGGTGAGGGCGGCGATGACGCCGGCGGTGTCGTCGTCGGCGGAGGCGTTGAGACTGTGCCCCAGGCCGGTGAGTGACGTGGTGCCGCTGTCCTGACCCGCCTGGATCAGCATCTGTGCCCAGCGGCGGAGGGTGGCCACGCTGTCGGTACACGCGTGCACCACCGTCAGAAGAGCGCCGGGCATGGCCTGTCGGGGGTGTGCGCACAGTTCGTGGTACGTCTCGTGCAGCCGGTGCTCCCGCCACAGGGTGTCGTCCCAGTACTCGTCCGGCGCGAGCGTGCCCTCCAGCGTCTCGCGCCAGCGTGTGAACGTGCCGGCGAGATGGGTGTGCTGCTCCCGCCATTGGCTGGGCGACTGCGTGCGCTGCAGCCGCAGCATGGGGGCGCGGACGACATCGTGGTAGCGGCAGCGTCCCGCCTGATCGGCGACGAAGGCCAGCCCCCGGAGCCAGGTGTACTCGTCCGCCGCGGCTTCCGGTACGACGGCGCGGTAGACGTCCTCGTCGAGATGGAGCGGCAGGGCGCAGGCCAGCGCGGCGGCCCTGCGCCGCGGCTCGGTCTCCCACTTCAGGAAGCGGTCCACCGCGGTGTCGGACGGGTCTCCGACCCCGTCCGGTGCGTCGGGACGGGTCTGGGCGAGGGTGTCGACCAGCACGGGCAGCCGCCCCGACAGCCGCAGCACCACCTCGATCACCCGCTCGTCGGCGACCCCCTTGGCGGCGAGGAGCGCCCGGGCTTCCTCCTCCGTGAAGACGTGCAGCGGGATCTCCGTGACGAGGTCGAGCCAGTCTCCCCAGCAGCGGGCGGCGAGCCGGCCCTGACCGGAGAGCACGACCTGGACATTGACCGGCAGCGCGCCGTACCGCTCGGTGACCAGGACATCCCGCAGCCAGGTGTCCAGCATGGGACCGATCCGCTCGTAGGTGTCGAAGAACACCACGACCCATGGATGACGCCGCGCCACCTCGGCCAGGTCCTTCAGGAAGACCGGGGTGAGGACCCGCATGGGTGACAGGACGAGCTGGACGTCGTCATGGCTGCGGAGCCGGGCGTTCAACAGCGCTCGCAACCGGTCCGCGCCCAACGCGACCTGCTGCCCGTCGACCGCGCCCGCGAGCGCTCCCACCCCCGGCACCAGGCCCAGCGCGACCAGGCCCACCTGAGCGGCCACACTGCTGGACGCCGACGCGGGCGCCGGCGCCTGCGACGCTCCCGGCGCCGCGGCTCCACGCTCGGTCGCCGTTTCCCCCGCGGCCTGGACGACCGACGCGACTTCGGCCTCGTGCCGCCGCTGCCGGTACGTGGCCAGCAGCTTGTCGAACTCCTTCAGCGCACTGCCCTGCTGGCCCAGCTGAACGCTGACGGCCTCCATCCCCTCCAGCACACTGTGGACCTCGTCCCCCACATACGCCGTGACCGCCCGCTGCTCCCGCGCGACGCTCTCCCACTGCCGCACCAGAGACGTCTTGCCCACCCCGGCGTTGCCGTGCACATGAAACAGGAACTGGTACGCCTGATCCTCCGGATCCCGGCCGAAGTTCTCCCGGAACACCGCCAGCTCTCCCCGGCGCCCCACGAAACCTGTTCTGCGCCGCCGGCGGATCATCTCCTGCCGCGACACCCGCTGTTCCGGCATCTCCACCCCCAACACGACCACCAGCATGATGCGCCGTCACCGGCCCCCATGGTTCCGAAACGGGAATTCATGAGGGGGTGGGCGGGGCAATGCGACCGGTATCAGGGAACTTTTTGCTCCGCTTTCCCTGCCTAGTACCTCAAAAGTGACCTGCGCCACATTCCGTTCAAATCTCCCCCGCTTCTTCACTTCCTCATAGCATGGTTGGTTCTGATCACGCGATGAAGTGTTGACCACTCAGCGCAGGGGGAAAAGATGAGCAAGTTTCACATGGGGCCACTGACCGGCCGGCCGGCCGCGAATTCAGGGGAGCGGTCCGCCACCGGCGCGTGTTGTTTTCAGGAGTAGTCCGGGGCGGGGCAAGGCGGCTCAGCGGGCGGCGGGGGCCGGGCGTTGAGTTCCTCGGTTTGAAGCCGGGTGCGGAGAGTCCCGTTGTCAGGACGGGACGGACCGCGAGACGGGTGGCACGACCGGTCATCCGCTGCGCGAACGCTCATAATCGGCCACCGGCGGGCTAAGGGCTGTCCCGTCATCCGTGGCGGATCAGCGCACGGCGTCAGATACGGTGCATCGCAAGGCGGAGGGACGTCTGCATACTGGATGTATTCGGGCGTTCCGACAACGCAGCGAGGTGCCGTAGCTGTCGTCGTGCGCCCGCCAGGGATTACGGGGCAGCCCTTAGTTGGCCTTTACTGCACGGTAGCGCTCGCTGCCGCCGTATCGTGCGATTCATGACGGACATCGGGGACGTCGACCGGTTCGCGATGTCTTTTCCTGCACTGCCCTTCAGCGATCCCCCGGGAGATCATTCCCGGTCGGGAGCGCTCAGCGGACGGCGGGGACGATGCCCCAGGCATACGGAATAACGATCAATCGCTTCACCGACGGGGGATCAAGGGGGGATATGGAGAAGCGGTTGAGCTTCCGGATTTTAGGACCCCTGGCCGTGTCCTCCGGAACCGAGGAGGCGCATATCGGGGGGCCTCGGCACCGGACCATCCTGGTGTTATTGCTGCTCAACCCGGGCCGGATCGTCTCGGTCAACACGCTTATCGACGCGGTGTGGGACGGGCGTCCACCCGCCACGGCGCGCACGCAGGTGTCGATCTGTATCGCGGCCCTGCGCAAGACATTCAAGGCCGCGGGAATCACCGAGGAAGTCATCGCGACGGCGCATCCGGGTTATCTGCTCAACATCGGCGCACACCGGCTCGACTCGGCGGAGTTCGCGGAGCTCGTCTCCGCGGCCGAGTCCGCCGTCCAGCACAACAGGTACACCGAAGCGGCCCGTTGCTACACGGAGGCGCTGCGGCTGTGGACGGGACCGCCGCTGGCGGGGGTGACCGGCCAGTCGGTGGAGGACGAGGCCCGCCGGCTGGAGGAGCTGAGGCTCAACACGTACGAGGACGCGACCTCCGTGCAGCTGGAGCTCGGCAACCACCAGAAGATCCTCCCGGACCTGGCCGCGATGGTCCGCGACCATCCGCTGCGCGAGCGGGCACGCCATCACCTGATCACGGCCCAGTACCGGTCCGGGCGGCGGGCCGAGGCGCTGGAGACGTTCCGGGAGGGGCGCCGGTGGTTCATCGACGAGCTCGGTCTCGAGCCGGGCCCCGCGCTGTGCGAGCTGCACAACGCGATCCTCCAGGACGAACCGTCGCTGGCCCGGGGCGAGCAGGAGGGTGCGGGCGCCGCCGCGCGGCTGCTCGCGAAGCCCGTGGGAGAGCCCTTCGAACTGCCCCCGGACGTGCCGGGACTGGCCGGCCGTACGGAGGAACTCGCGCAGCTCGGCGCGCTGCTGGGGCTGAGTTCCGAGCTGCGCGGCCCGGCGACGGGGCTGATCACCGGAGTGGCGGGGGTCGGCAAGACATGCCTGGCCATCCGCTGGGCGCACAGCGTCGCCGAGCGGTTCCCCGACGGTCAGCTCTTCGCGGATCTCCGCGGCTACGACGAACATCTTGAGCCGACCACCGCGGATGAGATCCTCGGCCGCTTCCTGCGCTCGCTCTCTGTACCCACCGGGCAGATACCCGCCGAGCCGGAGGAGCGGGCCGCCCTCTACCGGAGCATGCTCGCCGACCGGCGGGTGCTGATCGTGCTGGACAATGTGCGTACGTACGCCCAGGTCCGGCCGTTACTGCCGAGCAGCGAAGGCTGCTGCGTGCTGGTCACCAGCCGGGAGCAGCTGTCCGAACTGGTCGCCTGGCCGCCGCGGGCCCGGGTGCGCCTGGGGCGGCTGCCCGCGGCGGAGGCGGTGGAGCTGCTCGGCCGGATCGTCGGCGAACAGCGCATCGCCGCCGACCCGCCCTCCGTGGCCCGGCTCGTGGAGCTGTGCGATCTGCTGCCGCTCGCCCTGCGGATCGCCGGGGCGCGGCTCGCCGCCAAGCCGCACTGGACGGTGGCCCATCTGGTGCGGCGGCTGAGCGACGAGAGGCTGCGGCTGGACGAGCTCAGCCAGGGCGAGTCGCAGGTACGGGCCAGCTTCGCGCTGAGTTACCGCTGCCTCTCGCCGGACACGGCGCGGCTGTACCGGCGGCTGGGGCTGCTCGACGTACCGGACTTCTCCGCGTGGATCGGCGCCGCGCTGCTGGACACCGATCTGCTCGACGCGGAGCGGCTCATCGAGCAGTTGGTCGACGCCCAGTTCCTGGATGTGGTCGGACTGGACGCGACCGGGCACCCCCGCTACCGGTTCCAGAATCTGCTGCGGCTGTTCGCCCGTGAGCGCGCCGAGGAGGAGGAGACGGCCGCCGACCGGCGGGCCGCGTGCGAACGCGCCTTCCGGGCCTACCTCGGTCTGGCGGAGCTGGCCCACCAGCGCGCCTACGGCGGTGACTTCAGCATCATCCACAGCGCGGTCCCCCGCCATGTCCTGCCGGCGGAGCTCAGCACCGGGCTGCTGGCCGGCCCGCTGGACTGGCTGGAGACCGAGCGCCTCTCGCTGGTCGCCGTGGTCGACCAGGCCGCCGAGCTGGGCATGGACGATCTCGCCTGGGATCTCACCACGTCCGTCGTGGTGCTCTTCGAGACCCGCAACTACCTGGCCGACTGGCGGGAGTGCTGCGAGCGGGCGCTCGCCGCGACCCGGGCGGCGGGCAACGCCCGCGGCCAGGCCGCCATGCTGCACAATCTGGGCGCGCTGGAGATGCGGCTGCGCAGCTTCTCGGCGGCCTACGACCGCTTCGCGGCGGCGCTCGCGCTCCACGAACAGGCCGGCGAGGAGCACGGCCGCGCCCTGGTGCTGCGCAACATGGCGATGCTCGACGAGATGCGCGGTGAGCTCACGACCGCCACCGAACGCAGTGCCGAGGCCCTGGAGATCTTCCGCGCCGTGGGTGATCTCTCCTCGGAGGCCCATGTGCTGAACAACATGGCGCAGATCGAGCTGGACCGCGGCAGTACGGACACGGCACGGAAGCTGAGCGAGGAGTCGATCCGGGTCTCCGAGGCGATCGGCGAAGGCGGCGCCCGCAGCGTCGCCCTGGGCACGCACCGGCTGGGCCGGGTGTATCTCGCGCAGGACCGGCACGACCTGGCCGAGGAGGCGTTCCTGCGGATGATCCGGATCGTCCGCGCCAAGTCGGACATGATCGGGCTGGCCCACGGCCTCCTCGGTCTCGGCGAGGCCCAGCTCGGCGCGGGCACCTGGGGACTGGCCCGCGCCACGCTCGTACGCGCGCTCGACGTCGCCGCGCTGGTCAACAGCCCGCTGGTGGAAGGAAAGATCAAACTGGCCCTCGGGGAGGCCCGCAGGCAGTGCGGCGAGCACTCCCTCGCCCGGCAGCATCTTCACGACGCCCAGGGGGACTTCACCCGGATCGGTGTACAGAAATGGGTGGAGCGGGCGGCCGTGGCGCTCTCGCTGCTGAACCGGGAGGAGGGCCCGTCAGGGGGCCCGGTCGACGGCGGGGCCGTGCGATAGCAACGGAAAATGACCGGATGACGATCCCCGCGCTGCCCCACCTGTATCGCGGATATCACCATCTCAGCGAAGCGAAAACGGATCGATAATGGGCCGAAGCCCCCACGGCCTAGTTTCAATCGCGAACACTTCACCACCATGGGGGCCGCAATGCCGAACGTCCGCAACACCGTCGCGCTTCATACCGTCACCGTCCGCCGCGTCGGACTCACCGTATTAGGTGCCAGTGACGAGGGCTGGCACTGACCACCGGCGCAGAAAAATAGAACCGCGATATGGGAAAGCGGTACGGTCCGCGCCACGCAGCCTGCCGTCCGGAGGACAGAGAGGGCACATGGCGCCGCCATACAACTTGTCCCGAAACGCCCGCGGCCGCGGGGCTGAGCACAGCCCCGCGGCCGCGTTCCGCGCGCTCCGCTCCTGCGGCGAGACGAATATCTGGTGGTGGCGGCCGCCGCTGCGCACCGACCCCGCCGATCTCCCGCTGCTGAACACCGAGGAGTTCCGGCAGGCCCTGTGTCTGCGCTCCGAGCTGGACGCCGCGGCCTATGTGCACGCCAGGGCGGCGGCCCGCAGAGCGGTGGGCAAGCTCCTCGGCGTCGGGCCCGAGGAGATCGACCTCGACCAGCGCACCTGTCCGGCCTGCGGCGACCCCGGCCACGGTCCGCCCCGGCTGGGCCGGCCCGATCTGCCGCTGGCGATCAGCCTGGCGCGTACCGCGGGCCATGGAGTCTTCGCCGCCGGCACCGGCTCCGCGATCGGCGTGGACGCGGAGGTGCTGCGTCCCGTACGCCGGGATGTGCTGAGCGAATCGTGGCTCACCGCGGACGAGGGCCTCCATCTGCTGACCCTCCCCCGCGGGCCCGCCCGCGACGCGGTGTTCTACCGCTGCTGGACCCGGAAGGAAGCGGTCGTGAAGGCCAGGGGGCGCGGGCTCAAGGGCATCCAGCTGGACCGGATCGAGTCCTATCCGGCCACGTCCGGCACGGTACGGATGCACTGTCCCGATCAGCCGGGCCCCGCCCCCGGCCGGGGCGCCGACGGCCGGGACACCGCCGAGCGGCACGGCCCCGAGGAGACGGAT
This sequence comes from Streptomyces sp. NPDC042201, assembly GCF_055582185.1. NCBI lineage: Bacteria > Bacillati > Actinomycetota > Actinomycetes > Kitasatosporales > Streptomycetaceae > Streptomyces > Streptomyces sp. NPDC042201. The sequence continues at coordinate 516,327 of NZ_JBVJDS010000001.1, read as the reverse complement.
ACGGACGCGAGCCGTACGGACACCTGGATCGTGCGGGACCTGGAGCTGTCCGACCGTATGGCGGCGGCAGTCGCCCAGCCCGAGGACACCGCGGCGGCGTACGGTCCCGTGCGGCTGCACCTCCCCGCCGGCTCCACCGCGCGCCGGAACTCTCCCGGCGCGCGGTGACCAGTGGTCCTGCGGATTCGTCCGGCGGATTCGTCCGGCGGATTCGTCCGGCGGATTCACCGAGCGGCCGACGGCTCCGCCCGCTCGCACTGCGCGCGCGCCAGTGACGCGCCGAAGAGCAGCACCAGTTCATGGAAGCGGTAGAGCGGACGCCCCTGCCGGTCCACGCCGCAGATGTCGAGCAGCGCCCCGTCCACCAGCTGTTCGAGGCGCTGTTCCGCCGCCGCCTCCGGCATACCGAGATACCGCGCGGCGCGCTGCGCCGGGAAGGCGGCCGAGCCGATCCCGGCCAGCCGGATCAGCGTGGTCCCCGTGTGCTCCGGCAGCTGTCGCAGCGACGGCAGCAGCGACCCGAGCAGGTCGAGCCCGCCGAAGGACAGCTCCGACAGCCGGGTCTCCGGGTCGGCCAGCCTGGCCGCCAGCCGCGCCACCGGCCAGTAGGGGCGCGCCGCGAGCCTGCTGCCCGTGATGCGCAGCGCGAGCGGCAGTCCCGCGCAGTACGCGAGCAGGTCGTCCGTCGCGTCGGGCTCGGCCAGCAGCCGGGCGCCGCCGGCGAAGGAGGCCAGCAGGTCGAACGCCTGACTGTCCCCGAGCGGGGCGAGTGCGGTGGTCCGCGCTCCCGTCACCCGGGTCAGCCGCGCGCGGCTGGTGATCAGCACGACAGCCTCGGGCGATCCCGGCAGCAGCGGGTCCAGCTGCCGGCTGGTGACCGCTCCGTCGAGCACGACCAGCAGCCGCTTGCCCGCGGTCCGCGCGCGGTAGAGACGGACCAGTTCGTCCAGGTCCTTGCGGTCGTACGCCGCGCTCCCGGTGGCGTCGGCGCCGAGGGCGCCCAGACCGCGCAGCAGCCCGACGAGGACCTCGCGAGGGCTCTTCGGCGCCCCGTCCGGCCGCGCCAGCTCGGCGAAGAGCTGACCGTCGGGGAAGTGCACGGCGCTCGTGTGCGCGGCGTGCACCGCCAGGGCGGTCTTGCCCACCCCCGTCATTCCCGTGACCAGCAGATAGCGCGGCCCGCGCCCGGTCCCGGCGGGGGCCAGCTGGGTGCGCAGAGCCGTCAGTTCGCCCTGGCGTCCGATGAAGTCGTCGGTGTCCGGCGGCAGCATCATGGGCGGGCCGCCGCCGTCGTACTCCGTCGGCTCGCCCTGCCGGACCTCGCCCCCCGGCCCCGGTCCGAGACTGCCGACCAGCACCGCCTGGTACGTCGAGCCCAGCGCCTCGCCCGGGTCTATGCCCAGCTGGTCGGCGAGCACGCCGCGACCGTCGTAGTAGCTCTGCAGCGCGTCGCCCTGCCGCCCGCAGCGGTAGAACGCCGTCATCAGCTGGGCCCGCAGCTTCTCCCGCAGCGGGAACTGAGCGACAAGACCGGTGAGTTCGGCGGTCAGCTGCTCGTGTCTGCCGAGCGCCAGGTCCGCGTCGATACGGCTCTCCAGCGCGTGCATCCGCGCCTCTTCCAGCTGCGGCAGCTCGGCGTCGGCCAGGTGTTCTGTGACATTGGCGAGCGCGGGCCCGCGCCACTGGCCGAGCGCCTCGGTGAGGAGGGCGCCCGCCTCGCGGTACCGATGTCTGCGCAGCGCCTCACGGCCCAGCTTGTCCAGCCGCTCGAACTCCAGGAAGTCGACGCTGCTGTCCGGCGCCTGGAGCAGATAGCCGGGCTGGCGGCGCTCGATGCTCACCTCGTCGCCGAGGAGCTTGCGCAGCCTCGACATGTACGTATAGATCTGCGCGCCGGACGTGGCCGGCGGCTCCCACCCCCACAGCAGTGAATTCAACCGCGCGTCGGACACCACGCGTCCCCTGGCGAGCAGCAGGGTCGCGAGGACTGTGTGCACCTTCGAGCCGGACAGCGCGACCCTTGCGCCACCCTTGTGAACTTCAACCGGGCCGAGGACTCGGAAGTCCATTCGGCACCCCCCGTCTGGCGTATACGAACGTTCGCTCGCTCCAGAAACTATGCAGGGGCTCTATTCGTGGGTTATTCGTTCGGTAACGGCATCGAAATGGCCTATGCCTGGAGACGCAACAGAAGGTGCCCCGCCCCGGCCGAAGGCGCCGGCCACGGCCACGCGACGGAGCTCCGGCCGAACCGGGCGCCTGCGCCGACGCCCGTTCGACCGGAGCTCCGTCGTGGATCAGTCCGCGGCCACTTCGAGGTCGCGGCCGAGCAGCGCGGCGACCGCCTTGTGGACCTGTTTGCCGTTGTCCGAGTTGGTCATCACCACACAGCCTGTACCGGACCGCAGCCGCGTCGAGGTCAGCGCGCGGAAGCCCGCGGTCTGCCCGCCGTGCCCGAACTCGGGGTCGGCCAGCGAGCCGTCGATCACCGTACCCAGACCGTAGAAGCTGCCGGGGAACGCCTCCTTGAGCATGAAACCGGCGGCCCGCGCCGACAGCAGGTCCGAGAAGCCCAGGTGGGCCCGGCGGATCTCACCGGCCAGCTGCGCCAGGTCGGCGGGGGTGGACCACAGTCCGCTTCCCGCCCGCACCGGCCGCACCCGGTGGCCGCCGAACAGCGCGTGCCCGTACGGGTCATGGCCGACCGCCACGTCCTCGTCGGGCCCGGCCGTCTCCTCGGGCGACAGGAAGGAGCTGTCCCGCATGCCCAGCGGACGGAACACCAACTCCTCGGCCAGCTCCTCGAATTCCTGCCCGGTCACATCGAGGAGCAGTTGTTCGGTCATGGCCCACTGGCTGCCGGCCTTGCGGAACAGCGCTCCGGGCTCGTGCTCGGCCCCCACGTCGTCCAGTACGGCGGACAGCTTCGGCATCGCCTCTCCGGGCCGCCACCAGGTGCTGGGGGTCTGCGAGAGACCCGAGGTGTTGGACAGGCAGTGCCGCAGGGTGAGCGGGTGCCCGCCGGCCGCCCTCGGCGCCTTGCGGCCGGCGAGGAAGAGATCGAGGTCCGCGTCCAGATCGAGCACGCCCCGGTCGGCCAGCCGCAGCGCGGCGAACGCGGTGACATGCTTGCTGATCGAGCCGGCCTGGAAGCGGGTCCGCAGGGTCACCGGCGCACCGGACTCCGCGGACCGTACGCCGTAGGCGTGCACGCCGACCAGCCGGCCGTCCCTGAGCACGGCGACCGCCGCGCCGGGCACCCGGTGGTTCTCCATCGCCTCCGACACCTCGGGCGTCGTCAGCGAGCCCCGCGTCGCACCGAGCACCGTCATGGCCTTGTCCGCTCCCCCATCGGTCTCTCCGCCGCTCTCACCGCCGGCCTCTCCGCCGCTGTGTCCGGCGCTCTGTCCGGCGCTCTGTCCACCGTCGAGCGCTACCGCGAGGTCCTCGATGGTCTCGCTGTCCAGCAGCATCCGCAGCGTGAGGTCGAGTCCGGCCCGCCGGGCGGCCGCCATCACATGGACGATGCGCATGGAGTCGGCGCCGAGGTCCAGCAGCCGGTCCCGTACACCCACGTCGGGCACGCCGAGCACCTCGACGCAGGTCTCCACCAACAGCCGCTCGGTCCTGTTCCGTGGCGCCGTGTACTCCCGGTCGGCGACCAGGGCCGTACGACCGGGCGCGGGCAGGGCCCTGCGGTCGACCTTGTCGGAGGCGTTCAGCGGCATGGCGGCCAGCGTCACGAACGCCGCGGGCACCATGTACGAGGGCAGCGACGCGGCCAGGAACGTACGCAACTCGCCCTGGTCCGGTTCCTGTTCGCCGTCCTCCCGGTCCGCGACCAGATAGGCGGCGAGCCACTTCTCGCCCGCACCGTCCTCCCGGGCGATGACCACCGCGTCCCGTACCGCCGGATGCTTCAGCAGCACTTCCTCGATCTCGCCCAGCTCGATCCGGTAACCGCGGATCTTCACCTGGTGGTCGATCCGGCCGAGGAACTCCAGCTCTCCGTCCGCCCGGAAGCGGGCCAGATCACCCGTGCGGTACATCCGTGAGCCCGGCGGACCGCCGAACGGCTCCGGGACGAACCGCTCGCCGGTCAGCCCCGGCCGGCCCACATAGCCGCGCGCCACCCCGGCACCCGCGAGATGCAACTCGCCTGCCACGCCCACCGGAACGGGCTGCCCCCCGGCGTCGAGCACATAGACGCGGTAGTTGTGGATCGGCCGCCCGAGCAGCACGGTGCGGGTGTCCGGCAGCACCTCGGAGGCGGTGGCCCAGACCGTGGTCTCGGTCGGCCCGTACTGGTTAAACAGCCGGTCGAGCCGGCCGCGCAGCTCCCGGGCCAGCGCCGGCGGGCACTCCTCGCCACCGGTCACCCCGATGACAGGGCAGCGGCCGAGCCCGGCGGCGACCAGCAGCTTCCAGCCCGCGGGAGTGGCCTGGGCATGGGTCACCCCTGCCCCCTCGATCAGCCGCAGCAGCGCGGCGGGATCGCCCGCCTCGTCGTCGTCCGCGAGCACCACGCGGCCACCGCTGATCAGCGGCAGATACAGCTCGGACATCGAGATGTCGAAGGACAGCGACGTGGCCGCGAGCCAGGCGTGCCCCGGCCCGGAGCCGAAGCGCTCACGCATCGAGAACAACATGTTCAGCAGCGCGTACTGGCCGATCTGCACCCCCTTGGGGCGTCCGGTCGAGCCGGAGGTGAAGAGGGTGTACGCGAGACGGTGCCTGCGGGAGGCGTCCTTCAGGTCGGGTGTGGAGGAGGCGTCGGACGAGGCGTCGGGGGCGGTGTCCGGCCGCCCCGCCAGCTCCGCGCGGACCCGGTCGAGATGGATGAACTCACCGTCGTAGCCACCGCCCAGCGGGTCGGCCAACGCCCCCTCGGTCACGACCAGCCGGGCGCCGGCCGCGCCGAGTATGTAGGTCAGCCGGTCCACGGGCAGTGAGGCGTCCAGCGGAAGGTGCGAGCCGCCCGCCTTCCAGATGCCGAGCAGCCAGGGCAGCATCTCGGGGCCACGGCGCAGCAGCACACCGACCACCGACTCGGGCCCCACACCGGACGCGCGCAGCTGGTGCGCGATCCGGTTGGCCCGTATGTCCAGCTCACGGTAGGTGAGGGTGTCCCGGCCCACCTGTACGGCGACGGCGTCGGGGGTGGCGGCGGCCGCCGCCTCGATCACCTCGTGCACATACCTGCTCATCCCCACTCCACCTCGGTGTCGTTCCAGTCCTCGAGGACCTGGGTGAGTTCGGTCGCCGAGAGCAGCGGCGCGTTCACGTCGCCGTCCGGATCGGCGGCCATGGCCTCCAGCACCGCCCGGTACATGGCGGCCAGGCGCTCGGCGTTCACCCGGTTCAGTCCGGTGCTGACGGCCCGCAGGACCAGCCGTCCCGGCACATTGGCGATCGACATCGTGAACTCGTTGGAGCTGTCGCCGGCCCCGGCCCTTACGTCCACCGACCCGGTGTCCACCTGATGGAAGTCCTGGTAGCGGTACATGATGTCGAACAGCCGTCGCCCGCCAGCCAGTCGCTGTACGGCGGGAAGCGGGTAGCGGCGGTGGCTGTACACCTCCGCCTCGCGGTCGAAGACCTGGCGGACCAGCTCGCTCCAGGTCCTGGCACCGCGATCGTGGGCGAACGGCAGGGTGTTGAGGTACATGCCGTACACCCGCTCGGCGCCCGGCTCCTCCGGACGCGCGCTGTACAGCACGCCGGTGTGGAAGGCCGGTTCACTGGTCACGGTGGAGAGCACCTTCAGATGCGTGGCCAGCAGGACGGCCTTGAAGGAGGTGCGGGTGGACTTGGCCAGCGCACGCAGCGCGGGCTCGATGTCGCGGAACTCCACGGACAGCTTGAAGTCCTCGCGGGGCGCGCCCGTGCCGTCGCCCCAGTCGGGCGGGAGCACGCACATGGCGTGCGCGTCGACGATCCCCTGCCAGTAGCCGCGGTCCTCCTCGGACTCCAGGGAATCCAGTTCCGCCGCGATGAAATCGGCGTAGCGCACGGTCGTCGGCTCCGGCTGCTCCGGCTCCTCGCCGGTGGCGTAGGCGCGGTAGAGGCCGAGCACCTCCATCAGCAGCGACTGCTGGCTCCAGCCCTCCGTGATGGCGTGGCAGTGCGTGAAGCCCAGATGCCACGCCTCGTCCGACTCGACGAGCGCGGAGATACGGAGCAGCGGGGGCCGGGAGAGGTCGAACAGCTCGGCCCGCTCCCGGGCGATGTGCGCCCGGCGCGCCTCGTCCTGCGCCTCGGCGTCCCGGCCCCGCAGATCGTGCACGGTGACCGGGATGTCGGCGGTGGCGTGGACCAGTTGGAGCGGAAGGTCGAACTCTTCGAGCGCGATGGACGTACGCAGCATCTCGTGGCGTTCCACCACGGCCCGCCCGGCCCGGCGCAGGGCGTCGGCGTCGAAAGGCCGGCCGTCCTTGATCCGGAACGTCGAGGTGTTGTGGTACTTGTTCAGCCCGTCGTCCGCGAGCATCTCGACCAGCATGCCGAGCTGCACCTTGGCGAGCGGATACGCGTCGACCAGCCCTGCGGGCAGCGCCTCCCGGGTCTGCTCGGAGAGCAGGGCGAACGGTGCGACGGCGGTGGACGTGGACGCGGTGACCGGTTCCGCTCCGCTCAGTTCGGCAGCCAGCCCGGCGACCGTACGGTGCTGGAACACATCGCGGACCCCGGCCTCGAAACCCTCGGCGCGCAGGGCACCGACCAGCGCGATGGCCTTGATGGAATGACCGCCGAGATCGAAGAAGTTGTCCTCGACGCCGACCTTCTCCAGCCCCAGCACCCGGCCCCAGACCGCCGCGATGCGCTCCTCGGTGGGGTTGCGGGGCGCCACAAAGGTGTCGGGCGCGGACTCGTCCGGAGCAGGCAGGGCACGCCGGTCGAGCTTCCCGTTGGCGGTCAGCGGAATGGTGTCGAGCCGCACGAACGCCGACGGGACCATGTACTCCGGCAGCGTCGCCGCGAGCCGTTCGGCCACGGTGTCGGCCTCGCCGACGACGTACGCGATCAGGCGCTGGTCGTCGGAGACCACGACGGCGGCATCCGTCACCTGCGGGTGGGCGATGAGGGCGGCCCGGATCTCGCCGAGCTCGATCCGATAGCCGCGGATCTTCACCTGGTCGTCGATGCGACCGAGGAACTCCACCGCGCCGTCGTCGCGCCAGCGCACCAGGTCACCGGTGCGATAAAGCCGGGCGCCCGCCGGCCCGTAGGGATCGGGCAGGAACTTCTCCGCCGTGGCCGCCGGACGGTAGGCGTAGCCACGAGCCACACCGACACCGCCGACGAACAGCTCACCCACGGCACCGACCGGCACAGGCTGAAGCTCGGCGTCCAGGACGCGCATGGTCATGTTGGGGAGGGGGCGTCCGATCGGCACCACGCCCTCGAAGGCTTCCTCCAGTGGGAAGACGCAGGTGCCGACGGTCGCCTCGGTCGGACCGTACTCATTCATCACGCGACCGGCGCCGAGCAGCGCGCGCCAGCGCTCCACCAGCCCACCGGGAAGCGCCTCACCGGCCACGACGACGCGTGTCGTCAGGTCCTGGATCTGTACGTCGGACAGCTGGCCGGAGAGCACCTCCAGGTGACCTGGGGTGAGCTTCATGAAGGAGAACGGACCTGCCTGAACCAGGCTTTCGCCCAGCTCGGTCAGTTCGCCGTCCCACAGCCATGTCCGCTGCCCAGCCGCCAGCGGCGCCCAGACGTTCGGCACCACCAGATCGAAGGCCACCGACGAGAACACCGGCGCACCACCCTGCCCGGAGCCGGCCAACTCCCTTACAGCCCAGTCGATGTGATTCACCAAGCTGCGGTGCGAGACCTGCACACCCTTCGGCCGACCCGTCGAACCCGACGTGAAGATCGTGTACGCCACCGAGTCCAGATCCACCGAGCCAGCAGGTATGACGGTCGGGAAGGACGACAGATCCTCCTCGACCAGCACCTTCTCCACCCCAGGGAAGCGATCCGCGTAGGCGGAGGACGTCACCGCGACCGTCACCCTGGCATCGGCGACCATCCCCGCGATCCGGTTGGCCGGCAGCACCGGATCCATCGGAACAAACCCCGCACCCGCACGCCACACCCCGAGCAGTGCCGCCACCAGATCGACCGAACGATCCAGCAGCACCGCAACCGTCGAACCAGGACCGACCCCCGCCTCACGCAGCCGATGCGCCAGCCGGTTCGCCCGCACATCCAACTCCGCGAACGTCAGCGTCCGTCCGCCACTCTCCACCGCCACCGCACCCGGCGACTCCACGACCCGACGCGCCACCAACTCCGGCACCGACACCTCAGGCACCAACACCGCAGAGTCGTTCCACGCGGTCAGCACACGCTCACGCTCACCACCCGGCAGGAACACCGCGCGGGCATCCCCGTCCACATCCCCCGCCATCGACTCCAGCACCGACCGGTACATCGCCGCCAGACGATCCACCCCCACCCGGCCGAGCACCTGGGGATCCGTCGTGAGCAGCAGACCGCTCCCTCGTGCGGCCACCGCGAGGCCGAACTCCGTCGCGCCCTCGCCCAGCCCGGAATCGGTGTCGACGATGTCGCTCTCCGCCTGGGCGTCCTGTAGATCGAGATAGCTGAAGCGCACATCCAGCAGGCGTGTTCCGTCGCTCAACTCCCGCTGCATCACCGGCATCGGGAAGCGGCGGTGCGGCCAGAGGGTGCCCTCCTGGTCGAAGACCTGGCGGATCAGCTCGCGCCAGGTCCGCGCGCCGCGCTCGTACGCGAACGGCACGGTGTTCAGGTACATGCCGTACACCCGCTCGGCGCCCACGACCTCGGGGCGGCCACTGGACACCAGCCCCGTGCAGAAGGACTCCTCCGGGGTGAGCTGGCTCATCACCTTCAGGTGCGCCGCATGCAGCACGGCCTTGAGTGAGGTGCCGGTCTCGCTCGCGGCGGCGCGCAGAGCCGGGGTCAGATCGGTGAGCGGTACGCGCACGGTGTTCGCGCGCCCGGGCTCACCGTCACCCCAGCCGGCGGGCAGCTCGAACGTGGCATGCGTCCCGAGGACGCCCCGCCAGTAGTCGCGGTCCTCGTCCGAGGCCAGTGACGCCAACTCGGCGGCGACGAAGTCCGCGTAGCGCACGTCGGGGATGTCGACCACGGGCAGCTGCTCACCGCCGCGCACCCGCAGGTAGCCCTCGACGATCTCGCTGAGCAGCGAGCGATGGCTCCAGCCCTCGGTGATGGGGTGGCAGACGCTGACCGACAGCCACCATGCCTCGTCGGACTCCACGAGCGCGGAGATACGCAGCAGCGGTGCTCGGTCGAGGTCGAACGCCTGGGCCCGCTCGCTGATGATGTGCACCCGGCGTGCCGCCTCCTGCTGCTCGGCGTCCTGCCCCCGCAGATCGTGCACGGTGACGGAGATGTCGGCGGCCGCGTGGATGAGCTGGAGCGGTACCGAGTAGCTCTCCAGGTCGAACGAGGCGCGCAGCATCTCGTGGCGGTTCACCACGTTCCGCGCGGCGCTCCGCAGGGCCTCGGTGTCGAAGGGCCGGCCGTCCTTGATCCGGAACGTGGTGGTGTTGTGGTACTTGTTCAGGCCATCGTCCGCGAGCATCTCGACCAGCATGCCGAGCTGTACCTGAGCCAGCGGGAAGGCATCGACGAGGCCCTCGGGCAGCGTGGCCCGGTCCTCCGCTTCGAGCAGGGCGAACGGTGCGACGACCGTGGACTCGGTGACCGGTTCGGCTCCGCCGAGTTCGGCGGCCAGTCCGGCGACCGTACGGTGCTGGAACACATCGCGGACCCCGGCCTCGAAGCCCTCGGCACGTAGCGCGCCGACCAGCGCGATGGCCTTGATGGAGTGACCACCCAGGTCGAAGAAGTTGTCCTCGACGCCGACCTTCTCCAGCCCCAGCACCCGGCCCCAGACCGCGGCGATGCGCCCCTCGGTCGCATTGCGGGGCGCTACGAAGGTGTCGGTCGCGGACTCGTCCGGGGCAGGCAGAGCACGCCGGTCGAGCTTCCCGTTCGCCGTCAAGGGAATCGTGTCGAGCGGTACGAACACCGACGGGACCATGTACTCTGGCAGCGAACCGGCCAGCCACCCCGCCAGCTCCTCCGCGGCGCCGACGACGTACGCGACCAGGCGCTGGTCGTCCGCGACCACCACCGCCGCGTCCGTCACCTGCGGATGGGCGATGAGCGCGGCGCGGATCTCACCGAGCTCGATCCGATAGCCGCGGATCTTCACCTGGTCGTCTATACGGCCGAGGAACTCCACCGCGCCGTCGCCGCGCCAGCGCACCAGGTCGCCCGTGCGATACAACCGCGCGCCCGCCGGGCCGTACGGGTCGGGAAGGAACTTCTCCGCTGTCGCGCCCGGACGGTAGGCATACCCCTGAGCGACTCCGGTGCCACCGACATAGAGCTCGCCGACCGCACCCACCGGCGCGGGTTGAAGCTCGGCGTCCAGGACGCGCATGGTCATGTTCGGCAGCGGGCGCCCGATCGGCACCACACCCTCGAACGCTTCCTCCAGCGGGAAGACACAGGTGCCCACGGTCGCCTCGGTCGGACCGTACTCATTCATCACCCTGCCTGCTCCCAGCAGCGCGCGCCAGCGCTCCACCAGCCCACCGGGAAGCGCCTCACCGGCCACCACCACGCGCGACGTCAGTCCCTGGATCTGCGCGTCGGACAACTGCCCCGACAGCACCTCCAGATGCCCCGGAGTGAGCTTCATGAAGGAGAACGGACCCGCCTGAACCAGGCTTTCACCCAGCTCGGTCAGCTCTCCGTCCCACAGCCATGTCCGCTGCCCCGCCGCCAACGGCGCCCACACATTGGGCACCACCAGGTCGAAGGCCACCGACGAAAATACCGGCGCACCACCCACACCCGAGCCGGCCAACTCCCGCACCGCCCAGTCGACGTGGTTCACCAGACTGCGATGCGAGACCTGCACACCCTTCGGCCGACCCGTCGAACCCGACGTGAAGATCGTGTACGCCACCGAGTCCAGGTCCGTCACCCCATCCGGAGCCGAGTCCGGGTAGCCGTCGACGCGCGTGTCATCGATCCGCACCACCTCTACGTCGAACGGGTCCGCGTAGTCCGAGGAGGTCAGTGCCACACCCACCCGGGCATCGGCGACCATCCCCGCGATCCGGTTGGCCGGCAGCACCGGATCCATCGGAACAAACCCCGCACCCGCACGCCACACCCCGAGCAGTGCCGCCACCAGATCGACCGAACGATCCAGCAGCACCGCAACCGTCGAACCAGGACCGACCCCCGCCTCACGCAGCCGATGCGCCAGCCGGTTCGCCCGCACATCCAACTCCGCGAACGTCAGAGTCCGTCCACCGCTCTCCACCGCCACCGCACCCGGCGACTCCGCGACCCGACGCGCCACCAACTCCGGCACCGACACCTCAGGCACCAACACCGCAGAGTCGTTCCACGCGGTCAGCACACGCTCACGCTCACCACCCGGCAGGAACACCGCACGAGCATCCCCGTCCACATCCCCGGCCATCGACTCCAGCACCGACCGGTACATCGCCGCCAGACGATCCACCCCCACCCGGCCGATGACATGCCGGTTCGCCGTGATCACCATGAAGCCGGCGCGAGTGGAGACACCCAGCGGGAATTCGGTGGGGCTGTCATCAAGGGTGGCGGGGTAGTCGACGACGTCCTGGTCGACCTGCCGGAAGTTCTGATAGCTGAAGCGGACGTTCACCAGGCGCTCGGAGCCGCTGAGTTCACGCTGCATCGCACCGAGCGGATAGCGGCGGTGCGGCCAGACCTCGATCTCCTGGGCGAAGACCTCCGCCACCAGCTCACGCCAGGTCGCGGCGCCCCGCGTGAAGGCGAACGGCAGCGGGTTGAGGTAGACCCCGTACACCCGCTCGGCGCCCACGGCCTCCGGCCGGGCGTTGGTCACCAGACCGGTGCAGAAGGACTCCTCCGCGGTGAGCTGGCTCATCACCTTCAGATGCGCCGCGTGCAGCACGCTCTTGATCGGCACCTTGGCCTGGCTGGCCAGGGCGCGCAGTCCCGCGTCCAGGTCGTGGTACGGCACCCAGGCGCGGTGCAGTCCGCGCGGTGTCTCCGCCGGGTCGTCACCCCACCCGGCGGGCAGCTCGAAGGGCGCGTGGCCGTCGAGGATTCCCCGCCAGTAGTCACGGTCGTCGTCCGAGGCCAGGGACACCAGCTCGGCGGCGATGAAGTCCGCGTACCGTACGGCCGCCGGCTCGGGCTCCTGCGGGGGACGGCCGTCCCGTATCGCCCGGTAGGTGGTCGCCAGCTCCATCAGCAGCGAGTGGTGGCTCCAGCCCTCCAGGACGGCGTGGCACTCGGTCAGGGTGAGCCACCAGCTGCCGTCGTCGCAGGCGTGTCCGGTGAACCGGATCAGCGGCGGCCTGGCCAGATCGAAGAGACGCGTGCGCTCGTCGGCCATGAAGGCCCGCAGCGACCGCTCGACGGCGGCCCCGTCGAGGCCGGTGAGGTCGCGTGCGCCGACCGGCGATTCGACCTCGGACGGATCGTGGACGAACTGGAGCGGCACCGAGTAGCCCTCAAGGGCAAAGGAGGTGCGCAGGACCTCGTGCCGGCCGATGACGAGGTCCACGGCCTGTTGCAGCGCCGCCTGTTCGAAGGGCTGGTCGTCCAGGATCCGGAAGCAGGTGGAGTTGTGGTAGTGGTTGCGGCCGTCGTCGGCGAGCATTTCGACGACCATGCCCAGCTGGACTTGAGCCAGCGGATAGGCGTCCACGACGCCCTGCGGCAGCCGGGCGCGGTCCTCGTCCGCGAGCAGGGCGAAGGGCTCGACGCCCGGTTCGACCTTGGCGGGGGCGGGCCGGCCGGTGAGGAATTCGACCAGCTCGGCGGGGGTGCGGTAGGCGAAGACATCGCGGACCGTCACGTCGTACTCGGCCTCGCGCAGGGCGCCGACCAGCGCCACCGCGCGCAGCGAGTCGCCACCCAGGTCGAAGAAGTTGTCCTCGACGCCGACCTGCTCGACGCCGAGTACCTCGCGCCAGATCGCGGTCATTTCCTCTTCGGCCGCGGTGCGCGGCGCGACATGGGTGGTCTCGATGCCGAGCGCGCCCCGGTCGGGGGCGGGCAGCGCGGCCTGGTCGAACTTGCCGTTCACGGTCAGCGGGATCCTGCCGACGATCAGGAAGGCCGTCGGGATCATGTACTCGGGCAGCGATCCGGCCAGCAGCGTCCGCAGTTCGCTGGGCGCGGCAACCGCCTCGCTGGTGGGCACGATGTACGCCACCAGCCTGCGGTCACCGGGGGTGTCCTCGCGGGCCACGACGACCGCGTCCCGCACCCGGGGGTGTGTGGTCAACGCGGCCTTGATCTCACCCAGTTCGATGCGATGGCCGCGGATCTTCACCTGATGGTCGATCCGGCCGAGGTAGTCCAGGCTGCCGTCGGGCCGTCTGCTCGCGAGGTCACCGCTGCGGTAGAGCCGGGAGCCCGGCGCTCCGTACGGGTCGGGTATGAACCGTTCGGCGGTCAGCCGCGGGCGGTGGAGGTACATCAGGGCGACGCCGGGACCGCCGACATGGATCTCGCCGGGTACCCCGATGGGCACCAGCTCGCCGTGGGCGCCGAGCAGATGGACCCGGAGGTCGCGCAGCGGCGTGCCGATCGCGTTGCCGGTCTCCGCGTCAAGGTCGGCCTGGGTGAGCCGGTGGTAGGTGGTGTGCACGGTGGTCTCGGTGATGCCGTACATGTTGACCAGGGCCGTACGGTCCAGGCCACGGCGTGCGGCCCAGGGCTTCAGCCCCGGAATGTCCAGTCGCTCACCGCCGAACGTCACGACACGCAGGGCCAGTTCGTCGATCAGCGGGTCGCCGTCGGCCGCCAGCGCGACCAGGCTGCGGAAGGCGGACGGGGTCTGGTTGAGCACCGTGACGCGCTGCTCGACGAGCAGCCGCAGGAAGTCCTCGGGCAGGCGCGCGGTGTCCGGCGCGACGACGACCAGCCGGCCGCCGTAGGCCAGGGCGCCCCACATCTCCCAGACCGACATGTCGAAGGCGTACGAGTGGAAGAGCGTCCAGACGTCCTGCTCGTCGAAGCCGAAGTGCTCCTCGGTCGTGGTGAGCAGCCGGAGCACATTCGCGTGGGTCAGGGCCACGCCCTTGGGGCGGCCGGTGGAGCCCGAGGTGTAGATGGTGTAGATCAGGTCGCCGGGCGCCGCGCCGGACTCCGGGTTGGTGTCGGGCGCCGCGGCCAGCGCCGCCGCGTCGGACTCGCCGTCCGCGACCACGAGCCGGCCCTCGACCACGCCGGCCAGGTGTTCCACATGCGCGGTGGAGGTGACCACGAGCCGGGCGCCGGCGTCCTTCAGCGTGTAGCCGATCCGGTCGGCCGGGTGCTCCGGGTCCAGCGGCAGATAGCCCGCTCCGGACTTGAGCACGCCCAGCAGGGTGGGTACGAGGCCGAGATCGCGGTCCATGCTGACGCCGACCAGTTCGCCGGGGCCCGCGCCGAGTGCGCGCAGATGGTGGGCGAGCCGGTTGGCGCGGGCGTTGAGCTCGGCGTAGCTGAGCCGCTGGTCGCCGAAGACCAGGGCTGTCGCATCGGGGGTGGCCGCGGCCCGGTCCTCGAAGACCTCGTGGAGGCAGCGGCCGGGGGCCAGGGACGTACGGCCCTCGGGCGCCGCGGCGGCCTCGGCCGGCGCGGGCAGGAGCACGGCCAGATCGGCGTCGTCCAGCAGGTCCAGCCGGGAGAGCGGCAGATCCGGGGCGGCCACGGCGGATTCGAGGAGTCGTACGAAGTGCCGGACCAGCCGCTCCACCGTCGTCCGGTCGTAGAGCGCGGTGCTGAACTCCAGCGCGCCCCGCACCGCACCGTCGCCGTACTCACCGAGCTGGAGGGTGAGATCGAAGCGGGAGACCCTGGAGGTCGCGCGGAGGGCTTCGGCGGCCACGCCGGGCAGCCGGACGTCGCGGGTGCGCTCCTGGTGCATGGTGAAGGCCACCTGGCACAGCGGGGTACGGGACATGTCCCGCTCCGGCTGGAGTTCGTCCACGATCCTGGCGAACGGGAATTCCTGGTGGTCGAAGGCGTCCAGGACGGTCTCACGGGCGCCGGTGAGCAGCGTGCGGAACGACGGATCGCCGTCCCAGCGGCTACGCATCACCAGGGTGTTGATGCCGTAGCCGATGAGCTGTTCCAGCTCGGGGCGGCCGCGCCCCGACACCACGGTGCCGACCGAGATGTCGCTGCGCCCGGTGTAGCGGGCGAGCAGCGCCTGATAGCCGGCCAGCAGGGTCTGGAACGGGGTGGCGCCGTGCTCGGCGCCGAGGGCGCGCAGCCGCTCGGCCAGCGGGGCGGGCAGGTCGACCGGCACCGCGTCGCCGGCCCAGCTGCGGGTGGCGGGACGGCGCCGGTCGGTGGGCACCTCAAGGGGGGTGCTGCCGCCCAGCCGGTCACGCCAGTAGTCGAGTTGTCCGGCCAGCGCGTCGCCGGAGAGCCGCTCGCGCTGCCAGGCCGCGTAGTCGGCGTACTGCACCCGCAGCGGGGCCAGCGGTGACGGCTCGCCGTCGAGGAAGGCACCGTACACAGCGGAGAGTTCGGACAGGAACAGTCCGACGGACCATTCGTCACAGGCCACATGGTGGAAGACCACGGCCAGCAGATGGTGGTCGTCGGCGATCCGGATCAGCCGGGCGCGCAGCGGCAGCCCGTTCTCCAGATCGAAGGGCCGGCCGGGCTCGGCCTCGGCCAGCGCGGTGGCTCGCCGCTCCCGCTCCGCGGCGTCCGCCACCCCGGTGAGGTCGTCCACGGGTAGCGCGAACGGGCCGGGAGGGTCGATCAGCTGGACCGGCTCGGCGCCGTCGAGGCGGTAGCGGGTACGCAGGATCTCGTGCCGGGCCACCAGCTCCTCGAAGCCGCGGCGCAGCGTGTCCGCGTCGAGCGCTCCGCGCAGCCGGAGCACGACCGGGACGCTGTACTCCCAGCTCTCCGGGTCCAGCCTACTCAGGAACCACATCTGCTGCTGGCCGTGGGAGAGCGCCTGCGGGCCGTCCCGGTCCACCGGCACCACCGCGGCACGCCGCCCGCCGCGGCCCCCGGCGAGTCGGGCGCGCACCAGTTCCTCGCGGCTCTCCTCGGCCTGCCGGTTCGTCCGAACTCCGCCAGTGCTCATGCTGAGCGCTCCTCCCGACCCTGTGTTTCCGTACGTCGACCGCATGTCACGCGCCTGTCCCTTACCGCCGATCCGGGCCGCCGGCCGGCGGCCGGTGCTCAGGCGCTCGTCTGCTCCATACGGCGGCGCAGGCTCGCCGGCCGCATGTCCGTCCACACCTCGTCGATCCGGTCGAGGCACGCCTGCCGGGCGCCTTCGGTGCCCTCGGCGCGCCAGCCCGCCGGCAGCTCCCGGTCCGCGTCCCAGATCGAGTACTGCTCCTCGTCGTTGAGGACGACCCGGTAGACGCGGTTGTCGGTCTGCTCGTCAGCCATGTCGGTATCCCTTCGGTGATCGGATTCGCACTCAGCTTCGGGCGGGCGTCTATACCGGCCCTCTACCAGGGCCCTTTTGGCACAACGCAGCACGCGGCCCGGTCCCGACGGGGGGCGGGACCGGACCGCGTGGGTCTCAGTGGTGGTGCTGTGGAGCCGTGTTGCTGCGGAGCCGTGTTGCTGCGGAGCCGCGGCTCTGCCGCCGGCGCGCTATTCGCGGGCGCCGACGAGCTGCACCGTCCTGGCGCGCAGCGCCGCGCCGACGGGCAGCACGGTGCCGATCACGGCGAGCAGCGTGGAGACGACCGCGACGACGACCACCACCGCGTACGGCACCACGATGGGCGTCGTACCGAACAGCTGGAGCAGCGCGCCCCACAGCCCGGCCAGGTTGACCGCGGTCGCCACCAGCGCCAGTACCACCCCGATGGCGGCCACCAGCACCGATTCCGCGACGAAGAACCGCACGACCTGTCTCGGCGTGGCCCCGGCCATCCGGAGCACCGCCAGATCGCGCTTCCGGTCGGAGGTCGCCATGAGCAGGGTGTTGAGGATCGCGATGAAGCAGAACAGCAGGATGATCACGGCGGTGGAGCGCTGCCGCACCTCGATGAGATGACGGGCATACGCGCTCTCCGAGGCGACCAGTTGGTCCCTCGTCATGAAGTTCGCGCCGGTGCCGGCGACCGCCTCGCGGATCGCCGCGGTGGCGGCGGCCCGGTCGGTGCCGGGGTCCAGCGAGATATACGCCCGCCGCGCCAGTCCGTCGCGGGCGTAGCCGGCGGTCTTGGCGAACCGCGGGGGCAGATACGCGACGTCCTCGCCGCGCATCGCCTTGTAGGTCGCCGCGATCCGCAGGTCGACTTCCTGGCCGTCCGCCATCAGCACCTTGAGCGTCGAGCCCACGTCCATGCCCCACAGATCGGCCACGGCGGTGCTGTTGTCGTCCAGGTCGTCCAGCGAGCCGTCGAGCACCTTCAGGTCCATCGTCCGCTTCAGCGCGGCGGGGTCCACGACGAGCCCGTCGTTCTCTTCGAGACGGTCCTCGTCATGGGTGTAGATGGTGGTCAGGATGGGCGCCGCGATCTGCACTCCGTCGATACGGGCGACCCGGTCGATCACCTGCGGGCTGATCCCGGGAGTGCCGTCGGGGGCGAGCGCGTACTCCGACCGCACCTGGTTCTGCAGCCCGTTGTCGCGTGCGGCACCGAGCGAGTCGGTGGCGGCGAGCAGCGAGAACGCGAGACCGACGGTGAGCAGGACCGGCGCCGCGGTGGCGGCTGTGCGCCGCCGCGAGGTCAGCACGCTCTCCCGTACGAGCATGGCGGTGGGCCCCGAGGAGCGGCTGAACGGCGCCATCAGCAGCTTGGCGAGCGGTCCGACGGCGAGCGGGGCGAGCACCGCGGCGGCCAGCACGGGAACCATCAGCGAGAGAACATAGGTGTTCGGCGAGAGGACACTGGCCGGGGAACCGACGGCGATCCAGGCGGTCCATCCGACGCCGCCGACCAGCCCGGCCGCGCCGAGCCAGAACCGGCCGCGCGTCATGCCGGTGTCGTCGACCGCCGCCTCGCGCAGCGCCTCGATGGGCCGGATGTTCCCGGCGCGCCGTGCGGCGGCTGCCGCGCCCGCGAGCGCCACCAGGATGCCGACCAGGAAGGCGCCGGCGAGCGGGGCGAGCACCGTCCAGTGCAGCGAGGGCTCGACCGTGAACCAGGGCGGTGAGATGTCCATGGCGATGAGCATGTCGGCGAGCAGCTGCGCACCGAGCAGGCCGAGCACCGTGCCGACGGCCGACGCGAAGATGCCGACGAGCAGCGCCTCGTTCCGTACCATCTTCCGCGCCTGCTTGGGCGTGGCGCCCACGGCACGGAGCAGAGCGACCTCGCGGCGGCGCTGGATCACCGCGAACGCGAAGGTGGAGGCCACCACGAAGATCGCGGTGGTGCCCGCCACGCCGGCCATCACCGGCACCAGCGTGATGGTGTTGTCCAGCGTCTCGCGGTCCTGGTCCTCACTGGCGTCCGCCTTGTGGCGGTCCTTGCCGGTGAGCACCTCGGCGTCCCTGCCGACGGCCTCGCGCACCGTGTCGGCCGGGCCGAGTGCCACCAGGGCCTCGACGCGCGGGGACAGCCGGGCAGCTTCCGTGTCGCTGAAGAAGACCGCGTCCTCCCAGCCGACCGGCGGGACGGTGCCGCTCACGGTGTACCGCGCGACGCCGGCGGCGGTCAGCACGGTCACCTCGTCGCCGGTGCGCGCCTGGTCGGAGGGGACGACGATCTCCTTGTCGGAGGACGGCTGCTTGCCGTCCGCCAACACGTAGCCGCCGAACCGCGCCACCGGCCAGGGATGGCCCACCTGGTCCTTGGAACCGCCTTCGAGCTGGGCGTAGAAGGACCGGTCCACCACGGTCCCGCCGGTGGCTTCGACCTTCTGCCGCAGCTCCGGGGAGACGCCCTTGGCCTCCGCCAGCGAACGGATCCCGAGGTCGTGGTGGGCGGGATTCCAGGTCGGGTCGGAGGGCAGCACCACCGCAGGCGCCCGCGCGAACCGCTCAGCGGGCCGGTCCGGCAGATCGAGCATGGTCATCAGCAGTACGCCCATGGCCGCGACCTGCGCGACCCCGAGCACCAGCGCCACCACCGTGCCGAGGAACGACACCCAACGCGCCCGCAGGGTCTGGAAAGCCACCCTGATCACCGGGACACCGCCAGGTCCGTCATCCGAGCGGCGACCGCTTCCGGCGTGGGCGAGACCAGTTCGCCGACGAGGCTGCCGTCGGCGAGGAACAGCACGCGGTCCGCGTACGAGGCCACGTTCGGATCGTGCGTGACCATCACGATCGTGGTCGGCGGGGCCGCAGCCTCCGCGGGGGCGGCGGCGGGCGTCTCGTACAGCTCCGTCCCGGGGCCGCCGCCGGCCAGCTGCCGCAGGGTCTCGAGGAGCTCCCGGCCGGTACTGAGGTCGAGCGCGCCGGTGGGTTCGTCGGCGAAGAGCACGGCGGGCCGGGTCACCAGTGCGCGGGCGATGGCGACGCGCTGCTGCTGGCCCCCGGAGAGCTGGCTCGGACGGCTGCCGGCCTTGTTCTCAAGGCCCACCTGGGCGAGTGCCTGCTGTACGGTTCGCCGGTCGGGCTTGCGCCCGGCCAGCCGCATCGGCAGCGCCACGTTCTGCTCGGCGGTCAGCGACGGCAGCAGATTGAACGACTGAAAGATGAAGCCGGTCGACTCACGGCGTAATTCGGTGAGTTGGGTCTCGCTCAGTCCGACGATGTCCGTACCGTCGATGAAGACCCGGCCCGACGTGGGCCGGTCGAGGCCCGCGGCGCACTGGAGCAGAGTCGACTTCCCGGAGCCCGAAGGCCCCATGATCGCCGTGAAGCTCCCTCTGGGTAAGGACAGCTCGATCTCGCGCAGAGCGACCGTCACACTGTCGCCGGAGCCATAAGTCTTGGTCAGCGACTCGAGCCGCACCGCGTCATCCATCGATTCTCCGCAATCTCATGGTCGTAAGGGAGTCGCCGGGCGACCCGTTGTCCGCCGCTGATGGCACTGGCTTCGCGGGAGGCTCGTTGTCCTGCTGGTCCTCTAGCGCTGCCCCGCGACGGGTGAAGACAACCGCCGCCACGACGGCGAGTACGGCCATCACCCCCGACACGACCATCAGCGCCTGTCGGGTGCCGACCGCCTCCAGCAGATATCCGGTACCGAGCGCGCCGAGCGAACTCGCACCCGACACCAGGAGCATGACGACACTGCCGACCCGCCCCTGCATGTTGTTGGGTGTAATACGCACCTGGTAGGACATGCCTGAGACGGTAACAGCGGCTCCTATATGAGACGTTATAAGGAAGAGCGCCCCAAGCGCCAAAGGATGTCTGAAAAAGACTGTTGCGGGCATGACCAAGGCCCATGCCGTGTGCGCGAGGATCATGACGTGGCGCATCGCCAGCCGCTTGTTCAGCCAGCCGCCGGTGAACGCGCCCAGCAGTCCGCCCAGACCGCCGGCCGCCATGATCAGGCCCACGGTCCCCGCCGCTCCGCCGTCCTCCCTGACCACCACGGCCACGGTGAGGATGAGCCCCTGGAAGACCAGGTTGCTGCCCGCGATGATCAGCAGCGCCGTACGGAAGAAGGCCCGGTCCCACACCCAGCGCAGCCCGACGGCGATATCGGCGCGCATCGAGCGGCGCTTCTTGTCCTTCCGGGGCGGCGGCTCCTTCTCCCCCCGTAGCCGTACGAGCGTGATCAGGGAGAGCAGATAGAGCCCGACGCTGGACAGAAAGGGCACCCACGCCGAGAGTCCGAACAGCGCCCCGCTCACCGGATGCCCGACGAAGTTGACCCCTCGGGAGCGGGCCTCGTTCGACGCCATCGCGGCGCCCAGCTGTCTGGACGGCACCACGTTGCGGACCATGGCGCGCTCGGACAGCTGGTAGAAGACGGTCATGCTGCTCTGGATGAAGGCGACCGCGGCGATGTGCGCGACCCTCACCTCGTCCCCCAGGAGCGAGACGACGACCGTGGCGACGGCCAGCATGCGGACGATCAGGCACGTCATCATCACCCGCCGCCGGTTCAGGCGGTCGACCAGGACCCCCGCCGGCAGCTGCACCAGCAGCGCCGGCAGCAATGAGGCGAAGCCCACCAGGCCGGCGGCGCTCTTCGATCCGGTGTGCCACAGCACGAGCAGCGTGAAGGCCATGCCGGAGCAGCGCTCCGCCATGACCGACATCGCCGAACCGGTCCACAACAGCCGGAAGTCGCGGTAGCTGCGGAGCGTCGGCAGCGCATGCCTCGGCCCGTCGGTACTCATGGGCGGTCGGCCCAGCACCATTCCAGGACGGCCATCGCGCTGTGCAGCTTGTGCGTGGCCTGGGTGAACGCGATGCTCGCCGGGCCGTCGAGCACCTCGGCCGTGACCTCCTCCCCGCGGTGCGCGGGCAGGTCGTGCAGGAAGACGGCCTTCGGGCTGTCCTGCCACAGCCGCTCGGTGACCTGGAACGGCGCGAAGACGTCCCGCCAGTCGGCGGTCGGCTTACTGGTTCCGGTGGTCTGCCAGCGGGTGGTGTAGATGGCGTCGAGCCCGGTGGGCAGTGCGGTCATGTCGTGCCGCTCGGTCAGCTTCGAGCCGCTGCGCGCGGCCTGTTCCGCCGCGGTGGCGAGGATGGCAGGGGCCAGCCCGTAGCCGGCCGGCGTGCGCAGCTCCAGCTCGGTCCCGGGGAACCGGGTCAGGGCCAGGGCCAGCGCGGCCGCGCTGTTGTTGCCCTCGCCGACATACATCAGACGGAGACCTTCGAGCCGGCCGAAGTGGCTGTACAGCGTGGTGAGATCGGTGAGCCCCTGCGTCGGGTGCTCCTCGGCGCTCATCGCGTTGACGACGGACATCTGTCCGCCGGCCGCCCAGGTCCGCAGCTCCGCGGTGGCATCCGCGGTACGGGCCACCAGCACGTCCAGCATCCCGGCCAGCACCCTGCCGGTGTCCTCGGTGGTCTCCCCCGTGTTCAGCTGGAGGTCGTCGGGCCCGAAGGTGACGGTCTGCGCGCCGAGCCGCAGCGCGCCGACGGTGAAGGCGGTACG
The DNA here is from genome assembly GCF_055582185.1 of Streptomyces sp. NPDC042201. Lineage (NCBI taxonomy): Bacteria > Bacillati > Actinomycetota > Actinomycetes > Kitasatosporales > Streptomycetaceae > Streptomyces > Streptomyces sp. NPDC042201. Next base: position 494,272 of record NZ_JBVJDS010000001.1, on the reverse strand, counting down.
GGTACGGGTGGACGTACGGCGGAAGTAGACGCCGACGACCGCGTCCCGCAGGGGCTTCTCCCGCGCCCCCGCGGCGAACTCGGCCCCTCGTTCGACGATGCCGCGCAGGTCGTCGTCGGTCAGGTCATTGATGGAGATGAGGTGTCGCATGGGCTTGTCCTTCCTGTCGTCGGTGGGAGTCAGTACGCGTCATTGAGCAGCGCGTCGACCTCGGCCCGTACCCGGTCCTCGATCTCCACGGCGAGCTGCGCGATCGTCGGGCTCTCGAAGGCGATCCGCATCGGCAGGTCGAGGTCGAACTCGTTCTGCAGCCGGGAGATCAGCCGGACGGCGAGGATCGAGTGGCCACCGAGCTCGAAGAAGCTGTCCTGCATGCTCGCCTCCTTGCCCAGCAGCTCCTGCCAGACGGCGGCGATGCGCTCCTCGGTGGGATTGCGCGGTGCTACGAAGGTGTCCGCGGCGGACTCGTCCGGGTCGGGCAGAGCGCGGTGGTCGAGCTTTCCGTTCGCCGTCAGCGGGACCTTGTCGATCCGCACGAACACCGAAGGCACCATGTACGCGGGCAGTGAACCGGCCAGCCGGTCCGCCAGATCCTCCGCGTCACCGACGACATAGGCCACCAGCCGCTGGTCGTCGGAGACCACGACGGCGGCATCCGTCACCTGCGGATGAGCGATGAGCGCGGCGCGGATCTCACCGAGCTCGATGCGGTAGCCCCGGATCTTCACCTGATCGTCGCTACGGCCCACGAACTCCACCGCGCCGTCGCCGCGCCAGCGCACCAGATCACCGGTGCGATAGAGCCGGGCGCCCGCCGGGCCGTACGGGTCGGGCAGGAACTTCTCCGCCGTGGCGGCCGGACGGTACGCATAACCTCGCGCGACGCCCGTGCCCCCCACGAACAGCTCACCCACCACACCCACCGGAGCCGGCCGCATCCCCGCGTCCAGGACGCGCATGGTCATGTTCGGCAGCGGGCGCCCGATCGGCACCACACCCTCGAACGCTTCCTCCAGCGGGAAGACGCAGGTCCCCACGGTCGCCTCGGTCGGACCGTACTCATTCATCACCCGACCGGCGCCGAGCAGCGCGCGCCAGCGCTCCACCAGCCCACCCGGAAGCGCCTCACCGGCCACCACCACGCGCGAGGTGAGCGCCTGGATCTGCGCGTCGGACAACTGGCCGGAGAGCACCTCCAGATGCCCCGGAGTGAGCTTCATAAAGGAGAACGGACCTGCCGCGGCAAGGCTTTCACCCAGCTCGGTCAGCTCTCCGTCCCACAGCCAAGTCCGCTGCCCGGCGGCGAGCGGCGCCCAGACGTTCGGGACCACCAGGTCGAAGGCCACCGACGAGAACACCGGCACACCACCCTGCCCGGAGCCGGCCAACTCCCTTACAGCCCAGTCGATGTGGTTCACCAGACTGCGGTGCGAGACCTGCACACCCTTCGGCCGACCCGTCGAACCCGACGTGAAGATCGTGTACGCCACCGAATCCAGATCCACCGAACCAGCGGGCGCGACCGCCGGGAACGACGACAGATCCTCCCCGACCAGCACCTTCTCCACCTCAGGGAAACGATCCGCATAGGCGGAGGAGGTCAGTGCCACACCCACCCGGGCATCGGCGACCATCCCCGCGATCCGGTTGGCCGGCAGCACCGGATCCATCGGAACAAACCCCGCACCCGCACGCCACACACCCAACAGCGCCGCCACCAGATCAACCGAACGATCCAGCAACACCGCCACCGTCGAACCAGGACCCACCCCCGCCTCACGCAGCCGACGCGCCAGCCGATTCGCCCGCACATCCAACTCCGCGAACGACAACCGCTCCTCGCCGCACTCCACCGCCACCGCACCCGGCGACTCCACAACCCGACGCGCCACCAACTCCGGCACCGACACCTCCGGCACCAACACCGCAGAGTCGTTCCAGACCCGCAGCAGCCGGCGCTCGTGAACCGAGGAGATGTCGATGGCCGACAGCGGGACCTCCGGCTCGGCCGCGACGCCTTTCAGCAGCCGTACGAAGTGGTCCGCCAGCCGCTCCACGGTGGCCTGGTCGAACAGCGACGTCGCGTACTCCAGCGCGCCGACCAGCGAGCCGTCCGCCTGGCGCCAGATGAACAGCGTCAGGTCGGTCTTGGCCACCCGCCAGGCGCCCTGGAAGGCGTCCATCAGCACACCGTCGGCGGCCACCGCCGTCGTTCCCTCGTCCTGGAGGTCGAATGCCACCTGGTACAGCGGGGTACGCGACAGGTCACGGACCGGCTGTAGCTCGTCCACCAGCCGCTCGAACGGCAGCTCCTGGTGCGCGAAGCCGGCCATCGCCGTGTTCTTGGTGCGCTTCAGCAGCTCCGCGAACGTGGGGTCACCGGTCAGATCGCACCGCATGACCAGCGAGTTGAGGAAGAAGCCGACCGTGTTCCGGGTCTCCGGCCTGAGCCGGCCGGTCACCGGGCTGCCGATGCCGAAGTCGTCCTGGCCGCTGTGGCGCGAGAGCAGCGCCGCGAGCCCGGCCAGCAGCGTGACGTACGGCGTCGCGCCGTGCTGCCGCCCGATGCCGCTGAGGGCGTCGGCGAGACCGGCCGGCACGGAGAACCGCACGCCCGCGCCTCGCCCGTCGCGCTGGGCGGGGCGGGTTCGGTCCGTGTGCAGCCGCAGCTCGGGCAGTCCGTCCAGCGTGGCCTTCCAGTAGTCGAGTTCGCGGTCGAGGACCGTGTCGTCCGAGCGGGCCGCCTGCCAGGCGGCGTAGTCCGCGTACTGCACCGGCAGCGGTTCGAGGTCCGGCGCGCGGTCCTCCAGGGCCACCGCGCACAGCTCGCGCAGCTCCCGCTCCAGCAGCACGGTCGACCAGCCGTCGGTGGCGATGTGATGCGTCGTCACGAGCAGTACGGGGCCGCCCTTCGGCACCCGCACCAGCAGGGCCCGCCACAGCGGTCCCCCTGCCAGGTCGAATCCCCGGCCGAACTGCTCGCCGAACAGCTCCTCCAAGTCCGCCTCGCTCGCGTCCTCCACCCGCAGCTCCACCGGCCGCGGCTCGGCGATCAGCTGCCGGGGCTCGTCCCCTTCCAGTACGTACCGGGTGCGCAGCGCCTCGTGCCGCGCCTCCAGCGTGTCCAGCGCGGCCTGCACGGCGGCGCCGGTCGTGCCGGCGGGCAGCCGCAGGAAGAGCGGCGCCACCCATTCCGCGCTGCCCGGGTGCATCCGGTCGAGGAACCACAGCCGGTGCTGTCCGAAGGAGAGCGGCAGCGCTCCGTCGCGCCGTACGGGCACCACCTCGGGAACGGCGGGCCTGGCCTCCTCCAGCAGCCGCGCCTGGGCCTCGACGGTGGACGCGCCGAAGAGTCCACGCAGCTGGATGTCGTCCCCGGACGCCTTGCGCAGCGCGTCCGCGAGGCGGGTGAGGACCAACGAGGAGCCGCCGAGGGCGAAGAAGTCGTCGTGGGCGCCGACCCGCTCCACCTGGAGCAGTTGCTCCCACACCTGCGCGACCAGCCGCTCGGCGGGGGTACGGGGCCCGATGTGCGCGGGCCCCTCGGCGGTCGCCGCTTCCGCCGAGCCGGGCGCGACTGGTTCCGGCAGCGCGTTGCGGTCCACCTTTCCGCTGCTGGTCAGCGGGAAGGCGTCCAGCGGTACGAAGAGGGCCGGGATCATCGGCTCGGGGAGCCGCTTGCGCAGGAAGCTGCGCAGCTCGTCCCTGGGGATGCGCCTGGCGGCTGTCAGATGGGCCACCAGCCGCTTCCCGCCGCCGATGGCGCGCGCGGCGGTGACCACGGCGCCCCGGACATCGGGGTGCGCGGTCAACGCGGCTTCCACCTCGGCCGGTTCGATCCGTACGCCGTTCACCTTGACCTGGTGGTCCACCCGGCCGAGGAAGCCCAGCGTGCCGTCGGAGCGCCAGCGGGCGAGGTCGCCCGTCCGGTACATCCGGCTGCCCGCGGGGCCGTGCGGGTCCGGTATGAAGCGCTCGGCGGTCTGGCCCGGCTTGCCGACGTAGCCGCGCGCGGTGCCGATGCCCGCCGCGTACAGCTCGCCCACCACGCCGATCGGCACCGGGTCGAGCTCCTCGTCCAGCACGTACACCCGCATGTGGTCGATCGGCCGGCCGATCGGCACCGCCTCGGTGTGCCGCTCCGGGTCGAATTCCTGGCCGGCGACATCGATGGAGCACTCGGTGGGACCGTAGGTGTTCCACACCGTGGCGCCGGTGGGCTCGCTGAGCCGGCGGCACAGCTCGGCGTCCAGCGCCTCACCGGCGGAGAAGACCAGCCGCAGCCCGGTGCACTCGGCCCAGCCCGGCTCGTCGACCAGCAGCCGCAGTACGGACGGCACGCCCTGCAGTACGGAGACGCGCTGTTCGGCCACGGTCCGCACCAGCAGTGCGGGGTCCGACTCGGCGCCCTCAGGGGCCATCACCACGGTGCCGCCGGCGGCCAGCGGCGCGAAGATCTCCAGCGCCGCCGCGTCGAAGGTGAGCACGGTCTTCTGCAACACCCGGTCGTCCGCGCTCAGTTCCTGGCGGTTCAGCGTCCAGGCCACCCGGTTGGCTATTCCGCCGTGCTGGACGAGCACGCCCTTGGGGCGGCCCGTCGAGCCGGAGGTGTAGGCGAGATACGCGGCGTGGTCCTGGCCGATACCGCTCGGCTCCGGCGCGCTCTCCGGCATGGTGTCGAGCCCGCTGTCGGGACCGTCCAGCAGGACGACCCCGCCCGGCAGCGCGCCGTCGCCCGGCACGGCGCTGTCGAACTCCGCGGCCGTGGCGGCGACGGTCAGCACCGTCTGGGCGCCACTGTCCGCGAGGACCCAGGCGATGCGCTCGGCGGGGTGTCCCGCGTCCAGAGGCACATAGGCCGCACCGGCCCGCCACACCCCGAGCAGCGCCGCGACGAGCTCGCGCCCGCGCGGCAGGCACACGGCCACCCGTGACTCCGGGCCGGCGCCGCGGGCCAGGAGCAGTCTCGCGATCTGGTTCGCGCGCCGGTCGAGCCGCGCGTACGTCATCGCCCCCTGGGAGTCGTCGACCGCGGTGGCTTCGGGGGTACGGACGGCCTGACGGGCGATCAGTTCGGGCAGCGGGACAGACATCTCTTCTCCAGAGTGGTGAACTTCGCAGGCTGTGAGGGGTGGTGGCCCGGCGTGCTCGGCTACGGAGCGGGCGCCGGCAGGAATCCGTCGATCAAGGTGCCCATGCCGCTGCGCCGTGCCTCGTCCCGGGCGAAGCGGGCCAGTGCCAGGTCGAGGACGCCGAGGCCGAACGGCGAGAACACCAGCGGCTTCCCGGGCTCCGGGTTCAGCCGCGCGGTGCCGCGCAGCAGCGCGCCGATACCGGCGTCGATGAAGTCGCGCCCGCCCGTCTCCCGCTCGGCGAGATGCAGCGAGGTGTTCTCACGGCAGACATGGCCGGGGTCGTCGACGACGTTGTGCTGGCTGAGGACCGCCGGCACGGTGAGGTCGCGCAGCGAGATGTGCAGCACGACCGCGCCGGGCGGGCAGGCCCCGAGACCGGTGTACGGAGTGGCGGCCGTGGTCGCGAAGGACACCAGGTCGTGGGCGCCGAGCGCCTCGTCGAGGGAGGCGCAGTGGCGTACCTCCGCGTTCGGCAGCAGCCGCGCGTGCTCGGCGGTGAAGCGCCTGGCGCGCTCCGGGTCGGTGTCGTACACCGCGAGGGAACCGAGCTCGGGCCGCTCGGCGGCGAGGAAGCGCAGGATCTCGCGGTTGATGACGCCGCAGCCGATGAGCGTGACCCCGGACGGCCTGCGGCCGCCGAGGAGCAGCCGGGCGCCGAGCGCGGCCGAGGCGGCGGTGCGCTGCGCCGAGATCAGCGAGCCCTCGATGAGCGCCTCGGGATGGCCGTTCTCCAGCGAGTTCAGCAGGATGGCGGCGCTGGCGCGCTGGCTGCCGGCCGCGACATTGCCGGGGAAGGAGGAGATCCATTTCATGCCGGCGACCTCGTCGGGGCTGCCGTCGGTCTTTCCGCCGAGATAGCCGGGCAGCCCGATGATCCGGTCCCTCGGCCGGCCGGGGAAGCGCAGGAAGACGGAGTGCGGAAGGCTGGTGCGTCCCTCGTCGTGCCGCTGGTAGGCGTCGGCGACGAGATCGATGACCTCCTTCTCGCGTCCGGCCAGCACTCCGGCCACCTCACGGTGCCTGATGATCAGCATGCCCCCACCGCCCCTGTGTGTTCGGGTTCTTTCCAAAGGTGCGAAACCTCCCCGAACTGGGCGCGGACCCAGTCGTCGGAGTAGATCGTGTCGAGATAGCGGTCACCGCGGTCGGGGAAGATCAGCACGCAGTTGCTCCCGGCCGGGATACGGTCGGCGAGCTTCCCCAGGGCGGCGGTCACCGCGCCGGACGAGCCGCCGGCGAGGATCGCCTCGCGCTGCGTCAGCGTCCGGCAGCCCACGACGCAGTCGAGGTCGGAGACGAGTACGACCTCGTCGGCCAGCGTCGGATCGAACAGCTCGGGGCGTACGGCCGCGCCGTGCCCCGGGAGCAGCCGTGGTCCCGACGGGCCGCCGAACAGCACACTGCCCATCGCGTCGACCCCCACCAGGGTGGTGGAGAGCCCGCGCTCACGGATGTACCGGGCGCAGCCGGTCATCGTGCCGCCGGTGCCGGTGGAGCAGAAGAGATAGTCCACCCGGCCGTCCAGCGCCTGGTCGATCTCCCGCATGGTCTGTACGTGCGCCTGCGGATTGAGCGGGTTCGCGTACTGGTTGGGCCAGTACGCGCCGGGTGTGGAGTCCACCAGCTCGCGCACCCGCTTGACCCGCGTGGGCAGATACGCGCCGGTGTCCGGGTCGAGTGCGGTCACCATGTCGACCGTGACCTGGTAGGCCCGCAGGATGGCCAGGTTCTGCTGGGTGGTCTTGGGATCCACCACACAGATGAAGTCCAGCCCGAAGTAGCGGCAGATCTGCGCGATTCCGATGGCCAGGTTGCCGGAGCTGGACTCCACCACCGTGGACCGGCCGGGTACCAGCTCGCCGTTACGGATCTTGCCGAGGAGCATCGACAGCGCCGATCTGTCCTTGACGCTGCCGCCGGGGTTGAAGGCCTCCAGCTTGGCGAACACCCGCGAGGGGAAGCGGGGCAGCAGCCCGCTCAGCTCCACCAGATGGGTGTGGCCGACGGCGTCGAGGATCCCCGGGAGCACCGGCCGCGTCATGAGCCGTCGCCGGTACTGCCGCTGAGGGCCAGCAGCGAACGCTTCTCCGCGTCGTCCGTCAGCGGGATCCGGGCGATCCGGCGGTGCGGCGCGTCGGCGGCCGCCTCCAGGAAGCGGATGAACTGGTCGAACAGCCGCTCCACGGTGTCCCGTTCGAAGAGCGCCGTGTCGTAGCGCAGGGCCATGGTCAGCCCGTACACATCGCGGGTGACCTCCAGCGCCACATCGCACTGCCCCTCGAGGTGCGGGATCTCCAGATAGGTGGTGGTCAGACCGGCCACCTCGATGGGCTCGCCGGAGACCATCCCCTCCAGGCCGGGACCGAAGCGGTCCGTGGTGACCATGGTCATGGAGATCCGGAACAGCGGCCCGGCGACCGGTGCGTCCTGCGCGACGAGCGGGAACGGGTACGTGGCCCGTGCCGTCGCCTGCCGGATCCGCTCGTTGGCCGCCTTCATCGCGTCGCTGAGGGTGGTGTCCCGGTCGAACCGGCCCCTGATGATGAGCGGGTTGACGAAGTACCCGACGACATCGGCGGCCGCGGACCGGCGGACCGAGGCCGGGCAGGCGATCAGGAAGTCGGTCTGGCCGGTGCAGCGGTTCAGCAGCGCCTGGAGGGCGCCGAGCGCCAGGGCGAACTGCGACACGCCCTGTTCGGCCGCGGTGCGCCTGACCCGTTCCGAGAGCTGATCGGGCAGCCGGCGCAGCAGGCTGGCGCCGGTGTTCGCCGGTGTGAGCGGCCGGGGCCGGTCGGTGGGCAGTTCGGCGGGTACGGAACCCGCGCACTGCTCACGCCAGTACTCCGCCTGCCGCTCTCCCCGGGGCGAGTCGAGCAGCGCCCGCTCCGTCTCGACGAAGGTCTCGTACGAGGCGGTGACCGGCCACCAGCCGGGCTCCTTGCCGTCGGCGTACGCCTGGTACGCGGTCAGCAGGTCGCGCCAGAGCAGCCACTGCGAGATGGCGTCGGTGGCGATGTGGTGGGTGATGACCACCACCACCGCGTCGGTACGGCGGCGCAGCATCACCGCGCGGAACGGTCCGTCCTCCGAGAGCCGGAAGGGCTTGCCGGCCTCCGCCTCGGTGAGCCGCTCCAGCTCCTCGTCGTCCACGTCCGGTACGTCACGTACGGTCAGCTCGCCGATCTCCCCCGGCTTCCGGAGCAGCCTCCGGGGGTGACCGTCGGCCTCGACGTAGACCGAGCGCAGCATGGGGTGCCGTCCGGTGAGCGCACGTACCGCCCGCGCCAGGACCTCGGGATCCGGCGCGGGCTCCATGCGGACACCGCCCGCGAGGTTGTACGTCGCGCTGTCGGGGGCCAGTTTGTGGAGCAGCCATAGCCCCTCCTGGCCCACCGACAGGGGCATCGCCCCGCTTCCGGGATCCGTGTGGTCCATGGGTCAGACTCCTGCCTTGCTCGCGGTCAGGAAGTCGACGACGTCGGTGACGCGGAGCAGGTCGCCGACCTTCTCGTCGGGCACCGACTGGCCGAAGTTCTTCTCCACGGCGGCCAGCAGGTCGATCCGGGTGAGGGAGTCCATGCCGAGCTCCTCGAAGCTCGACTCGGCGGTGACCTCGGCCTCCAGATCCGGCGCGGTGCGGACGGTCAGGCTGATGATCTCGGCGGTCAGTTCGTCTCTGGTCATGACGTTCCGTTTCTTCTGAAAGGAAGGTGCGCGGGTGCGCGGGTGCGCGGGCGAGCGGGTGTATCGGGGTGCGGCTGTGCGGCTGTGCGGCGGCCGGGCTACGGCATACGGACGACCTGGCCGGCGTACGTCAGGCCGGCGCCGAATCCGAGGAGCAGCACCTTCTCGCCGGGCGTGCTGCGGCCGCTCTCGCGGAGCCGGCTCAGTGCCAGCGGGACGGACGCCGCCGAGGTGTTGCCGGTGTCGACGACGTCGTTGACCACGCGCTCCGGCGGGAGTCCCAGGTTCTCGGTGAGCGTCTTGATGATGCGGTTGTTGGCCTGGTGCGGAACGAACCAGTCGATGTCCTGCAGGCTGATCCCGGCGGCCGCGCAGGCGCGGTGGGCGACGTCCGGCATGGTGGCCGTCGACCACTTGTAGACGAGCGGGCCGTTCATCGCGACGTACTCCCGGCCGTCCGCCTTCTCGGTGATGCCGAGTACGTTGTGCCGCGCGCCGTCGCTGCCCCAGACCGCCGGGCCGATGCCCGGCTCCTGCGAGCGGGAGACCACGGCGGCGCCGGCGCCGTCGCCGAAGATGACGAAGGTGTCGGGGTCCTCGGGGTCGATCCAGTCACTGGTGCGCTCGGCGCCGATGACGAGCACATGGCGTGCCTCGCCGAGCCGGACGGCGTTGGAGGCCATCGCCAGCGAGTAGGTGAAGCCGGCGCAGACCGCGTTCAGGTCGTACGCACCCGAGTTGGGCAGTCCGATACGGCTGGCCACCTCCGGGGCGATGCCGGGCATCCTGCGGCGGCGGGTGGCGGTGGCGACGATCGTCAGGTCCAGCTCGGCCGGGTCGACATCGGCCGTCACGAGGGCCTTCTCGCCCGCGGCCACCGACATGGTGACCAGGTCCTCCTGGTCGTTCGCGTGGTGCCGGGTCTTGATGCCGGTCCGCCCCTCGATCCACTGCGGGGAGACCGTCGTCAGCGGCGACAGCTCCTCGTTGGACACCAGCCGGCTGGGCCGGTAGGCGGCGATTCCGGAGATACGTGATCCGTAGATCTCGGTCATGTCTCCCTCAACTTCCCTGAGCCGTCAGGCCTCCGACGGCTCCGCCATGGCCACGGCGATCCGCCGCGGCCCGGTGTACGGCTCGCGCGCGTGCGCGGCCAGCATGTTGTCGACGACCAGCACGTCGTCGCGCTGCCAGTCGAAGCGGACGGCCGCCGACCGGTACGTGGCGCGCAGATGGTCCGTCACCTCGTCCGGGATGGCCTCGCCGTCGCCGTAGAAGGTGTTCGTGGGCAGGTCCTCATCGGCGAAGATCGCGCGCAGCCCGGCACCCACCTCCGGGGCGAGCGTGCTGACGTGGAAGAAGGTGGCGTGGTTGAACCACACCTCTTCGCCGCTGACGGGGTGGCGGTGCACCGCCTGCCGGACCGCGGTGGTGCGCAGACCGCCGTCGGGCCGCCATTCGGCCTCGATCCTGCGTTCTTTGCAGTACGCCACCACGGCGTCCTTGTCGGAGGTGTTGAACGCCTCCTGCCAGGGCACTCCGAACCCGGCGTGGAAGTTCCGTACGACCTGCCACCCGCGCCGCTCGAAGTCCTCGCGCACCTGCGGGTCGATGGCCCCGAGCACCTGCCGGATGTCGGCGAGCGGAGTGGCGCCCCGGGTGGCCGGCGGCTCGACGCAGTAGAAGTACAGCGTCCGCGGCCAGACCGCCTGGTAGGAGTTCTCGTTGTGGAGGAAGATCTCCTCGTTCTGCGGATAGTCGGTCGAGGTGTAGACCTGTCCCTTGATGGTGCTGCGGGGCGACGAGCGCTCCGCGTAGACCAGCGGCGGCGTACCGGAGTAGGCCCGGACGACTCCGTCGAAGCCGTCCACGCCGCCGACCCCGAACCCGCGCAGCAGCAGCGCGCCGCGCGCGGCGAGCAGCTCGCGCAGCTCGGCGCGGTGCTCGGCGATGTAGCCGTGGATCCCGGTGCCGGGAGCGTCGGGCCGGCGCACTCCCGGTACGGTGCCGCTCCCCGCCCAGCCGGCGGGTACCTCTTCCGAGGTGATGGTCATGATCAACTCGCTCTGTCGTCGGGGAGTCTCGGGGTGTCGTCGGGGAGTCGGCGCAGCGGGCGGGGCTCGAGTCAGGACAGGACCTAGTCGGACATCGCCACCAGGACGCGGCGGTCGCCGGTGAAGGGCCGGCGGCCGTGCGCCAGCAGCACGTTGTCGATGAGCAGCAGATCGCCGGCTCGCCAGTCGACGTCGACAGCGGCCTCCAGGCCCCGGTCGCGGATCTGAGCGACGTACTCGGCGGGGATCGCGCTGCCGTCGGCGAAGGTCACCGACTGCGGCAGCTCGTCCTCGGACAGGATCGTGGCGAGCTCGGCCGCGGTCTCGTCGCCGAGCCCCGCCGGGTGCCACTGATCGGCCTGGTTGAACCAGACCTCGGTGCCGGTGACCGGGTGCCTGGTGGTGGAGGGGCGGTGGGACTCGACGCGCAGACTGCCGTCGCGCCGCCAGGCCCACTCCGCGCCGGCGTTCTTCAGGAAGGCCTCGACCTCCGCGCGCTCCGAGGTCTCGAAGGTGTCCTGCCAGCTCTTGCCGAGGCCATAGCCGTCGTGCAGGTTCTGTACGTAGCGGACGCCGTCGGCGAAGGCGTCGCGCACCTCCTGGTCCAGTACGGCCAGCCAGCGGGCGGCGTCCAGCACGGGGGTGGCGCCGCCGCCACCGGGCTGTATCTGGCAGAAGAACGCCAGCCGGGCCGGCCAGGCGTGCGCGTAGCTCATCTCGTTGTGCATGGAGATGGTGAACTCGCGCGGGTACTCCGTCGACGTGTAGACGTTGCCCCCGACCTTGGTGCGCGGGGAGTTTCCGTGCACATAGGCGAGCCGGTTCGGCAGCAGCCGGTCCAGCGCCGCGTCCAGGGTGTCCGGGGTGATGCCGAACCCGCGGAAGACGAGCCCCTTCTCCTTCACCAGAGTCCCGGACAGGCCGAGCTCCAGTTCCGCCAGCCGGGTCAGCAGCTCGGCTGTCCCGCCCTCGCCCTTCGCCTCGATCTCCAGTGGCGCCCATGTCTCGGAATGCGTCACGGGGCTGCTCCTCTCGGTCGTGCCGTCAGTGGTCAGATCGTCAGTCCGGACGGGATGTCCGCCAGCCGCCCGGCGATGTCGGCGGTCAGCTCCGCCTCCCGGGGGGCGAGATAGAAGTGGTCTCCCGGGAAGGACCGCAGGGCGAAGCCGCCCGTGGTCAGCTCCCGCCAGGCCAGCACCTGTTCGCGGGAGCAGCCGTAATCCCGGTCCCCCTGGTACGCGACGACCGGAGCGCGCAGCCGCACCGGGTTCTCCGGGTGGTACGTCTCGATCAGCCGGTAGTCGGAGCGCAGCACCGGCAGCAGCAGTTCGCGCAGTTCGGGGACGGCGTACGGGTCGCCCCCCAGGGTGCCCAGCCGGGACACCCCGGCGACCAGCACCTCGTCGGCGGCCCGGTGCAGGGCCGTACGGGGCGTGCGGTGCGGTGCGTTACGGCCGGAGAGCATGACCAGGACCGGGCCCGCGCCCTCGCCCGCCTCCAGCCGCGCCGCGCCCTCGCCCGCCTCCAGCCGCGCCGCCACCTCGTAGGCCACCGCGGCGCCCATGCTGTGCCCGAAGAACACCAGCGGCAGATCGCGGTACGGGGTGAGTGCCCCGGAGATCCGGCCGGCCAGCTCGTCCATCGACTCGACGCACGGCTCGGACAGCCGCTCCTGCCGGCCCGGGTAGCGGACGGCGAGCACCTCGATGTCCGCGGGCAGCCGCGCGGGCCAGCCGTGGAAGAGCTGGGCGTTGCCGCCGGCGTGCGGGAAGCAGACCAGCCGCAGCCGCGGCCGGTCCGTCCGCGCGTACCTGCGGAACCAGATCTCCGGAGCACTCACAGCGCCATGCCTCCGTCGATACGGAAGACCTGGCCGGTGATGTACTCGGCCTGCGGGGAGGCCAGATAGGACACGAGCGCGGCCACCTCGCCGGGCGTACCGAACCGCCCGAGCGGGATCCGGGTCAGGGCCTCCTTCGCCACCGCCTCCGGCACGCCCGCCACCATCTCGGTGTCGATGAACCCGGGCGCCACCGCGTTGGCCCGCACGCCGAACCGGCCGAACTCCTTGGCCAGCGCCTGGGTCAGGCCGATGATCCCGGCCTTGGAGGCGGAGTAGTTGGTCTGTCCCGCGTTCCCGACGACCCCGGCCACGGACGAGAGGGTGACCACCGTTCCCGACCGGCGCCGGATCATCGCGCGGACCACGGAGCGGAGCACGTTGTACGTACCGTCGAGATTGGTACGCAGCACCGAGTCCCAGTCGTCGTCCGACATCAGTGCCAGCGGCCGGTCACGGGTGATACCGGCGGAGGTCACCACCGCCGACACCGGGCCGAGCTCCGACTCGGTGTCGGCCACGAAGCCCCTGACCTCGGTCCGGTCGCCGACATCGACCCGGCGGATCAGCGCCCGCCGCCCCACGGCCCTGATCTCCTTCTCCACCATCTCCGCGGCGGCTTCGTCCGACCGGTAGCAGATCGCCACGTCGAAACCGTCTCGCGCGAGCCGGGTCGCCACCGCCCGGCCGATGCCGCGCGAGCCGCCGGTCACCAGTGCGACCTGTGCCTCTTGGTCGGACATGCCGCCCTCCATTCGTTCGAATGGGTCGAGCGTGCGTTTGGCGGCTATACGTGGCCTATACGGTCTCCAGCAAGGCCGTCGCGGAGCCCCTCACCGCCGGTACGGTGAGCGGTCATGACCTCGCTTCCCCCACCTGCTCCGGTCGGCGCGGGCCTGCTGGCACCGCTGCTCCCCGCGCGGGTCACCGTCGTCGACACCTTCCACGACAGCGCCGGGGCCGTCCTGTTCCCGGCGGAGGAGGCCCTGCTGACGAGGGCCGTACCCAAGCGGCGGCAGGAGTTCACCACCGCGCGGCACTGCGCCCGCGCCGCGCTGGCCCGGCTGGGCCTACCGCCCGCGCCGATCCTGCCCGACCCGCGTGGCGCACCGGGCTGGCCCGAAGGGATCGTCGGCAGCCTCACGCACTGCGTCGGCTACCGCGCGGCGGCGGTGGCCGAAACCAGCGCGGTGGCGGCCCTCGGAATCGACGCCGAGCCGGCCGAGCCGCTGCGCGATCCCGATGTGCTGGCGATGATCGCCGACACGGGTGAACGCGCCGCACTCGACGAGCTGGCGGCCGGGCATCCTGACATCCCCTGGGACCGGCTGCTGTTCAGCGCCAAGGAGTCCGTCTACAAGACCTGGTATCCGCTCACCCGGCAGTGGCTGGGTTTCCATGAGGCCCGGGTCGCCCTGGACCCCGACGGCACCTTCACCGCCGCCCTGCTGGTCCCAGGACCCACCGTGGCCGGTATCCCGCTCACCGGTTTCACCGGCCGCTGGCGGGTCGGCGACGGCCTCGCCGTCACCGCCGTCGCGGTGCCCGCCGTACCCCCCGTACCCGCGGTGCCCGCCGGGGACAGTCGCGCGCACGCCATACGTTAGAAATGAGCCATCGGTTCGGCGGCAATCCGGGGGCGGGCATGACGGGGCACGGGCACGGGCACGGCATACCCGACGACTATCTGTCGGGGTACGCGCACCTCCTCGAAGCCGTCGCCGCCACCGGCCGCCGGCTCACCCGGGACGAGATCCAGGACCGCAGGACACTCGGCGAGCAGGCCGCGGAAGCCGGCTACGGACTGCGCGCCCTGGTCGGCGCGCATCTCGCCGCGGCCCGTGCCCACTGGCCCGGCACGGACTCGGCCGACAGCGTGCTCGCCGCCATGGAGCAGGCCGTCGACGCGTTCGCCGAAGGGTACGAGCGGGCGCAGCGCGTGGCCGTACATCAGGAGGCGGCCGCGCGCCGGGAGTTCATCGACGACCTGTTGTACGGGCGCAGTGATCTGGGACGGCTGGCGGAGCGTGCCGAGCGGTTCGGGCTGCGGCTCGCCCACACGCATGCGGTGGCGGTGGCCGAGGGCGCGGCGGCGTACGACGAGGGGGACGCCGTACCGCGCGCCGTGGAACAGGCCCTGATCAGCAGGTTCGGCGACCGCAGCATTCTGCTCACCACCAAGACCGGCCGGCTGGTGTGCGTCGCGCCGGGGGACCAGGACGACGAGGTGCTCAGCTACTTCGCCAAGCAGGCGTTCGCCGCCACCGACGGCGGCCGGGTCGCCATCGGCCGCCCGCGGCCCGGGGTGGGCGGGGTCGTCCAGTCGTACGAAGAGGCGCTGAACGTCCTCGACCTCGCCGAGCGGCTGGACCTGGACGATCCCGTACTGCGCGCCTCCGACCTGCTCGTCTACCCCGTCCTCACCCGTGACCGGCAGGCCATGACGGAGCTGGTGCTCAGCGCGCTCGGCCCGCTGGAGGCGGCGCGCGGCGGCGCCCAGCCGCTCATCGACACACTCACCACCTACTTCGACGCGGGGTGTGTGGCCGCGGAGGCCGCGCGGCGGCTGTCCTTGAGCGTACGGGCCCTGACGTACCGCCTGGAGAGAATCCACCGGCTCACCGGCGCCGACCCCGCCGATCCCGTACACCGCTACACCCTGCAGACGGCGGTGATCGGGGCCAGGCTGCTGGGCTGGCCCGCCACCACGTTCTGACCTGCCCGCTGCCGTGCCGGTGGCCGACAGCGGGTCGGCATTAAGAACGCGTTAAGACTGCCGGAAACCGGCAATGTGCGATGACGCATATGGGTGGGATCATCACCTTGGCCGAGGGGATCGGCCGCAGCGGGGGAGGGGGATCCGATGACCTTGTTTCTCGGTCTCGGCATCGCGGGCATCGTCTTGCTCGCCCTGTCGCTGGTCTTCGACGGGATACTCGAAGGGCTTTTCGACGGGGTAGGGGTGCTGGACGGGCTCTTCGACGGTCTGCTGTCACTGCCGGTGATCGCCGGATTTGTCTCGATGCTCGGTTTCGGCGGAGCGATCGTGCTGGGTACGACGGATCTCGGCGCCGGACCGGCCGCCGTCACGGGGGCGGCGGCCGGTGCCGGGGCCGCGTGGCTGACCTGGAAGTTCAGCCGGGCACTGATGCGCGACCAGACCGTGGCGACACCGCGGGGCGACGACCTCGTGGGCACCGCGGGCACCGTGGTCACCGCGATACCGGCCGTCGGGTACGGCGAGGTGCTGCTGCGACTCGGCGGCCAGCCGGTGAAGTTCGCCGCCAAGTGCGCACAGCCTGTGGAGTACGGCGCCGAGATCTGGGTGGAAGCCACGCTGTCGGCGACCTCCGTCTCGGTGCGCCCCGTCCAGCGCTGAACCATTTGATCCGCCGTCCCCCGGAAGGCATTCGGCCGTCCGCCGGAAGGCAAAGGAGAGAGCCCATGAGTCCAGTCGTCATAGCCGTGCTGGGGGTCGTCGTACTCGTCGTCCTGCTGGCACTCGTCGTCATCACGCGCTACAAGGTCGCCGGGCCCAGCGAGGCGTTCATCGTCACCGGCCGGCGCGGCAAGCAGTCGACCGACCCGACCACCGGCCGGGTGTCCATGGACACCAGCGGCCAGAAGGTCGTGGTGGGCGGCGGAGTCTTCGTCGTGCCCTTCGTCCAGCAGAAGTTCACGCTCGACCTGTCCAGCCGGCACATTCCGGTCGCCGTGCGCGGCGCGGTCACGCTGCGCGGGGTGAAGGCCAATCTCGAAGGCGTCGCCATCGTCAAGGTCGGCGGCACGGAGGACTCCATCAGGGCCGCGGCCCAGCGGTTCCTCCAGCAGCAGGGCGGCATCGTCGGCTTCACCCAGGAAGTGCTGTCGGGCGCGCTGCGCTCCATCGTCGGCCGTATGTCGGTCGAGGACATCATCCGCGACCGGGCGGCCTTCGCCGGGCAGGTCGCGGAGGAGGCCGAGGCGAGCCTGTCCGGGCAGGGGCTGGTGCTGGACGCCTTCCAGATCCAGGACATCACCACCGAGGGCTCGTATCTGGAGGACCTCGGCCGTCCCGAGGCCGCACGGGCCAAGCAGGAAGCCGATATCGCCGAGGCGGTGGCGCGCCGCGCCGCCGAGCAGGCCCGGCTGAAGGCCGAGGAAGAGATCGCCATCGCGCAGCGGACCTTCTATCTGAAGCAGGCCGAGATCAAGGCCGAGACGGACGAGGCCGCGGCGCGTGCGGCCGCCGCGGGGCCGCTGGCCCAGGCGGCGCGCGAGCAGGACGTGCTCATGGAGCAGGAGAAGGTCGCCCAGCGCCAGGCCGCGCTGACCGACCGCGAGCTCGACACCAAGGTCCGTAAGCCCGCCGACGCGGCGCGCTACCAGGCCGAGCAGGAGGCCGAGGCCCGGCGTATCGCGCTGGTCAAGCAGGCCGAGGCCGACGCGGAACGGTCCCGGCTGACCGGTGAGGGCGAGAAGGCGCACCGCGCGGCGCTCGCCGAGGCGGTACGGATCGAGGGCGAGGCGGAGGCCGACGCCATCGCCGCGAGGGGTGCGGCCGAGGCGGACGCGATGCACAAGAAGGCCGACGCGTTCGCGCGGTACGGCGACGCGGCCGTGCTGCAGATGCTGGTCGAGGTGCTGCCGCAGGTGGTGGCGAAGGCGTCCGAGCCGCTGAGCGCGGTGGACAAGATGACGGTGATCTCCACGGACGGCGCCGGGCAGCTGGCCCGTACCGTCGCGGACAACGTCGCCCAGGGCGTCGAACTCCTCAGCTCCACCACGGGAGTCGACCTCGCGGCGCTGCTGAAGGGCATGACGGCGGGCAGGACGGCCGTACCCGCGGCGGCGGCCGTGGCGGCCCCGGAGCCCAAGGGCGGCGTGGGCAACGGCCGGGTCGAGGTCACGGACTAACGGCCTGACGCGTTGATGCGCTGACGCGCTGACGCGCTGACGCGCTGACGCGCTGACGCGCTGGGACGTAGACGTATGTGGCACGGAGGGGGCCCGGTCGGCGAAGAGCCGGCCGGGCCCCCTCCGTGCTGTCTCCCGGGTCGCCCTTCGAGGAGCGCGCGTGGAAGGTCAACTTCCCGCTCCCACGCCCACCCGATCGGGCGGTGTGAGCCGTCGGGCCGGGCGTGTCACCGGTGCGGACCGTGAGGATCACCAGCAGCGGCGCTTTGACCAGCGCAATCGGTCTGCCGCTGCCCGCACACGGCTGCAACTGATCAAGGGGAGTATCGATGGCCAATGAGCTGAAGTACGGCGACCGGATCCACCTGCAGAACGCGTACAACAACTGGGCAGGCGGCTATCTGGATACCAACGGGCACAGCAGCGACTCCGGCGGCAAGTACGCGGTCTCCACCGCGGACTCACCTACCCGCGGAGCCGGCACCGGCACCTGGGAGGTCCTCTCCGCCACCGACAAGGCCGCCGGCACCCCCGTGGCGAGCGGGGACCTGATCCAGCTGCGCAACCTCTACGGCGGCGACGGCGGGTACCTCGACACCAACGGGCACGCGGGCGCCGACCAGAAGACCGCGGGCGCCAAGTACAACGTCTCCACCTCCAAGGACAGGGACCGCGCCCCCGGCAGCGGCACCGGCCGCTGGCGGGTCTTCGCCCAGACCTCCAGCCCCGGCGACCAGAACATCCGCATCGGCGACGTGATCCACCTGTGGAACACGTACGCCGACAACGGCGGCTTCCTGGAGACCAACGGGCACGGCCCGGCCGGCGGCAAGTACGACGTGTGCACCAACGCGTACTACAACCGCGCGGAGAACGTGGCCGACTGGAAGCTCCACCGGGCGTAACACCCGTACCCGCGCCGCACGGCGAAGCGGCCCACCCGGGCACGACCCGGGCGGACCGCTTCGTCACACCGGAGATCACGGAAAGCGTTTACGATCCCGCCCGGCGGTAACCCGCTGTAGCAGACAGAAGCCTCGCGTGAGGCCGTGTGAGCGCGCGTGAGGAAGGCACTGCGAAAGGCGGGACCATGTCCGTGACCACCCTCGCCATCCTGGGAGTGGCGGTGGCGATCGTCATCGCGCTGCTGCTCGCGCGACCGGTGAAGGAGGCCGGAACCCGCGACGTACGCCGCCGCTTCGGATCCGAGTTCGACCGGGTCACCGCCCGGCACGGCGGGAACAGCAAGGCGGCAGGGCGGGAGCTGAACCGGCGCCTGCGGCGCTTCCGTGGTCTGCGCGTCAAGAGCCTGTCCGTACAGGAGCGTGAGCAGTACGCGGCCCAGTGGGACGGCCTCCAGGAGCAGTTCATCGACTGCCCCGGCGCGGTCGCGGCCAAGGCGAATCAGCTGCTGAGCCATCTGGCGACCGGCCGCGGTTTCCCGGCCGAGTCCCGGGACCTCCAGTTCGAGGCCCTGTCCGTGCACCACCCGGAGCAGGTGGAGGGCGGCCGCCGGCTGCACGAGGCGGCCCAGCAGGCCGCGGCGGGCACGGCCGACGCCGAGACCATGCGGAGCGCCATGGTCGCCGGCCGCGCCCTCTTCGACGTACTGGTCAAGGAGCGGCCGCAGGACCACACCGCTCTCGACCCCGCGCGCACCGCTCCGGGCGGCCGGGACCGGTCTCAGCGGACGCGGCCCACTCCCACGTAGAAGGAGCTGTGCTCGTTCGCGGGGGCCGGCGACTCCTTGTACCACCGCGGGGCCGTCACCAGCCCGGGGTCGACCATGTCCAGGCCCTCGAAGAACCGCTGGACCTCGGCGCGGGTACGGAGCCGCAGCGATATGCCGCCCTTTCCGTACGCGCCGGTGACCCGGCCCACCAGGTTCTCCGGCTGGAAGTCGGCGGTCCCGTGCGAGAACACCAGACAGCTGCCGGACGGCAGCGCGTCCACCAGGGTGCGGGTGATCGTGTACGGGTCGTCGTCGTCGGGGAGGAAGTGCATGAGGGCGATCAGGGACAGCGCGATGGGCCGGTCGAAGTCCAGCAGGCCGCGGGCGTGGTCGAGGATCTCCTGCGGCGCGCGTACATCCGCCTCGATGTAGTCGGTGACGCCCTCCGGCGTGCTGATCAGCAGGGCTTCCGCGTGGCGCAGGACGATGGGGTCGTTGTCCGTGTAGACCACGCGGGACGCGGGTGCGATGCCCTGGACGATCTGGTGCAGGTTCGGCTCGGTGGGGATTCCCGTACCGATGTCGAGGTACTGGTCGATGCCGCTACGCGCCACCCAGGCGACGGCGCGGTGCATGAAGGCCCGGTTCAGCCGGGCGTCCATCTTGGAGGCCTCGGGCAGCTTCAGCGCCACCTCGTGGTCGACCGGGTAGTTGTCCTTGCCGCCGAGGAGATAGTCGTACACCCGCGCCGGGTGCGGCTTGCTGGTGTCGACCTGGGGCTTGGGGCTGGCTGCCGTCATGGGGAACTCCGTTGCGTGTCCGAACAAGTGGGGCACCGCCGTAAGCGGCCGTGGGCGTGTACTCACAGCTCTTTACGGAAGTCGATGAGGATCTCTCGGGTGCGGCGTGCGGTCTCCGCGTGGGCCACCATGCGGTCCATCGCCTCCATGTGCTCCCATACCTCGCGCGTGTTGTCGAGGTAGAGCGCGCCCGTCAGGTATTCGACATAGACCATGTCGGGCAGTTCGGGGACGGCGAAGCGGAACAGGACGAACGGGCTGTAGGTGCCCGGGTGATGGCCTGAGGCGAACTCGGCGATCTGAAGCGTCACGTTCGGCAGTTCGGTCATGTTCAGCAGATGATCGATCTGCTCCCGCATGATGGCGGTCGAGCCGGCCTGGCGGCGCAGCACGGTTTCGTCGATCACGGCCCAGAAGGCCGGAGGTCTGGAGCGGACGAGCAGCGCCTGACGCTCCATCCGCAGCGCGACCAAGCGGTCGATCCGGGCGGGATCGTGCCGTCCGACCTCGCCGAAGGTGAGGATCGCGTGGGCGTAGTCCTCGGTCTGGAGCAGTCCCGGCACGAAGTGCGGCTCGTAGGCCCGGATGGTCTTGGCGGCCTGTTCGAGGCTGACATGGCCGCCGAACCAGTCCGGCAGGACGTCGTGATAGCTCTGCCACCAGCCGGGTTTACGGGCCTCGTCGGCCATGGCGAGGAAGGTGGCGGCCTCGTCCTCGGGTAAGCCGTACGCGGGCAGAAGTATCTGTATGTACGGGATCTTCAGCCCGACCTCGGCCATCTCCATCCGGCGGACGGTCGCGGCGGCCACCCGGAGCAGCTTCCCCGCCTGCTCACGGCTGAGGCCCGCGCGCTCGCGAAGGGCCTGGAGCTGTCTGCTGAGGACGAGTTGACCGATCGTCGGAGCAGAACGCGGCTCACTCACGCGCCACCTCCGAGCACCACCATCCGGGCAGTCTGCCACAAGCGCTGTGACACGTGTACGCCGCAGCCGGTAGTTCTGGATCACACGATGCGTTCCGGCCACGCGCCGTACGGGAGCGCTCCCGCCCCACGCTCCCGCGCACGACAGGCCCCGGGGTCGCGCCACTACGGAGCGTAAAGGTGAACCCATGGCATCTATAGGGATACCTTCCAGTGACCAGCGGATGGCGACCGCCGGTTAGCATCGATCATCCGCCGCCGATGAGAGCTGGAGTGTTCTGGACGTGTCCCGACCGCGTGTGGGTGTGGCCGTGCTGACCATGGGAACCCGGCCCGTCGAGCTGCGAGCCCTGCTCGACTCCGTGGCCGGGCAGCAGGAGGCCGCCGCGCGCGTCGTGGTGGTCGGCAACGGCTCGCCGCTGCCCAATCTGCCCGACGGGGTCATCGGGGTGGAGCTGGAGAAGAACCTCGGGGTCTCCGGCGGGCGCAATGTCGCCATGGAGAAGCTCCGTGAGTACGGCGACGTGGACATCCTCGTGGACCTGGACGACGACGGCCTGCTCATCGAGTCCGACGTCATCGGCCGGATCGCCGATCTGTACGAGGCCGACCCCCGGCTCGGCATCGTCAGCTTCCGTATCGCCGACGAGACCGGCTTCACCCAGCGGCGGCACGTACCCCGGCTGCGCGTCGACGACCCGATGCGCGGCGGGGAAGTGACGACCTTCCTCGGCGGCGGACACGCGCTGTCCATGCCGATGCTGGAAGAGACCGGCGGCTGGCCCGACGCGTTCTTCTTCACGCACGAGGAGACCGACCTCGCGTGGCGCGCGCTGGACGCGGGCTGGAAGATCCGTTACGAGCCGGAGCTCGTGCTCCAGCACCCCAGGACCTCCCCCGCCCGGCACGCCGAGTTCTACCGGATGACCGCCCGCAACCGAGTCTGGCTGGCCCGCCGCCACCTCCCCGCGCTCCTCGTGCCGGTCTACCTCGGCACCTGGATCCTGCTCACGGTGGCCCGCACGCGCTCGGCGAGCGGACTACGGGCCTGGTTCGGCGGATTCTTCGAGGGCGTAAGAACAGCCTGCGGCTCCCGCCGCCCCATGCGCTGGCGCACAGTCCGCCGCATGACAGCCCTGGGCCGCCCCCCGGTCATCTAGGTCCTGGGCCTGCGGGCCGGGACCGAGGGGTACCCGGTGCTGGGCGAGCCAACGGTGGATGACCTGCTCGTTGGTGGTCACCACCTGCTGGGTGGCCCATTGGGCGGTCTCCCGGTCGGGATAGGAAGCGGAACGGGTCAGCACGGGG
This sequence comes from Streptomyces sp. NPDC042201, assembly GCF_055582185.1. Lineage (NCBI taxonomy): Bacteria > Bacillati > Actinomycetota > Actinomycetes > Kitasatosporales > Streptomycetaceae > Streptomyces > Streptomyces sp. NPDC042201. The sequence continues at coordinate 471,961 of NZ_JBVJDS010000001.1, read as the reverse complement.
GCATCCTCCCAAATCGCCTGCTCTGGAGCCGCGCTCGTACGGATCGGCAGGCGGATCAGTAGTCGGAGAAATTCCAGAACATGCCCACCTCGGTGTCCGACACGATGACGAGGCCGCAGTCCTCCGAGTAGACGCTCAGCGGGCTGTACGCCCAGCTGGACGTCGTGAAGTCGAGCGTGCCGCGCACGTGGCCGGGCATCTTGATGTTGGTGTGATAGCCGGCCCCGTCCCCGTAACGCGCGAGGATCGTGCGCGCCATCGCCCGCAGCTCCTCCTCGCTCTCCGTGAAGCGCGCCAGGTTGGACAGGGTGCACCTGTCGTCCGTGAGGGCCAGGAGCAGGTTCTCGGCGCTCTTCCGGTCGATCTCCTGGAGACGCTCCGCGACGTACTCCGGGGGGTGGACGGCGAAGGGATACGTGGGGAACCCCTCGCGTTCCGGATCCCGCGCCGCATCGTCGAGACCGGCCCAGCCCCGCGGGTCCGGGATCCGGGCCATCAGCGCGAGGACGTCGAGGATCCAGTCCTGGTGGCGACGCGGGCCCGTGGCGTCGTACGGGTACGCGTCCTCGTACAGGTGGCGTACCGCGGCTTCCCAGGACGTCTGGTCGACGGACATGTGGTGCTGGCCTTTCTCGGCGGGGTGCTAGGACTTGGAGGGCATCGACGTCATGACGGTGAATGGCGGGGTGCGGCTGCTGTCGTACCGGATCCGCGTGTCGATGCCGTTCACGTCGGACGCCTTGGCGTTCAGGCCGCCCTGCTTGTACCCCGACAGCGGGTCGTTGGGGTCCGTCGGCTGCTTGCTCACGCTGCGGCCGCTGGTCTCGCCGTTGGGCGCCGTCGCGTAGAACGACTTAACATCACCGTCGGGCGGCGGGGGCGGGCCCTTGATCCACGCCTCGATGGCGGCCTTGTTCTTGTTGAGGTTGTGCTCGGTCAGCTCCTCCGCCCGCTGGTAGTTCGGGAAGGCCGAAGAGCCGCTGGGCATCGGCTTGCCGTACGGCCATGCCTGCGTCGGGCCGTTCGACTGCTGGTCACGCAAGCGCTGCGCGAGCTGCTCGTCCGTCTTGCCGACATGCTTGTCCAGGGTGTGGCCGTTCTCCATGTACTCGTTGGCGGCAGGCCCTGGCGGGTCTGAGCTGCGGCGCCCGCTTGCGGATGTGTGGGCGGTGCGGTTCGAGGATGCCGCCTCGGGAAATCCGCTCGGCAGCGCGCAGCAGCACACGGCACAGTGACCCCATGAACGGGCAAGGGCTGGACGACGACGGAACGATCACTCGCGAAGGCGCACTGGACCGTGTTCCGGCAGCATTCGCCCCCGTCGTCGATGCCACCCGCGCTCAAATCACCGGGACTTTCGGCAGCGCGCGGCTGCACAGTGCCTACCTCTACGGCAGTATCCCCCGTGGCACCGCCACTCCCGGCATCTCCGACCTCGACCTGCTGCTCGCCCTCCACGACGAGCCCACCGAAGCCGACCGCACCGACGCCAAGACGATCGAGACGACGCTCGACCACTCATTCCCCCAGATCGACGGCGTCGGCATCCTGCTGGTCGGCACGCGCACTGTGCTCAGCGACCTCGAACGCCACGATCTCGGCTTCTTCCTTGCCAGCCTCTGCACACCCCTCCTCGGCACCGACCTCGCGGAACAACTACCCCGCTACCGCCCAACAGCCTTGCTCGCCCGCGAAACGAACGGCGATCTCGCCCTCGCGCTTCCGCGCTGGCGCACCCGAGCCGCCGAAGCCGTCACGGACGCCGACCACAAGAACCTCAGCCGCGTCGTCGCCCGCCGTATCGTGCGCACAGGATTCACCCTGGTCATGCCTCGATGGGGCGGCTGGACCAGCGACCTCAACGAGTGCGCCGAACTCTTCGGCCGCTACTACCCCGAGCGCATTGAGCAGATGCGCATCGCCGCAGCCACCGGCCGCGCACCCTCGGCCGATCCGGCCGTACTCGGGATGCTCATCGACGACCTCGGTCCTTGGCTCGCGGCCGAATACACAGCCGTGCACGGCGATAAGGCACCGCGCCCCTGACGGGCGCCCCGCCCACGACCGAGAGGTATTCGGGGTGGGCCGGGTCGTGTTGAGCACCGTGGGGCCGCCCCTTTCTGTTTGAGTGTCGCGGCTCCGGGCCGGGCATCAAGGGCGCTCCTGCGTCGCGTCGGCTACGCCGATTCCGCTCCGCTCCACCCTTGACCCCCGCCCCTCCACCGCAAGTGAAGGCAGTGGGGGGCGGCCGGGGGAGGGTTCCCCGGGAAGGTTCGCAATTAGTCGGGGCGCTTTGCCGTCCTGGGGTGGGTGGGTGGTGTGCGCAGCAGTGGAATGGGGCGGCCCGGCACCGGCTAAGCGGCAAACCCTCATCAGCTGTCAGAGGCACAAGCAGGTGTCTGAGCTGGGTGGGTGGTGGGGTGGGTGTGATCTGAGGGACGGGAGTGGGCCGGTGAGGGCTCGCATGTGCCCGGGAACCCGCCTAACGCACCCCCTGACGCATAGCCGATCAGCGAGGGGCCCGAAAGGCCAGGCAAATAGGGATATACAGGGCATCATGTCGACCCGCCGCTCTCACCCCCGCCCGCGCGCCCACCACCTCCCGGCCCGGTGGGTGAAGACGGGCCGCATGTGCAGTGGAAATCCGACCGAGGCGGCAAGCCCCCTCCAGGCGCCCGATATGCCCCATATACCTGGCCATTTGGGGCCCCGGGAAGGCGACCATGCGTCAGGAAGTGCATTGAGGGGACTTCCAGACACTAACGGGGCCTCTACCGACCCACTTCCGTCCCCCAGGTCACACCCACCCCACCACCCACCCAGCTCAGACACCAGCTTGTGCCTCGGCCACGGACGGTGGTCGGTCGCTTAGCCGAGCCGGGCCGCCCCATTCCACTGCCGCGCACACACCCACCGACCCGAGGACGGCAGAGGACATCCGCCGCGATCCTGGCTTCCCGGGGAACCCCTCCCCCGGCCGCCCCCCCTCAAAGAGTCACTTGCGGTGGAGGGACGGGGGTCAAGGGTGGAGCGCAGCGGAATCGGCGTAGCCGACGCGACGCAGGAGCGCCCTTGACGCCCGACCCGCAACCGCGACACTCAAACAGAAAGGGGCGGCCCCACCCGAACCACACAACCCGACCCATCCCGAATGCCAGCTTCTGACTCGCAGACGACAATCCCAGCTCAGACACCTGCTTGTGCCTCAGACAGCTGATAAGGGTCAGTCGCTAAGCCCTGCCGGGCCGCCCCATTCCACTGCCGCGCAGACCAACCACCGACCCGAAGACGGCAAAGGGCCCGGGCCCAGAACCAAGCCCTCCGGGGAACCCTCCCCCCGGCCGCCCCCCACTGCCTTCACTTGCGGTGGAGGGACGGGGGTCAAGGGTGGAGCGCAGCGGAATCGGCGTAGCCGACGCGACGGAGGAGCGCCCTTGACGCCCGGCCCGGAGCCGCGACACTCACACAGAAAGGGGCGGCCCCACCCGTCATCGAACGACCCGGACCACCCCGGGTACCTCTCGGTTCTGACCCGCAGACGACAACCCCACCCCATCCCCGGAGCGGGTCGGCTTCGGCGTCCGAATAGGTTTGCCTTACTTAGGTCCGGGAAGAGTCCGGGCTGCCGTCAGGGAGGCCTCCTCACCGTGTCCAGAACCTTCACTCGCCGTATCACCGTGGCTGCCGCCGCCACCGCGTTCGCCGTCTCGCTCACGGCGTGCGGCAGCGGTAACGACGAGCCCGTGGACAAGGCGTCCGACGGTGGTGCCTCGACGCACACGGTCACGACGGTCATGGGTGATGTGAAGGTCACGCACGCCCCCAAGCGGGTCGTCGTGCTGGACACGGATTCGCTCGACTCGGCCGTCACCCTCGGGATAACCCCGGTCGGCGCCACCACCGTTGTCGACAAGGCGCCCTTCTCCACCTACCTGCCCGAGGACAAGCTCAAGGGCATCGAGCCCGTCGGCCTGATCGCCGAGCCCAACCTCGAAGCCATCGCCGCGCTCAAGCCCGACCTGATCCTGAGCAGCAAGGTCCGCGACGAGAAGAACTACAAGGCGCTCTCCGAGATCGCCCCGACCGTGTTCTCCGACACCACCGGGCCGACCTGGCGCAAGAACTTCGGCCTGCACGCCGACGCCCTCGGCAAGGCGGACGAGGCGAAGAAGGTCGTCGCCGACTACGACGCGCACGTCAACCGGCTGACCGAGGCGCTGGGCGGAGCCGAGGCGGCGAAGAAGACCAAGGTCGGCTTCGTACGGTTCGTGGAGGGCGCGGACACCCGGCTCTACCTGAACGACACGTTCGTCGGGTCCATCTTCACGGACCTCAAGGTCGGCCGGCCCGCCAACCAGGACACCACCGGCTTCTCCCTCGACGTCAGCCCGGAGCAGATCGACAAGGCCGACGCGGACGTCATCTTCTACTCCACCTACGGAGACCCGAAGAAGGCCAAGGAGACCGACACCACCGGCGGTCCGCTGTGGAAGAACCTCGCCGCGGTGAAGAAGGGCATGACCTTCAAGGTCGACGACAACCTGTGGATGCTCGGCATCGGCTACACCGGTGCGGGCCAGGTGCTGGACGCGATGGAGAAGAGCTACTCCTCCGCCACCCGGTAGGACCCCGTACGGCACAGCGACCTACGGCACAACGACCGGGCCCCGCACGGATATCCGTGCGGGGCCCGGTCGTGCGGCAGGCTCGAAGCCGTACGCCCCGTCACAAGCGCCCAGCGCGTCCCCTGTTGTCACGGGTGCACGACCGCCGGGACGGCGTCCGTCATGCCCGCCGCCGTGACCCCCGGCGCCCCGAACGTCGTCCAGGCCGCCCGCTCCGGCACCCGCAGCACCGTCCGCCCCGCGACCGCGTTGAGAATCGTCGCCGCGCGCCACGCGCCGAGCGTGAGGTCGGGTGCGCCGATACCGTGCGTGTGCAGCTCGGCGTTCTGGACGTACAGCGCGCCCGACACCCGAGGGTCGAGGGCGACCCGGTAGTCCCCGTCGATCTGGTAGCGGCCCTTGTCGTCCCAGTCCACGAGCTCCGCCATGGTGTCCAGGAAGGCCGGACGCGCCGCCGCGTACCCGGTGGCCGACACGATCGCTGACGTACGCACCTCGAACAGCTCGTCCTGCTCCGTGTGCCGGCACGTCAGCAGATAGCCGTCCCCGTCGGACTCCACACCCACGATCGCCACCCCCGGGTGAAGCGCGGCGCGCGGTTCCGTGCCGCCTATCGTCCGCTCGTACAGCTCGTCGTGGATCTCCCCGAGCGTCTCCTCGCTCACGCCCTTGTACAGCTGCCACTGCTCCCGTACGAGCCGCTCGCGCCGCTCCTCGGGCAGGGCGCGGAAGTAGCGGATGTAGTCGGGCGTGAAGTGCTCCAGGCCGATCTTGGAGTACTCCATCGGCGCGAAGGCGGGGGTACGGGCCAGCCAGCGGACGTACGGGCCGCCCACGCCGTCGCCGTCCTGGTGGCGCAGCAGGTCGAGGGCGACCTCGGCGCCGGACTGGCCGGCCCCGACGACCGTGACATCGTCGAGCCCGGCCAGCCGCGCCCGGTGCGTGCGGTAGTCGGCGCTGTGCAGGACGCGCCCCGCGTGCGCGGGGGCGAACAGCGGGCGCAGCGGCTCCGGGACGACCGGGAGCGTGCCGACACCCAGCACGATCCGCCGCGCCAGCACGCGCGCCACCGCGCCCCCCGCCGAGCGGTGGGTGACGGCGAACGCGTCGGCGCTCTCGTCCCACTCCAGCTCCATGACGCGCGCGTCGAAGCGGCACGACGGCAGGTGTTCGGCGACCCAGCGGCAGTAGTGGTCGTACTCACGGCGCGGGATGTGGAAGCGCTCCGAGAAGAAGAACGGGAACATCCGGTCGTGCTCCCGCAGATAGTTCAGGTACGACCAGGGGCTGGTCGGGTCCGCCATCGTCACCAGGTCGGCGAGGAAGGGGACTTGGAGGGCGGTCCCTTCCAGCAGCAGCCCCGGGTGCCAGGAGAAGGCGGGCTTGGCGTCGAGGAAGAGCGTGCGCAGACCGGGAGCGCCGTCGGAGAGCGCCGCCAGCGAGAGGTTGAACGGGCCGATGCCGACGCCGACCAGGTCGTACACCCCAGCGGACCCCGTGGACCCCATGGACCCACTGGACCCACTGGACCCGGTGGAGTCGTGACGTTCGTCGGGCTTGCTGTGCTCGGTCACCGCTGGGCCTCCGCGAGGGGATGGGGAAGGTCGATGTAGACGGGGTGGCACGCAGCCGCTCCAGACGGGCGCGCGGGACGCGCAGCGGCTCACCCTCGTCGGCGAGGCCGAGCGCGCCTAACGCGCCCACCAGGCCGAGAAGGCTGTCGATGCCCAGGTAGTACCCGACCCGGGCGGCGCGCACGCCGAGACGCATGTCCGGGTGGTCCGGCGGGTCGGGCGAATCAGGGATCGATACGGGCCGCGTCACAGCGCGTCCTCCTCCGCGCGCCCCGCCGCCACGACGGCGTGCAGCAGCCGCTCCACCTCGGCGGGCGTGGTGTGCGGGTTGAGCAGGGTGAGCTTGAGCCGTACGCGCCCCGGACCTTCGCCGGGGAGTTCCGTACGCCCCACCACGGCCCGGCCCTCGCGCAGCAGCCTGCGCCGCAGCTCGGCGTTGATCTCGTCGCTGCGCGCCTCGTCGGCGGGCAGATAGCGGAACAGGAAGGCCGTCAGCACCGGTTCGGAGTACAGCTCCAGCCCCGGATGGTCCCGTACGGTCCGCGCCCCCGACTCCGCCAGCTCACGGCAGGCGTCGACGAGCCGGCCCAGGCCCTCCCGGCCCAGCGTCCGCAGCGTGACCGCGATCTTGAAGGCGTCGGCGCGGCGCGTCGTACGCAGCGACAGCCCGAGCAGGCTCGGATAACCGGCCTCCTCGTCGTCGGCGGGGTTGAGATAGACCGCCCGCCGCGCGAGCGAGGCGTACGTCTCCGAGTGCCGCACCAGGAAGATGCCTGCGGCGGCCGGCTGCCAGCCGAGCTTGTGCCAGTCGAGGGAGACGGAGTCGGCGAGTCCGAGGCCGTCGAGCAGCGGCGCGAGCCGGTCGGACAGCAGGGCCCCGCCGCCGTACGCGGCGTCCACGTGCAGCCAGGCGCCGTGCTCGGCGGCGAGCGCCGCGCACGCGCGCAGCGGGTCGATCGCACCGGTGTCGGTGTTTCCCGCCGTGGCCACGATGGCGAGCGGCAGTTCCCCGCGCTCGGCGCAGCCGTCGAGCGCCGCCGCCAACGCCTCGGGATCCATGCGCAGTTGGTGGTCGACGGGAACCGGCAGCACCGCGTCCTCGCCGAGCCCGAGGAGCGCGGCCGCGCGCTGTACGGAGAAGTGCCCGGCGGCGGATGCGAGGATGCGCGGCCGAGCCGCGTGGCCGGTGCCCCTACCGGAACCCGCTCCGGAACCCGCGCCCGGTACGCCCGCCAGCTCGATCTGCCGCCCGGCCGCCGCGCCGAGCACGCGGTCCCTGGCCAGCATCAGGCCCATCAGATTGGACTCCGTACCACCGGAGGTGAGCACCCCCGCGGCCCGCTCGGAGTCGTACCCGACGAGCCGCGCCAGCTCCTGGAGCAGCAGGGTCTCCAGGGCGGTCGCGGCGGGTGCCTGGTCCCAGGAGTCCTGGGAGGGGTTGAGGGCGGAGACGGCGAGATCGGCCGCGACCGCGACGGCGAGGGGCGGGCAGTGCAGATGGGCCGCGCAGGACGCGTCGGCCGGATCGGCGCTGCCCTGGGCGAGCAGGACGGTGAGCCGGTCGAGCGCGGCGGCGCCGGTGACGGCACTCGCGCCGCCGAACACCTCGGCGACCGCCGCCGCCGTCTCGCCCGGCCGGCCGGCGGCGATGGGCCCGCCACGCCGCCCGGCGCCCTCGGCGAGCGCGCCCAGGACGGTCGCTACCAGCGGCTCCAGCGCCTGCGGCCCGTCGACCCCGCCGGACAGCGCGGTGCCGGCATCGATCCCGCGAGGAGCGGCCACGCGCAGCGCCTCGTCCACCGCCGTGACCAGCGCTTCCGCCTCCGTCGTCATGAGCGCCGCCCGGCCGCCGCGGCCTCGACGATCGCGGCCTCGACGATCGCGGCCTCGACGATCGCGTCCGTCAGACGGTCCAGGACCGCTTCCGCCTCTTCGTCCGTGATGACCAGCGGCGGAAGGAGGCGCAGCGTGGAGCCGAAGCGGCCGCCCAGCTCGACGATCAGGCCGCGGTCGAGGCACGCCGAGCGGACCCGGTCCGCCAGCTCCGGCGCGACCGGGTGGGCGCCGCAGGAGTCCAAAGGCCCCTCCGGGTCGACCAGTTCGACGCCGATCATCAGGCCGCGGCCCCGTACGTCACCGATCACCGGCAGTTCGGAGCGCAGCCCCTCCAGCCGGGCGGTCATCCGCGCGCCGACAATCGCGGCGCGCTCGACCAGGCCCTCACCCGCCACGTACCGCAGCGTCGCCGCACCCGTGGCCATCGCCAGGGTGTTGCCGCGGAACGTGCCCGTGTGGGCGCCGGGCAGCCACCCGTCGTAGTCCTGGTCGTAGACGATCACGGCCAGCGGCAGACTGCCGCCGATCGCCTTCGACATCACGATCGCGTCCGGCACGATCCCGCTGTGCTCGATGGCCCAGAACGCACCGGTGCGCCCGACACCCGTCTGCACCTCGTCCACGATCAGCGGGATCTCCCGCTCACGGGTGATCCGCCGCATCGCACGCAGCCAGCCGTCCGGCGCGGGCACCGCGCCGCCCTCGCCCTGCACCGCTTCGAGGATCATCGCGGCGGGCCGTACAACCCCGCCCGACGGATCGTCGAGCAGCCGCTCGGTGTACGTCGCGGACAGCTCGGCGCCCCGCTCGCCGCCGACCCCGAACGGGCAGCGGTACGCGTACGGATAGGGCAGCCGGGTCACCTCGGACCCGCTCCCCGCGACCTGCTCCCTGATCGCGACACTGCCGGTCGCCGCCAGCGCGCCCGCGGTCATGCCGTGGTACGCGCCGGTGAACGCGAGCGTGCCGCGCCGCCCGGTCGCGGTCTGCATCAGCTTCAGCGCCGCCTCCACCGCGTCCGTGCCCGCGGGACCGCAGAAGTGGATCCTGGCGCGGTCGGCGAAGGGCTTCGGGAGCGTCGCGAAGAGCGCGTCGGTGAAGTCGTCCTTCTCCGGCGTCGCCAGGTCGAGGACATGCAGCGGCGCCCCGCTGTCCATCGTGCGGCGCACGGCCTCCAGCACGACGGGGTGGTTGTGCCCAAGTGCCAGCGTCCCGGCCCCGGAGAGGCAGTCGAGGTAGCGGCGGCCGTCCGTCCCCTCGATCGTCATGCCCTTGGCGCGGGCCGGGACGATCGGGAACGAACGGGCGTAGGTGCGTGCCGAGGACTCCCTGGCACGCTGCCGGCGCAGGATGCCTTCGGCGTCGGCGGTCGCGTCCACGGCGGACCGCGCGTGCGCGGGCAGGGTAATGGGGGGCACGGTCATGAAGCGGCTCCGGAGTATGAGGAGGGAGGCTCAGAGCAGAGGGCGCTCGGCGACAGGGTGGCCGAGAAAGGCGTGGTCCGCGACAAGGAACCGGCCGGCTTCGAGGACGGCCTTCACGCCGGCCGAGGACTGTATCTCCGCGGCCAGTTCGCCGAACCGCGGCGCGACGGAGGGCGGAAACCGGACGGACACGGCTACTCCGGTCCCCGGTCGGGCGTCAGGCCGTCCCACCACAGGGAGTCCTCGGGCAGCGTGCAGCCGTAGCGGAAGCCGGCCACCTCGTCCCCCTCCAGTGCGGCGGTGAGGACGGCGTTGGGTGTCGGCATGATCCCCCCTGAATGGATAGAGCGGTCGACAACCTCATCGGATCCGGCTCATCGGATCCGGCCAGATACTTAGGTGAGCCTAACCAAATGATTTCCGGTGCGAACGCCAAACGCGCCAGAACGGCCGCGGAACATTTCCTACCGCCCCTCACTACAACGACCATGGGGCCATTACGTGTTCACGGACGCGGGTGCCACTTGGCCCGCCGTTCCGCGCGCTCGGGGTTGATGCCGGTGTCGATGAGGATCTGTCGCGCTTCCGTGCTGTTGCCCGCGAGTACGGCCTTCGCCATCGCCTCACGTGCGGCGTCCCGGGTCGCCCGGGGCGGCACGACGAGCAGCGCGAAGTGATCGTTCTCACCACGGGTGACGAGCACCGTGTCGTCGCCGGTCGGCGACCAGTCGATACGGACCGCACGGCCGTCAATGATCAGCCGCCCCGGGGCTTCGTCCCAGGCGACCGTGTCGAGGCCGATCCGGGTCAGCGGACCGAGATGCTCCGTCAGGGCCGTGACCAGGGCGGGGAGTTCGACCTCCGTCTCCCGGGAGTGCGGCCACCAGGCGCCGTCGAGCGGGCCCTCACGGGCCGAGGTGGTCCGTAGCCGCAGCAGCACCGTCCCCGGCGCCACCCGGCGGTGCAGGGTGTCCGGCAGCAGCCCCGCGGGATGCGCGGTGAGTACGGAAAACGGATGGGTGGACGTGTGGGTGGAAGAAGTGTGGGTGGAAGAGGAGTCGGCCGTCATGACGTGCCGCCCGTCCGCGGACGTCCTGTGGAAGCGGGGCCCGCTGATCGTCCGGGGCGACGTCGATGCGACTACCGGCGTACGAGAGACCTCGGGTGGTGCTCGCGCGAGGAGCGCAAGGAGTTCGGATGGTTATGCGTGGTTCTCGTGCCTCTTCCAGCCTACTGCCGGCACCCGCTCCCTCCACGGCCCGGCCGGAGGAGCGTCAGGCCGGCTGCCCGCACTCGGCTTCAGGCCGGCTGCCCGCACTCGCGGAGGACCTCGTCGAGGACCCGCTTCGCCGCGGCTGCCTTGCCCGGGTCGCCGTCGAGACCCTCGGCGTAGGTGATGAGGGCCTTCCACAGCGCCCAGCCGCGGCCACGCGCCCAGGTCGCGGGATCGACGGACAGCGCGTCCCGGAACGCGTGCCGGCTCTCGCCCGACAGGAGCGTCCACGCGATGACCGTGTCACACGCGGGATCGCCGACGCCCGAGCAGCCGAAATCGATGACAGCGGCCAACCGCCCGTCCCTGACCAGCAGGTTCCCGGAGGCGATATCGCCATGGAACCAGACCGGCTTGTCGTTCCAGGTGGCCCGGAGGGCCGTCTCCCACGCCTCGGTCGCCGCCTCGCCCGCGATCCGGTCGCCCAGCGCCTCGATCGTGCGCCGGGTCTCGTCGTCGTACGTCGTCAGCGGCCCGCCACGGAAGCCGGCGTGCCCCGCGGGCGGCGGTCCGTCGGCCGGGTCGATCCGCTGCAGGGCTACGAGGAAGCCGGCCAGGTCGGTGGCGAACTCGGTCAGGTCGCCGATGGACTCGTCACTCGCGGTCTCCCCCTTGATCCACCGGTAGACGGACCAGTTGAGGGGGTAGCCCTCGCCGGGCACCCCCTTCGCCACAGGGGCGGGGATGGGGAGCGGCAGATGGGCGGCGAGGGACGGCAGCCACCGCTGTTCCTTGTCGACCTGCCCGTCGTACCCCGGGCCGCTGGGCAGCCGCACCGTCATGGCGTCGCCGAGATGAAAGGTCCGGTTGTCCACTCCGCCGACCGCGACGGATCCCACGGGGAGATCGGCCCACTGCGGGAACTGCGCGTCGATCAATCGCCGGGCCAGTGCCGCGTCAATCGTCGGGAAGGCCGGCGCAGCCGGTTGATCATCGAATCCACGGTGTTCGTCCTCGCTCACCCGACCCAGCCTCCGGGCAACGCCCTCGTGTGGCAACTGGTTTTTTCCGGGCCCGTACACGCGTTTCCGGGCCCGCGCACGCCCCTACGCCACCGACAGCTTCGGAGTAGGCTGGAGTAACCGAGGGCATTTCGTACACCCGCTTCCATGCCGGTGTCGTTCCCGGATTCTCACGACACCCGGGCGGCTAAACACGCGCCCGGAGGCGGGTCAGTCATATGACGACCACTCTCGACCTCGCAGCAGCATCAGAAGCGGGGAAGATCCCGGCACAGCCTGACGAGTCGGCGCGGCCGGTCCGGCTGACGCTGGCGCCGGGAGGCCGGAGTTCGGGGGCGCTGGACGGCGCCTGGTGGCCCAGGTCCCGTGATCTCGCGCTCGAACTTCCCCCGCTGGTGGCGGCCATGGACGACACCTGGGGCCGGATCACCCGGGCCCTGGTGAACCCCGCCCACTGGCCGGTGGTTCCGCGCAAGGTGCAGTTGGCGGCCCGCGTGCTGCACGTGGGCTGGTTCGCGGCGGAGCAGGACCCGCACAAGGTAATCCTGCTCTCCTACTCGGTGGGCCGCTGGGATCTGCTGGTGATCCCGCCCGAGACGTCGGCGGCGGCGGCCGCCCGGCTGATGAAGGCGGCGGCCGACCCGAGGAACCTGTTGACCGCGAGCGCTCTGGTGGCACGGGAAGCCCTGGTGGAGGAAGCCGGCGAGGCCGACGAGACGGGAGAAGTGAAGGAGGCGAACGTGTGATGGGCGGCTGGATCAGCGTGGTGGTGATCCTGGGCATGATCGCGGTGGGAGTCCTGCTGATCCACCTGGTCAACGGACAGCACCGGCGGCGCATGGCCACGTACACCTTCGGCAAGACCCTCTGGGATCCGCGGAACCGCGTGGTCCGTCGCAGTGACCGCGGCGATCCCCATGATCACCGGACCTGGGGACGCGGCCACTTCCGGCAGCATCTGCGGATCCGGGGCCGGGGCAGAGGCCACGGCGGAACTGGAACCGGTACGGGGACCGATACGGGAACCCGGACGGCGGCAGAAGCGGGGACCGGGACCGGTGCGGGGCAGGGCGAGCGCCCATGACGCGCTCGCGCTCCCGCTCGGATCTCCCCTCCGGCGACCGCGCACCGTCGGACCGCGTACCGTCGGCGGACTCGGTGCCGTCGTCCCGTGTGGCGCCGAAGAGGCTGTCCGTACGGACCCTGCCGCCGCCGGATCTCGCGGAGGTACGCGTCATCGCCGCGTCCCCGGACACGGCGCAGCTCGTCGCGGATGTCCTCCGTACCGTCTTCGCCGCCACCGAGCCGCGCAGCTACCCCGCCGACCGGCGGCGGGGCGGGACCAGGCTGCACCTCACCGTGGATATCGGCCACCCGTCCGCGTCGCCGAACCCGAACCGCGGTCTGCGCCAGGGCTCGGCCCTGCTGCACGACGACGAGATCTGACGGACGACGCGAGCGGCCCGGCGTACGGTGACGACGCCACGTACGGCGATGGTCAGGAACCGGCCGTGCACCGCGGGTCGTCCACAATGACCGCGTTGGCCGGGATGATGATCACCTCGTCGTCGGTGCTCTGGTCGGAGCGCGTGGTGGCGTAGCCGCGCTTGCCCTTGCCGACGCATTTGGTGGCGAGGTTGCCGAAGCCGTCGGGAAAGTTGTAGACCTCGGCGGCGGTGTCCTCCCCCTTGCGTCCACTCACCGGTGAGTCGGCCTTGCCCCGCTCCTCATAGTGCTGCTGGGAGCAGCCGACCGTAAGCGCGAGGGAGAGAAGCACAGCGGCGGCGAGGGCCTTCCGCCTCACTCTCCCCCTCCGCAGGTGCTGTCCTGGACTATCTGCACGTTGGACGGGCCGGTGGCATTCGTCGTGACGTACGCCCGGTTGCCATGGCCCACGCACTTGGTGGCGATGTTGCCGAACCCGTCGGGGAAGTTGAACACCTCGGCGGGAGAGCTGTCGCCCTGCTTGCCCTTGACGGGAGCGTCGCCCTTGCCGCGCTCGTCGCTGTAGTCCTTCGAACACCCGGACAAGGCCACAAGTGCGGCCGTCATCACCAGTGCCAGACCTGCCGTAGACCTGAGACGTCGCTGCATGAAGGTTCCCCCCGATCGGAATCGCTATGACCAGGAGACGCCTCGGGCGCCGACGGCGGTTCCTCACGAACGTCCCTGGCCCCGGCCTCAGTTGGGACCAGGACACGGGCCTCGGTCAGGTGCCGACGTAGGCCGCGAGGTGCTCGCCGGTGAGGGTGGAGCGGGCGGCGACGAGGTCGGTGGGGGTGCCCTCGAAGACGATCCGGCCGCCGTCGTGACCGGCCCCGGGGCCGAGGTCGATGATCCAGTCGGCGTGCGCCATGACCGCCTGGTGGTGCTCGATGACGATGACCGACTTGCCGGAGTCGACGAGCCGGTCGAGCAGGCCGAGCAGCTGCTCGACGTCGGCGAGGTGAAGGCCGGTGGTCGGCTCGTCGAGGATGTAGACGCCGCCCTTGTCGGTCATGTGGGTGGCCAGCTTGAGCCGCTGCCGCTCGCCGCCGGACAGCGTGGTGAGCGGCTGGCCGAGGCTGAGGTAGCCGAGCCCGACGTCGGCGAGCCGGTCGAGGATGCGGTGCGCGGCCGGCGTGCGTGCCTCGCCCGCGCCGAAGAACTCCTCGGCCTCGGTCACCGACATCGCGAGCACCTCGCTGATGTCGCGGCCGCCGAGGTGATGGTCCAGCACCGCTGCCTGGAACCGCTTCCCCTCGCACTCCTCGCAGACGCTGGCGACACCGGCCATCATCGCCAGGTCGGTGAAGACGACACCGGCGCCGTTGCAATTGGGGCAGGCGCCCTCGGAGTTGGCGCTGAACAGCGCCGGCTTCACGCCGTTGACCTTCGCGAACGCCTTGCGGATCGGGTCGAGCAGCCCGGTGTACGTCGCCGGGTTGCTCCGTCGCGAGCCGCGGATCGCGCCCTGGTCGATCGACACCACACCCGCGCCGGCGGCCCCCGGCTGGTGGGGCAGTGACCCGTGTACGAGCGAGCTCTTGCCGGAACCGGCGACGCCGGTGACGACGGCCAGCACCCCGAGCGGGATGTCGACATCGACGTCGCGCAGGTTGTTCGCGGTGGCGCCCCGGATCTCCAGCGTGCCGGTGGGCGTCCGCACCGTCTCCTTGAGGACGGCCCGGTCGTCGAAATGGCGGCCGGTGAGGGTGCCGCCGGCCCGCAGCCCCTCGACGGTGCCCTCGAAGCAGACGGTGCCGCCCGCCGTACCGGCGCCGGGGCCGAGGTCGACGACGTGGTCGGCGATAGCGATCGTCTCCGGCTTGTGCTCCACGACGAGCACCGTGTTGCCCTTGTCCCGCAGCCGCAGCAGCAGGGCGTTCATCCGCTGGATGTCATGGGGGTGCAGGCCCGTGGTGGGCTCGTCGAAGACATAGGTGACATCGGTCAGCGAGGAGCCGAGGTGGCGGATCATCTTGACGCGCTGCGCCTCGCCGCCCGACAGCGTGCCCGACGGCCGGTCGAGCGAGAGGTAGCCGAGACCGATCTCCGCGAAGGAGTCGAGGGTCTGTCGCAGCGTGGAGAGCAGCGGCGCCACCGACGGTTCGTCGAGACCGCGGACCCATTCGGCCAGGTCGCTGATCTGCATCGCGCAGGCGTCGGCGATGCTGATCCCGTCGACCCGCGACGACCGGGCCGCCTCGCTGAGCCGGGTGCCGCCGCACTCGGGACAGGCGGTGAAGGTGACCGCCCGGTCCACGAACGCCCGGATATGCGGCTGCAGCGCCTCCCGGTCCTTGGACAGCATCGACTTCTGCACCTTGGGGATCAGCCCCTCATAGGTGAGGTTGACGCCGTTGACCTTCACCTTGACCGGTTCCTTGTGGAGGAAGTCGTACAGCTCGGTCTCGGTGTAGTCGCGGATCGGCTTGTCCGGGTCGAGGAAGCCCGACTCGATGTAGATCCCCACGGTCCACCAGCCGTCCACCTTGTAGCCGGGGATGGTGATGGCGCCCTCGGCGATCGACTTGGAGTCGTCGAAGAGCTGGGTGAGGTCGATGTCGGAGACCGTGCCCCGGCCCTCGCAGCGCGGACACATGCCGCCGGTGCGGGTGAAGGTCTGTTTCACGGTCTTGCCGGCGCCGCGTTCGATCGTGATCGCGCCGCTCGCCCGGACCGAGGGGACGTTGAAGGCGAACGCGTTGGGCGAGCCGATGTGCGGCTGCCCGAGCCGGCTGAAGAGGATGCGCAGCATCGCGTTGGCGTCGGTGGCGGTGCCGACCGTGGAGCGGGCGTCGGCGGCCATCCGCTGCTGGTCGACGATGATCGCGGTCGTCAGCCCTTCGAGTACGTCGACCTCGGGCCGCGCCAGCGTCGGCATGAAGCCCTGCACGAAGGCGCTGTACGTCTCGTTGATCAGCCGCTGCGACTCGGCGGCGATCGTGTTGAAGACCAGCGAGCTCTTGCCCGAGCCGGAGACACCGGTGAACACCGTCAGCCGGCGCTTCGGGATCTCGACGCTGACGTCCTTGAGGTTGTTCACGCGCGTGCCGTGCACGCGGATCAGATCGTGGCGGTCGGCAGCGTGCGACGCGGGCGACGGCGTGTCCGTCCTCGTGGGCCTGTTCATCGTGTCTCCATCTGAGAGCGCCTGGTCGTGGTCGTCGCCGGCGACGAAGCACTGGGAAAGCTTGATTGCACGCGTTTCACGCTACGGGCGGGGGGGCAGCTTTCGCTTCTCCATTCCTGACCGATCGCGGATAGACGCGCTCGATATCGGCTGCGGCGCGGGCAAAACCGCCGTACGCGGCGCGCTGCCGATTCGCGAGGAAGGTGGCCGTCCAGAGCGGACGAGGAGGGAAAAGAGGAGTACCCACTCCTTTCCACTCTTAACTTATAGCGCACCGGGGGGCTTGCGGCAAGACCCTGGTCGTACCGCAGAATCTCCCATCGAGGCCAGAATTTACGGAAATGGGAATCGCGAAATGCGTGTGCTGTTGTCGACGTACGGGTCGCGCGGGGACGTCGAGCCGATGGTGGGACTCGCGGTGCGGTTGCGGGAGCTCGGCGCGGAGGCGCGGATGTGCGCGCCGCCGGACCAGGAGTTCGTGGAGCTGCTGGCCGGTGCCGGTGTGCCGCTGGTGCCGATCGGCCGGCCGATGGGCTCGATGGTGCGACCGTCATCGGCGGCGGACGCCTCCCGGCGCGTGGCCGAGCTGGCCGCGCAGTTCGACCCCATCACCGCGGCGGCCGAGGGATGTGACGCCCTCGTGGCGACCGGGTTAGCGCTTTTCGCCTCGCGGTCGGCGGCCGAGAAGCTGGGCATTCCTTATGTGTACGCGACCTTCTGCCCGTTCATTCTGCCGTCGCCGCACCACGCGCCGCCGGCGGGGCTGCTGCCGGACGGGCCGTTTCCGCCGGAGGTGACCGACAACCGGGCGCTGTGGGAGCTGAACGCCCAGAGCTTCAACACGCTGCACGGCCCGGCGCTCAACACCCACCGGGCCTCGATCGGTCTGCCGCCGGTGGACGACGTCCGCACCTTCATGCTCACCGACCAGCCGTGGCTGGTGGCGGACCCGACCCTGGGCCCGTGGCCGGAGACCTCGGACCTCGATGTCGTACACACCGGTGCGTGGATCCTGCCGGACGAACGCCCGCTCCCTGACGAGCTGGTGGCGTTCCTGGACGCCGGCGCCCCACCGGTGTACGTCGGCTTCGGCAGCATGTGCCTCGTCTCGCAGGAGGTCACCCGGGTGGCCGTCGAGGCGATCCGCGCGCAGGGCCGCCGCGCACTCGTCGGGCGCGGCTGGGCGGGCCTGGCCCTGATCGACAACCAGGACGACTGCTTCGTCGTCGGCGAGGTCAACCAGCAGGCACTGTTCGGCCGGGTGGCCGCCGTCGTGCACCACGGCGGCGCGGGGACGACCACGACGGCCGGCCGGGCCGGCGCTCCTCAGGTGGTGGTACCCCAGGCCGGGGACCAGCTGTACTGGGCGGACCGGGTGGCCGACCTGGGCATCGGCGCGGCACACGACGGTCCGACTCCGACCACCGAGTCCCTGTCAGCCGCGCTCAGAACGACCCTGACCCCGGAAACCCGCGCACGAGCGACCGCCGTGGCCGGCACGATCCGCACCGACGGGGCGGCGGTGGCTGCGAAGCTGCTGCTCGACGCGGTCAATCGGAGCTGCGGTCAATCGGAGCTGAGGACATGAACCCACTGGACATGAACCCCCTGACCACCAGCGCGTTCGACCTTCCCGACCGCCTCTCCCCCAAGGCCGACCCGACACTGATCGCCGGCGACGAGCAGCACTTCGCGGCCATCGCGGAGTGCCTCGAACAGTCGATCGCCGAGCTGTCCGACCTCCTCGATGCCGAGCGCAGGGCGCCCGGCGGCGCAGGCCGGCAGGCGATGGACCGGGACGTGGAGATCCACCGGCTGACCGCTCGCCTGCGCGCCCTGCGTCGCTTCGGTCTGGACCTGTGCCTCGGACACATGGTCGGCGCGGACAGCCCCGAGCCCGTGTACGTCGGACGACTCGGCCTTACGGACAGCACGGGCCGCCGGCTGCTGCTCGACTGGCGCTCCCCCGCGGCCGAGCCGTTCTTCGGAGCCACCCACGCCAACCCGATGGAGCTGGCGAGCCGCCGCAGGTATCGCTGGACCCGCGGCCAGATCAGCGACTACTGGGACGAGGTGTTCACCTCGGACGGGTTCGCCGGGCACGCCGCGCTCGACGACCAGTCCGCCTTCATCGCCGGCCTGGGCAGCAACCGGTCGCCGCGGATGCGAGACGTGCTCGGCACCATCCAGGCCGACCAGGACGCCATCATCCGCGCGGGATCCCGTGGCGCTCTCGTCGTCGACGGCGGTCCGGGTACGGGGAAGACCGTCGTCGCTCTGCACCGCTCCGCCTACCTCCTCTACTCCGACCCCCGTCTCGGTCACCGCCGGGGCGGCGTGCTGTTCGTCGGTCCGCACCAGCCCTACCTGGGCTATGTCGCCGACGTGCTCCCCAGCCTCGGGGAGGAGGGCGTGCAGACCTGCACCCTGCGGGACCTCGTCGCCGAGGGAGCGGCGGCAGCGGTCGAGACCGACCCGGACGTGGCCCGCCTGAAGTCGTCCGCGAATCTGGTGAAGGCGATCGAGACGGCCGTCAGGTTCTACGAGGAGCCGCCCACCAAGGGGATGACGGTCACGACCCACTGGTCCGACATCTGGCTGAGCGCCGACGACTGGGCCGTGGCGTTCGAAGCGGCGGAAGCCGGTACTCCGCACAACGAGGCGCGCGACCAGGTCTGGGAGGAGCTGCTCACGATCCTGGTGGACAAGCACGACGACGACGCCTCGGCCGGCCCGCTCCGTAAGTCGCTGCCGCGGAACAGGGAACTGCTCACGGCCTTCAACCACGCGTGGCCGCTGCTCGAAGCGGCAGACCTCGTCGGAGACCTGTGGTCGGTACCCGCCTACCTGCGCAAGTGCGCTCCCTGGCTCGGCCCCGATGACGTAGCGCTGCTGCGGCGCGCGGACGCCCAGGCCTGGACGGTGTCCGACCTGCCGCTCCTGGACGCGGCCCGGCAGCGGCTCGGCGACCCGGAGGAGTCACGACGTAAGCGCCGGCATCACGCCTTTGTCGCCGCCGAACGCGAGCAGATGGCCAAGGTCGTCGATGTCCTGCTGCAGGCGGATGACGACGGTGAAGGTGTGCTGACGATGCTGCACGGACAGGACATGAAGGACTCCCTGGTCGACGAGAGCGCATCGCCCAGCGCCGAACCGGACCTGCTCGCCGGCCCGTTCGCGCACATCGTCGTGGATGAGGCCCAGGAACTGACCGACGCGGAGTGGCAGATGCTGCTGCTCCGGTGCCCGTCCCGGAGCTTCACCATCGTCGGGGACCGTGCCCAGGCCAGGCACGGGTTCACGGAGTCGTGGCGGGAACGGCTCGAACGGATCGGGCTCGGCCGGATCACCCTGGCCTCCCTGAGCATCAACTACCGGACGCCGGAAGAGATCATGGCGGAGGCCGAGCCGGTCATCCGGGCCGTACTCCCGGACGCCAACGTGCCGACCTCGATCCGCAGCGGCGGCGTCCCCGTCGTCCACGGATCCGCCGCGGATCTGAGCGCGGTCCTCGACACCTGGCTCGCCGCACATGCCGACGGGATCGCCTGCGTCATCGGCGATCCCACCTTCCGGACGACGTCCCGCGTCCGGTCGCTGACCCCGGAACTGTCGAAGGGGCTCGAATTCGACCTGGTCGTCCTCATCGACCCGGAGGCGTTCGGCGAGGGCGTCGAAGGAGCGGTCGACCGCTATGTCGCGATGACCCGGGCGACCCAGCAACTCGTCATCCTCACCAGCCCCTGACGCCGGCCGGACGGGTGCCGGGCTGTCACCTGCCGGCCGGGGCGGCGGCTTCGAGGGCGTCGACACTGCCGGACATGAGGGTGCGCAGATGCGTGGTGAGGTGCTCGGCGGGCCAGTCCCACCAGGCCAGAGCGAGCAGGCGGGCGATGTCCTGCTCGCTGTAGCGGGTACGGATGAGCTTGGCCGGGTTGCCGCCGGCGATGCCGTAGTCGGGGACGTCGTCGACGACGACCGCGCCGGAGGCGATGATCGCGCCGTGGCCGATGGTGACTCCCGGCATCACCATGGCGCGGTAGCCGAACCAGACGTCGTTGCCGACCACGGTGTCCCCGCGGCCGGGCAGGCCGGTGATGAGGTCGACGTGCTCGGCCCAGGCGCCGCCCATGATGGGGAAGGGGAACGTCGAGGGGCCGTCCATACGGTGGTTGGCGCCGTTCATGAGGAACCGCACCCCGGTGCCCAGCGCGCAGAACTTCCCGATGACCAGCTTTTCCGGACCGTAGTGGTAGAGCACGTTGCGGGTCTCGAAAGCCGTCGGCTCATCGGGATCGTCGTAGTAGGAGTACTCACCCACCTCGATCAGCGGGGACGTCACCAGAGGCTTCAGGAGCACCACACGCGACTGTCCGGGTATCGGGTTGAGCACGGAGGGGTCGGGGGGAACGGGGCTCACGGCGGCATCACTCCAGCTGGTCTGTAAGCGTGTTGCCGCTCATGATCTCAGCAGATCGTGCCCGGGCGGGCCGCGGTGGCCCTCAGCAGATCCCGTACCAGATCGAAGTCGATCTTCTCCGGCTTACGGAAACGGAGACAGCCCTTGCCCATGTCCTGCCCGGCGAGCCGCTCGTCGAACGCCTCGCGGACGTCGCTCCGCATGAGGTAGAAGGAGACGTACTGCTTCTGGCTCGCGAAGGCGATCTCGGTGACTCCGTCCCGCTCGTACGCGGGCATCCCGTACGCCATGACCTCGCTGAACCCCTTGAGCTCCGCGCGGCACAGCGCCCGCAGCCCGGTCAGCGCGTCCTTGCGTTCTTCCGGGACCTCGGCCAGGTAACCGTCGACATCTTCTGCCTCGCTCCGCACCATGCGGCGAGCTTATGGCTTATGCCGGACCGGCGGTGGTGGTAGTGGCCGGACGTTCCTGGGTACGACCGTCAATCCGGTCTCCCGCCCCAGGAACGCCGTCGGCTTCAAGCCCGCGGGATCACACAATCAGCTCGGCAGGCGCTCCAGGATCCAGTTACCGAGCTCTTCGGTCATCAGGGTGTGCGGGTCATTGGTCGCGGAGAGGACGAACTCGTCCAGCTCGCTCTCCTCCGGCGACAGGCTGTCGATGTCGACGTACAGGTCCTCCTGCCGGTCGAGATCGCGTACCGCGACCGCGCTGACGGACGGCACGAAGCACGCCGAACGGTAGGGCAGGTCGATCTTCTCCCCGAAGGACTCCAGGGTGTCGCCGAGGATCCCGAAGGACTCCAGCGTGCCGCCCGGCGCACCGTCGAGCTCGGGGAATCCGCTGGTGGTCACCGTGTGCGGGCCGCCCAGCACGCCGGCCAGCTCCCCGACCGTCACCTTGCTGCCACGCGCCTGGGTGATCAGCCGTGTCTGGTCGAAGAACGGCCCGGCGCAGCTGAGCGCGTCCTTTCCGGCCGGGACCTGGTTGCCCTGCCCGTTCCCGGCGCCGTTGGCGATGCCCAGCGTGCGCGGCCTGCGGGGCCACCCGCCGACATCATGGAGCGCGCGCAGGAATTCGGTGCGCTTCACGCTCTCCCGCGGGGTGCCGTCGACCGCGTCCAGATGACGCCACAGCATCTGCTGGGAGGCGTCACTGTTGATCTGCCGGGCGTAGGTGTCGTCGAGCGGCGCCACGTACTGCGCGAACGCCTGGAGCCCGATCGGCACCCACGCACCACGGTGCGGGGTGTCGTAGGAGAGGTACACCTGCGTGCGGTGGTCGATTCCCTCGTGCTCCAGCTTGGCGAGCGCGTACCGGGCGACCATGCCGCCCATGCTGAAGCCGCCGACCAGCAGCGGGGTGTCGCCGCGCTGCTCGGCGTTGGTGCGCTGGATGGCCGCGATCATGGTCTGGGCGTTGTCCAGGATCGACGCGCTGCGCTCGTCGAACCCCAGGAGGACGACGGTCCGCCCCCGGGCCCGAAGCCGGCTGATGAACGGGAACTGCCCGTTCTCCAGCCCGGCCCACAGCCAGTCGTGGTCGGTCGGCCCCAGGTTGAACCCGTCGGCCAGAAGGACCGGGGCGGAGATCCCGTCACTTCCCTCGCCGTAGTAGACCCTGGCACTGCCGTTCGGCAGCTCCCACTCCTCGTCCGGCGCCGGCGCCCGGGTGGCGGCCGTGGCGCCCACCGGGGTGACGAGGCCGATCGGTCCAACGGCCTGCTTGGCCCGGTCGAGCTGATTGTCCGCCATGGATGTCCCTCTCATACGAATGGCAAGGAATCTCCATGATCAGGCACAAAGCGTTATCAACCATATATTTACGGGTCATAGTCATCCAGTCGGTCGATCACCTGTTAAAACCCCCGCCCCGCCGACCGGGCAGAGGCGAACCGGCGGTCTGCCGCCAGTTCGCCTCTGCCACCAGGAACTACACCTCCTCGACGCGCCGCGTCAGCGCGCGGCGATCTGCTGGAGCGCCGCACCCTGGTAGCGGGCGCCGGCGTTCCAGAGGATGAAGGAGTTCATCTTGTTGGCCGCCGCGCCCTTGATCTGTTCGGCCACCTGGGCCGGCCCGTAGGTGCTGCCCATCGAGAAGTCCTGGAGCCACGGGACGACCTCGGTCTGGGTGCCCTTCGTCTGGCGGGCGAAGTCGGCGAGCGAGCGCTGCACGATCGCGTACGGGGCGGTGTCGGGGTTGGCGACGCCGTACTCCCCCGGTCCCCAGTGGGACGGGTAGACCATCGGCGCGATGTAGTCGCTGACCTTGACCAGGGCCGCGATGTCCTGGGCGATCTCGGTGGGCCGGGTGGCGGCTATGCCGAAGACCGAGACACCGAGGTACTTGGCGTGCGGGCGCATCGCGGTCCGGGTGTCGGCGACGAACGAGGTGATGGACTGCTCGGGCGTGGCGGACCCGATGCCCGGGAAGCGCATCTGCGCCAGCGGGCCGTCGGGGCGGCGCACGTAGTCGTAGAGGATGTCGTCGAAGCCGAGCTGAGACGCTTCGACGGCGAGGTCCTGGTTGTACTTGCGGACCGTGGGGTTGGCGAAGTTGGTGAAGGACAGGGCTCCGTACTGGCCGCCGCCGTAGGGCTCTCCGGCGGGGGTCAGCACGATCTGGTCGCGCTTGCCGGACTTCCAGGCCGCCGCGGCGAGCTTGTGGTCGCGGAAGGCGACGATGCGGCCGATGACCTGGGCGCCGGCCGCGTGGATTTCGGCTATCGCCTTGCGGGCGTCGTAGTAGCCCTTGGCCGCGCCGATCTGACGGGCCAGCGGCACCTGGGAGGCGTAACCGACCTCGCCGTCCTCGTCCTTGACGTCCAGCTGTACGGCGTTGAGCTTGCCGCTGCGGACCAGGGCGAGGATGTTGCCGCGCAGGGTGTCGTTGCCCCAGCCGATGGCGGTGATGTGCGCGGCACGGATCATGGGGCGACGGCCCCGGGCTGACACGGCCTTGGTGGTGGTGTTTCCGGCGCGGTCCACGGCGGTGACCGTCACGAGGGGGGTGCCCTTGGGCACCGTGATCTTGAAGGCCCCGGCCTTGTCGACGGAGACCTTCTTGCCGTCGACGGTCACCTGGGCGTCGGTGGCGGCCTTGCCGGCGATGGTCACGGGGCCGGCGGCGTCCTTGACCTCGGGGTCGGTCACCTTCAGGTCGGGAGCGGTGGCGTCCACGGTGAAGTCCACGACCTCCCGGTAGGAGGCGAAGGGGAGGCTGCTGTCGCCCTCCACCACCAGGGAGTGCTTGCCCTCGGCCAGCCGCGGGAGGGCGACCTTCAGACGGGCGCCCTCCGCTGTGACGGGAACCCGCGCGCCGTTGAAGGTGGCGCGCACCTTGTCCGGACTGCCGGCGTCCTTGGCGTTGAGGTAGACGCTGACCTGGGCGGCCTTGCGCCCGTCGAGGACGGCGCCGTCGGTGAGACCCTGCACGCCCGGTCCCGGCGCGAGGAAGGTCCAGCCCACTCCGGCCAGTGCGAGCGCGCCGGCCGTGACTATCAGGGCGCGCTGGCGGGAACGACGGCGGGGACGGTAGGAGGAGGCGTAGTTCGATATGTGTCTCGTGGCCATCATGACGTCCTTCGGGCTGTGCCGGGTGGGTCCTTCCATTGATTGCCGTACGGCGTGCCGGTCCTCCTGTTCTGACCGGATTTCACACGAACGGCCCCGTGCGGCCCCGGCGTGGTGACTGCGCCATCCAGGGGACGGTGCGGTACGGGGGCTCCCGCCGCCGGTAGGGATGGCGCGACACGTTCGCCTTGGAGGTCCCTCATGCGCCACCCGCTCGTCCCGCTCTGCGCCCTGGCAGGCGCCGCCCTGCTCGCCTCGGGCTGTTCCCCGGGGTCGTCACCGTCCGCCGGGGAAGGGCAGGCCGCCGCCTCGGCCGCCGCCAGCCCCGCCGCCGCGAAAGATCCGGCGGAGGTCGGCGCCGACGAGCTCGGCCAGGTGCCGGTGCTGATGTACCACCAGCTCACCGCGAAGCCGGCCAGCGTCTATGACCGCACCCCGGCCGATTTCCGGGCCGAGCTGGAGCGCCTCGCCCGGGAGAAGTACGTACCGGTCACCGCCCGGGACTTCCAGACGGGCCGCATCGACATCCCGGCCGGAACACACCCGGTGGTCCTCACGTTCGACGACTCGACCAACAGTCAGGTGCGCCTGGCCCAGGACGGCACCCCGGCGCCGGACACGGCCATCGCCATCCTCACGGAGACGGCGAAGAAGTACCCCACGTTCAAGCCGGTGGCGACCTTCTTCGTCAACGCGGACGCCTTCTCGGCCACCGGTTCCGCCAAGGCGCTGACCTGGCTGAAGGAGCACGGGTGCGAGGTCGGCAACCACACCGACCGCCACCAGAACCTGCGCTCCCTGGACCAGGCGGGCGCCACGCAGGCCATCGCTGCCGGACAGCAGGCGATCCTGAAGTCCGCGCCCGGAAACCAGGTCACGTCCCTCGCCCTGCCCTTCGGGGCCATGCCCCAGCCGGCCGAGGTCGCCGCGCGGGGAACGGGCTACCGCTACGACGGGGTGTACCTCGTGGGGGCCAACCCCTCGGTCTCGCCGTTCGCCAAGGCGTTCACGCCCGACGCGATCCCGCGGATCCGCTCGGCGGGGCCGAAGGACGCGGACGCCGAGTTCGGTTCGTCCCGGTGGCTGGACAAGCTCGCCGCCGGGAAGAGCTGGTACGTCTCGGACGGGGATCCGAACACGGTCGCCTTCCCCCGCGCCTCGCAGGACAATATGGCGCCGGCCTTCGCGAAGCGGGCCAAGCCGTACTAAGCCCTGCCGTACTGGGCCCCTGTCCCGGGCCCCAGGCCCCTGTCCCGGGCTTCGAGCCCTGTCAGATTCCGATATCGCGGCACTACCTCGTTCAGCGCCTCCATGAACCACTGGCGCGAGGTAGTGCCGCTTCGTCGTTTCCCCGTACGCCCCGGGGCCCGGGAATAGCGGTCGGGGGCTTACCGTTGTAGCGGACAGTTCAAGTTTCAACTATCTGGAATTCGAGGGGTGAGCGCGATGCAGTTCGGGATCTTCAGCGTCGGTGATGTCACGGCCGACCCGACCACCGGACGTACGCCGACCGAGCACGAGCGGATCAAGGCGATGGTCGCCATCGCGCAGAAGGCGGAGGAAGTCGGACTGGACGTCTTCGCCACCGGCGAGCACCACAACCCGCCCTTCGTCCCCTCCTCCCCCACCACCATGCTCGGCTACATCGCGGCCACCACCGAGCGGCTGATCCTCTCCACCTCCACCACGCTGATCACCACCAACGACCCGGTGAAGATCGCCGAGGACTTCGCGATGCTCCAGCACCTGGCCGACGGGCGCGTCGACCTGATGATGGGGCGCGGGAACACCGGGCCGGTCTATCCGTGGTTCGGCGAGGACATCCGCCAGGGCATACCGCTCGCCATCGAGAAGTACGCGCTGCTGCACAAGCTGTGGCGGGAGGACGTCGTCGACTGGGAGGGCAAGTTCCGTACGCCGCTCCAGGGCTTCACCTCCACGCCCCGGCCGCTGGACGGCACCCCGCCGTTCGTCTGGCACGGCTCGATCCGCTCGCCCGAGATCGCCGAGCAGGCCGCGTACTACGGAGACGGCTTCTTCGCCAACAACATCTTCTGGCCCAAGGAGCACTTCCAGAAGCTGATCCGCCTCTACCGGAAGCGGTACGCGCACTACGGACACGGCACGCCCGAGCAGGCGATCGTCGGCCTGGGCGGCCAGGCGTTCATCCGTAAGAACTCGCAGGACGCGGTACGGGAATTCCGTCCGTACTTCGACAACGCGCCGGTGTACGGGCACGGGCCCTCGCTGGAGGAGTTCACCGAGCAGACGCCCCTGGTCGTGGGCAGTCCGCAGGAGGTCATCGAGAAGACCCTGGCCTTCCGTGACTCCTTCGGCGACTACCAGCGCCAGCTGTTCCTGATGGACCACGCGGGGCTGCCGCTGAAGACCGTGCTCGAGCAGCTGGACCTGCTCGGCGAGGAGGTCGTACCGGTGCTGCGCAAGGAGTTCGCGGCGCTGCGGCCGGCCGGAGTCCCGGCAGGACCTGTCCACCCGGCCGCGGTCGCGTCGACGCCGGACATCGTCTCGAAGGAGGTCTGACCATGGAGCCCTTGAAGCTCGTCGCCGTCTCGGCCGGGCTGAGCAAGCCGTCGTCGACCAGGCTGCTGGCCGGCCGGCTGGCGGAGGCGACCGTACGGGAGCTGGCCGCCGAGGACCGCAAGGCGGAGGTCACAGTCGTCGAACTGCGCGATCTGGCCGTCGACATAGCGAACAACCTGGTCACCGGCTTCCCGGCGGCCGCGCTGCGCGCGGCGCTGGAGACGGTGACCGGGGCGGACGGCCTGATCGTCGTGAGCCCGGTCTTCGCGGCTTCGTACAGCGGACTGTTCAAGTCGTTCTTCGACCTGGTCGAGCCGGACGCGCTGCGCGGTACGCCCGTACTGCTCGCGGCGACCGGCGGCACCGCGCGTCACTCGCTCGCGGTGGAGCACGCGATGCGCCCGCTGTTCTCGTATCTGCACGCGCTGACGCTGCCGACCGCAGTCTTCGCCGCGACCGACGACTGGGGCGCGGGCGCCGACGCGTACGCGGGCGGGCTGCCGGCCAGGATCGACCGGGCCGGCGGCGAGTTCGCCGCGCTGCTGCGGGGGCGGGCGCCTGAGACCACCCCTACGGGGCAGAAGGGACAGGAGAGCGAAGAGGGGGACGATGTGGTGCCCTTCGAACGGCTCCTCGCGGACCTTGCGTAGGTTTGTCCGCAGTGGCACGAGATGAACGATCAGCAGGAGGAGCGTCATGAGCAGCAGGATCGTGGTCGGCGTCGACGGCTCGGAACCTTCCCTGAAGGCGCTGCGCTGGGCCGTACGGCAGGCGAGGCTGACCGGCGACCAGGTGAGCGCCGTGATCGGCTGGGAGTACCCGGCGACCGGCTGGGCGGCGATGATGCCGGGCACCCCGCCGGAGTTCGACCCGGAGCAGCTGGCCCGGCAGATCCTGGACGAGGCGCTGGAAAAGACCCTGGCCCCGGACGTCGCGGCCGCGGTCGAGCGCCACGTCGTCGGCGGCCCCGCCGCCCAGGCCCTGCTGGAAACCGCCGAGGGAGCGGCCCTCCTGGTGGTCGGCGACCGCGGCTACAGCGGCTTCCGCGCGGCCCTACTGGGCTCGGTCAGCCTCCACGTCACCCAGCACGCGACCTGCCCGGTGGTCGTGGTCCGCGGAGAAGCCACCGAAGACTGACACCGGCTCCTGGGTGGGCGTGGTGGAGCAGGGGCCGCACCCCGCCGCGGGGCGCCGTCAGAGCGCCGACACGTCGGCGACGACGCAGGCGATATTGTCCGGCCCGCCCGCGCGTCGAGCCAGGTCGATCAGGTCCCGGACCGCTGGTTCGGGGCCGTCGGCCGTGGTGACGACGTCCCGGATCGCCTCCGGAGGCACCGCCGCGAAGAGTCCGTCGGAGCAGAGCAGATAGCGGTCGCCCGCCCGCGCGTCATGCAGCCGCAGATCGGGGCGGGCGAGGCCCGCACTGCCGTCCAGCGCCCTCAGCAGCATGGCCCGCTGCGGGTGCGAGGCTGCCTCCTCGGCGCTGAGAGTGCCTTCGTCGATCATCGACTGCACTACCGAGTGGTCGTGCGTGATCTGGAAGAACTCCCCGTCCCGCAGCAGATACGCGCGCGTGTCGCCGATATGGACCAGCGCCAGCTGCGAGCCGGTCCACAGCATGGCGGTGAGCGTCGTACCGGAATCGGCCAGGCCGTTCACGGCTCGGTTCACCCCTTCCACGGACTCCGCCAGCGCGTTGAGCAGATCCCCGCCCGGCAGCGGGCCCACTCCCCGCCCCGAGCCCGACGACCCCGTGTCCGAGCCCCAATCCGGACCCGCCGGCGACGGACCCGCCAGCGACTTCAGCGCCTCGATCGCGGCCGTACTGGCGTGCGCCCCCTCGCCCCCGTAGCCGTCCGCGACGGCGAGCAGCCGCGACCCGGCATACGCCGCGTCCTGGTTGGTCTCCCGGACCAGACCTCGGTCCGAGCGAGCCGCGTAACGGATCCCGAGGGGAGCGTTCCCATCAGATGACATGGCAGCAGCGTCCTTCCCTGCCGGAAGCCCCGACAGATGGTCGATGAGGAAGGTCGCCAGGTCCCGGCGGGCGGCGGTCTCCGCCTCCACCCGAGCCCAGTACGCCCGGACATCCCGGCCCGCCGCGGCCGCGTCCGTCTCGTAGAGATCGCACACGTCGCCGATACGGGCCAGCGGCATCCCGATGCGCCGGAGCCACGCCACCAGCCGGGCACGCTCCAACTGCGTCTCGTCGTAGTACCGGTAGCCGGTGTACGGGTCGACGCGAGCCGGCCGCAGCAACCCCAGCTCGTCGTAGCGGCGCAGCGCCTTCGCGGACAGCCTGGACGCACGGGCGAACGCACCGATCGTCAGCGAACCCATGCTTCCTCCTCATGCCGGGCACCTCGCCCGGCCCGACCGATGCTGGCGCTTCCCCAGGGAGGAAGGTCAAGCACGAGCGCGATCGGCGACTCTACGCAGAGGCTGAGAGAGGTCACACGCGGAGGAGCGGCCCGCGGGATACGATCCGGCGGGCCGCACGGTGGGGGGCGGGGGGCGTCTGGTCAGGTGTCTCTCGTGTAGAAGACGTAGAACGTCACGATGATGGCGCCGGCACCGATGGCCAGGCCGATTCCCGACGACAGCAGCACGCTGTGTCCGGTGAGGCTGTAGAGGAACCCCATCGACCCGCCGACCAGGAGCCCCCAGGCTCCGGCGCGCAGTTCCCTGGGCAGCATGCGGCCCATCTGGACGAGGCCGTAGATCAGTATGCCCATCGCCGCCGCGGAGATCAGACCCAGGGCGAGCTGTCCGTACGTGGCCGCTCCGCCGCCGCGGGCGATGAAGGCCGCGTACGCGCCGTAGATGAGGCCCAGCAGGACAGCCAGCCCCAAGGTGAGTGGAGAAGCGCGCCGTGAGACGGGCCGTGAGGCGCGTGGACGGATGCGTGGAGGGGCGTGGTGCCGCGCGGGCATCGGCGCATGTGTAGCCATGGCGGGGAACTCCTTCCCTCACATCCCCCTCTTCTCCAGGGCACACCCGCCCGTCACGCGCGGCAACCCGTGGCCCCTCACCGGGTCGGCGGCGCACCGCTCGCGCCCACCGCCCGCTCCGCGTTCCCTGGAGACGTGCGGACCTTCCTTTCCACGGCGCTGATCGCCCTGCTGGCGGTCCTCACTCCGTTGAGCGCCATCGCGGCCTGGGCCGATCTGGAGATCAACAACGCCGACCGCTTCGTCTCCGCCATGGCACCGCTCGCCTCCGACACCGACGTACAGACCGCCGTCGCCAAACGGATCACCGACGGGGTCATGACGCAGATCGACCTGGGGCCGCTCCAGGACCAGGTCCGTACTCTGCTGCACGAGGCCGTGCTGTCCTTCTCCACCACCGAGGCATTCAAGTCCGCGTGGAAGACCGCGAGCCGCGCCGCGCACACCGCCGCCGAGCAGGTTCTGACCAACGGCGGCGGCAGCAGGGTGACCATCGATCTGGCGCCCATCACCGAACAGGTGAAGGCGCAGCTGATCAAGGACTCGGTGCCGTTCGCCAACCGGATCCCCGTGCGGCACAGCACCATCACGGTCCTGGAGGCCAACGGGCTCGGGGTCTGGCGCGATGTCATCCAGGGGCTCCGCGCGGCCGGGATCTGGCTGGCCGTGGGGACGGTGGTGCTCACGGCCCTCGCCGTGCTGCTCGCGGTGCGCCGGCGCCGGGCGCTGATCGGCGTCGGGCTCGCCCTCGCGGTCGGCGCGGTTCTGCTGGCCGTCGTCGTCATGGTGGCGCGCGGGACCATCCTCGAAGAACTGCCGGACAACGGTGACCGGTCGGCGGCCGCCGCGATCTACAACGCGCTGACCGACTCGCTCCGCGCGACGGCCTGGATCGTCCTCGCCGTCGGGCTCGTCCTCGCTCTGGCCGCCGGGCTCACGGGCCTGCTGCGGCGGGGCCGGCCGGCTCCCCCGGGGCGTACCCCGGTGTCCGCGGGGGCGGGTGCGCCGGACCGCTCCTGACGGCGGCCCAGCTGCCGCACCTGGAACATCCGGACCGGTTCAACGCGGCGCCACGGGCATCCCTCACCGGACTTTACTGAATCTTTATACCGATCCCACCCGGTCGAATGTCCCTTTTGTGTCATTTGGAGCACCATGGGGTTATGAGCCAGAACACAACACATCGGCCCCCCGGAACGGGCATGGGCACAGGCGCAGGAACCGGCGGTACCGGACAAGGAGCCGGCGCAGGCATGAACATGGGCACCGGCACTGGCGCAGGCACCGGAGCTCACATGGGAAAGAAGGCAGCCTGGGCCACAGGCGGAGCGTTCTTCGCCGGTGTCCTCATGCTGGTCTCTGGGGTCACGAACATCCTTCAGGGCATAGTCGCCATCAGCCATGACGCCTTCCTCAACCGCGTCACCGGCTACGCCTACACCTTCAACCTGACGTCGTGGGGCTGGATCCATCTGGCGATAGGCGTCCTGGTCGCCGTCACCGGTCTGGCCATTCTCATGCGCGTCCCCTGGGCACGGTACGCAGGTATCGCATTCGCGGCGCTGAACCTCGTGGCTCAGTTCCTCTACCTGCCCTACCAGCCCGTCTGGGCGGTCGTCGGCATGGCCCTCTCGGCGTTCGTGATCTGGGCGCTGACCACCGACCGCGTAACGTCCCATACAGCCCGAACCTAGACGTCCCGAACCGCAATCCGCATACGAACGGGTTCAACCCGACGACACGCTATGGGCCTTTGGGGACAGCAGCCACCGCTGCTGTCCCCAAAGGCCCATACCGTCGCAAGGGAGGCCGAGCAGTCATGAACGCCACCGGCAACAACGACGAGATCCTCGACGACATCGGCGCCCTCGTCGCCGAAGAACGCCATCTGCGCGAACGCTCGACCCAGCATCTCGGCCTCGCGGACGAGGAGCAGGCGCGGCTGCGCTCCGTCGAAGTCCGGCTCGACCAGTGCTGGGACCTGCTGCGGCAGCGCCGCGCCAAGTCGGAGTTCGGCGAGAACCCGGACGAGGCGGCGGTCCGCCCGCCGAGCGAGGTCGAGGGATACCAAGGCTGAGCCGCCCGGTCACCCACGGCGGACAGACCCGGTCACCCACGGCGGACAGAGCTGACGTTTCTCCACCCCATACGTCAGTGTGTCGCCCATGGGAGAACCTGAGGACCCGCGCGACGGCGACCGATCGCCGCGCGACAAAGGCCGGCGCCGGCAGGCGGGCCGGCTGTCCCCGCCCGAGTGGCTGCTCGCGAGTCTGCGCCCGAAGCCCGCCCCCATCCCCTGGGCCGCCGCCGCCCGCGCCTCCGTCGCCCTGGCCGTACCCCTCGCGGCCGGCCTCGCCGTCGACCGGCCCGCCTACGGCGCGCTCGTGTCGATGGGCGCGCTGTACGGCGTCATAAGCGACACCGCCGACGCGTACCGGATGCGGCTCCTCACCATCGCCGTCTCCCAGTTCTTCGGCGCCCTAGGCATCACGCTCGGCACGCTCGTCTTCGGGCAGGGCTGGCTGACCGTGGCGGTACTGACCCTGATCGCGCTCATCTCCGGGATGATCTCCTCGATCGGCGCGGTGGCCTCGTCCTCCGGTCTGCTGCTCCTGCTCACCGCCGTACTGGGCGCGGGACTTCCGTTGCCGAAGCCGTGGTGGACGGCCCCGCTGCTGCTCGGCGTCGGCGGGCTGTTCGTCCTCGTCATGACGCTGCTGGCCTGGCCGGTGCGCGGCCGGATGCAGGAACGGGCCGCCGTCGCCGGGACGTACCGCGCA
The DNA here is from genome assembly GCF_055582185.1 of Streptomyces sp. NPDC042201. NCBI lineage: Bacteria > Bacillati > Actinomycetota > Actinomycetes > Kitasatosporales > Streptomycetaceae > Streptomyces > Streptomyces sp. NPDC042201. The sequence continues at coordinate 439,388 of NZ_JBVJDS010000001.1, read as the reverse complement.
CTGGCCGATCTGCTGGAGGCCGCCGGCGGTCCGGACTACGACACCAAAAGGCAGGCCGTCACCCTCTCCCTCAACGAGGCGTACGACGTCGTCCTCGCCCGGCGCGCCCGCGACCACGGCCGGCGCAGTTCTCTCGTACGGCTGCTCACCCAGCTGAATGTGATCATCCCGCTGGTCGAGGCAGCACCCGCCGCCCATCTGCGCGGCCGCCCGCTGCTCGCCGCGGTCCCGGCCGCCGTACGGGAGTTGGCGGACGCGGTCGCCGAGGGCCGTACGGGCGATCCCGCGCTGGACCTGCCCGCGCCGGGCACCCCTTCCGAACGCGCCGTCGACAGCGCGATCCGGCACGCCGCGTCCGTCGTGTACCAGGCCGAACCCGACCCCAACAACGTCGACGACCGGCTCGGCCGCCCCGCCGCCCTGCGGATCCGCGCCCGCCGCGCGGCGCGCAATGTCCTGCTCTCCGAGGCTTCCTGGCGGTACGGGCTGCGCCTCGCGCTCTGCATCGGACTGGCGCAGGCGCTGGTGTCGCTGGTGCCGGTGCCACGCTCGTACTGGATCACCCTCACGGTCACCTTCGTCCTCAAACCGGACTTCGGTTCGGTCTTCTCGCGCGCCGTACTGCGCGCGGTGGGCACGGTGGCGGGGCTCGTCGTCGCCGCGGCGGTCCTGGCGGAAGTACCGCTCGGCTGGTGGGACGTGCCGGCCATGCTCGTCCTCGCCGCGATCGTCCCCGCCGTGTCCGCGAAGGGGTACGCCTTCCAGACGGCGGCCGTCACACCGGTCATCCTGCTGCTCTCCGATTTCCTCAGCCACCAGGGCGTCGGCCTGATCCTCACCCGGTTCATCGACAGCATGATCGGCTGCGGGATCGCACTGATCGCGGGCTATCTGCTCTGGCCGGAGAGCTGGCACACCCGGATCGGGGACCGGCTCGCGGACGCGGTCGAGGACGCGGCGGAGTACGCGCGGTACGCGTTCGGCACCACGGGTGACGGCGTCACGGGTGACGGCGTCACGAGTGGGCGGGCACGCCGGGCCGAACGGGCGGACCAGGCCGAACGGGTGCGCAGGCGCCGCCGTATCTACCGCGATCTGTCGGTCGTACGCACCGAATTCCAGCGGGCCCTGACCGAGCCGCCGCCCATGGGAGCGCGGGCGGCGGCCTGGTGGCCACTGGTCGTCGCGGTGGAACGCATCGTCGACACGACGACGGCGGCCCGCGTCCGCGTCAACCACGGAGCCCCGCCGCCCGCCCCGGCGGAGATCGCCGACATCGAACGCCAACTGCGCGACATGGCGGCCGCGCTGCGGTCGAGCGAGGTCCTGGTCGAGGTACGGACGGAGCTGGCGGGCGACGAGAAGGGCGTACTCGCTCCGCTGCGCCAGGAGGTGAAAGCGGCGCGGGCCATCGCGTCCCCGCAACGGCGGACCGGCCTCACCGGGCCCACCGGGCCCACCGGACTCACCGGCCGAACACCTTGAGCGTCACCCAGACCCGCTTCCCCGGCCCCTGACGGGGCGCCACCCCCCAGTCGTCGGCGAGCGCGGAGACAAGAGCGAGGCCCCGCCCGCACTCCTCGTCCAGACCGGGGGTCCGCGGCCGCGGCAGATAGTCCCCGGCGTCCTCGACCTCCAGCCGGAGGAGCCCGTCGGCACGGTGCAGGCTGACGGCGATCTCCCGGCCGGGCGGACTGCCGTGGCGCAGGGCGTTGGTGACGAGCTCCGACAGAAGAAGAGCGGCGGTCGCGCCGGAGTCCCCGGGCAGGTCCATGTCCCGGCAGAGGACCTCACGCGCCCGTCCCACGCTACGGGGGTGACAGGGCAGCCGGAACGTCACATGCCGCGCGTCCTGGTCACGCTGCTGGTTCTGCTGGTGCTGTTCGCGCTGTTGCCGCTGGTCATACTGGTCGTACCGGTCGCACTGTTCACCGTCGTGGCTCATGGAACTGACCTTCCCTGCCGCACGGACTTTTACTGTCCGTACAGCAGAGATGACTGTGAGCGATTTAAGAGCACCCCTCAGTCGGACCGTCAGTCGGACCCTCGGCCGGACCGTCAGTCGGACCTCCCCAGCAGGCGATCCTGCAATCGGTCCAGGTCCCTGCGGTCGCGCTTGGTCGGGCGGCCGGCCCCTCGGTCGCGCAGGGCGATGGGGGTCACCAGTTCGCGCGGCGGGGGCGGGGGACTGTTGTCCACGTAGCACTCCACCGCCACCGGCGGGCCCACCCGCTTCCGTACGATGCGCGAGACCACCACGATCCTGTCCCGGCCCGCGTGCCGCAGGCGCACCTCGTCGCCGGACTTGAGCGTGTGCGCGGGCTTGACCCGGTCACCGTTGACGCGGACATGGCCCGCGCGGCAGGCGGCGGCCGCCTGGGAGCGTGTCTTGGTGAGCCGTACGGACCAGATCCAGCTGTCGACCCGTACCGTCCCACTGCCCGGAACCTCAGCGTCAGAAGCCATGTATCGAGGGTAGACGCGAATCGGCCGGAGGAACGGGGTGACGCCCGTCCGAGTCGGAGGAACGGGGGGGGTGACGCCCGTCCGAGTCGGAGCAACGGGGGGTGACGCCGGTCCGAGTCGGCGCCACCCCGCGACCCTCGCGCGTCAGACGCCGATGTCGCTGCCGTCCTTGCGCCAGACCGAGACCACCGACGGGCGGACGATCTTCCCCGGTCCGTCCGGCCACGCGCTCGCCGGCTTCTCGACGGTCGCGCCGTCGATCTCACCCGGGTGCTGCACGGCGACCAGGACCCGGCGGTCCTGAACGATCGGCCCGCAGGTCTCCGCACCGTTCGGCATGGTCAGGAACTGCTTGAGCTCACCACGCCGGTCACCCTGCGTTGCGACACCGAACAGGCCGTCGTGCGTGCCGAGCTGATTGCCGTCCGTCGAGATCCACAGGTTGCCGTGCGGGTCGAAGGCGACGTTGTCGGGGCAGGAGATCGGGCTGACCTTCTCCTTGGGGAAGCCCGCGAAGTAGGTGGCGGGGTCCTTCGGGTCGCCCGCGACCAGGAAGAGCCGCCAGGCGAAGCCGTCGCCGGCCGGGTCGTCCCAGTTCTCGGCGAGCTCCAGGATGTGGCCGTGCTTGTTGGCGTTACGGGGGTTGGCCTCGTCGGCGCCCGCCTTGCCCGCCTTGCCGCGGTCGGTGTTGTTCGTCAGCGCGACGTAGACCCGGCCGGTGCGCGGCGACGGCTCGACGTCCTCGGGACGGTCCATCTTGGTGGCGCCGACCTTGTCGCCCGCGAGGCGCGTGAAGACGTACACCTCGTCGGCGGTCATGCCGGGAACGTGCGACACATCGCCGGTGGCGAGCGGGATCCAGACGCCGGAACCGTCGAACTCGCCGTCGTTCGGGAGCTTGCCGGTGCCGTCGAACTCGCCGGCCGGGCTGTCACCGGTGAGCTTGGCGACATACAGCGTGCCCTCGTCGAGCAGCGTGAGGTTGTGCTCGTGGGCGGCGCGGCCGCTGCCCTTCTTCATCTGCTTCGACGAGACGAACTTGTACAGGTAGTCGAAGCGCTCGTCGTCACCCATGTACACGACGGGGCGGCCGTCGGCGGTGAGACGCGGCTGCGCGGCCTCGTGCTTGAAGCGGCCGAGGGCGGTGCGCTTCTTGGGCGTGGAGTCCGGGTCGTACGGGTCCAGTTCGACGATCCAGCCGAAGCGGTGGGCCTCGTTGGGCTCCTGCTTGAGGTCGAAGCGCTTGTCGAACAGCTCCCACTTGCGCTCGGTGGCGGCGGTGCCGATGCCGTAACGCAGGTCCGTCGCGCTCGATCCGTTGGCGAAGTACTGGTTGAAGTTCTCCTCGCCGTGCAGCGTGGTGCCCCAGGGGGTCGTACCGCCGCCGCAGTTGTTGAGCGTGCCGCGGACCCTGCTGCCCGTACGGTCCGCCGAGGTGCGCAGCAGGTCGCTGCCCGCGGCCGGTCCGGTGAGAACGAACTCACTGGTGACGGTCAGACGGCGGTTGAGCTGGTGGCGGGTGACGGCGGTGAGCTTGCCGCTCTTGCGGTCCTCCTCGACCACGACGACGGAGAGGCCGTGGGCGGCCCAGGCGATCTCCACCTGCTCGCGGGTCGGCTTCGCGGGGTCGTACCCCTTGAACATGAGGATTTCGTCGGTGTACTCGTGGTTGGCCACGAGGACCTGGCGGCCGCGCTCGCCCTTGAGGGGGAGCAGGCTCAGGAAGTCGTTGTTGTAGCCGAACTGGCCGGCCTGCGCCTTGGCGGTCTGCTTGTCCGGGTTGAAGTCCGGCGCACCGCGCAGGATGGGGTCACCCCAGCGGATGACGACGTTCTGGCTGTAGCCGGAGGGGATGGTCACCTGGTCGGCGGTGTTGGGGGCGACGGGGGTGAAGCGGAGGCCGCGGGCGCCGTCCACCGTGGGGGTCTTGCCCTTGGCGTGGGCGTCTGTGCCGAGCGGGGCGGCGACGGCCGGGGAGTCACCGGGGCCACCGATGACGGCGGTGCCCGCGGCGGCGGCGACCGTCACGACGGCGGCGGCTCGCATCATGGAACGGCGGGACAGCGCACCGGCGATGACGTCGCCGACGTACTCGTTGTCACTCTTGTTGGGTACTTCGTGGAAACAGGCATCGCCGCAGCGGTAGCGGCAGGTCAGAGCGGAGCGTCCGCCTGGGTGAGAGTTGAGCAGCGGCAGCAGTTTGCGCACTTTCGCCTCCGAGAATGGGGTGGTTTCGGCGCGCGCCCCGCGCCGACACAGCCGACAGGGTGTCGGGATGTCTCGGCGGTGACGCTAGGTGGAGATCCCAGCACGGCGGAGGCGTCCGGGTGAACGGGCGATGAATGTGGGGCGACCGGGGAGCGGGGCTCGTACGGCGGCCGGCGCGGGGCTCGTACGACGGCGGGGCAGGGCTCGTACGACGGCGGGGCGGTCGTCGGCCCTTGACCTGCCCGGGTGCGCGTTGGCCGCCCCTGCCGGAGATCACTCCGAGCGGCCGCTAACCTTACGTATCCGCCCTGGCCAGGGATGCCGCGTTTTTCGTGACTCTCCGGCGGCGGGGCGGACACCGCACCCAACTCATCTGAAAGGCCTCGCATATGGGCATTCGGAGCTTGCTGCGCAAGGTGTTCGGACGCGACCGTGCGGAGGACCGCAACGAGTCGGTGGCAGCCTCCGTACCGCCCCAGGCCGACCGTACGGAGTCGGCGAAGCCGGCGCCCAAGGACCCGGAGACGGGTACGGGCACGGAGACGGTCGCGGCCACGGAGACGACGACGAAGACAACGGCGGGCACCGCTACGGCGACGGCTACGGGTACGGCTGCGGCCGACTCGGGCGTGACCGTGCCGGCGCCGGCCCGCGCGTCGTCCTCGGCGGAGGGGGCCGCGGACCTGGTGGCCGCGGCGTTCGACAACCCCCGCCCGGCCGCGCAGGACGGAACCGTCCCGGCGCAGACGACGCGCTCGACCGACGACGCACCGTCAGCGACGGTCCCGGCACAGACGACGGCGGAGCCGGAACCGGCCGCTGCCGCAGACGCTGACGCTGACGCTGCTGCTGCCGCCGCCGCAGACACTGCCGCTGACACGACGGCGACGGACGCCGAGCCGGAGGCAACGCCCGTACCGCCGGTGGACGTTACGGCCCCGAGGAACAACCCGCAGGCGGAGGCCGACCCGGTCGTCCCGGCGGACGCCGAGGACCCGGTCGCCCCGGCGCCGGAGAGCGAGCCGGAGAACGAGCCGGAGAGCACGCCGGAGCCAACCACCACGTCAGAGGCGGCCGTTCCGGCCCCCACGACGCCGGAGGCCGAGACCGAGCCTGAGGTCGTGGCCGAGACCGAGCCTGAGACCGAGCCTGAGGTCGTGGCCGAGACCGAGCCTGAGGTCGTGGCTGAGGTCGTGGCCGAGACCGAGCCTGAGGTCGTGGCTGAGGTCGTGGCCGAGACCGAGCCTGAGGTCGTGGCTGCTGACACGGACGAGGCTGCGCCTGAGGCGGAGACCGCGGCTGAGGCCGACAACGCCGCGGCTCGGGAGATCGCGCCCGAGCCCGTGGCCACGCCGGCACCCGAGCCGGTCATCGCGGACGACACCACGGAGGCGGCCGAACCCGAGCCCGTACCCACGCCGGTACCCACGCCCGAGCCCGTACCCGCGCCCGAGCCCGTACCCGTAGCGGCGACCGCCGCCGCGACCGCGCCCCTGTCCACCCCGAGCCCGGAGGCCATCGCCCCCGGGCTCGTCGACCACTACGCAGCCGCCGGGGACGCGCTCAAGGGCCGGGGGATCGACGGGCAGCGCGCCAGCGTGTATCTCGTTCTCGACCGGTCGGGCTCCATGCGGCCGTACTACAAGGACGGCAGCGCCCAGCACCTCGCCGAGCAGACGCTCGCCCTCGCCGCCCACCTCGACGAGAAGGCCGTCGTCCACACGGTGTTCTTCTCCACCGACATCGACGGCACGGCCGACCTCGCTCTCACCGCGTACGAGAGCGTCGTGGACACGGCGCACGCCGGCTTCGGGCGCATGGGCCGTACCAGCTACCACCGGGCCGTCGAAGAGGTCGTCGAGCACCACGAGAAGTCGGGGGCCGAAGGGCCGGTGCTCGTCGTCTTCCAGACGGACGGGGCGCCCGACGCCAAGCAGCCCGCGAAGCAGGCGCTCATCGATGTGGCGGGCAAGCCGTTCTACTGGTCGTTCGTGGCGTTCGGGGAGCACGACTCCAAGGCGTTCGACTTCCTGCGCAAGCTGGGGATGGACAACGTCGGGTTCACCCACGCGGGACCGGCGCCCCGCGAGGTCGCGGACGCCGATCTCTACCGCGAGCTGCTCGCCGGCTGGAAGCCGTAACGCACCAAACGACAAGCACCGAGATGAACCGACCGCTGCCGTCGGCCCGCGTCAGTCACGCGCGGCCGGCGGCAGCGTCACTGTCACCGTCAGACCCCCGCCGGGCCCGCCCGGCGCCGCCGTGACCGTCCCCCCGTGCGCCACCGCGATCGAGCGCACGATGGAGAGACCGAGCCCCGCCCCCGGGCCCATCCGATCGCGGCCCTCACCCCGTCTGAACGGTTCGAACAGCGCGGGGATGTCCGCCTCGGCGACCTCGGGACCGTTGTTACGCACCACGAGCACGCACCCGCGGACGGAGATCTCCACCGCCCCGCCGGGCACGTTGTACGAGACCGCGTTGGCCAGCAGGTTTCCCACCAACTGACCGATTAACAGCCGGTTCCCCCGCACCACGCAACCACCGGCACCAGCACCTGCACCCGCACCCGCGTCCGCGTCCGCGTCCCCACCGGCACCCGCGTCCGCACCGGCGCCGGCGCCCCCGTCCACGCCGGACGCGGACAGGCCGTACCGAGCCGCCTCCTCCGCCACCGTCTCGCCCAGATCGACCAGCTCCTGGTCCTCGACCTCGCGCTCGCTCCGCGCCAGCACGAGCAGTCCCTCGATGAGCTGCTCACTGCGCCGGTTGTTGTCGAGCAGGGTCTGCTTCGTACGGGCCAGCTCCTCCGGTGAGCAGAGGTCCTCAAGACCGACCTGGATCGCGGCGCGCTGCGTCGCCAGCGGGGTCCGCAGCTCGTGCGAGGCGTTCGCGATGAACCTGCGCTGGCTGTCGAAGGCCTTCTGCAGCCGCGCCAGCAGCGCGTCCAGCGTGTCGCCCAGTTCCTTCAGCTCGTCGTCGGGACCGCTCGCCCCGATCCGCTCATGGAGATTGCGCTCGGAGAGCCGACGGGCCTTGGCCGTCATCGCGTGCACCGGCCGCAGCACCCGCCCCGCCGTCCACCAGCCGACCCCCACCGCGCACGCCGCCATCACCAGCAGCGCGGCGATCGACCAGAACAGCATCTCGTGGGAGGCGGCGTCGCTGACGTTGTCGGTGACCTGGTAGACCGTGACCGGCGCGATCTGCCGCCCGGTGATCAGCCCGCGCACCGATGCGGCGGGCAGCGCGGGCGCCACCGGGACCGGCGCCACCCGGGCGGCGATGGCCGCGGCCTCGTTCTCCGTACCGGCGTTGGAGAGCAGATTGACCACGGTCAGCAGACAGCCGCCGAGCACGACGAAGACCCCGCCGTAGATGAGCGCGATGCGGGTACGGATGGTGGAGCCGGCGATCGGCGCGGGCCACGTGCCCGCGCGTATCGCGCCTATCGGCCGCATCACAGGGCGTATCCCACGCCCTGCACCGTACGGATCAGCGGCGGATCGCCGAGCTTGCCCCGCAGCTTGCTCAGACAGACCCGGACGGCGCCCGTGAACGGATCCGCGTGCGCGTCCCAGGCCCGCTCCAGCAGCTCTTCCGCCGAGACCGGCGCCCCGTCCGCCTCCAGCAGGATCTGCAGGACGGAGAACTCCTTGGGCGAGAGATCCAGCGGCTGCCCGTCCCGCGAAGCCGTCCGCCGTACGGAATCGAGCCGCACCCCGTGCCGCTCCAGCTGCGGCGGTACGGGCCTGGCGCTGCGCCGCCGCAGGGCGCGCACCCGGGAGACCAGCTCGGGGAACTCGAAGGGCTTGCCCAGATAGTCGTCCGCGCCCAGGTCGAGGCCCGCGACCCGCTCCTCCATGGACGCGGACGCGGTGAGCATCAGAATGCGCGTACGGGACGACTCGGCGACCAGCTTGCGCGCGACGTCGTCGCCGTGGACGCGCGGCAGATCGCGGTCGAGGACGACCACGTCGTAGTCGTGCAGTCCCAGATAGGCGAGGGCCGCGTCACCGCTGTACACCGTGTCGACGGCGAATCCCGCCCGCCGCAGCCCGGTGGCCACCAGCTCGGCCAGGACCTCCTCGTCCTCGGCGACCAGTACCCGCATACCCTCGTCCCCCGCCTCGTGCCCCGCCCGGCGCTCTACCGTGAGCCCCTGTCCCTCTTCGTTCATGATGCCCTTCTCCTCCCAGGATGGGCCTGTCTACGGCAAAGGGTGTTTCGCAAAGCTCTCCAGCACCGCGCCCCACCCCCCGGGCCCCGCCGCCGGCCTCACCGCTGTCGAAGGCTGCCCACCGCCGTCCACCACCCTTTATCGATGTGAAGGGACCATCGCCGGGCCTATACCATTTCGACCATGGCGGCCACTGGATCCGAAGAGCAGGGTGGGAAGGCGTACTACGTCACCACCCCCATTTACTACGTCAACGACGCTCCTCACCTGGGCCACGCCTACACGACCGTCGCAGGCGACGTGCTCTCCCGCTGGCATCGCCAGCGCGGCGAGAAGGTGTGGTACCTCACCGGCACGGACGAGCACGGTCAGAAGATCATGCGCACCGCGGAAGCGAACGGGGTCACCCCGCAGGAGTGGTGCGACAAGCTCGTCGAGGAGTCCTGGAAGCCCCTCTGGGAGCACCTGAACATCGCGAACGACGACTTCATCCGGACGACGGAGAAGCGGCACACCGACCGTGTGCAGGAGTTCGTGCAGGACCTGTACGACAAGGACGAGATCTACAAGGGCGGCTACGAAGGCCCGTACTGCGTGGGCTGCGAGGAGTACAAACTCCCCGGCGAGCTGATCGAGGACGACAACGGCGTCAAGCTGTGCGCGATCCACAAGACGCCGGTGGAGATCCTCAAGGAGGAGAACTACTTCTTCAAGCTCAGCGCGTACGCCACGAAGCTGCTGGAGCACTACGAGGCCAACCCCGGCTTCATCCAGCCCGAGTCCGCCCGCAACGAGGTCGTGAACTTCGTCAAGCAGGGCCTCCAGGACCTGTCGATCTCGCGCTCGACCTTCGACTGGGGCGTCCCGGTGCCGTGGGACGAGAAGCACGTCATCTATGTGTGGATCGACGCGCTCCTCAACTACGCAACGGCCGTCGGCTACGGCGCCAACCAGGCGAAGTTCGACTCGACCTTCCCCGCGGACGTCCACCTCATCGGCAAGGACATCCTGCGCTTCCACACGATCATCTGGCCCGCCATGCTGATGGCCCAGGGTCTGCCCGTGCCCGGCAGGGTCGCCGCCAACGGCTGGCTGATGGTCGGCGGCGAGAAGATGTCGAAGTCGAATCTGACCGGCATCAAGCCGCAGGACCTGACCTCGCACTTCGGCGTCGACGCGTACCGCTGGTACTTCCTGCGGGCCATCGCCTTCGGGCAGGACGGCTCGTTCTCGTGGGAGGACTTCAGCGCCCGCTACACCTCCGAGCTGGCCAACGACTTCGGCAACCTCGCCTCGCGCGTCGCGGCGATGGTCGGCAAGTACTTCGGCGGCGCGCTGCCCGCGGACACGGCGGCGGGCGACGCCGAGCAGGCCGTACGGGACGCACTGGCCGCGGCGGTCGCCGAGGCGGACCGGAAGATCGGCGAGGAGCTGGACTTCGCGGGCGGTATCGCGGCGGTCTTCGACTTCGTGAAGCGGGTCAACGGCTATCTGACCGAGCAGGAGCCCTGGAAGGTCGCGAAGGACGAGTCGGCCGAGGGCCAGGCACGGCTGGCGACGATCCTCTACACGGCCTCCGAGTCGCTGCGCGCGGTCGCCGTCCTGCTCAACGCGGTGATGCCGGAGACCTCGCAGAAGCTGTGGGACTCACTGGGCGCGGCGGAGTCGCTGGGCGCACTCGCGGACCAGAAGGTCCAGAACGCGGGCGTCTGGGGCCAGCTCCCCGCAGGCGCGACGGTAACGAAGGGCGCGGTGCTGTTCCCCCGCCTGGAGGAAAAGCCCACCGCATAGGCGCGAGCGCACGAAGCACCACGGAAAGGGCCCGGACCCAGCCACGGTCCCGGGCCCTTAGCCGCGTACGTACGCGAGCGCGCCGCCGGCGACGCAGCGGGTGACGGATACCGCCGTATAACTGCCCGGTCAGCGAGTGATCAGTTCCCGCACCGCGTCGCTGACGCCGGGTAGCTCGCTGCGGTCGGCCCAGGTGTGGTCGTCGTGCTCGGTGAGGGTGACCAGCACGGCCTTCTCGACCGTGACCTCGAAGGTGAGCTGGCGGGTGAGAGCGCCACTCTTGGAGGTGTAGTCGAAACACCCGAGGTAGGCGGTGATCTGGTCGATCCTGAGGCCGGTCTCCTCCTGCGTCTCCCGCGGCAAAGCCTTCTCGAACTCCTCACCCGGCTCGACCTTCCCGGACGGCAACTCCCACAGACCCGGCATGAAGTCGTCGGCGGGCCTGCGCAGGAGGAGCACGCGGGCCCCGTCCGTGATGACTGCGGCAACAACGAATCGGGTGACCCCGGCCTCCTGGGCGTCGAACAGCAGGCCCGGGGCGAAGGCGGGATCGGAGAAGGGGGAGATCACAACAGCTCCTTGTGGCGGTCGCTCACCTTGAGGGCCGCGCGGACGTAACTCGCTGCCAGCGGACGATCCTCCTCACGATGCCAGACCGGGAGCTTGATCGTGTGCGCGTGGGCGCGCTCGGCGATCGGGAAGTCCCCTGCCCCGTACCGGCGGTGGGAGCGCGGATGGCCGGGGAACAGCATCGCCGGGTGCTGGTAGAGCGGGAGCTGGTTCATGGGACAGGTGGAGCCGGGCCGGTCGAACTCGGTCGCGCCCTCGGCCACCAGAGCCTGGTGGAAGCGTTCGATGCTCAAGCCGTCGAGCTCGCCGGGGTGGTAGGTGAGCGTCAATCCATACCAGGACGAGACCACCCCGTCGGGCATCGGCATGACCTCGAACCCGGGGATACGCGCGAACTCCGCGGTGAGATAGGCGGCCATCTCGGCCCGGCCGGCGAGGTAGCTGTCGAGGCGGCTGAGCTGGTCGTGCGCAAGGGCTGCGGCCAGCGGGTGAATGCGGAGTTTGAGGCCGGACCCGGTGACCGCGTACTTGGCCAGCGGGTGCTCGGCCGGGATCTCGGACTTGGCCCGCTTGTTGTAGTGGGCGAAGGTCAGCAACCGGTAGTACGTGTCGTCGTCATCGGTGAGGACAAACCCGCCCTCACCGCCGGAAAGCGGCTTGGGGCCGTTGAGGGAGAAGGCACCGGCAAGGCCGAAAGTGCCGACCTTCTGGCCGCCGTGGGACGCGCCGTGGGCGTGCGAGCAGTCCTCCAGCAAGGCCAGATTGTGGCCCTTGGCGATGGACCGCAGGGAGAGCATGGCGGCCGGCCTGCCCCACAGGTGGGTGACCATGATGGCCCGGGTGCGCCGGGTGATCAGCTCTTCGACCCGGGTCGGGTCGATGTTGCCGTCCGGGCCGGTCTCGCAGAGCACCGGCACCGCGCACAGGTGGAACAGTGGTGAGGCGGTGGCGTGGAAGGTCCAGGCCGGGACGATCACCTCGTCGCCGGCCGTGATCCGCGCGGCCGAGTAGGCAGCGTGCAGGGCGGCGGTGCCGGAGCTGGTGGTGACCGCGTGCCGGACGCCGAAGTACTCCTGCAGGGCGTCCTCCAGCTCGGCCACGATGCCGCTCCGGCCGGGGATGGAGATCGCGGTGTCGAGCTGGGCGGCGACCTTGGCCCGGGTGGTGTCGTCGATCGGCGGCCATTCGAAGTGCGGGCCGTCGGCAGTCACCACGGCGTCGCCACCGAGCAGGGCGAGGGTGTTGGTCACAACATCTCCTTCGGGTCGATGTAGCGCCCGACCGCCTTGGACCGGTAGCAGGAGGCGATGAAGGCAGCATGGGCGAGGTGCTGCTCAGGGCCGGAGGTGTTGGGGCGTTCGCCGTCCAGGACCCGGCAGAAGTAGTCGATCTGGGCGGTGGCAGCACTCGCGGGCGCCTGCGGGCGGGTCAGCTTCTCGACCACCGAGCCGTCCAGGGCGAGCCGCTGGACCTGGCCCTTCGTCAGCAGCACGGAGCCTCGCGTACCGACGACGTGCAGTCTCTCGGTCTTCGGGGCCATCCAGCGCGACAGCAGCACCGTGCCGTAGAGGTCGGAGTCGTAGCCAAGCTGGATGACGGCGGTGTCCTCGGCGTCGTAGCCGCCGTCGGGCAGCGCGGCCGTGGAGAAGTCGGCCATGACGCGGTTGGGCATGCCGAAGTACCACAGCAGCAGGTCGACCAGGTGGTAGCCCATGTCGATGATGCAGCCGCCGCCGGCCTGCTTCACGTCCCCGCGCCACCCGGCGCCGGGGTCATCCGTGTGGAAGGTGTACTGACCGTCGATCAGGAATGGGGTGCCGATCTGGTCGAGGAACTGCACCACGGAGGTATAGATCGGGTTGAACCGCCGCTGGAGCGTGACCATCAGCTCCACCCCGCCCGTTTCGCAGATCGCCGCGAGCTCGCGGGCCTCCTCCGGGGAGGTCGCGAACGGCTTCTCCTTGAGGATGTGCACGCCCCGGGACGCGCACTCCTCGGTCACGGCCCGGCCCGCGTGGTGCGGGACCGCGACGATCACGAAGTCCGGCTCCACAGCGTCCAGCAGGTCGGCGGCTCTGGCGAAGGCCGGGACCTGGTGGGCTTCCTGATGGGCGCGAAGGGCGCCCGGGTCGTTGTCGCAGACCGCGACGAGCTCGGCCCTGCTGGAGCCGAGCAGGCCGGGCAGGTGGTCTTCGAGTGCCTGGTGGCCGAGGCCGATGACTGCCGCGCGTCGCTTCATGAGCAGACTTCTTCCGCTTCGTGAGGGGACTTGTCGATGCGTGTCGAGTACAGCCCAACTGCCCGTAGTCGGACAGGCATTGTCTGTAGTCCCGGGGTGGTCTGCCTGTGCGCGCAGTAGGCTTTCGGTTACTGTCGATGATGGAATTGAGGCGTGGACGACCCGATCCGGCACCCTCTCGTGTACGCCCGGCAACTGCGCGGCAACCTGTCCCAGACCGGCCTGGCCCTACGCATGGACAAGGCCGCCCGCAGGCACGGGCTCCGGTCCGGCGCGGACAAGCAGGCCATCAGCAAGTGGGAGAACTGGATCAAGGAGCCGAACCAGGACTCTCAGTTCTGGATCGCCGAAGCCCTCGAAGTCCCCATCGAGGAAGTCGAGCTGCTGGGCTGGCCCTGCTGGCTCCCGGGCTACGACACTCCGCTGCCCCTGGGCTCCGCGTTCACCGTCCAAGCACTTCGAGAGGCCCAGAGAACCGCGATGGACCGCCGCAATTTCATGGCCTACAGCGCAATCGCGCTGGCCGGCCTCTCTGCCCAGTGGGCCGCGATCGAGCCTGAACGGCTCACCACCGCCCTGAACGGCAAGACCGTCGACACGAAACTGGTCGACTGGCTGGAGGACACCAGTGCCAAGCTGACCACCCTGCCGACCGAACAGCGCCAGCACACTGCGAAGCTGATGGACGCCCACCTCGAGACGGTCACCGATCTCATCGACGGCGACAACTACACCGAGGTCACCGGCAGGCGGCTGCACCTCCTGGCCGCATCGCTGGCCAGCACCTGCGGCTGGCACCGCTTTGACCAAGGCCGGCACTACGCGGCGGGCAAACTCTGGAACGCCGCCCTGACGAGCGCGCACGCCGCCCGCGACCGTGACCTGGGCGCCGGAGTCCTGTCCGACTTCGCGTACCAGTCCATCTGGCTCAGCGAGCCTTCCGCCGCGGTCGAACCACTCAGCCAGGCTCTGATCCACACCCAGCACCCGACCGCCCGGTCCCTCCTGTTCCTTCGCCGGGCTCGCGCGCACGCCGCGCTCGGCGAGCGCGCCGCCTGCTACCGCGACCTGTCCGCCGCCGAGACCGAGCTGCTGGCCGATGCCACCGACCCGGCGCCCGGGTGGTGCGCATGGATGAGCACCGCGGACCTGGCCGTCGACTCCGGCCAATGCCTGCTCGACCTCGGCCGCACCGAAGAGGCCCATGCCCGTATCGACGAGGGAATGGGCCTGCTGCCCCGCGCACGGGACAAGACGCGAGGGATCTTCCTCACCTACGAGGCCCGCAGCCTCCTGCGCTCACGTGAGGTTGAGCAAGCCCTCGCCGTCACCACCGAGTCGCTCGACCTGGCCGAGCGGATTGGTGCCGGGCGGTGCGTCACCCTGGTCCGCGAACTCGCGTCGGCCTTCACGCCCTACCGGCAAGTCGCCGGCGTACCCGAATTCATGGAGCGCCTCAAAGCCCGTTAGCAAGGACGCTGAGCTGATTCAGCCGCGCCGCACGAGAAGAGGCCCGGAACCTTTTGGTTGCGGGCCTCTTGTCGGTTACGGGCCTCTTGGGGGCTCCAACGGCGTCGTTATTCGCCGGATTTGGCTACCGGCTTGCGGAGGGCGATGTTCAGTTCGCGCAGGCGGGTCTCGTCCAGTTCGGTCGGCGCGCCCATCATCAGGTCCTGCGCGTTGCCGTTGAGCGGGAAGGCGATCGTCTCGCGGATGTTCGGCTCGTCGGCCAGCAGCATCACGATGCGGTCGACGCCCGGGGCGATACCGCCGTGCGGCGGGGCGCCGAGGCGGAACGCGCGGAGCATGCCCGCGAATTCGTGCTCGACGGTCTCGCGGTCGTATCCGGCGATCTCGAACGCCTTGAGCATCAGCTCGGGCTCGTGGTTACGGATCGCGCCGGAGGACAGCTCGATGCCGTTGCAGACGATGTCGTACTGCCAGGCGAGGATGTCCAGCGGGTCCTTGGTCTCCAGGTCGTCAAGGCCGCCCTGGGGCATCGAGAACGGGTTGTGCGAGAAGTCGATCTTCCCGGTCTCCTCGTCCTTCTCGTACATCGGGAAGTCGACGATCCAGCAGAACCGGAAGACGCCTTCCTCGAAGTGCCCCGCGCGCTTGGCGGTTTCGACGCGGACCGCGCTCATGATCTTGGAGACCTCGTCGAACTCGCCCGCGCCGAAGAAGATCGCGTGGCCGGGGGCGAGTGCGAGACGCGCGGTGAGGTCCTTGACGTTCTCCTCGGTGAGGAACTTGGCGATCGGGCCGCTCAGCGTCCCGTCCTCGCCGACCCGCACCCAGGCCAGGCCCTTCGCGCCGTGCTCGACGGCGAAGTCACCGAGCCCGTCGAAGAACTTGCGCGACTGTCCCGCGGTGTCGGGCACCGGCAGGGCGCGGACGTGCTTGCCGGCGAACGCCTTGAACTCGGAGTCCGCGAAGACGTCCGAGATGTCGACCAGTTCCAGCTTGGCCCGCAGGTCCGGCTTGTCGTTGCCGTACTTCAGCATCGACTCGCGGAACGGAATGCGCGGGAAGGGGGAGGTGACATGGCGGCCGTTGCCGAACTCCTCGAAGAGCTCGGTCATCAGCTTCTCGATCGGCCGGAAGACGTCCTCCTGCTCGACGAAGCTCATCTCGACGTCGAGCTGGTAGAACTCGCCCGGCGAGCGGTCGGCGCGGGCGTCCTCGTCGCGGAAGCACGGTGCGATCTGGAAGTAGCGGTCGAAGCCCGAGATCATCAGCAGCTGCTTGAACTGCTGCGGCGCCTGCGGCAGCGCGTAGAACTTGCCGGGGTTCAGGCGGGAGGGGACCACGAAGTCACGGGCGCCCTCGGGGGAGGTCGCGGTGAGGATCGGGGTGGCCATCTCGTTGAAGCCGAGCGCGGTCATCTTGTGCCGGATGGCGGAGATGACGGCCGTACGCAGCATGATGTTGCGGTGCATGCGCTCACGGCGCAGGTCGAGGAAGCGGTACTCCAGGCGCCGTTCCTCGTTGACGCCGTCCTCGGCGTTGATCGTGAACGGCAGCGGGCCGGCCGCGCCGAGGACCTCGACCTCGGAGACCTCGATCTCGATCTCGCCGGTCGGCAGCTCCGGGTTGACGTTCTCCGTACCGCGCGCGGAGACCGTGCCGTCGATACGGACGACGGTCTCCTTCGTGAGCTTCGAGAGCGCCTCGTTGGCGGCGGTGCCGGGGCGGGCGACAAGCTGGACCAGACCGTAGTGGTCGCGCAGATCGATGAAGAGGATGCCGCCCAGGTCCCTGCGATTGTGCAGCCAGCCGCTCAGTCGGACGTCGGCGCCGACGTCAGAGGCGCGGAGCTCGCCGCAGGTGTGAGACCTGTACCGATGCATCGTCGTTCATCCAGTCTTAGCAAGTCGGGGTTATGTCGTCCGGCCTAAGGCTACCGTCCGGCCGTGGCCGCGTTCTCGGTGGCGATTGGTCCTCGCCTATCCATAAGGTGGGGAAATGCGCACCGAGGATGTCCTGGCCGCACTCGCGACCGGGCTGTGGCGCTGGGACAGCGTGTCCGGAACGGTCACCCTCGACACGGAGGCGGCCCGGCTCCTCGGGCTGCCCGCCGGATCCGTGAATGTCACCGAGGCCGCGGCGCGCGCCCGTTTCCACCCCGTCGACCGGAACGAGATCGACGGCGTCGTGCGGCTCGCGCTCACCAACGACACCCTCGCCGAGGCACGGCTGCGGATCGTGGACGAGGACGGCCGGGTGCTCCGTACCGTACGGGCCCGAGCCAAGCCGGTCATCAGGTCCCGGCCCGGCGGACACCGGGAGTACGAGCTGTTCGGCACGCTCCAGGAGGTCACCGAGCCGCCCCCCGGGACCGTGGTCGAGGGGACCTCGATCACCGGGGACTGGCGCCGCTCCCGCGAGGCCTTCCTGCTCGACGCGGGCCGGGCGCTGGCCGAGGCCCGCTCCACCGCCGAGGTGCTGCGGGTCGCCGCGTCCCTGTCCATGCCCGGCTTCTCGCCCGACGGACTCGCGGTCTTCAGCCTCACCGGCGAGCGGCTCAGGATCATCGGGCACCACGGGCACGACGCCGGGGACGTGGGTCCGTTCGAGGACATGGCGGTCGAGACCGACTATCCGGCGGCCGAGGTCGTGCGGACCGGCCAGGCCGTCTATCTGCCGACGCCGGAGTCCTACCACGCCCGCTACCCCTCCACCTGGCAGTACGTCCAGCGCTTCGACCGCCACTCCTGGGCCTTCCTCCCGCTGACCGTGTCGGGCCGCACGCTGGGCACCTGGATGGCCGCCTTCAAGCACCGGGTCGCGTTCTCCCCCGACGAGCGGTCCGTGCTGACGACGGTGGCGCGCATGCTGGCGCAGGCGCTGGACCGCGCGGAGGTCGCCGAGTCCGAGCGCGAACTGTCCCTCGGTCCGCGGCGCGGGATGATGCCCAAGCTCGGGCACGGGATCCCGGGGATGACGGTGGCGGCGCGGTACGTGCCGACCGGCGGCGGCCTCCAGGTCGGCGGCGACTGGTACGACATGATCCCGCTGCCGGGCGGCGCGGCCCAGGCGGACGGCACCGGGGGCGGACGGTTCGCGCTGGTCATCGGGGACGTCCAGGGGCATGACGTACGGGCGGCCGGCCTGATGGGGCAGCTGCGGATCGCCCTGCGCGCGTACGCCTCCGAGGGGCACCGGCCGGACGCGGTGCTCTCGCGGGCCTCGCGCTTCCTTGCCGGGCTCCAGCACTACCCGGGGCGGGACGGCGGGAACGGCTCCGCGGCCGGCGCGGGCGCGGTGGGCGGTGTGGTCGCGGGCTCCCCGAGCGGGGCCGCGGCGCGGGCGGGCTGGGCCGTCGACGATTTCATCGTGTCCGGTCCGCGCTTCGCGACCTGCCTCTATCTGGAGGTCGACCCGGAGAGCGGAACGCTCGAGATGGCCCGCGCGGGCCATCCCAACCCGGTGATCCGTACGGCCGACGGGACGGCGATGATCCGGCAGACCGCGGGCGGGCTGCCGCTCGGCGTCGAGGCCGACTCCGACTATCCGACGACCCGGCTGGAGCTGGGGCCCGGCGAGACGCTGATGCTGTTCACGGACGGGCTGCTCGAGACCGGCGGGCACGATCTCATGTCCGGCTGGAAGCGGCTGCGGCCCGTCCTGGAGAAGGAGGGCGGCGCATCGCTGGAGAAGCTCGCCGACGCGCTGGTGCAGGCCGTGCACGGGCCCTCCTCGTACTACACGACAGGACCGCTCGCGGACCGCCGCGAGGACGACATCGCGCTCCTGCTGCTCGCCCGCGACACTGCGCCCGCCCGTACGGACCGCCGCACGACGCGGCGCACCGCGGTGACCGTCGCCCAGGCCGAGCCGGAGCGGCTCGCGGGCGCCCGGCAGCAGCTGCGCGATCTGCTGCACGACTGGTCGGACGCGGAGCAGATCGACTCCGCGGAGCTGATGGTCTCGGAGATGGTCACCAATGTGCTGGTCCACACGGACGGCGACGCGCTGCTGGTCGCGGAGGCGGGCGGCGAGCGCGGGAACCGGCGGCTGCGGGTCGAGGTCGCGGACACCAGCGACGACCTGCCGCACCGCCGCAGCCCGGGGGAGCTGGCGTCCAGCGGGCGCGGGCTGGTGCTGATGGAGGTACTGGCGGACGCGTGGGGGGTGAACCCCCGTGGCGACGGCAAGTCGATCTGGTTCGAGCTCTACGAGTGCGGGAGGCCGGGACCGGAGCCGGACGCGTCGTCGTTGTGACCGTAGCGGCGCCGCAGCTCGGAGAGCACGCCGAACGCGGCGGCCGTCAGCGGTACGGCGAGCAGCATGCCCAGGATCCCGGCGACGCTGGCCCCCGCCGTGATCGCCAGTATCACCACGGCCGGGTGCATCTGGACCGTACGGCTCTGGATCACCGGCTGGAGCACATGTCCCTCCAGTACCTGCACAGCAAGGACCACCCCGAGCGCCCACAGCCCGATCACCCAGCCCCGGTCGGCGAGCGCGACGAGCACGGCGACGGCGCCGGAGATGAACGCGCCGAGGTACGGGATGTACGCGCCCACGAACACCAGCGCGCCGAGCCCGACGGCGCCGGGCACCCGCAGGATCAGCAGGCCGACGGTGATGCAGACCGCGTCGATGAAGGCGATGACCGTGGTGCCGCGCATGAAGCCCTCGACGGCCCCGAAGGCGCGACGCGCCATGGCCTCGACGATCTCCCCGGTCGCGTGCGGCGCGAGCGACCTGAGCCCGCCGGCCACCCTGTTCGAGTCGCGCAGGAAGAAGAACATCAGCAGCAGCGCGAGCACGGCGGTGGCGATCAGCTCGCCGACGACGCTCAGTCCGGTAATCACCCCGGACGCGGCGGTGGCGCCGAACTTCCCGATCAGTGACCTGGCGTTCTTCGCCAGATCGTCCAGCGAGGTCCCGGCGGCGCCGAAGTGCTTGGTCAGATCCTTCGCCGCCTGTCGCAGCGAGGCCAGGATCTGGTCCCCGGAGTCGACCAGCGCGTTGACCACGATGTACCCCGCGCCACCGACCACGGCCACGACGGCGACACAGGTCAGCGCGGCGGCGAGCGACCGGTTGAGCTTCATCGCGACGAGCCGCCGGTGCAGGGGGCCGAGCAGGGCGGTGCCGAGGATGGCGAGCAGTACGGGGGTGACGGCGGGCTTGAAGGTGACGCAGAGCCAGATCGCGACGGCGCCGACGCCGGAGATGAGCAGCACCACCACGCACCAGGCGGCGAGGCGCCGAGCGCTCTCGGGAAGAAGGACGGTCGACGGCACGCTCTTACCCGACCACGCGGCGGAACGCTTGTCTTGCGCGCGTGGTCTGTTCGCGCGGTCGCCGTCCGGCGGGGGGTACGGCTTGTCTTGGGCGGGGGCCGGTGCTTGCGTGCGGGTTGTCGCCGGGTGCGGGGCGCCGTCCGGCGGGGTGCGGTGGTCTTGTCCGAGTGCGGGTTGTCGCCGGGTGCCGGGTAGGGGTGGTGTCCTGGACTGCATGATTTACGGCGCGTGCGGACCGGATCCCGGGTGCGGGATTGTCGAGCGCCACAAATCACGCTCTACGTCCTGGACACCACCCCTACCCGTCCCCCTCCACCACCCGCACAGACCCCCCACCCCCACCCCACCCCAAGCCGGGCGCGGGGCCACCGGCGGGAGGGGGGCGGGGGTGCAGGAGGTGCGTGTCCGGACGTAAAGCGTGATTTGTGGCGCACGATCACCTGTCACCCAGCAACGCACCCGCAGGGCGCCGTAAATCATGCAGTCCGGACACGCGCCTCCGGAACCCCCGGCACCCGCACCACGACGAACGACCCCGCACCCCCCGCCGGACGGCGACCCGCACCCGCACCACGACGAACGACCCCGTACCCGTACCCCTAGCCGGACGGCGACTACGCCGGCACCGTGCCCAGGCGGCCCGCCTGGAAGTCGTCGAACGCCTGCTGAAGCTCCGCGTGGCTGTTCATCACGAACGGACCGTAGTGCGCCATCGGCTCACGGATCGGGCGCCCGCCCAGCAGCACGACCTCCAGGTCCGGCGTGTGCGAGTCCTGGGACTCGTCCGCCCGTACGGTCATCGTGCCGCCCGCGCCGAACACCGCCGTCTGCCCCATGCGCACCGGCCGCCGCTCCGCACCGACCGAGCCGCGTCCCGCCAGGACGTACGCGAGGCCGTTGAAGTCCTCGCGCCACGGCAGCGTGATCTCGGCCCCCGGCCGCAGCGTCGCGTGGATCATCGTGATCGGGGTGTGCGTGACGCCAGGACCCTCGTGCCCGTCCAGCTCGCCCGCGATCACCCGCAGCAGCGCACCGCCGTCCGGCGACGTCAGCAGCTGCACCTGGCCGCCGCGGATGTCCTGGTACCGGGGGTCCATCATCTTGTCGGACGCCGGCAGGTTCACCCACAGCTGCAGACCGTGGAACAGCCCGCCGGACGTGACCAGCGACTCCGGCGGAGCCTCGATGTGCAGCAGGCCGGAGCCGGCCGTCATCCACTGGGTGTCACCGTTCTGGATGGTCCCGCCACCACCGTTGCTGTCCTGGTGGATGAAGGTTCCGTCGATCAGGTACGTGACGGTCTCGAAGCCGCGGTGCGGGTGCCACGGCGTGCCCTTGGGCTCGCCCGGCGCGTACTCCACCTCACCCATCTGGTCCATCATGATGAACGGGTCGAGGTGCTGGTAGTTGATCCCCGCGAACGCGCGGCGTACCGGGAAGCCCTCGCCCTCGAACCCGCTGGGCGCGGTCGTCACGGTGAGCACGGGACGGGCCACGGCGTCGGCCGGAGCCACCACCCGGGGCAGGGTCAGCGGGTTTTCGACGGTCACTGCGGGCATGAGGGCCTCCTCGGATTGTTCTGCTCTCAATTTAGTTGAACAGTGAACATCCTGCAAGGCGGCATCCATTCCCGTGCCCGGAACCCCGCCCGTTCCGGGCACGCCGGAGAGCGCCACCAGCGGCGACGCCCCGGATAGCGGGCAATCGCGGGCATCCGGTTTTGTCATGCTCGTTTCGAGCAGGCGAGTCGCGATCAACTACCTTTCCCGGAAGTGGAGTTGCGCATGGCTGCAAGAACCGCCCGCACCAGCGGGATCCTCACTGCGGCACTGCTACTGGCCGGCGCCGTGGCCGCACCCTCGGCCGGTGCCACCGAAGACATAGAAGGCGCCGCCGCGGACCTCCCGCACTGCGTCATGGACACCCGCACCGGCACCGAGAGCTGCTTCGCGAGCTTCCCCCAGGCCATCGCGGCAGCCACCGGCGGCCAGGTCACCGACGTGCCGTCCTCCCCACGGACTGCCGCCCAGGGCGACCTGGGCAGGGCCTTCCGTACGGAGATGAAGGCCCTCCAGGCCGATGAGGTCGTCCAGGGCACCTTCTTCGAGGACGGCCAGTACGGCGGGTCCTCACTGACCATCTACGGCGCCGAGCCGTGCAAGAAGGACGGCTGGGTGAACTACCAGTACGACCTTCCCGACGACTGGAAGAACCGGGTCTCCTCCGTACAGCCGTGGGCCGACTGCTGGCTCTGGCTCTACCCGGAGCCCGGCCTCGGCGGCGACAGGGACGGCCCGTTCAAGGAGAACAGCCCGGACGTCGGCTCGTTCATGAACGACCGCGCCCAGTCCATCGGCTTCAGCTGACCGTCGGCCCCGGCCGGCTTCCCCCCACAAGAATCCCCCCACACCCCTCGGAGGTCGCCATGACCACAAGAGTCCGGCTCCCCGTCTTCCTGGCAGCTCTCGCCACCGCGGGAAGCGCCGTCCTCATGGCCCCCACCGCCGCACAGGCGGAGGAGCAGCCCACCATCCGCGAGCTGCTCGACAAGTGCGACAACGGCACCGACGTGTGCGTCTTCCATCCCGACGGGCCGCCCCAGGTGTCCATGGGCGAGGCCCACCAGGTCGGCGACAGCGCCTTCAACTGCACCGCGGACCTCCAGCGCTCCACCGTCGGCTGGTCCGACACCACCGGCGAGTCGAGCAGCGTCGGGGTCTCGCTGAGCGCGGAGTACGGCTTCTCGCTCGTCTTCAAGATGACCATCGAGACCAGCTACCAGCACACGTGGGAGAGCTCACACACCGAGTCGGAGCAGACGAACGTCGACGTGCGCCCCGGTGAGGTCGGCTGGGTGACCCGCGAGGCCCAGATGCAGCGCGTCAGCGGTACGTACGAGCTGCACTTCCCGGACCGCTTCTACGGCCACTACTACTGGTACGTGCCGTTCGACGCGACCGGTCCGCTGCCCGACGCGTCGAGCACCAAGACGCAGCACACCCGGGCGATGACGGATCAGGAGAAGGCCGAGCACTGCGCCTGAGATCCGCCCGCCGGCACAGCTCCGGGGCCCGTACCGATACGACAGGTACGGGCCCCAGCTGTGAGAAAACGGTCAGCCGTACAGGTCAGCCGTACATACGGCGCATCGCGAAGTCCACCATCTGCTCGACCGCCTTCGCGTCGAACACCATCCGGTGGTCGCCCTCCATGTCGAGCACGAAGCCGTACCCCGTCGGCAGCAGGTCGATCACCTCCGCGCCCGTGATCACGAAGTACTTCGACTCCTTGCCCGCGTACCGCCGAAGCTCCTTGAGCGTGCTGAACATGGGGATCACCGGCTGCTGGGTGTTGTGCAGCGCCAGGAATCCGGGGTTGTCGCCCCGCGGGCAGTAGACCTTCGACGTCGCGAAGATCTGCTGGAAGTCCTCAGCCGCCAGCGACCCCGTCGTGAACGCCCGCACGGCGTCCCCGAGCGACGGAGGCGACGGCTCCGGGTACAGCGGCTGCTCTCCGTACCCGCCCGCGCCGACGCCGCCCATCGGCTGCTGCGGCTGCTGCTGGGGGTGCGGGTACTGCTGCTGAGCGCCCGGGTTCTGGTCGTAGCCGTACATGAGCGCAAGAGTACTGAGGAATGCCGCCGGGGGGAGCCTCGTCACAGATGCCCGGAAGGGGTTGCATCTTATTACCCATGGGTAGCATCATCGGAGCTACTTACCGGTAAATGGATGAGGAATCTGCCTCCCCCGATCCTTACGGAGTCGTCGCCATGGGGCACTACAAGTCGAATCTCCGCGACATCGAGTTCAACCTCTTCGAGGTCCTCGGGCGCGACAAGCTCTACGGCACGGGTCCGTTCGCGGAGATGGACGTGGAGACCGCCAAGAGCATCCTCGAAGAGGTGGTCCGCCTCGCGGAGACCGACCTCGCCGAGTCGTTCACGGAAGCCGACCGCACCCCGCCGGTGTTCGACCCCGAGACCAACACGGCGCCGGTGCCCGCGGCCTTCAAGAAGAGCTTCCAGGCCTACATGGACTCCGAGTACTGGCGTCTGGGCCTGCCCGAGGAGATCGGCGGCACGACCTCACCCCGCTCCCTGATCTGGGCCTACGCGGAGCTGCTCCTCGGCGCCAACCCCGCCGTCTGGATGTATGCCTCGGGTCCGGCCTTCGCCGGCATCCTCTATGAGGAGGGCAACGAGGCGCAGAAGAAGGCCGCCGCGATAGCCGTCGAGAAGCGCTGGGGCTCCACGATGGTCCTCACCGAGCCGGACGCCGGCTCGGATGTCGGCGCGGGCCGTACGAAGGCGGTCGAGCAGCCCGACGGCACCTGGCACATCGAGGGCGTGAAGCGCTTCATCACCTCCGGTGAGCACGACATGTCGGAGAACATCCTTCATTACGTCCTCGCCCGCCCCGAGGGCGCGGGACCGGGCACGAAGGGCCTGTCCCTGTTCCTCGTGCCGAAGTACGAGTTCGACTGGGAGACCGGCGAGCTGGGCGCGCGCAACGGCGTCTACGCGACGAACGTCGAGCACAAGATGGGCCTCAAGGCGTCCAACACCTGCGAGATGACCTTCGGCGACCGCCACCCCGCCAAGGGCTGGCTGATCGGCGACAAGCACGAGGGCATCCGCCAGATGTTCCGCATCATCGAGTTCGCCCGGATGATGGTCGGCACGAAGGCCATCGCCACCCTCTCCACCGGCTATCTGAACGCGCTGGAGTACGCCAAGGAGCGCGTCCAGGGCCCCGACCTGGCGCAGTTCATGGACAAGGCCGCGCCCAAGGTCACCATCACGCACCACCCCGACGTGCGCCGCTCGCTGATGACGCAGAAGGCGTACGCGGAGGGCATGCGCGCCCTCGTCATGTACACCGCCTCGGTCCAGGACGAGATCGCCGTCAAGGAGGCCGGGGGCGAGGACGTCAAGGCGCTCAACGGGCTGAACGACCTGCTGCTGCCGATAGTGAAGGGCTACGGCTCCGAGCGGTCGTACGAGCAGCTGGCGCAGTCGCTCCAGATCCTCGGCGGCTCCGGCTATCTGCAGGAGTACCCGATCGAGCAGTACATCAGGGACGCCAAGATCGACACCCTCTACGAGGGCACCACGGCCATCCAGGGCCAGGACTACTTCTTCCGGAAGATCGTCCGCGACCAGGGCCAGGCGCTGAACACCCTCGCCGAGGAGATCAAGCAGTTCCTCGCGGTCGGCACCGGCGGTACGGAGCTGGCCCCGGCCCGCGACGCGCTCGCCAAGGCCGCCGTCGACCTGGAGGCGATCGTCGGCCGGATGCTGACCGACCTCACGGCCACCGGCGAGGACGTCAAGAACATCTACAAGGTCGGCCTCAACACCACGCGCCTGCTGATGGCCTCGGGCGATGTGGTCGTCGGCTACCTGCTGCTGCGCGGCGCCGCCGTGGCCACCGAGAAGCTGGAGACGGCCGCCGCGAAGGACGTCGCGTTCTACCAGGGCAAGATCGCGGCCGCGAAGTTCTTCGCGGCGAACGTGCTGCCGGACGTCTCGGCGCAGCGCGCGCTCGCCGAGTCCGTCGACAACTCCCTCATGGAGCTGGACGAGGCCGCGTTCTAGCCTGCGGCACTCGCGTCACGGCTTCCGCATCGGCAGGGCATCTCTCGGGGAGAGGTGTCCTGCCGCTTGTCCGCCCGCCGTCCGCCCGCCGTCCCTCCGCCTTCCGACCGCCGTCTCCTCGCCTTCCGCCCCGCCGCCCGTGCCTGATCTACCCATGTGCGGAGCTTGTCCCGACCCGGCCCATGCCGTTGCAACCGGTGACGGGACCGGTGTCCTGCCCCGTCGTTATGGTGAACCCCATGAGCACTTCCGCCCGCTTCGACCGCGGCCACACCGACGACCTCATGTCCTTCCTCGCGGCCAGCCCATCGCCGTACCACGCGGTGGCAAATGCCGCGGAGCGCCTGGAGAAGGCGGGGTTCCGGCAGGTGCTGGAGACGGACGCCTGGGACGGTTCGGCGGGTGGGCGGTTCGTGCTGCGCGGCGGGGCGATCATCGCCTGGTACGTACCTGAGGGCGCCGAGCCGCATACCCCGTTCCGGATCATCGGCGCGCACACGGACTCGCCCAATCTGCGGGTGAAGCCGCTGCCGGACACCGGCTCGTACGGCTGGCGGCAGATCGCCGTCGAGATCTACGGCGGGACGCTGCTCAACACCTGGCTCGACCGCGATCTGGGGCTCGCGGGCCGCATCACCCTGCGCGACGGCTCGAACCGGCTGGTCAACATCGACCGCGCGCTGCTGCGCGTCCCGCAGCTGGCCGTACATCTCGACCGCTCGGTCAACACCGACGGCCTCAAGCTGGACCGGCAGCGGCACATGCAGCCGATCTGGGGCCTCGGAGAGCCCGAGGAGGGCGATCTGATCCGCTTCGTGGCCGAGGAGGCGGGTGTCGAGGCCGAGGATGTCACCGGCTGGGACCTGATGCCGCACGCCATCGAGGCGCCCTCCTACCTGGGCCGGGACCGCGAGCTGCTGGCCGGGCCCCGGATGGACAACCTGCTGTCGGTGCACGCGGGCACGGCCGCGCTGGCCGCGGTCGCCGGCGGACCCCTCCCGTACATCCCGGTGCTCGCCGCCTTCGACCACGAGGAGAACGGCTCGCAGTCGGACACCGGCGCGGACGGGCCGCTGCTCGGCACGGTGCTGGAGCGCTCGGTGCTCTCCCGTGGCGGTACGTACGAGGACCGGGCGCGGGCCTTCGCGGGCACGGTCTGTCTGTCGTCGGACACCGGCCACGCCGTGCACCCGAACTACGGCGACCGCCACGACCCGACGCACCACCCGCGCGCCAACGGCGGCCCGATCCTCAAGGTCAACGTCAATATGCGGTACGCGACGGACGGCAGCGGCCGGGCCGTCTTCGCCGCGGCCTGCGAGAAGGCCGGCGTGCCCTGGCAGTCGTTCGTCTCCAACAACTCGATGCCCTGCGGCACGACGATCGGCCCGATCACCGCCGCGCGGCACGGCATCCAGACCGTCGACATCGGCGTGGCGATCCTGTCGATGCACAGCGCGCGGGAGCTGTGCGGCGCGGACGACCCGTACCTGCTGGCGAACTCCCTGGTGGCGTTCCTGGAGGGCTGAGGGGCCCGACCCGCCCTCGGCGGGCCCAGGTCCGCCGAACCTCCGCCGCCCGCATGGCTGTTCCGGACCGGGGTACCCGACCCAATGGCCCGGAACGGCCACCACTCGTATCAGGAGGCGGGATTCATGGGCATAGGCGGATGCATCGTTCTTATCGCGGTGGGGGCGATCCTCACCTTCGCGACCGACTGGGAAGTCGACAGCGTCAACCTCGACCTGGTCGGTCTGATCATGATGGCGGTCGGCATCATCGGCATCGCCACCTTCACCAGCATCGCCCGTCGCCGGCGAGCGATCGTCACCCCGGTCGCCCCGACCGTCGTGGACAGGAACGACCGGGGCACGGGCTTCTGATCAGCGCGCGTCCACGCGCGTCGGCACCGTTGTTTGTCGGCTACGCGTCGTTACACGTCTACGCGTCGAGCCCGGCGAGTACGAGCCCGAGCCGGGGCGTTCCCGCCTCCGTGACACGGACGGGAACGCCCCAGTCCTGCTGATGCACATGGCAGGCCGGGTACTCGTTCGCCGGGTCGTCGTCGCAGGAGGCCGCCATCGCGGAGACATGCAGCACGCCCTCCGTGACACCGTCGGCCAGCACCAGTTCACGGCTCAGGTCCGAGCCGGCGCCGCCGCCGTCCGCCAGCAGTTCCGGCGGGGTGGCGGAGACCAGCAGCCGGGTCGAGGGGCCGTAGCGGGTGTCGAGCTTCTGCCCGGTCGGCGCGGTGAAGACGATGTCCAGCCGGAGCGCGCCGGGGGCGACCTCGGTCGCGGCCCGCTGGGTGCGGTGGGCGACGGCCTCGACGCGCACGGCCTCGTCGGGCAGCCGCAGCCGGGTCAGCCGGTGGCGCGCGGACTCGACCACGACGATGTCCTCACCGACGAGCACGGCGTCGCTCGGCTCCCGCAGATCCGTGGCCAGGGTGGTCACCTCACCGGTCGCGCCCTCGTGCGTCGGAGGCGTGTAGCGGCGCAGCGCGTGGTTGTACGTGTCCGAGACGGCGACGGACCCGTCGGGCAGCGCGGTGACACCCAGCGGATGCTGGAGCAGGGCCTGTCCGGCGGCGCCGTCGCGGTGCCCGAAGTCGAAGAGCCCGGTGCCGACGGCCGTACGGACGACAAAACGATCGCCGTCCTGCTGGGCGCCGTCCCTCGCGTCCCTCTCCACGTAACGCAGCGAACTGGTCTCCGAGTCGGCGACCCAGAGCCGGTCCCCGGCCGCGGCGAGCCCCGACGGCTGCGCGAACCACGCCTCCGCGGCGGGCCCGTCCACCAGGCCCTCGTTGGTGGTGCCGGCCGCGGCCTCGACCGTGCCGGTGGCCGGGTCGTACGTCCAGAGCTGGTGGACACCGGCCATCGCGATCCACACCCGGTCGGCCCACCACGCCACGTCCCACGGCGAGGAGAGATCCACTTCGAGGGCGGGCCCCGAGGCCGGTGAGCCCTGCCACCACTGCCTGCCGGTCCCGGCGACGGTCTCGATCGCGCCGCTGACCGGGTCGTACGTCCGCAGCGCGTGGTTTACGGTGTCCGCGACGATCACCTTGCCGTCGGGCAGCAGCGCCAGCCCCTGCGGCTCGCTGAAGGAGTCCCGGCCGAAGCCGCGCTCGCCGGAGCCGATCCGCCGGACGACCGTCTCCCCGTCCGCCGCCAGCTCGACCAGCTGATGGCGGGTGGAGTCCGAGACGAGGAAGTGCCCGTTCTCCAGCACCAGCGCCTTGCCGGGGAACCGCAGATCGGTCGCGACCGGCTCCGGCGGCACGTACGGCCCGTCCCCGCGCCGCAGCGTGCCCTTCGCGGCGTGCTCGGCCTCCAGCTCCTCGACCAGCTTCTCGATGGCGTGCGCATGCCCCTCGCCCGCGTGCTGGGCGACGACATACCCCTCGGGATCGATCACGACGAGCGTGGGCCAGGCCCGTACGGCGTACTGCTTCCAGGTCGCCAGCTCGGGGTCGTCCAGGACGGGGTGATGCACCTCGTACCGCTCGACGGCGTCGACGACGGACTGGTGCTCGGCCTCGTGCACGAACTTCGGCGAGTGGACGCCGATGATCACCACGGTGTCGCGGTGCTTCTCCTCCAGCTCCCGCAACTCGTCCAGCACATGCAGGCAGTTCACACAGCAAAAGGTCCAGAAATCGACAATTGCGATACTGCCGCGCAGATCCGCGAGGCTCAGTTCCTTGCCGCCTGTGTTGATCCAGCCACCCTTGCCGACGAGCTCAGGGGCGCGGACGCGGGCGCGGCGGGACGCGGGAGAAGCATCGTTCATGAATCAAGGGTGCCACCAGCGGGATCGTCCCCATCGACCGGGATGGCCGGTGGAGGGGTAGCGAGGTGGGCGGCGACTCGGGTCGGCACCGGCCGGCCGGGCATCGGCCGAAAAGCGCCACCCGTACGCGTGCACCTACGTCCGGACCGCCGGCCCGCCGGACCGCCGGGGTACCCGTTTTCCATGAAATATCTCGTGCGCGACAAGATCTTCGCGATCGGCGACGACTACTGGATCGAGGACGAACACCGTAAGAAGGCCTTCCTCGTCGACGGCAAGGCGCTCCGGCTGCGCGACACCCTGGAGCTGAAGGATCCCACCGGGCAGGTGCTGATCACGCTGCGCCAGAAGCTGCTGAGCCTGCGCGGCGCGATGACCATCGAGCGCGGTGACCAGCCGCTGGCGACCATTCGCAAGAAGCGGCTCTCGCTGCTGCGCAATCACTACCGGGTGACCCTGGTCGACGGCACCGAGCTGGATGTGAGCGGGCGGATCCTGGACCGGGAGTTCGCGATCGAGTACGACGGCGAGCTGCTCGCGCACATCTCACGGCGCTGGCTGCGGGTGCGGGAGACGTACGGCGTGGACGTCGTACGGGAGGACACGGACCACGCGCTGCTCATCGCCGTGGCGGTGTGCGTGATCCGGATGGCGGAGAAGGAGCGCGACCACGACTGAGGGCGCCGGGGACACTGGTCGCGCGAGGGATGGGCACCCGGCACCAGGCGCTTGGCCGCGACGCGCACATTCAGCGGCGTCAGCGGCATCGGCATCGGCGTCAGCGGCGCGGCGGCGTCTCCAGCCCCAGCAGCCGGTCCTTCAGCGCCGGGAACTGCTCACGCGTCGTCGCGACCTTCCCCGGGTCGAGATCGACCGTCAGAACCTCCTCGGCCGTGCCCGCCTCGGCGAGCACCTCGCCCCACGGGTCCACGACGATGCTGTGGCCCGACTGCTCCACCCCCGCGTGGGTGCCCGCGGTGGAGCACGCCAGGACATACGCCTGGTTCTCCACCGCGCGGGCCTGGGCGAGCAGCGTCCAGTGCGCGCGCCGGCGGGCCGGCCAGCCGGCCGGGACGACGAGCAGCTCCGCGCCCGCGTCGATCAGCCCCCGGAACAGCTCGGGGAAGCGCAGGTCGTAGCAGGTGGCGAGCCCGAGGGTGGTCCCGGGGAGCGCGACCGTGACGAGTTCGTCGCCCGCTCCCATCAGCGTCGCCTCGCCCCGGTCGAAGCCGAAGCGGTGGATCTTGCGGTACGTACGGACCAGCTCACCGGCGGGGGAGAGGACGAGCGAGGTGTTGTAGAGCGTCCCGTCCGCGTCGCGCTCCACGATGGAGCCGGCGTGCAGCCAGACCCCGGCGTCGCTCGCCGCCCCCGACATCGCTTCGAAGGTCGGGCCGTCGGTCGTCTCCGCCTCGGCGGCGAAGGATTCGTACGCGAATGCCCCGACCGGCCACAGCTCCGGCAGGACCACCAGATCGGCGCCCCGCTGCTCCCGTACCAGCGCGGCGGCACGCCCCCTGCGAGCTTCGACCGATTCATCCGGTTCTACTGCGATCTGGATCAGAGAGGCGCGCACAGTACCACCGTCCTGGCATTCGAGCCGTCAACACGGGCCTACGATCGTCACACGAAAGCACTGCCGGGGTGCCACCGGGCAGCGTAACTTAGCTGCCGAACCTCCCACGCAGCCCGCAGCCAGCCAGCAAGCCAGCCCGCGTACCGCAGAACCGCCGAGGGGTCCCGTGACCGTCCATCCCAGCCTTCAAAACTACGCCGATGCCTGGACCCACTCCGTCGAGGCCATAGCCGAGCTGGTGCAGCCGCTCGTCGAAGGTGAGTGGAGTTGGCGCACGCCGTGTCCAGGCTGGTCCGTACGAGACATCGTCTCGCATGTCATCGGCATGGAATGCGAGATGCTCGGGGATCCACGTCCGATCCACTCACTGCCGCGTGATCTCTACCACGTACAGAGCGAGATCGCCCGCTACATGGAGATGCAGGTCGATGTACGGCGGCACCACACCGCGCCGGAGATGACCTCCGAGCTGGAGTACACGATCATCCGCCGCAACCGTCAGCTGCGGAACGAGAACCGCTCCCCCGACACCATGGTCCGTGCCCCCCTCGGCACCGAGCAGACCCTCGAAGCCGCCATGCGGGCGCGCGCGTTCGACATATGGGTGCACGAGCAGGATCTGCGCACGACGTTGAACAAGCCCGGCAATCTCGACTCCCCCGGCGCCCTGATCACCCGCGACGCGCTGCTGGCGGCCCTGCCGAAGGTCGTCGCCAAGGACGCGGGCGCGCCGCCGAACTCGGCGATCGTCATCGATGTGCACGGCCCCGTGGAGTTCCTCCGTACGGTCCGCGTGAACGCGGACGGCCGCGGCTCGGTCGACGGCTCGCCCTCGCTCGGCCCCCTGCTGACGCTGGCGATGGACTGGGAGACGTACTTCAGGCTGGCCTGCGGCCGGGTGCGGCCCGCGGCGGTCGCGGACCGGATCAAGCTCGACGGCGATCAGGAGCTGGGGACGGCGATCCTGCGCGAGTTCGCGGTAACGCCGTGACGCGTCGGGCGCGTTAGGCGCTAGGGCGCTCCGGGGCCGGCCGCACACCCGCACAGGCCGGACCTCGTTACGCCGCCCTGCCCCGCCAGGCTCCACGGCCTCGATCCGTACGCTGCCACCCTCACGTCCGTACGCCCCCGGCTCTCACGTCCGTACGCCCCCGGCTCTCACGTCCGTACGCCCCCGGCTCTCACGCCGGTACGTGCACGGCCTCCACCCGGCTCGCCACCAGCCGCTCCCGCTCCCGCCGCGCCGTGCGCGCCCGCAGCCGCAGGATCTGCACGGTCCCGACCACTTGGAGGACGAAGAGGGAGGAGAAGGCGATCCGGTAGTTGTCGCCGGTCATGTCCAGCAGGACGCCGACCGCGAGCAGTGTCGTCATCGAGGCCGTGAAACCGCCCATGTTGACGATTCCGGAGGCCGTGCCCTGACGCTCGGGCGGGTTCGCCGGCCTGGCGAAGTCGAAGCCGATCATCGACGCGGGTCCGCAGGCGCCCAGAACCGCGCAGAGCGTGATCAGCAGCCACATCGGGGCACGGTCGCCGGGGTACGCCAGCGTCGCCGCCCAGACCAGCGCCGTCGCGCCGACCGTGCCGAGGGCCAGCGGGGCCCTGGCCGCGTGATGGCGGCCGATGACCTGCCCGTACACCAGCCCGATGGCCATGTTGGAGAGCACGACGAGGGTGAGCAGCTCGCCCGCGACGGCCCTGGACAGGCCCTGCGCCTCGACGAGGAACGGCAGCCCCCACAGCAGCAGGAAGAACATCGCGGGGAACTGCGTGGTGAAGTGCACCCACAGACCGAGCTTGGTGCCGGGTTCCCGCCAGGACGCGGCGAGCTGCTTCCGTACGTAGGCGGCGCCCGCGTGCTCGGCGGGCGGCGGCTCATGGCCTTCCGGGTGGTCCTTGAGGAAGAGCAGCATCAGCACGAGTACGAGGACGCCGGCCATCGCGCTGCCCGCGAAGGTCGCGGTCCAGCCGAGGCTGTGCAGGGTGCGGGAGATGAAGATGGTGGAGACGAGGTTGCCCGCCATTCCGAAGAGCGCGGCGATCTGCGCGATCATCGGCCCGCGCCGGGCCGGGAACCAGCGGGTGCCGAGCCGCAGCACGCTGATGAACGTCATCGCGTCGCCGCAGCCGAGCAGGGCACGGGAGGCGAGGGCCGCGCCGTACGAAGGGGAGAACGCGAAGCCCAGCTGCCCGACGGTGAACAGCACCACGCCGAAGGTGAGGACCTTCTTCGTGCCGAGCCGGTCGACCATCAGGCCGACGGGTATCTGCATGCCCGCGTAGACGAGCAGCTGGAGTATCGAGAACGTCGACAGGGCCGAGGCGTTGACACCGAAGCGGTCGGCGGCGTCGAGACCGGCCACGCCCAGGCTCGTACGGAAGATGACGGCCACGAAGTACACGGCGACGCCGATGCCCCAGACCCAGGTGGCCCGGCGGCCGCCGGGTGGATCACCGGGCAGCGTGATCGAGACTGCGCTCACCGGTCCTCACCCCTGACCAGCACTTTGACGCGGCTGACATGCCGGCGGACGCACGCGGCCGCGCCGTCGGCGTCGCCCGTCCTGATGGCTTCGAGCAGTTCGCCGTGCTCGGTGATGTTCGCGGCGATCCGGTCGGGGTGCGCCTCCATCACGGCGACCCCCATCCGCAGCTGCCGGTCCCTGAGCTGGTCGTACAGCTTGGCGAGGATCTCGTTGCCCGCGCTGCGCACGATCTCGGCGTGGAAGCAGCGGTCGGTCGCCGCGACGGCGGCCAGATCCCCGTCTCCGGCCCGCCGCCGCTGCTCCTCCAGCAGCTCTTCCAGCCGCTCTATCATCCGCCCGGACGCCGGAATCACCTTCCGTACGGCGAACTCCTCGATCAGCAGCCGGGTCTCGACGACATCCGCGATCTCCTGCGCGGAGACGGCGAGCACGAGCGCGCCCTTCTTCGGATAGAGCTTGACCAGCCCCTCGACCTCCAGCTTGAGCAACGCCTCCCGCACGGGCGTACGCGACACCCCCACGGCCTCCGCCAACTCCCCTTCGGTGAGGAGCGTGCCGCCCTCGTAGTCACGGTCGAGCACGGCCTTCTTGATATGGCGGTACACGCGGTCCGCGGCAGGCGGTTGCTTCATGGCGGGGGCGGGGGCGGAAGGCATGCGCACAGCTTAGATACAACAGAGGTACAACAGCATCCCCGGTCCGCATCCCGGACAGGGCCTAGGTTGTGGGGCGTGACCGGCCACGCAATCGCAGAGGTACGTCTCACCGCGTTCAAGAGCTTTCGCGACGCGGCACTCAGCCTGGCCCCGCTGACGGTGCTGATCGGACGCAACAGCAGCGGCAAGTCCAACGCCCTGGACGGACTGGAAGTCCTCTCCCGGCTGGCTCGCGGAGACGACATCGGTGAAGCTGTCGAGAGTCGGCGCAGCGCCTCGGGACCGGTGCGGGGCGGACTGATCGGATGCGTGCCGCACGGCTCCGACCGATTCTCACTGGGCTGTACGGTCAACACCGAGCACGGCCCCGTCGACCTCGATGTGACCATCCTGGTGGAACCCGAACTGCGGATCATCGATGAGCGCCTGACCGGCCCCACGGCGGGCGGCCACAAGCCGCTTCTGACCAGTGGTGAGGCCAGCCCGCACGTCGGAGACATCACCGCGTCGTGGCACAACGGCAGACCTGGCCGCAATCCGAGTGGCCCTTTCCGCAATACCCGACTACTCACCTCGCAGGTGCCACTACGGCTCACCAGTGCGACCGGCGGCGAGGAAGACACCCTGTGGGCGGCAGAAGCCATGCTCTCCGCCCTCACCGGTTCATTCCACCTCGATCCTGTTCCGCATCTGATGCGGCAGTACGTGCCCGCACGCGACGACCGTCTCCGGCGCACGGCGGAGAACCTCTCGGCCGCCATTGGCGGGATCCAGCGAAGCAACGAAGACCTTTTTCACCACCTTGTCTCGCTGCTGCGTGGTCTGGCCGACCATGACATCGAGCGGCTCGCCGTCACCAAGTCGGAGCTGGGCGATGTGATGCTCGCCCTCGATGAAGGCCGGCTGGGACTCACACCCGCCCGCGAGATGAGCGATGGAATGCTCCGCTTCCTCGCCATCACCACATCACTGCTCACCGGAGACGAGGGGCTGGATCTGGGGCGCGTCGGCTGGGGCACTCCCAACGGCTCGCTGATGCTGGTCATCGAGGAACTGGAGAACGGCCTGCACCCCTCACAGGCATCGGAAGTCCTGCGGCTCG
Organism: Streptomyces sp. NPDC042201; assembly: GCF_055582185.1. NCBI lineage: Bacteria > Bacillati > Actinomycetota > Actinomycetes > Kitasatosporales > Streptomycetaceae > Streptomyces > Streptomyces sp. NPDC042201. The sequence continues at coordinate 403,965 of NZ_JBVJDS010000001.1, read as the reverse complement.
TCCGGCAGTCGGCCGCCGAGAACAGCACCCAGGTGCTGATCACCACACACAGCCCGGCCCTGCTCTCCGCACTCAGCGGCGACGACCACAGGGGCGTGATCGTCTGCTCGCGCGACCGCGAGACCGGCGCGAGCACGCTGACTCGTCTCACCGAGCTGGACGGCTACGCCACAGCCATGAGCGCCGGGCCACTGGGCGATGTGGTCACCAACGGCCGTCTGATGGATTCACGTCCGGGTAAGCAGGACTACTCGGAGTTCGACCGCCTTCTCGGGATCGGGTGAAGCGGTGGCGCGTGGGGTGGAGTTCGTCGACACGTCAATCCTGTGCAACCTTCTGGAGTCCCCGGAAAATCCCAGGACCGCGAGAAGGCAATCGCGGAGTTGAAGCGCAAGCGGGAGCTTCGGGAGGCCGATCTGCTGCTGCCTGTCACCGCGATCATCGAAACGGGAAACCACATCGCCCAGCTCTCTGACGGCTACTACCGGCGGTTATGCGCTGAACGCCTGTCCGGGGTGCTGGTCACCGTGATCGAGGGAACCGCGCCCTGGGCCCTCAACGAGGTCGAGTGGAACGCGGCCCATCTGCGTGCACTGGTGGACGGCGGGAGCACCGGCGCCAGCCTGATCGAGCACGCGTGCAACAGACTCGGCTGCGGCGACCTGAACATCCTGGTCGAACGCGACCGCTACCTGGCGCGGACCTCCGGCGTGACCGCGGCCATCTGGACCCTCGACGAACTGCTCGCGTCCTACGCCTGAGCACCGTCGGACGAGATCCCCTCCCGAGCCGCGCGTCGCGCGTCGATGGCGGCGCTGCTTGCCGTGCACCCCTTAACTCCTCGTACATCCCTTGGGTATGCTCGCGCGTCCTATATGGAGACGCCTTTCCCGACGTGGTCTCATTTAGGCGCATCGCAACACAAACCAATGCATTCGCCGAATCGGAGCGTTTCCCTTGACACTTACCCTCCCGGGCGCGCGAAGAGCGGCTGTGGTCGCCCTCGCCACCGCCGGCACCCTGCTGACCGCCTCCGCCCTGGCCGCTCCCGCCCAGGCGGCCGCCGCTCCGTCCGTCAGCGGCAAGGGCGCGTTCCTGCTGAACAACGCGTCCGGCGCCACGGTCTACAGCAAGTCGGCTGACACCAGGCGCCAGATGGCCAGCACGACGAAGATCATGACGGCCGCCGTGGTCCTCAGCACCAAGGGCGTGAACCTCGACCGCAAGGTCACCGTCAAGCAGGCCTACCGCGACTACGTCGCCAAGCAGGGCGCGAGCACCGCCGATCTGCGCACCGGCGACAAGGTAACCGTCCGCCAACTGCTGTACGGGACGATGCTGCCCTCCGGCTGCGACGCGGCGTACGCCTTGGCCGACACGTTCGGCACCGGCTCCACCAGCGCTGCCCGCACCAAGTCGTTCATCTCGAAGATGAACGCGAAGGCCGGCGAACTCAAGCTCAAGAACACCAAGTTCGACTCCTTCGACGGTATATCGAAGGCGGGCAACAACTACACGACCCCGCGCGACCTGGCGAAGATCGCCCAGTACGCCATGAAGAACACGAGCTTCCGCACGGTCGTCAAGGCCACGAGCTACAAGGGCACGGCGCCGACCAGCACGGGCGGCAAGCGCACGTACACCTGGTACAACACGAACAAGCTGCTCGGCTCCTACAAGGGCGCCATCGGCATCAAGACCGGCACGGGTACGTCGGCGGGGCCTTGCCTGGTCTTCGCCGCCACCCGCGGCAGCAAGACTCTCGTGGGCGTCATCCTGAACGGCTCCGACCGCTACAAGGACGCGGCGAAGGTGCTGGACTACGGCTTCGGCTCCACGTCGGCGAAGACGATGCAACTGCGCCCGCTCCCGGCGGACGCGCAGCGCGACTGATCAGGCGCGGGGTACGGGCGGGGGTACGGCCACAGGTGGTGGCCGTACCCCCGCTTTTCGCATTTACGGTCGCCGCAGACCGGCCTGGAAGGCACCCCAGGCGGCGGGGGCGACGCGCAGGACGGGGCCGGTCAGGTTCTTGGAGTCGCGTATAGCAACGGTGCGAGGCACGTTGACGGCAACCTCGACGCACTCACCACCGGACCCGCTGTAGCTGGACTTCACGAAGACGAAATCGATCACGGATACATCCCCTTGCAGATGCTGTCGATCAGGGTTACCGAATCCTTGGGGGCGAGACTCAGCCGGGCCGTTCGGTCGAAGAACGAGCTGTACACAGCACCCTCTTCGTCGTTCTCCACCCACACAGTAGAGACGATCGTGTCGGTATGAACCACGTCCACCGCCTCGGTCTCTGCGAACGAGACGATGTTGAAGGAACCGACCACGCACGGGTGCCCTCCGGACTGGAACGGCATCACCTGGAGCCGTACGTTCGGCAGCTGAGCCACCTCCAGCAGATGCTCCAGCTGGTTTCGCATCACCCTTGGGCCGCCCACCTGCTGGCGAAGCGCGGCTTCCCAGACCACCGCGTACACCTCCAGCGGATTCTCCCCGACAAGCCGGGCCTGTCGCTTCATCCGCACTTCCACGATCCGCTCGATATCGTCCGGGTCTTCCCAGACTCCATCGCTGACGGCAAGTGATCGCGCATACTCCGACGTCTGGAACAGGCCCGGGATCAGGGAGAGTTGCCACGTCCGCAGGCGGCGGGCCACATCCTCCATGGCGATGTACTCCGCCAGAGCTCCCGCCTGCGGCGAGTGCTGCCACCACCCCTTCGCCTTGCGACGCTCCCGGTCCAACCGCGCCAGCTCCAGGAGACGCCCCAGCACCTTCGGGTCGTGCACACCGTAGAACTCGCACATCGCCCGAATATCCGGATCCCTCATTGGAACCCAGCCGCGCTCCATCTTCGCGATCTTCGAGTTGGTCGCGCTGATCACTCGAGCGACCTGTTGCTGGGTCTTGTCCGCCGTTTCGCGCAGGCGTAGCAGCTCACGTCCGAGCCTGCGCCCCAGAACGGTTGACGCCCGATTCCCTTGTTGAGCCGATCCATTCACGGCCCAAGTGTCGCCCCGATGGCGCCGACCAGTCGACTGCCTTCACCCGTTGGGGACAATTGGCTCCGTTTCACTTGCACCCAAGAAACTGTCTCACTACGGTCGGCATTCAACCGCTCGCACAGCGGCGCCAGTTGGCGGAAGTGCGCCGCCCCGCCCTGCGACGAAACAGGCGCGGCCGCGGCATGCCCCCGCCAACGCCAAGCGCACGCCGTACGGGCATCCCGACCGCACACGGAGGTGCGCGTCCATGACCGCAGCCCAAGAGGCATCCACGTCCGAGCCCGTCATCCGGGAGGACCGCCTCGACTACACCCCCACCGCCGGCAGCGTCACCCTCGCCCGTCACCGCACCGGCCGCCTCGTCACCCAGTGGGGGCATCCCGAACTCGCCTGGTCGGCGACCCTCCTGGTCAGCGAGCTCGCGACGAACGCGCTGCTGCACGGCTGTCTGCGGGATCGGCTCTTCCGGGTACGGATCGTCCTCACCACCACCGTGCTCCGTATCGAGGTGACGGATCCGCGCGGGGAACGGCTGCCCGCCATGCGCGTCGCCGATGACGACGAGTGCTTCGGGCGCGGGCTGCTCATCGTCACGCAACTGGCGGACCGGTGGGGCATCGAGCCGCGGACCGTCGGCAAGACGGTGTTCGCCGAGATCGCCGTACGACCGCACGGCCGGCCCGGCACCCGCACCCCTACCCCCACCGGCTCAGCGGCCGACGGCAGACTGGCCCTATGACCGCATCGGATCCCAAGACTGACCTGCACTTTTATCTGCAGGCCGCCCGCGACGCCCTGCTGTGGAAGCTCGAAGGGCTCTCGGAGTACGACGTCCGCCGCCCGCTGACGCCGACCGGCACCAACCTCCTGGGCCTGGTGAAACACGTGGCCGGCGTGGAGCTGGGCTACCTCGGGGACACCTTCGGGCGGCCGTCCGGTGAGTCGCTGGCGTGGCTCGAGGACGGGGCTGAGTCCAACGACATGTGGGCCACCGCCGACGAGTCACGCGAGTACATCGTGGAGCTCTACCGCCGGGCCTGGGCGCACGCGGACGCGACGATCGACGCGCTGGCGCTGGACACGGTCGGCACGGTGCCGTGGTGGCCGAGCAGCCGAAACGAGGTGACGTTGAACCATGCCGTGGTGCGCGTGATCGCTGACACGCACCGGCATGCCGGGCACGCCGATATCGTCCGGGAGCTCATTGACGGCGCCGTGGGGATGAACAAGGGCAACGACGCCATGGGAACGGGCGACTCGGCGTCGTGGGAGGACTATCGAGCCCGGCTGGAGCGTGCGGCTCGGGAAGCCGACCGAGGCGCGTAACGCTCAGGCTTTCAGCTGGGTGAAGCGGATGTTGTTGCCGAAGGGGTCGCGGAGGCCGCAGTCGATTCCGTACGGACGATCGGTGGGTTCCTCGGTGAACTCGACGCCCCGGGACAGCAGCGTCTCGTACGTCTGGCGGCAGTTGTCCGTACTGAAGATGACCGAGCCGCCCATCGCGCCCTTGGTCACCAGCTCGCGGACCTGCTGCACCGTCTCCTCGGACATCTGCGGACCGCCCGGCTTTTCCAGCATGATCTGGCGCTCCGGGTGGCCAGGGAGGCTGACGGTCAGCCAGCGCATGAAGCCCATGTCGACGTCGGCGTTGACCTCCAGGCCGAGCTTGCCTACGTAGAAGTCGAGGGCTTCGTCCTGGTCGAGGACGTACATCTGTGAGTGCGTGATGGCGTTGAACATGTGCGTCACGTTACTGGGCAAGCCGGACGAAAACTTGTCCAAAACTGCTCAGTCGGTGGTCAGGCGTTCGGCCGCAGCCACGCCATCGCGAAGCAGGTCGGTACGTCCATGGCCGGGGCTTCCTTGCGGTACGTCCTCGGCGACCGGCCGACGATCTCGCGGAACGTGCGGCTGAAGGTTCCAGGACTTCCGAAGCCGACCTGGAAGCAGATGTCCGTCACGCTGCGGTCGGTATCCCGCAGCAGGAACATCGCGCGCTCGACACGGCGGCGCTGCAGGTAGCGGTGCGGCGTCTCGCCGAACGTGGCCCGGAAGGTGCGTGTGAAGTGCGCCTGCGACACATGGGCGATCCGGGCCAGGGCGGGGACGTCCAGCGGCTGCGCGTAGGCGCGGTCCATCGCGTCCCGGGCCCGAAGCATGCGGCGGTTGGTGTCTTCTGCGGCGCGGCTCACGGCGCCATGACACCACGGTTCTCCGCCGTCCGGCCGACCGGGGGCCGGGGTGGCACAACGTACGGCGGCTGACCGCCGGCCCGGGGTGGTTCTACTTCAGCTTCAGCCAGTCGGTGTAGCGGGTGGGAGCGATGAGGGCGCCGTTCTTGGCGGTGAGGACGTCTCCGTGGACGACGGCGAACATTCCGGCGGTGTCGTCGATGGTCACCGAGCGCTTGTCGCCCTGGGAGGCGAGGGTGATCCGGCCCAGTTCGTCCAGCGGGTACGTGTCGGGCCCGGCCAGGTCGAGCGTGCCGCCCAGGGGCGATCCGGCCGCGACGTCGGCGACGGTGGCGGCTACGTCCGCAGCGGCGACCGGCTGGAGGGGCGTGCGGGGCAGGCGGACGGTGTGGCTGTCGGCGGTCAAGGACAGGACGGCGTCCATGAACTCCATGAACTGGGTGGCGCGGACGATGGAGTAGGGGACGGGGCCGGCCTTGAGGATGTCTTCCTGGAGGGTCTTGGCGCGGTAGTAGTCGAGCTCGGGTACGTGGTCGACGCCGACGATGGACAGGATGACGAAGTGCCCGGCGCCTGCCCGCTGGGCCGCGGCCAGGAGGTTGTCCATCGAGGTCTGGAAGAACGCGGGGGAGGCGTCGTCGAAGGTCGGGGAGTTGGTCAGGTTGACGACCACGTCGGCGCCGGCCAGCGCCGCGTCCACACCCTGACCGGTGAGGACGTCGACCCCGGTGGACAGCGAGTGCGGCACCGCCTCATGCCCGGCCGCGGCCAGGTTCTGGACGACCTGCGACCCGATCAGCCCGGTTCCGCCGATGACTGCGACCTTCATGGCACGTCCTGCCCTTCCTCGACGACCTGTCCGCCAAGGATTTTATGTACCTTTTCGCCCTGACTCGGACATTCGACGCGCTGATCACGGCGGAGAGGGCCGGGGCAGGCGCGTCAGGCCACCGCGAACTTGGCGACGTACTCGTCGAAGGGCTCGATGCCGACTTCCACGCGCAGTTCGTCCATCCGCTCCGGTTCTTCACAGGGCCACGGGATGGGCGAACCGTCCTTCACGCCGGCGATCTGCGTGCCGTACACCTGCTTGCGTCCTTCGTTGACCAGCGTGCGGTCGCGAAGGAACGCCAGCTCGCGCGGGCCGGCCGAACCGTCCTTCACCGCCTGCCGCATCAGCTGAAGCGCGCGCCGCTGAACATCGAGCTGCCGGTCGGCGTGCTGCGCGACCAGCCACGCCGCGCGTGCGGCGTCCTCTCCGACCAGGTCCGCCGTCTGCCAGCCGAACGCATCCATGATCTCGTTCAGCCGGTCACCGTGCCGCGCGGTCAGCCGGCGCCACGCCAACTGCGCGGTCGGGTCATCGCTGTTCGCGTGCACCGAGGTCTGCTGATCCGCCGCGGCCATGCCCAACAGCTCCGCCGCCAGTGCGGCAACGTCGTGCGCCACTCTCAACTCCCAGGTCAGTTCCGGCTGTCGTGCTGGTCGTACGCAACCCTAAAGGGGCATACGGCACACAAAGATCATTCCGGAGAATGGCGACAGGCCCGTCCGCGCGCTGGGATACTGGATCTACCGGTGGGGCCTGAGCCGAATCTCCCGCGGCGCCGGTCCCGGCTGGACCCGTCGCGAAAGCACCTCAGGTGCCCGGGCGCCAAGCCCGTGCGCGAGCAGACGACGGGCCGCAGCAGGAAGTCCGCGACCGGCGACAGCCGCGCGGGTCAGGTCAGCTGGACGCCGCCGTCGACGTCGACCACGGATCCGGTGGCGTAGCCGTTGGTCATCAGGAACACGGCGGTCGAAGCGATGTCCTCGGGCAGGCCGACGCGTCCGACGGGCACGCTGGCGACGTACTGGGTCAGCAAGCGCGTCCGCACGTCCACCGGGACGTCGTCGAAGGCGGGAGTCTCGACCAGGCCGGGGGCGATGATGTTGACCCGCACCGGGGCCAGGTCGACGGCGTTGGCCTTGCCGAAGGCCTCCAGGGCAGCATTGATCGCGGCCATCGTCGGGCGCCCGGGGCCGTGCTTGCGGCTCGCGATGCCTCCGATCAGGACGATCGAGCCGTCTTTCGCAATACGGTCGGCTGCGGCCCGCACCCCGTCGTAAGCGCCCCAGAACTTGGTGTCCATGAATCGTCGGGCAGCGATGGAGTCCAGTTCCCGCACAGTGCCGAGGGCAGTGGCACCCGCCGATATTGCCAGGTGGTCGAAGGAGCCGACGCGGTCGAGCATGGCCTCGATCGAGGCCGGGGAGGTGATGTCGACCTGCTCGGTCGCTATACCGGCGGGCACCTTGCCCGCGTGACGCGCGGGATTGCGACTGGCTGCCGTGACCCGGGCCCCGGCGGCCATGGCGTGCTCGGCGATGGCGAGGCCGATACCGGAGGTGCCGCCAATCACGACAACGTGCTTACCAACCAGGGAGTCGGCGGTGCTCATAAGCGATGTCCTGTTCTCGGGTGGGGGATCATCCGGATGGACGGTAGCCGCCACCGCCTGCGGATCGGTTTAGCAGCGCGCAGCGCCTCCCTGGCAGGCAGCCAGACCAGCCACTCAACCCGCCAAGAGCGGGGAGCGTGTAGCAGCTCGCGCGTGCTCACTACCGCATGCCGCCTGTTCGAGATCGCATGCTCGAACCTGTCCCAGGCCCCGGGACATGCCGACGCTGCCGCCCACGCCCGTTGGGTCCGGAGCAGCTCGGCCCGCGCAACACGACCGGGCGAACGTCGCCTGATGCGGCACTGGGGCGTGTATCGAAAGTGCAGGTCAGGCCCTGCGCTATCTCGGTGGCCAGACCTAGGACCAGCGCCCGATGGCACTTGGTCGCTCGATATCTAGGCTCTGTGCCACCCAGTGGCACTTGCTGGGCAGGTCCCCATCGGGAGGTAGCACGATGCCGGCTGATGCCACAGCTCACATCCGCATAGCCCGGCCCTCACGTGACCTCCGAGCAGCAGAACATTTCTGGGTTTCGGGCCTCGGCCTGGATGTCCTGTACCAGCATGCTGCGGATGGCACCCCTGGCCGGAGCTCACTTCTCATGGTCGGCCGGCCCGGTGCCGGCTGGCATCTGGAACTCGTTCACGATCCCGCCGCTCCGCTGGATCCGCGCCCGACCCCCGAAGACCTGCTGGTGATCTACCTCGGTGAACCAGTGCCCGACTCCCTGGTGGAACGGCTCGCACGGCACGGCGGGAGTCGGGTACCGGCTCATAATCCGTACTGGGACACCTGGGGTGTGACTCTCCAGGACCCGGACGGCTATCGGCTGGTGCTGTCCACCCGTGTCTGGTCCAACTCGTAGAGCACCGACACGGACCGCGAGCTTGTCGTACCCCGTGCCGGCCACCTACCGGCTTGGCCGGACCGCGCGCACCCGGGCAACGACGACGTCCTGGACCACTGGCTGTCGCCGTCGAAGGCTGCCGGATCGATCGTCTTCAGCTACGTGGCGACGCGGGCGGGGGGAGTGGGGCGATCTCTCGTTCGAAGAAGTCGGAGAAGGGCTCTGCCCGCGCATACAGCGCGTCGAACCCCTCTGATGTCTCCTTGATCAGCGCCGGATCGGCGAATCGGTTCGCGCCGTCCGCGTTTCCGTCGCCGTCGTAGACGACCTCGTACATGACCGTGTCACCGAGGATGACGGCCTCGGGGGCGCGGCCTGTGCTCTCGATGTCCGAGATCTGGCGGGCGTCCATCACCGTGATGTCGTCGCCCAGCTCCACGCGCAGGCGGAGCACGAAGAACTCCCACTGGACGTACGGGGTCACCGGAAACTCGACGACGCGCAGGCGTCGTTCGTGGACTCCGAGCCGGGCCGCCTTCTCGAACTGTCCGGCGTAGACGTCGCGCTTCTCTTCGACGAGGGAAAGCGCCCGATCCCACTCTCCGGCGGCGAAGGCTTCCCAGCTGGCGAATCCCCGCTCTTGGAAGTGCTGCCCGCGTTCGAGTTTGTTCACGAACGTGATGCCGCTCTCGTAGATCCGCCGGAAATCCTCGTGGTACTTAGGGCGGCTCAAGCGCTCGGACGAACCGCTGTGGAACAAGTCAAACACTGGGGATATCCGGTTTCGCCGCGACCATCATGTTTCTCGGAATAACTACGAGCCGTTCATCTGCTCCGATGGAAACTCCCGCCGGCAGAGATTTTCTCAGCGAGTCCGTCAGGTCCCTGCCGATGACCGCGACATCCCCGTTGTCGAGTTCCCAGATGTCCGGGCAGTCGGGGGTGTCGGTGGTGTTTCCTAATTCCTGGGGCGATTTCCCCAGACGCCTTTTGAAACCCGTCGTAGGATCAGCTTCCCATGGCCTGATCATGGACATGCCCCCTTGTCGGCCCGCAATCTTACGAGCGTAGCAGCCGAGGAGACAGGCGCACCAGGGCTGTGTGCAGCCCTGCTTGGCCGTATGCGCGGAACATCGGATCATCACACACTCCAATTGTATGATCCCTTGTCAGGAATCTGAGTTGCCTTCGCTCGGGCCGCTTCGGTAACTCTCATGGCGACCAACGTCTGGCAGCGCACCCGCGAGGGCATCATTCAGCTATGGCAACGATCGCAACCGCACCGGGCGGAAATACTCGCCGCTGAATTGGAGACCAGCCGTGAAGAGGCGCCGGCCGCCCTTACGGTAGATGACCAGGGGACGTTGAATGAGCTGCGTACGCAATGGCAGGGCCAACTCCGACGGCTGTTGGCCGCTCAGCCCGACGCCCCCGGCGAGCTGCGCAGTCTGGCTCCAGGAGCTGCGCCCGTCCGCCGCTGCCATCGCCCCCACGGTCACCCAGCACGGTTCCGCGTCCGGACGCCAGGCATCGGGCGACCAGCACATCAGTGAGCATCACCACCACAACGGCGGTGCATCGGAGGCGGCCGGCCCGGACTCCGTCCGCCGGCCTGCGATCGGCAGAGCGCCCGCGGTACTGCGGGACCGCGCCGAGGTACTGCGACGCTTACAGGCAAGCGTCACCCAGCGGCGCGGCGGCGAGGTCTTCGTCCTGCACGGCATGGGCGGGTGCGGCAAGACAGCCGTCGCCCATGCGTTCTTCCAGTTCGCCACCGACGTGGGCCGCCGCGTCGGCCTGTGGGTCAACGCCTCGGACCGGGCCAGCCTGCGCGCCGGCATGCTCGCCGTCGCGGCGGACCGAGGGGCCGACGACGGCGAACTGCTGGCCGCGCGCAACGGACTGCGCCCTGCCGCCGATCTCGTATGGGGCCATCTCGACCGCTCCGCCGAGCCCTGGCTCCTCGTGCTCGACAACGCCGACGAGCCCGAGATCCTGCGCGACGGGAGCTGGTTGCGCACCAGCCCCCGCGGCACGGTCGCCATCACCACCCGCCGGTCGGCCGCTCGCTGGTGGCCCGGCGCCGAACTCCAGCACATAGGAGTGCTGCCGCGCGAGGACGCCGCGCGTGTGCTGTGCGATCTCGCACCGCACAGCGGGACGATGGAACAGGCCGCGGAGGTCGCCGACCGGCTCGGACGGCTGCCCTTGGCCCTCACTCTCGCCGGCGGTTTCCTGTCCCACCAAGTGATCGCCCCCTGGACGATGGACGTCTACGGACGCCACCTCGACGAGGGCGAGCGTGTTGAACTCATTGACCGAGGAGCTGACGTCTTGTCCGATGAGGATCCCCGCCACCTGGTGGGCAGGACCTGGCAGCTGACACTCGACGCGTTCGAGGCACGCGGGCTGCCGGAGGCGGCCGCGCTGCTGAGGCTGCTGGCCCGCTTCGCCCCCGACCCACTGCCCCTGTCGCTCCTCAGCCATCGCGCAATCGACGCCGTCCTGCCCCACGCCCGCTGCGAGACGGCGCTGAGAGCGCTGCTCGACCAGTCACTGACCGAACTGGTCGACCTTGGAGTGCGCTGTGCGCAGACGCACGGGGTGCTGCTCGACAGTGTCGCCGCGGCCACGCCGCGGGAGAAGCTCGCCGTCCTCGACACGACGGCCATCGAGTTGCTCGACGCGGAAGTCCCGGCCCTTCCGGACGCCGGCCCCTACGACCCGCAGCTGCGCCTGCTCGCGCCCCACGCCCTCGCTGTACTGCGGCGGGCCGCGGACCCGGCTGCCGCGGCCGGTGCGCTGAGCGCCGCGACCCGGCTGTCCGTCGCTCTGCACCGTACGGGCGACTACCTCTCCGCCTGGGAGACCGCCCAGGCGGCAGCCGCCCTCGCCGAACGAACCCTGGGCTCCGAGCACCGGCTCGTCCTGGCCGCGCAGTCGCGTACCGGCCGGTCGCTGTTCCGGCTGGGGCAGTACGCCGAGGCCGAGGAGCTGCTGCGGCGCGTACGCATCACGCAGGAACACCTGTACGGGGCCCACGACCCTGACGTACTGGACACGTGCCACGGGCTTCAGCTCGTACTCGGAAACCTCGGCCGACGCGAGGAAGCCCTCTCGCTCCTGCGCTCCACCGTCGCGGGCCGAGAGGCGGCGCTCGGGGCCACGCATCCGCTGACCCTGCGCTCGCGCGCCAGCCTGCTGGCCATGCTGCGCGCCTCCGAGATCAGCAGCGCGGATGACGTCGCGCTGCTCTCCCTGCCCGAGGAGTGCGCCCGTCACCTCGGCCCCGACCACACGGTCACGCTGGGGGCCCGTCACAACTACGCCTGGGCGCTGTACGTACAGGGGCGTTTCGGGGAAGCCGACGAAGCGATCCGGCTCGTCGCCGACGCGTATCAGCTGCGCTTCGGCCCGGACTACCCGATCGCGCTCTCCGCTCAGCAGTTACTGGCCCGCACGCAGTCGGCGCTCGGCCGCACCGACGTGGGAATCGAACTCATGACTGATGTCGTCGCGCGACGGACGCGCGGCCTGGGGGTCGGTCATCCCTTCACCGTGGCGAGCCGGGAACTCCTGCACCAGCTCACGACGGGGACCTGGCGCCCGCCCGTGCCGTCCACGTGAAAGGCCCCGTACGCACCTGAGCGCGCAGGTCAGGGGGTGAACGCGCGGCGTACGACCTCGGCCAGTGCCTCGCGGCGCCGGGTGTGCTCGGTTTCGGGGTCGTCCTTGGCGGCGGCGATGGTGGCGCTCGCCGGTGACCAGGTCATGGACATCGCGGTGACGAGCGACAGCACGTCGTCGGGGGCGAACGCGGGGTTGATGTGCCCGCCGCCCTGCGCCTCCGCGATGGCCTGGAGCTTGAGCGCGTCGTGTCCCGGAAGGTCGGTGATCAGGTCACCGGCAGGGACACGCTCGAGCCGGGACCAGGTCGCGAGACGGACCAGTTCCGGGTGTACGAGGTACGCGTCGTACAGACCGACGGCGTAGCCGGGAAGATCCCGGGCGTCCAGCGGCACCGTATTGACGATCATGTCGAGGTGCTCGCCGAAGACCGCGTCGAAGAGCCCCTCCTTGCTCTTGAAGTACGCGTAGAGCTGCGCCTTGTTCGCCCGGGCCGCGGCCGAGATCCGGTCCACGCGCGCCCCGGCGATCCCGTAAGTGGCGAATTCAGCGGTGGCGGCGTCCAGCAAACGGCGCTTCGTAGCCTCTCCAGCATTCATGCCACCACTATAACCAACTAGTTTGTTTGACAGCCACCGACGAAGGGCTTACGTTCGTGACACAAGAACAAACAAACTAGTTTGTTCTCCCACGGAGGTTCATCGTGTCTTCTCTTCTCCTGCTCGACCCGGCCTCGCGCCCCGCCCCGGCCTTCCTCCAGGGCGGTCCGAAGAAGCTGCTGATCGACGGCGCCTGGGTGCCCGCGCAGTCCGGCAAGACCCTCGAAACGGTCGACCCGACCACGGAGCAGGTGCTGACCAGCGTCGCCCTGGCCGGCTACGAGGACGTCGATCTCGCGGTGGCCGCAGCGCGGCGAGCGTTCGAGGATCCGTCCTGGTCCGCCATCACGCCCCACCGGCGCAGTCGCATCCTGCTCCAGATCGCCGATGTCATGGAGGCGAACGCCCAGGAGCTGGCGACGCTGGACTCCCTCGACATGGGCGGCACGATCGGGCTCACCCGCTGGATGATCGACCACTCCGTCGACGTCATCCGCCACTACGCCGGCTGGCCCACCAAGCACTACGGCCAGACCGCCCCGTCGGACCCCTCGCAGTTCAGCTACACGCTGCGCCAGCCGCTGGGCGTCGTCGCGGGGATCACCGCCTGGAACGGCCCGCTGCTGCAGGCCGCCTGGAAGCTCGGTCCCGCCCTCGCCACCGGCAACACGCTGATCCTCAAGCCCGCCCAGACGTCGCCTCTCAGCGTCCTGCGGCTGGGAGAACTCCTGCAGGAGACGGACCTGCCGCGCGGCGTCGTCAACATCATCACCGGCGACGGCCGCACCGCGGGCGAGGCGGTCATCACCCACCCGGGCGTCAACAAGGTGAGCTTCACCGGCTCGACCGCCGTGGGCAAGCACATCCTGGAATCGTCCACCGGCAACCTCAAGCGCGTCACGCTGGAGCTCGGCGGCAAGTCCCCGAACATCATCTTCGCCGACGCCGACCTGAAGGCCGCCGCTGTCGCCTCCGCGACCGGCTTCCTCGCGGGCGCCGGTCAGGGCTGCGTCGCGGGCACCCGCATCTTCGTCGAGGAGTCCGTCCGCGAGGAGTTCGCCGGACTGCTTCGCGAGGAGATGGCGACGTGGACCGTCGGCGACCCGTTCCACCCCGACACCCGGATGGGCCCGCTCGCCTCCCGTCAGCACTTCGAGCGTGTCTCCTCGTACTTCGACATCGCCCGCGAGGAGGGTGCCACCGTGCGCGTCGGCGGTGAACTGGAGGGCAACACCGGGCTGTTCGTGTCACCGACGCTCATCGACGACGTCACCAATGACATGCGTGTCGCCCAGGAGGAGATCTTCGGACCGGTCGCGGCCCTGATGTCCTTCAGCGACGAGGCCGAGGTCATTCGCGCGGCCAACGACACCGAATACGGCCTCGCGTCCGCGGTATGGACCAAGGACCTCGCCCGCGCCCACCGGGTCGCCGCCGCGCTGGAGGCCGGCACCGTCTGGGTCAACACCTACGGCGACATGTCCGCGGGCATCCTCCCGTTCGGCGGGTTCAAGCAGTCCGGCATCGGCCGCGAGCACGGCATGGACGGACTCGACGCCTTTACGGAGACCAAGACCGTCATGGTCCAGTTCTGAAGGACCGGACCGCACCCAGAAGATCAGTGAACGAGAGGGACAAGACCATGCGGAATGTCAGTGGATGGGCGGCCACCGAACCGGGAGGCCCCCTGAAACCCTGGGACTTCCAGCGGCGCGACGTGCTCAGCGAGGACGTGGCCATCCGGATCGAGTACTGCGGTGTCTGCTCCAGCGACATTTCCGCGATCCGCCACGGCGGCGCATTCCCGCTGGTGCCCGGCCACGAGATGACCGGGGAGGTCACGGCGGTCGGCGACCGGGTTTCCCGCTTCGCCGTCGGCGACAAGGTCGCGGTGGGCAACATCATCGACTCCTGCCGGGAGTGCCCGGCCTGTCTGGCCGACCGCGAGAACTGGTGCTTCGCGTACCCGACCCTCACCTACGGCGGCGCCGACCGGAAGGACGGCAACCCCACCCGTGGCGGCTTCTCCTCTGAGTACGTCCTCGACCAGCGCTTCGTCTACGCCCTGCCGGAAGGGCTCGACCCGGCCGGGGCCGCGCCGTTGATGTGCGCCGGCATCACGACGTACGCGCCGCTCCGCCGCTGGGGAGCAGGCCCCGGCAAGACGGTCGGCATCGTCGGACTCGGCGGCCTGGGCCACATCGCGCTGAAGATCGCCCACGCGCTGGGGGCCGAGGTCGTCCAGTTCACCCGGACGATGGACAAGGCGGCGGAGGCTCGGGCGCTGGGCGCCGACGACGTCGTCCTGTCCACGGACGAGAAGCAGATGGCCGCTCAGGCCGGCCGGTTCGACCTCATCCTCGACACGGTCGGCGCACCGCACGCGTTGGAGCCCTACCTTGCCGCGCTCGCCATCGACGGAACGCTCTGCATGGTGGGGATCCCCGAAGGCAACTGGACGGTCGACCCCCTCAGCCTGATCGTGGGGGCGAAGAACCTGGCGGGCGCCGGCAGCGGCGGGACGCTGGAGACCCGGGAGATGCTCGACTTCTGCGCGGAGCACGGCATCACCGCCGACGTCGAACACATGCGGCCCGACCAGGTCAACGAGGCCCTCGACCGGCTCGCACGCAACGACGTCCGCTACCGGTTCGTCCTCGACATGGCGGAGCAGTCCTAGGTTCTCTCGGGCCCAGGCTTCTCCGGCAAGGAATAGATGAAGGCATGAACACCGCCATATCCCCGCGGCCGCGCAGCGGTCCCCTCACGGGTGTGCTGGCAGCCGCCGGGATCATGGTGGCGGTGATGCAGACACTGGTCGTACCGCTGATACCCGACCTGCCGCGGCTGCTGAACACCTCCGCGTCCAACGCCTCATGGGCCGTCACCGCCACCCTGCTCGGCGCCTCCGTCGCCGTACCGGTCATCGGACGGCTCGGCGACCTCTACGGAAAGCGCCGCCTGCTGCTGGTCAGCACCGCGCTGCTGGTCCTCGGCTCGCTCGTGTGCGCACCCGCCGACTCACTCATTCCCCTGGTGATCGGCCGGGCGCTCCAGGGCTTCGGCATGGGAGTGATCCCGCTCGGCATCAGCATCATGCGTGAGGTGCTGCCGCCCGAGCGGCTCGGCTCGGGCGTGGCCATGATGAGTTCCTCGCTCGGCGTGGGCGGCGCGGTCGGCCTGCCGCTGTCCGCCGCGGTGGCGCAGAGCACCGACTGGCATGTGCTGTTCTGGGGCTCGGCGGGCATGGGGCTCCTGCTCGGTGGGCTCATCCTGCGGTACGTCCCCGAGCCGTCGGCAGGCTCGGGCGGCCGGTTCGACGCCGTCGGTGCGCTCGGTCTGTCCGCCGGTCTGATCACCCTGCTGCTGCCCGTCTCGAAGGGCGGCGACTGGGGCTGGGGAAGCGGGACCACGCTCGGCCTGCTCACCGTGTCCGCCGTGATCCTGCTGCTGTGGGGCGGCTGGGAACTGCGGCACCCCTCCCCCCTGGTCGACCTGCGCGCCGGCTCCCGCCGGCCGGTCCTGATGACCAACCTCGCGTCCGTCGTGATCGGTTTCGCGATGTACGCGGTGTCCCTGGTCGCCCCGCAGCTGCTCCAGTCGCCCGCGACCACTGGTTACGGACTGGGGCAGTCGATGCTCGCGGCCGGGCTGTGGATGGTCCCCGCCGGGCTGGTGATGATGGCCGTCTCGCCCTTCGCGGCGAAGCTCTCCGCCGCCCATGGCCCCCGAACCTCCCTGCTGGTGGGCGCGCTCGTCATCGCGTGCGGGTACGGGGCGGCGCTCGCGCTGATGGGCAGTGTCTGGGGGGTGCTGGTCTTCGCGGCGGTCATCAGCGCCGGCGTCGGTTTCGCGTACGCCGCCATGCCCGCGCTGATCATGGGCGCGGTCCCCGCCTCCGAAAGCGCCGCGGCCAACGGTCTCAACAGCCTGTCGCGTTCGCTCGGTACCGCCACCGCCAGCGCGGTCGTGGGACTGGTCCTGGCACGGATGACCACCGATCTGGGCGCGGTCACGGTGCCCTCCGAGGCAGGCTTCCGGGCCACCTTCATGATCGGCGCGGGGGTGGCGCTCCTGGCGGCCCTGGTGGTGCTCGCCATCCCGGCGCGGCCCGAAGCCGTCCCGTCCGTACCGCTCGCACTCGCTCATGAGTGAGCCCCGCGACCGTCTGCATGGTCGCGGGGCTCACTCGTCAGGCTGTTAAGCCCAGGTGACGTCGGGCTGTTACGCCCAGGTGATCAGGCGCTTCGGCTGTTCCAGGACCGCGGCGATGTCCGCCAGGACCTTGGAGCCCAGCGCGCCGTCGACCAGCCGGTGGTCGAAGGAGAGCGCCAGGGTGGTGACCTGACGCGGCTTGACCTTGCCCTTGTGGACCCAGGGCTGGAGCTTGATCGCGCCGACCGCCAGGATCGCGGACTCGCCCGGGTTGAGGATCGGCGTACCGGTGTCGACGCCGAAGACGCCGACGTTGGTGATGGTCACCGTGCCGCCCTGCATGGCCGCCGGCGTCGTCCTGCCCTCGCGGGCCGTGGACACCAGCTCTCCCAGTGCTCCCGCCAGTTGGGGCAGGGTCTTGTCGTGCGCGTCCTTGATGTTCGGGACGATCAGCCCGCGCGGGGTCGCGGCCGCGATGCCCAGGTTGACGTAGTGCTTGAGCACGATCTCCTGGTTGGCCTCGTCCCAGGTCGCGTTGACCTCGGGGTTGCGCTTGATGGCGACCAGCAGCGCCTTGGCGATGAGGAGCAGCGGGTTGACCCGCTGGCCCGCCATGTCCTTGTCGGACTTGAGCTCCTCGACCAGCTTCATCGTGCGCGTCACGTCGACGGTGATGAACTCCGTGACATGCGGCGCGGTGAAGGCGCTGCCCACCATCGCGGCGGCCGTGGCCTTCCGTACGCCCTTGACGGGGATACGGGTCTCCCGGCCGTCGCCCTGGACCGCCACCGGTGCGACGGCGGCAGGAGCGGCCGCGGCCGGCGCCGGAGCCCCGGCCTCGGCGGCAGCGGGAGCCGGAGCCGGGGCCGTCGCCGCGTGGACGTCCTCGCGGGTGATGATCCCGTCGGGGCCGGTCGGGGTGATCGTCGTCAGATCCACCCCGAGGTCTTTGGCGAGCTTCCGTACCGGCGGCTTGGCCAGCGGCCGGGACAGCGCGGACTGCCCAGACTGTCCGGACTGTCCGGAGGGCTGGGACTGCGCGGCGGGCTGGGACGGGGGCAGCGTGCCCGACTGCCCGTTCATCTCACCCTGAAGCGCGGCGGCCACCTGCGCCGTCGCCTGCTCGGGTACCGAAGCACCCCTGCGCGGGCGGCGCTTCGTGGACGCCTCGGCCACTCCGTACCCGACGAGGACCGGCGTACGGGTCGCCGGTTCCGAGGGTCCGGAGGGTTCGGTCGGTTCGGAGGGTCCGGCAGCGGGGGCGACCGGCGCGGCCGCAGCCGGCGGCTCCGGCTCCGCGCTGCCCGGCGCCACGTCCACCGTGATGATGGACACGCCGACATCGACCGTCGTGCCCTCCCCGAAGCGCAGCTCGTGCACCACCCCGTCATACGGAATGGGCAGCTCGACGGCCGCCTTCGCGGTCTCGACCTCGCACACGACCTGGCCGTCGGTGACGGAATCGCCCGGCTTTACGTACCACTTGAGGATCTCGGCCTCGGTGAGTCCCTCGCCCACATCGGGCATCTTGAACTCTCGATAGCGAGTGGAAGTGTCAGCAGTCATGGTCACGGCACTCCTCAGTACGCGAGCGAGCGGTCGACGGCGTCGAGCACTCGGTCCAGGCCCGGGAGGTATTCGTCCTCCAGGCGGGCCGGCGGATACGGCGCGTGGTAGCCGCCAACCCGGAGCACCGGGGCCTCCAGATGATAGAAGCACCGCTCCGTGACGCGCGCGGCGATCTCCGCGCCGGAGCCGAAGAAGACCGGCGCCTCGTGCACGACGACCAGCCGGCGCGTCTTCTCCACCGACGTCTGGATCGTGTCGAAGTCGATCGGGGACATCGAGCGGAGATCGACGACCTCCAGCGACTTGCCCTCCTCGGCGGCCGCCGCGGCGGCCTCCAGACAGACCTTCACCATCGGGCCGTACGCGGCGAGCGTGAGGTCGGAGCCCTCCCGGGCGACCCGCGCCTTGTGCAGCGGTCCCGGGATGGCCTCGTCGTTGACCTCGCCCTTGTCCCAGTAGCGCCGCTTGGGCTCGAAGAAGATCACCGGGTCGTCGCTCTGGATGGCCTGCTGCATCATCCAGTACGCGTCCGCCGGCGTGGACGGCGAGACGATCTTGAGGCCCGCGACATGCGCGAAGAGCGCCTCCGGGGACTCGCTGTGGTGCTCGACCGCGCCGATGCCGCCGCCGTACGGGATACGGATCACGACGGGCATCTTGATCTTGCCGAGCGCACGGGCGTGCATCTTCGCGAGCTGCGTGACGATCTGGTCGTACGCGGGGAAGACGAACCCGTCGAACTGGATCTCCACGACCGGCCGGTAGCCGCGCAGCGCGAGACCGATGGCCGTGCCGACGATGCCCGACTCGGCGAGCGGGGTGTCGATGACCCGGTCCTCGCCGAAGTCCTTCTGGAGTCCGTCCGTGACGCGGAAGACGCCGCCGAGCTTGCCGACGTCCTCGCCCATGATCAGGACCTTGGGGTCGGTCTCCAGGGCCTTGCGGAGCGATTCGTTGATCGCCTTCGCGAGCGGGAGCTTCTGTACGGCCATGGCTACTTGCCCTCCGCGGTCTGAGCGTCCGCGTCGGCGAACGACGCCTGGTACGCGGCGAACTGCGCGCGCTCCTCGTCGACGAGCGCGTGCCCGTCCGCGTAGACATGGTCGAAGATCGCCATGTGGTCCGGGTCGGGCATGGCCCGTACCGCCTCGCGCACCCGCTTGCCGAGCGTCTCGCTCTCCTCGTCCAGGGCCGTGAAGTACGCCTCGTCGGCCTGGCCCTCGTTCTCCAGATACCTGCGCAGCCGCAGGATCGGGTCCTTGGCCTCCCAGGCCTCCCGCTCCTCGTCGGCGCGGTACTTGGTCGGGTCGTCGGAGGTGGTGTGCGCGCCCATCCGGTACGTGAACGCCTCGACCAGCGTCGGTCCCTCGCCCCGGCGGGCCCGCTCCAGCGCGGAGCGGGTCACGGCCAGGCAGGCCAGGACGTCATTGCCGTCGACCCGGACGCCCGGGAAGCCGAAGCCCTGGGCGCGCTGGTAGAGCGGCACCCGGGTCTGCTTCTCGGTCGGCTCGGAGATCGCCCACTGGTTGTTCTGGCAGAAGAAGACCACCGGCGCGTTGTAGACCGCGGAGAAGGTGAACGACTCGGCGACATCGCCCTGGCTGGAGGCGCCGTCCCCGAAGTACGCGATCACGGCGGAGTCCGCGCCGTCCTTGGCCACGCCCATGGCGTAGCCGGTGGCGTGCAGCGTCTGCGAGCCGATGACGATCGTGTACAGATGGAAATTGTTGCTGTTGGGATCCCAGCCACCGTGGTTCACACCGCGGAACATGCCCAGCAGGTTGGTCGGGTCGACCCCGCGGCACCAGGCGACGCCGTGCTCCCGGTAGGTCGGGAAGACATAGTCGTCGTCGCGCAGCGCGCGGCCCGACCCGATCTGGGCGGCCTCCTGGCCCAGCAGTGATGCCCACAGCCCGAGCTCGCCCTGGCGCTGGAGCGCCGTGGCCTCGGCGTCGAAGCGGCGGGTCAGGACCATGTCCCGGTACAGCCCGCGCAGTTCCTCCGGGGTCAGGTCGATCGAGTAGTCCGGGTGCTCGACGCGCTCGCCCTCAGGGCTGAGCAGTTGTACGAGCGGGGGCTCGGAACTCTGCGGCTGCGGCGTCCTCTTCGCGCTGGCGCGCTTGGCGCCGCTGCTGCGTCGCGGTTTGCGCGCTGCAGTGCTCTCCACGGTCACGTGCGTGCTCCTCCGTCTGTCCGGCCCCCGGGATCCGCCGGGAACCAGTGCGGCTCGCCTGTTACCGCCGCGTGCACGGGGTGGGTGCGACACGGTCGGGACAGGCGTGACAGGTGCCCCGGCGAGCGCCCTGTCACAGGCACGTTACCCAGTGCACCGCATTACTGCGAAACCCCACTTGACCTGCAATTTTGCTTGGATTTCCAAGTAAATCGGCAAAGTCGGGAACAACCACTGGTCACAGCCTTGCAGGCCGCCGGAACAACGGCACGTTATCCCGCTGATCTGCGACAGGGAAGGGGTGAGTGTGTGAGACTGAATTCTGTGCGTGAAGAGGGAAAAATCACGGTATTTCTGGTTGATGACCATGAAGTCGTCCGCCGGGGCGTGTACGAACTGCTCTCTGTCGAGGATGACATCGAAGTCGTCGGAGAGGCGGGCACGGCCGGGGACGCTATGGCCAGGATCCCCGCGACGCACCCCGATGTGGCCGTGCTCGACGTCCGGCTGCCGGACGGCAGTGGGGTCGAGGTGTGCCGGGAGATCCGTTCGCGGGACGAGAGCATCAAGTGCCTGATGCTCACCTCGTTCGCCGACGACGAAGCGCTTTTCGACGCGATCATGGCTGGGGCCTCCGGGTATGTGCTCAAAGCGATCCGCGGCAATGAGCTGCTGACGGCGGTACGGGACGTGGCGGCCGGCCGGTCGCTGCTCGACCCGGTGGCGACGGCCCGGGTGCTGGAGCGGCTGCGTGACGGCGCCGGCCCCAAGGCCGACGACAAGCTGGCCGGCCTCACCGACCAGGAGCGCAGGATCCTGGATCTGATCGGCGAGGGCATGACCAACCGCGCCATCGGCGAGCGACTGCATCTCGCCGAGAAGACGATCAAGAACTATGTCTCCAGCCTGCTCTCCAAGCTGGGGATGGAGCGCCGGTCGCAGGCGGCCGCGTATGTGGCACGGCGCCAGGCCGAGAAGCGCTGAGGCCGCATACGTACCGTGATGGGCCCGGTTCTAATCGGGACCAACGTCCCCTGATTCCGGGGCCGCCTCCTCTGGTGGCGGGCGGCAGCGCCGACGGAGAGTGGACGCATGTTCTCCGAGGAGCGCCGCGCGATCGAACTGCTCAGCCACGTGTCATACGGACGGGTGGCGACCAGTATGCGCGCGATGCCCTTCGTCGTACCCGCCTGCCATGTCGTGACGGACGGCCACGTGCTGCTGCGGATGCACGCGGGTCTCGGCTACCACCGCGCATGCGGCGGCGGGGTCGTGGCCTATGGCGCGGACAACTTCAGCAGCGGTGCGGACGACCTCTGGTCCGTCCAGTGCACCGGCACGGCCGAGATCGTCGAGCCGACGCCGTTCGAACGGGATCTGTTCGGTCGCGGCCCCCGCCACGTGGACGGAAAACCGTTCGATCCTGTCTATATGCGGCTTGTGCCGCAGTTCGTCACCGTACACATGCTCGACCACTCCCGAGAGCGACAAAGCCAACACGTTGCGTGATCTAACATCTGGCAGGTGCCGCGCTCATCTGAACTCGCTGCGCCTGCCGCGATTACGCTGATCCCCCTGCCCACCTCCCCTTCGCACGCCTCGCGTGCTGCTTCTCTGCCTGCTTCGGCTTCTCTGTCTGCTTCGGCTTCGATGCCTGCTTCGGCTTCGCTGTCCGCTCCACCCGTTCGCACGCTGCTCCGCCGCTACCGGAACGCGGGCGAGCCGCTGTCCTGCGAGCCCGTCGCCCAAGGACTGCTCAACCGCGGCTACCGGCTTGCCACCACCCGCGGTTCATATTTCCTCAAGCACCATCTCGACGGCGACCATCTGGCGATCTCTCGCCAGCACCGGGCCACCCAGCGGCTCCAGGCGCTCGGTCTGCCCGTCGCCCCGCCCGTCGAGAACACCGCGGGCGACACCGTCGCCGTCATCGGCGGCCGTTGCTACGCCCTGCACCCCTGGGTCGAGGGGCGCCACCGCGACGGCGCGCAGCTGACGACCCTCGAATCCCGGCGTCTCGGGGGGCTCCTCGGGCTCGTGCACGTCTGTCTGGACCGCGTGATGGCGCCGGACCCCGCGGGCCTCGCGTACGACAGCCCCGACCCCGCGGACACCTTCGCGCTCATCGACGAACTGCTGGCCCTGGCCCGCGCCCACACCCCCCGGGCCACCTTCGACGCGCTGGCCGAGCACCGTCTCGTGGAACGCCGTGTCCTGCTGGAGCGCCATGCCCACCGCCGTCCGCCCCGGGGCGCCGAGCCCGCCACCGGCTGGGTGCACGGCGACTTCCACCCGCTGAATCTGCTCTACCGGGGCGCGGAGCCGGCCGCCATCGTCGACTGGGACCGGCTCGCCGTACAGCCGCGCGCGGAGGAGGCGGTACGGGCCGCGGCGATCTTCTTCGTCCGGCCGACCGGCGAACTGGAGCTGGCGAAGGTACGGGCGTACGCCCGCGCCTACCGCCGCGCGGCCGGCGCGGAGCCCTCGGAACTGGCCGCGGCGGTGCACCGGGTGTGGTGGGAGCGGCTCAACGACTTCTGGATACTGCGCTGGCGCTACCAGCGGAACGACCGAAGGGCCGACCCGCAGTTCGCTGCGGTGTCGGCCCTGGCGGTGTGGTGGACGCGGGAGTACGAGGCGGTGTGCGAGGCCTTCACGGGGTGATCGCCGTCAGGGGGTGATCGCCTTCACGGGTTGATCACCTTCACCGGCGGGACGCCCGGTACGGGGATTCAGCCGCTGCCGCCGGGAACACCACCGAGCGCGCCCCCGGCGGGTTCCCCGCCGGGTTCACCGTTGGCACCGCCGTCGGCGGTCCCGCCGGTGGGGTCGCCGTCCCCGCCGCTCGGCGGGGTGGACGGATCGCCCGACGTGTCGCCGTTGCCCCCTCCGTTGTTCGCGCCACCGTCCGTCGTACCCGTGTCGGAGGTGGACGGCGTCTCGGACGGCTCCTCGGAGTGGCTCGGCGTCTCGGACGGTGTCTCGCTGGGCGGGAACTCCGGCTGCTGGTTGCCCCCGGTGGAGGTGTCCGGCTGGTCGTCCTCCGAGGACTGCTCGTCCGAAGGCGTCGTATCGTCGCTCGGCGTCGGCTGGCTCGGGGACTGGGACTTCTTGTCGTCCGTCGTACCGCCGCCGGTGCCACCGCCCATGCCCTGCACCGCGTAGGCCACGCCTGCCACTATCGCGATCAGGGCCAGCGCGACGAACAGCCACATCTTGCCGCGGCCGCGCTCGCCGCCCTGATGATGGCCGTCGTACCCGCCGTCGTCCGGGTTCATCGGCGGCAGGATCGGGCCCTGCGAGGTGTCGCCGTGCGGCGGGTGCCCCAGCGCGGTCGTCGCGGCCATGCCCATCGCCGGGGTGCTGCCCCCGGCGTGCGCCTCGACCGGTCCGGTGTTCCAGACGCCGGTGTGGCTGCCCTGCTGCTGCAGCATCTGCATGCCGTACTGGATCAGCCCGCGCATCTCCTCGGCGCTCTGGAACCGGTCGTCGGGCTCCTTCGCGAGCGAGCGCATGACCAGGCCGTCCAGCTCCGGCGGCGCCGCGTCCAAGACCTCGGACGGCGGGACCGGGATGTCCTGGACATGCTGGTAGACGACGGAGAGCGGGGTCTCGCCGGTGAACGGCGGGCGCAGGGCAAGAAGCTCGTAGAGCAGACAGCCCGTCGCGTACAGGTCGCTGCGGTGGTCGACGGCCTTGCCGAGCGCCTGCTCCGGGGAGAGGTACTGCGGCGTGCCCATGACCATGCCGGTCTGGGTCATCGTCGACTGCGCGCCGTGCAGGGCGCGCGCGATGCCGAAGTCCATCACCTTCACGGCGCCGGCGTCGGTGATGATCACGTTCGCGGGCTTGATGTCACGGTGCACGATGCCGTGCTGGTGCGAGTAGGCGAGCGCCTCCAGCACACCGGAGACGATGATCAGGGCCTGCTCGGGCGGCGGTGCCTCGGCGCTGACCAGCAGGTCGCGGATGGTGCGGCCCTCGACCAGCTCCATGACGATGTACGGCACGGTCCGGCCGTTGACGGTGTCCTCGCCGGAGTCGTACACCGCCACCACCGCGTGGTGGTTGAGGCCGGCGACCGACTGTGCCTCACGGGTGAAGCGGGCCTTGGAGACCGGGTCCTCGGCGAGATCGGCCCGGAGGAGCTTGACGGCGACGGTGCGTCCGAGCCGTACGTCCTCGGCCGCGAACACCTCGGCCATACCGCCGCGGCCGAGACGGTGGGTCATCCGGTAGCGGCCGTCTCCGACCAGCCCGCCGACCAGTCCGTTGTCGCCCCAGGAGTCCGCAGCATCCGACACGCCGCCGGCAGCTTCGGGATCGGGTGCCATCAGTCCTCGCCGTCGTTTCTGTCCGCGTGATGACCGCGGGCGCGGTACGCGGTGTCTCTGTGTGTCTCAGGGGTGGCTATGCCATGTCACGCTACAGGCTTCGTATGACACGCCGGTCCAGGATGGACCGGCCATCAAACCGGCTGCCCCTGGACGCACGCAAATCCCATGGTGTTCCTGTAACGCTTCCGAGACGCTTGTTGTGCTTACGGTCACGGAACGGGCACCCGGCTTGACGTGTCAGTGCCCTGGGGCAGACTTGGCGCGTAAATACGGGATCACTGCGTCAGCGTGACCGCGTCAGCAGCACCGCGTCAGCGCGCCGAGGGGGAAGCACAGTCATGAGCCAGGACGGCGCACAGGGCCGCCATGCGGGCGGTTCGGTCGCGGGCGGCCGGTACCAACTTCGCGACCTGCTCGGCGAAGGCGGTATGGCGTCCGTATATCTGGCGTACGACGCGGCGCTCGACCGGCAGGTGGCGATCAAGACCCTCCACACGGAGCTGGGGCGCGAGCAGTCGTTCCGCGAGCGGTTCCGGCGCGAGGCCCAAGCCGTCGCCAAACTGTCGCACACGAATATTGTCTCCGTCTTCGACACGGGCGAGGACGAGCTGGACGGCGCGCTGATGCCGTACATCGTCATGGAGTACGTCGAGGGGCAGCCGCTCGGCTCCGTGCTGCAGTCGGACATCAGGCAGTACGGCGCGATGCCCGCCGACAAGGCGCTCAAGGTGACGGCCGATGTGCTGGCCGCCCTGGAGACGAGCCATGAAATGGGCCTGGTCCACCGGGACATCAAGCCCGGCAACGTGATGATGACCAAGCGCGGCGTCGTCAAGGTGATGGACTTCGGCATCGCGCGCGCCATGCAGTCGGGCGTCACGTCGATGACGCAGACCGGCATGGTCGTCGGAACGCCGCAGTATCTGTCGCCCGAGCAGGCACTCGGGCGCGGCGTCGATGCCCGCGCCGACCTGTACTCGGTCGGCATCATGCTCTTCCAGTTGCTGACCGGCCGGCTGCCGTTCCAGGCGGACTCGCCGCTGGCCATCGCGTACGCGCATGTGCAGGAGGAGCCCGTCGCTCCGTCCTCCATCAACCGCTCGGTCACCCCGGCGATGGACGCGCTGGTCGCGCGGGCGCTGAAGAAGAACCCGAACGAGCGCTTCCCGAGCGCGGCCGCCATGCGCGACGAATGCGCGCGTGTGATGCCGGCCGGGCAGACGGGCGCCCCGGTGATCGTGCAGGGTGCTCCGCACAACAGCGGCACGGGCGTGGGCTCGGCAGTCTTCCCGCCGGTGGATCAGGCGCACCCGGCGCCGCAGAGCGTCCAGACGCCGTACCAGCCGGGACCGTACGGCCCGCCGACGTCCGCCCCGATGCAGACGCCCGGTCCCGGGTACGGCTATCCGCAGACGCCTCCGGGATACCAGACCCCGGCTCCGATGCCGATGCCGAACGCGTACTCCCTCTCGCCCCAGACGGCGGCCGGTCCCACCCACGGCGGCCATGGCGGCCACGGCGGGCGGGGCAGCGGCCGCGGTGGCGGCGGCAGGCGGAACATGCCCGTCATCGTGGGCTCGATCGTGATCGCGATCGTGGCGATCGGCGGTCTGATAACCGCGCTCTCGCTGAGAGGGGACGACAGCCCCGGGACCACCGATCCGGGTACCAGCGACTCCCCGGTGGCGGGTCACCGGGCGCCGGAGCGGAACCGCACCATGGAGTCCACGGAGTGCTCCGAGGCCTCTGAGGACGCCTCCGACCCGACAAAGGTGGAAGCTCCCGACCTGCGCTACAAGGACGTCCTCTCGGTGAAGAAGTGCCTCAACGCCGCGCAGTGGACCTGGGAGGTGCGGGAAGTGGACAACGGGCAGTACGCGGAGGACACCGTGATCGACCAGTACCCGCGTCAGGGCTCCGGCGTCGTGCCCAAGGACCAGCGGTTCGAGCTGACGATCTCCACGGGTGACCCGGAGTAGGCCCGGTCCTGCTCCTGCTTCCGGTCCTGCTGCTCCTGTCTCCTGCTCCTGCTCCTGCTCCTGAGGGGTGCGTAGTCCTCAGGTAGGACCCGGTCTGGACCCGGTCTCTTTTTTCGCGTCCCTCGTACGGGTCTCATCCGCGGCATCCGAGATGCCGGAGTCGCCGCCCCATGTGACGCTGAGTCGGTGAGCCCAACGCTCGGCATCCACTGCGCCACCGCGGTCGCGTCCCTGTTGCTGGCCGCGCCTGTCGTCTATGCCGAGGACCCCCCTCCCCCCTCCACCGCTCCGACGGCGTCCCAGGAGCGGGCCCGTGGGTCCGCCCCCCGGCCGGACGCGATGCCCCCTGACGAGAGCGGTGAGGCGGGCCACCACCCTTCCACGCGTCCCGGCCGGCCGCCCTCGGTCTCCGATGCCCCTTCCTCTTCCGACTCTTCCGACTCCCTTACGGAGCCGTCCGCGCCCGACTGGTCGCCCGACGACAGCACGGACGAGTGGGACGAGACCGAGGGCACGGGCGAGGGAAGGAGAGACGCGACGAGGCGGGGAACGAAAGACGGCACATCAGAAGGAACGGGAGAAGCAACGGGCGAGGGAACAGGAGAGGGAACGGACGAGGGAACGGGCGACGCGGAGAAGGAGCCGGGAAAGCCCGCGTACACCCCGGAAGCGCCCACCGCGCCCGCGGATCAGCCGCCCGACGCCGCCCGCAAACCGGCCGCGCGTGCCCTCTCGGAGGGCGTCACGCGGCCCGTCCCCGTACTGACGCTCGGCGCCGGAATCATGCTGATCGGCCTCGGGCTGGGGTTCCTCGGAGTGCGGCTCCGGCGCCGCTGACGGCCCCCCCTCATCCTTACGGCGTACTTTTCAGGTCAGCCTCAGGTCGCTTGCGGGACACGACTTACTCGGTATACATACTGAGTATGTCGATTCGCCATGGGCTTCTCGCCCTGCTGGAACGTGGCCCGCGCTACGGCTCTCAGCTCCGTACGGAGTTCGAGTCCCGCACCGGTGCCACCTGGCCCCTCAACGTCGGGCAGGTCTATACGACCCTGAGCCGTCTGGAGCGCGACGGCATGGTCGCGCAGGACGGTGAGGACGACGCGGGCCATGCGCTCTACGCGATCACCGAGCCCGGCCGTGCCGAACTGCGGTCCTGGTTCCGTACGCCCGTCGACCGCACCAGCCCGCCCCGGGACGAGCTGGCGATCAAGCTCGCCATGGCGGTGGGCGCGCCGGGGGTCGACATCCGGGAGGTCATCCAGTCGCAGCGGCGCCACACCATTCAGGCGATGCAGGACTACACACGGCTCAAGGCCCAGGCTCTCGAAGTCGCCCCGGCCAACCGGGACGAGGTGGCCTGGCTGCTCGTCCTGGAACAGCTCATCTTCCAGACCGAGGCGGAGGCCCGCTGGCTCGACCACTGCGAGTCCCGGCTGATCCGCCTCTCGCTGATGCCGGCGGCGAGCACGGAAGCACCGACCGGCGACTCGGCCGACGGCCCGACGGCTGGGGGACCGACGGCGGACGGGCCGGGGGCCCCGGCCGCGGTATCGGCACCCGCGTCGGCGCCAGGACCGAGGGGCGGCGCCCGCCGGGCACCACGGCGCTGACCGCGGCGGCTCCCGCCCCACCTCACTCTTCCGCACATCCACTCGTGCCTGCGCGCACGCCCAAGGGGGACTTCTCATGCCCGATCAGTCACACCAGCCACATCAGTCACTCACGCCACAGCGGTCACAGCGGCAGCCCGTGCTGCAGCTCCAGGAACTCACCCGGGTGCACGGCAGCGGCGCCACCGAGGTGCACGCCCTGCGCGGCATCAATCTCGATGTGTTCCCCGGCGAGCTCGTCGCCGTCATGGGTCCGTCGGGCTCCGGCAAGTCCACACTGCTCACCATCGCGGGCGGCCTCGACAACCCCACCTCGGGCCGAGCGATCGTCGAAGGCACCGACATGACCACCGCCGACCGCAAGCAGCTCGCGGCCCTGCGCCGCCGCAGCATCGGCTATGTCTTCCAGGACTACAACCTCATCCCCGCCCTCACCGCCGCCGAGAACATCGCCCTCCCCCGCGAACTGGACGGCACCTCCGCCCGTAAGGCACGCGTCGAGGCCCTGGCCGCGCTGACGGAGATGGGCCTCGATCAGCTCGCCGACCGCTTCCCCGACGAGATGTCCGGCGGCCAGCAGCAGCGCGTGGCCATCGCCCGCGCGCTCATCGGCGACCGGCGCCTGGTGCTCGCGGACGAACCGACCGGCGCCCTCGACTCCGAGACCGGTGAGTCCGTGCTCGCCCTGCTGCGCACCCGCTGCGACGCGGGCGCGGCCGGCATCCTGGTCACCCATGAGCCGCGCTTCGCGGCCTGGGCGGACCGGGTGGTCTTCCTGCGTGACGGCGCGGTCGTCGACCAGACCATCCGCAGCCAGGCGGACTCGCTCCTCACCGGCCAGGCGGCCGAGCTGTGAAGACCTGGTTCCATTCCTGGCGGGCCGCGGTGCGGATCGCCCGCCGCGACGCCTGGCGCTTCAAGGGACGCAGCTTCCTCGTCCTGGCCATGATCGCGCTCCCCATCCTCGGCGTGAGCGCCGCGGACCTGACCGTGCGCAGCGCGGACCTCTCCACCGAGGAGAGCCTGGACCGAACCCTCGGGCAGGCCGACGCGCGGCTCACCGATCCCTCGCTGGGCGGTGTGCCCCTCCTCCAGGACCCGCAGGGCGAGGGCTACGCACCGGTGGGGAACTTCGACGAGGAGCCCTGGCCCGAGGGGGCCACCGACCTCACGAAGGCCATACCGGCGGGCGCGACCTCCCTGGAAGACACCCTGGGGTCCGGAAAGCTCCGCACCACGCACGGACTGCTGCACACCGAGATCCGCGAGCTGAAGGCCGCTGACCCGATGGCCCGGGGCATCATGCGCCTCGACCGCGGCCGCTTCCCCGAGAAGGCCGGCGAGGTCGCCGCGACCACCCACTTCCTGGAGGCCAGCGGTCTGCGGGTGGGATCGAAGCTCACGGCCCGCGGACTCGACGCCGACTACCGGATCGTCGGTGCGTACGAACTGCCCGACTCGCTCAAGACCGATCAGGTCACCGCGCTTCCCGGCGCGTTTCTGGCCCCGCTCGACAAGGCGCTGAAGGCCGACGGACTGGCCGGCTCCGACACGACCACCACCCTGCTGGTGAGCGTTCGCGGTGGTTTCACGTGGAACATGGTCCAACAGGCCAACACCCATGGCGTCACGGTGGCTTCCCGCGCCGTGGCCCTGAACCCGCCCGCCCAGGCGGACATTCCGCTCTACCAGCAGGACGGCTGGGGCGTCTACGAGCAGAGCGCTGCCTCCAAGACCGCGGAGCTCGCGGTGGTCGGCACCGTCGTCGGCCTCGCCATGCTGGAAATCTGCCTGCTGGCAGGACCCGCCTTCGCCGTCGGCGCCCGGCGCTCGCGCCGCCAGCTCGGCCTGGTCGGTGCCAATGGCGGCGACCGGCGCCATATCCGGGCCATCGTCCTCGGCGGCGGTCTGGTGATCGGTGTCGCGGCGGCCGTCGTCGGTACGGTTCTCGGCCTCGCTCTCACCTACGCCCTGCGGCCCCTCCTCGAGGACTACATGGGGCAGCGCTTCGGCAGCTTCGACGTCCGGCCGCTGGAACTGCTCGGTATCGCGCTGCTCGCGGTGCTCACGGGGCTGCTGGCCGCGATCGTCCCGGCGATCACCGCCTCCCGCCAGACCGTCCTGGCCTCGCTCACCGGCCGCCGCGGGGTGCGCAAGGGCAGCAGGGTGCTGCCGGTCCTGGGGCTGATCGCGTTCGCCCTGGGTGCGGTGATCGCGCTGTACGGCTCGACGCTGACCGATCAGTTCGCGGTCGTCGCGGGCGGCAGCGCCATCGCCGAGCTGGGCGTGGTCGCGCTGACCCCCGCCCTGGTGGGTCTGTTCGGCCGGATCGGCCGCTGGCTGCCGCTCTCCCCCCGGCTCGCGCTGCGCGACGCCGTACGCAACCGGGGGCGCACGGCCCCTGCCGTGGCCGCGGTGCTGGCCGCGGTCGCGGGCACGGTGGCGGTGTCCACGTACGCGGCGAGCAGCGATGCCCAGAGCCGGGCCAGTTACGAGCCCCAGCTGCCGCACGGCGCGGTCTCCGTCATGATCGACGAAGAGGGCGGCCGGGATGTGCCGGCCGTGCGCACGGCGGTCCAGCAGAATCTGCCCGTCGACGTACGGGCCGATGTGGGCCGTATCTCCGTCGGGAAGGCCAGCTGCTCGATGTACGGCGGCGAGGAAGGCTGCGGCCGTTTCGAAGTCGTCGTGCCCAAGGCCAACCGGTGCCCGCTGTGGAGCACGAGCCAGGAAGACCCCTCGGAGAGGTTCAGCAAGGCCGAGCGCCGCAAGCTCGTCAAGGACTGGCGCTGCGAGGAGAAGAACATCTACAGCGGCGTCGAAAGCGGTGTGCTGATCGGTGACGCCAAGGTCCTGACGGTCCTCGGCATCAAGGATCCGGCGGCCGAGAAGGCTCTGGCGGACGGCCGGATCGTCTCGTTCGACAAGCGCAATCTCGACACGAACGGGAAGATCGGCATCAGGCTGATCACCGACATCGCCAAGGCGGACGAGGCCACGGAGAAGGGCGAGGAGCCGCCGGGCACCGTCAAGTCGCTCCCGGCGCACCAGGTCCCGGGGGAGCAGAACGCCTACGGCCTCTCGATGATCCTGACGCCGGCCGCGGCCAAGGCCGCCGGCATCAGCACCGTCCCGTTCGGCGCGTACTACTCGACCAGCGCCATGCCGAGCAGCGCGCAGCAGCAGAAGCTGGACGCCGAGATCGACAAGACCGGCACCGCCGTCAGCCTTCATATCGAGAAGGGCTATGTCAGCGAGAGCGACATCATGCTGCTGGCGCTGACGATCTTCGCCGGACTGATCACCATCGGCGCGGCCGGTATCGCCACGGGTCTGGCCCAGGCGGACGCGGAGGCCGACCTCAAGACGCTCGCCGCGGTCGGCGCCCCTGAGCGGGTCCGCAGGACCCTCAGCGGATTCCAGTGCGGGGTGGTGGCCGTGATGGGTGTGCTGCTCGGCTCGGCGGCGGGCGTGCTCCCCGCGATCGGGCTACGGATGACCCAGCGCCGTGAGGAGCTGGCCTGGTACCGCGAGGCGCTCGACGAGGGCCTGGGCGCCGTATCACTGCCGTACGTGCCCATCGTCGTCCCCTGGGGAACGCTGGCCGCCCTGCTGATCGCGGTGCCGGTCGGCGCCGCGGTGCTGGCGGCCCTCGTCACCCGCTCGCACCGGACGCTGGGCCGCCGCGCGGCCACGTAGTCCGCGTCCGCGCCCGGTGTCCTCGGCGGATCCGTGCCCCCGTACGAAGGTGGATCACCTTCATACGGGGGCACACCACGTGGTGACGTACATGTGCGAGACAATGGCCGCATGGAGATGCCGAGGAACGAACGGTCGCAGGAGAGCCCCCATGTCCTGGTGGTGGGGCAGGACGGGATGGCGCTCGGCGGCGGTGCAGCCGACGACGAGGCGCGGGAGATCCCGGTGACGGAAATGGTCGAACAGCCCGCGAAAGTCATGCGCATCGGCAGCATGATCAAGCAACTTCTGGAGGAGGTGCGGGCAGCCCCTCTGGACGAGGCGAGCCGGGTACGGCTCAAGGAGATCCACGCCAGCTCGGTGAAGGAGCTGGAGGACGGCCTCGCTCCCGAGCTGGTCGAGGAACTGGAGCGGCTCTCGCTCCCCTTCACCGACGAGACGATCCCCTCCGAGGCGGAACTGCGCATCGCGCAGGCCCAGTTGGTGGGCTGGCTGGAGGGCCTCTTCCACGGGATCCAGACGGCGCTGTTCGCGCAGCAGATGGCGGCCAGGGCCCAGCTGGAACAGATGCGCCGCGCGCTCCCGCCGGGCTCGGTCCA
The DNA here is from genome assembly GCF_055582185.1 of Streptomyces sp. NPDC042201. Lineage (NCBI taxonomy): Bacteria > Bacillati > Actinomycetota > Actinomycetes > Kitasatosporales > Streptomycetaceae > Streptomyces > Streptomyces sp. NPDC042201. The sequence goes on along the minus strand of NZ_JBVJDS010000001.1, from coordinate 371,115 downwards.
GGATGACGAGGGCGACCAGGGGCACGGCGCGATCCGCTCCGGCCCGTACCTGTAGGTCCCCGTAGACGCCCTCTGCGGCCCGGCACACCGTGGGGTGTACCGAGCCGCGGGCCTTGAACCGTCCGGTCCTGGTCCGGTCGTGGTCCGGGCCTGGCCCGGTCCTGGTCAGCCGGCTCTTGATCCGGTCCTGGTCAGCCGGCCGCGGGCGCGAGCAGCAGCAGCTTGCCGACATGAGCGCCCGCTTCCAGGGCGCGGTGCGCCTCGGCCGCCTCCGGCAGCGGCAGCGTCTGGTCCACGATCGGCCGGACCTGGCCGTTGGCGACCAGCGGCCAGACATGCTCCCGTACGGCCGCGACGATCGACGCCTTCTCACTCAGCGGGCGGGCTCGCAGCGAGGTCGCCGTGATGGCGCCGCGCTTGTGCAGCAGGGCGTTCAGATTGAGCTCGGCCTTCACCCCGCCCTGGAGACCGATCACCGCGAGCCGGCCGTTCACGGCCAGGGCCTTCACATTCCGTTCCAGATACTTCGCGCCGACGATGTCGAGGATGACGTCCGCACCGGCGCCGTCGGTGGCCTTACGGATCTCCTCGACGAAGTCCTGCTCGCGGTAGTCGATCAGGATGTCCGCGCCCAGCTCGGCGCAGCGCGCCAGCTTGTCCGGACCGCCCGCCGTGACCGCGACCCGCGCGCCGACCGCCTTGGCGAGCTGGATCGCCATCGTGCCGATACCGCTCGCCCCTCCGTGCACCAGCAGCGTCTCGCCCGGTCGCAGGTGGGAGATCATGAAAACGTTCGACCAGACCGTGCAGGCCACCTCGGGGAGCGCCGCGGCCGCGGCCAGGTCGAGCCCCTCCGGCACGGGCAGCAGCTGCCCCGCCGGTACGGCGACCTTCTCGGCGTACCCCCCGCCGCTCAGCAGCGCACATACCTCGTCACCGACGGCCCAGCCCGAGACCCCCGGGCCCAGCTCGGTGATCCTGCCCGCGCACTCCAGGCCGGGGTACACGGAGGCGCCGGGCGGCGGATCGTAGAAGCCCTGCCGCTGCAACAGATCGGCGCGGTTGACGGCGCTCGCCACGACCTCGACGAGCACCTCCCCCTCGCCGGGTACGGGATCGGGCACCTCGGCCCATACAAGCGCCTCGGGGCCACCGGGTTCCGGAATCGTGATCGCATGCATGGCCGCGAGGCTACTCCGCGACGGCCGTCCGGGGCGCCTTCAGCGGGGGTCCGCTGCGGCTTCGGTGAGATGTCCGCAAACCTGATGCCAACAATCCCCGCGTCAGCTTGAGTTGGCCGCGTCCGAAGGGCTCTGGGCCCGGATGATGGTGATCAGACGGTCGGTCAGCTGGAGCGGGCTCGCGGCAGGATCGTCGTAACCGAGCAGCCGGTGCCCGCGCAGCACGCTCACCACCAGATCGTCCGTCTCCCGCACATTCCGGCCGACCTCGGCCTTTATGACCGGCCGCTCGATGAGGTCGAGGCCGCTGCCCTGCTGGATCAGGTCCTCCATCACCGTGCCGGCACTCGGGCTGAGTACGGAGAGTCCGAGCAGCCGGCCGGCCGCGCTGGCGCTGGTGATGACCGCGTCGGCTCCGGACTGGCGCAGCAGCGGCGCGTTCTCCTCCTCACGCACCGCGGCGACGATCTTCGCCTTGCGGTTGAGCTGACGCGCGGTCAGCGCTACCAGCACCGCCGTGTCGTCGCGCTGGGTGGCGATAACTATCTGGCGTGCCCGCTGGAGCTCGGCTCGCAGCAGCACATCACTGCGGGTCGCATCGCCGACCACCCCTACGAAGCCTTCCGCGTTGGCCGCTTCGATCACCTTGCTGGACGGGTCGACAATGACGATCTGGTCTTTCCCGAGGCCCGTGGCGCAGAGGGTCTGCATCGCCGATCGCCCCTTGGTGCCGTAGCCGACGATGACGGTGTGGTCGCGCAAGTTGGACCTCCAGCGGTTCAGCCGCCACTCCTCCCGGGTGCGCTCCGTGAGCACCTCGAGAGTGGTACCGACCAGGATGATGAGGAAGAGCACCCGCAGCGGGGTCACCAGCAGCACATTGACGAGCCGTGCGCTGTCGCTGTACGGGACGATGTCGCCGTAGCCCGTCGTGGAGAGCGTGACGGTCGCGTAGTAGACGGCGTCGAGGAGATCGACCGAATTATCCGCGTTGTCGTGATAGCCCTCTCTGTCGATATAGACGATGAACACCGTGAGGGCCAGGACGAACAGGGCCATCAACAGCCGCCTGCTGACCTGGCGCAGTGGCCGTTGGACCTGGCGGCGCGGAAGCTTCACCCGAGCGGTGACCAGATATTCGTCGGCATGTCTCGCCATCGCATCACTACCGGGAAGTTTCACGTGAAACACCCTCCTTCGTCCGAGGCCGTCCACGGCAGGTCGAGAACTTCCAGCTCTTCACCGGAGCGTGCGCCGCCCGGCGGCACGACGGCGAGCCCGTCCGCGGTGGCGATACCGCGCAGCATGGCCGGGCCGTTGAAGTGCAGTGGTACGAGCCCCTCGTCGCGGTGGACGACGGGCACCAGACGCGTGTCGTGCGGATGGCCGTGCACGGCGTCGCGCAGGGGCGCGTGATACGGGATCTGAGGCGCCCGCCCCGCCAGCGTACGCAGCAGCGGCTCGGCCAGCGTCAGCAGCCCGGAGACCGCCGCGAGCGGATTGCCGGGCAGCCCCACCAGATGACGTCCTGACGCCAGCCGGGCCAGCAGCATGGGATGTCCGGGGCGTACGGCGACACCGTCCACCAGCAGCTCGGCGCCCACCTTCCGGAGCACCGGATGGACATGGTCGACCGGTCCGGCGGCCGTACCGCCCGTGGTGATGACGAGATCCGCCCGCGACTTGGTGATGGCACGGCACAGAGCGTCGGCGTCGTCGCCGATCCGGCGGGTGGCGATCACCTCGGCGCCGAGGGTGCGCAGCCAGGGCGCGAGCATCGGCCCGAGCGCGTCGCGGATCAGCCCGTCGTGGGGAACTCCCTCGACCAGCAGTTCGTCGCCGAGGACAAGCACCTCGACGCGCGGGCGCGGGACGGTGGGCAGCTCGTCGTACCCGGCCGCCGCCGCGAGGCCCAGTACGGCGGGGGTCACGAGCGAACCGGCAGGCAGGAGCCGGTCGCCGGCGCGGCATTCCTGGCCGCGCGGCCTGATGTCCTGTCCGGGGATGACCTCGCGCTCGGCGTGAAGGTGGCCGACGCCGTCCGTGCGGGCGTGCTCGCTGCGGATCACCGCGGTCGTGTCGGGCGGGACACGCGCGCCGGTCGCGATCCGGACAGCCACACCGTCGGGGAGCGGGTCGGCCGCCCCGTATCCGGCGAGGATGCCGCTGGCGCCCTGCGGGTGCCGGACGGACCAGGGGCCCGGTCCTGAGACCGCCCAGCCGTCCATGGCGGAGGTGTCGAAGGACGGCAGATCGGTGAGTGCGGCCAGCGGCTCGGCGAGCGCCTGCCCCAAGGCCTTGCCGAGGGGCACGCGGTGAGTCCGGGCAACCGCCGCCGACGGTGCGGAAGCCGTCGAGCGCGCGGAACCCGCTGAACGTGCGGAAGCCGCCGACCGTGCGGAAGCCGCTGAACGTGCCGCGAGGGCCCGGGCCGCTGCCCATGGCTCGGCCCGGTGCCGGTCCTCCTCGGCGGCGGCTCCGTGCCCCTCGCCCGCGTCGTGGCCCCGGCCGGCGCCGCGCTCCCCGCCCGGGTCGTGCGTCGCGGCCGGCGCTCTGGCGACCAGGGCCAGTGCGTCCTCGACTCCGTCGACCTCGCGGTCCTGGGCCGTCATCCGGCGTCGGCCCCCTTGGCCCCGGCTCCGTCGGTGCCCTCCGCCTCCTCCGCCCAGCGCACGGCGAGCGCCGCGGCCTTGCGGGCCGCTTCGGCGACGGCTTCGGGGCCGTCGCCACCGGCCTTGGCCGCCGCGTAACCGACCAGGAAGGTCGTCAGCGGTGCGGCGGGCCTGGCGACGCCGTGCGCGGCGTCGCGAGCGAGATCGAGGAGGGTATGGATGTCGACATCCAGCTCGATGCCGAGTTCGTCCTTGACTGCGGTGATCCATTCGTCCAGCACGGTGCCATGCTCTCTGATACGGGCCCGGGCTGTGGAGATGTCTTCCCAGGTGTCGCAGTCGAAGGAGGCGAGGGGATCGGCATCGACCCGGGCGAGGTCGAGTTCATGTGACAGCAGACGCAGCGGCAGACCGGCGAGACTGCCGTACTCGGTGGCGAGAAGGGCGAGTTCACGGCGCAGCGGCTCGGCGCGATAGGCGGCGACCAGCGGTTGGTCACGGCCGTCCGCGTCGATGAGCAGAGCCGCCTCCCGACCGGTGTCGGCCAGCGCGTCGACCAGTCTGCGCACCGTCGGCTCCCCCAGGAACGGCAGATCCGCCGAGAGCACGAGCACGGTGCCGGCTTCGACGCACCGCATACCCGCGCCGAGCGCGGCGAGCGGTCCGCCGCCCGGCGGCTCCTCGCGCGCCCAGTGCACCGGCCGCACCGTGGGCCTTCGGCCGCCCACGACAACGGTGCGGGCGGCCCCTTCGCAGGCCGTCAGCACCCGGTCGATCAGCGCCCGGCCCCCGACACGCACCCCTGGCTTGTCGGCCCCACCGAGCCGCTTGGCGGCTCCTCCGGCGAGCACGATGGCGTCATACGCGGTCATGGCTGAAGTATGGTCCGCGATCGGCCGTTCGAAGCACGCCGGGTGCCCGCGCACTTCGAACTCCTCGGCTGTCTCCCGGCTCCCCGGCGCGAGGAACGCCCGCTACAACGTGCGCAGCAGCACCGCCGGCTGTTCGACGCAGTCCGCCACAAATCTCAGGAAGCCGCCCGCCGTACCGCCGTCACAGACACGGTGATCGAAGGTCAGCGACAGCTGGACGACCTGCCGGACGGCCAGCTCCCCCTGGTGGACCCATGGCTTGGGAATGATCCGGCCGACGCCGAGCATCGCCGCCTCGGGGTGGTTGATGATCGGCGTGGAACCGTCGACGCCGAACACCCCGTAGTTGTTGAGCGTGAACGTCCCGCCGGTCAGATCGCCCGGCGTCAGCCTCCCGGACCTGCCCGCCTCCGTCAGACGCGCGAGCTCGGCGCTCAGCGACTCCGCGGAGCGGGTGTGCGCGTCCCGGACGACCGGGACGACAAGACCGCGGTCGGTCTGCGCGGCGAATCCCAGATGGACCTCGGGCAGCCGCACGATCTCCCTGGCGGCCATGTCCACCGTGGAGTTCAGCTCCGGATGGCGGGCGAGAGCCGCTGTGCAGATCCGGGCGAGCACGGCGAGAAGCGAGATCTTCGGGCCGCCTGCCGCGTTCATCGCGGCCCGCGCGACCATGAGTTCCGTCGCGTCCGCGTCGACCCAGCAGGTCGCGTCCGGGATTTCGTGCCGGCTGCGGGCGAGCTTGTCCGCGACCGCGCCCCGTACACCCCGCAGCGGCACCCGCTCGGCGCCGATCCGGGAGGACGCGGAGGGAGAAGCGGACGAAGAGGCGGTCGAAGACGCTGTCGAAGAGGCGGACAGGCCCACCGGAGCGGCCGCGGGAGCGGGGGTCGCGGGCTGCGTCTGCGTGACCCCTTGCCGGATTGCCTGCTCGACATCGGACCGCAGGATCAGGCCGTCCCGTCCCGAGCCGGTCAGCTCCCGCAGATCAAGACCGTTCTCCCGGGCCAGCCTGCGGACCAGTGGCGAGACGACCGGGACCGGCCCGAGCGTGCCGTTCACCGGCTGAACGACGGGAGCGGGCACGGAGACCGCGCCGACCGCCACGGGATCGGCCACCGACGCCCGGCGGACCCGGCGCCTGCGCGCCGCCGGCGCACCCGTGCCGTACCCGACCAGCACATTGCCCGACGCCTCGTCCGAGGCCGAACTCGCCGACGGACCCGGGGCCGCATCCGGCCCGGCCGGGGAGGACAGGCCGGGCGACGTGCCCGAAGCCGGCAGGTCGGCCGGCTCGGACGCCCCCACCGCCACAGTCAGCAGCGGCGCCCCGACCGGCAGCTCAGTGCCCTCCTCGCCATAGCGCGCCGTCACCACACCCCCGTAGGGGCAGGGGACTTCGACCAACGCCTTGGCCGTCTCGACCTCGACCACCGGCTGGTCGATGGCGACGACATCCCCCACCGACACCAGCCAGCGGACGATCTCCGCCTCGGTCAGCCCTTCACCGAGGTCGGGCAGTTTGAATTCGAGCACCTGGGCCATCAGCTCTCCGTCTCCCACTGGAGCCGCGCGACCGCGTCCAGCACCCGGTCCACTCCTGGAAGATGGTGCCTCTCCAGCATCGGCGGTGGATACGGAATATCAAATCCCGCTACCCGCAGCACCGGTGCCTCCAGGTGGTGGAAGCAGCGCTCGGTGACCCGGGCGGCGATCTCCCCGCCGGGCCCGCCGAAGCCGGTGGACTCATGGACGACGACCGCCCGGCCGGTACGCCGCACGGATGCCGCGACCGTCTCGTCGTCGAACGGCACCAGCGAGCGCAGGTCGACGACCTCCAGGTCCCAGCCCTCGGCACGGGCCGCCTCCGCCGCCTCCATACAGACCGGCACGGAAGGACCGTAGGTGATGAGGGTGGCACTGCTGCCCCGGCGCCGCACGACGGCCCGCCCGATCGGCTCCACGGAGGCCGGCGCGTCGGGCGACCACTGAGCCTTCGACCAGTAGAGCCGCTTCGGCTCCAGGAAGATCACCGGGTCGTCGGAGGCGATGGCGGCCCGCAGCAGCCCGTACGCGTCGTCGACGGTCGCGGGCGTGACGACATGAAGGCCGGGAGTCGCCATGTAGTAGGCCTCGGAGGAGTCACTGTGATGCTCGACCCCGCCGATTCCGCCGCCGTACGGCACCCGCACGGTGATCGGCAGCGGCATCGCACCGCGCGTGCGGTTCCGCATCTTCGCCACATGGCTGATCAGCTGCTCGAACGACGGGTAGGCGAAGGCGTCGAACTGCATCTCCACGACGGGCCGCAGCCCGTACATCGCCATCCCGACGGCCGCCCCCAGGATGCCCGCCTCGGCGAGCGGGGTGTCCGTACAGCGGTCGTCCCCGAACTCCGCGGCGAGCCCGTCGGTGATCCGGAAGACCCCGCCGAGCGTGCCCACGTCCTCACCGAGGACATGGACGGTCGGATCCTCGGCCATCGCGTCGCGCAGGGCACGCTGGAGGGCCTGCGCCATGGTGGCGGGTTTCACCGCGACCGTGGTCATCGCGACTCACCCGGTCCTTCCTCGGCCGACGCCTCCAGCTCGGCACGGAGCTGGGCCGCCTGCTCACGCAGCTGGGGGGTCTGCTCGGCATAGACATGCGCGAAGAGATCCATGGGTTCGAGCACCGCCTCGGCGTTCATCCGTTCGCGCAGTCGCGCGGCCATCGTCTCGGCGGCCTCGGCGGCGTTCCTGATGCCGTCCTCGTCCAGCACCCCGCGCTCCGTCAGCTCGCGCTCCAGCAGCTTGACCGGGTCGTGCGCACGCCATGCCTCGACCTCGTCCGCGACGCGGTAGCGCGTCGCGTCATCGGCGTTCGTGTGGGCGTCGATGCGGTACGTGACGGCCTCGACCAGCGTCGGCCCCTCGCCGCGCCTGGCCCGTGCCATGGCCTCGCCGAGCACCGAGTGCACGGCCACCGCGTCGTTCCCGTCGACCAGCCGGCCCGGCATGCCGTATCCGACGGCCTTGTGGGCGAGGGAGGGCGCCGCGCTCTGCTTGGCGAGCGGCACGGAGATCGCGAAGCCGTTGTTCTGCACCAGGAAGACGACCGGGGCCCGCCATACGGCGGCGAAGTTCAACGCCTCGTGGAAGTCACCCTCGCTGGTGCCGCCGTCGCCCACCAGGGCGAGCGCGACCACGTCGTCGCCCTTGAGCCGGGCGGCGTGCGCCAGGCCGACGGCGTGCGGCAGCTGGGTGGCGAGCGGCGTGGACAGCGGCGCGATGCGGTGCTCGTGCGGGTCGTAGCCGGTGTGCCAGTCGCCGCGCAGCAGCGTGAGCGCCTGGACGGGATCGAGCCCGCGCACCACGGCCGCGAGGGTGTCGCGATAGCTGGGGAAGAGCCAGTCCTGCTCCCGCAGGACGAGCGCGGCGGCGACCTCGCAGGCCTCCTGACCGGTGCTCGACGGGTAGACGGCGAGCCGGCCCTGCTTGGTGAGGGCCGTGGCCTGCGCGTTGTACCTGCGGCCGCGGACCAGCTCGGCGTACAAACGCAGCATCAGCGCGGGATCGGCCCCCGCCGCGGCGTCCGTACCCAGCACGCGGTACGGCTCGGGGTCGGGGAGCAGCGGTGCGGGGTCGGTACGCGGCTGCCACGCCGGGGGCTGGGTGGGCCGGTAGGCGCCACCAGGCAGCTCCTGGACCGATGTACTGCTCTTCTTCACGCGTGCACCTCCTCGTGGGAGCGGGCAACGGGGTGCCCGGATGTGGCACGCCTCACCTACCGATTGTTCGGTCGCGGCGGCATTTTGGCTACATGCGCCTCCAGCCTGTGGACAAACGGTTCTCCACAGCCTGGGATGGACGCAGGTCGTCCATGGCGGAGAGGCGGGGAGACATGAGAGCTGAACAAATGGCCGATGGAACGGACCGGGGGCCCGAGGAGAGCGGCTGGGCCGGCGGCTTCGGCGGCGAGGGTGCGGAGCGGGTTCCTCCGCCGCGTCCTCTGGACGCCATCGACCGGGACATCCTCCGCATCCTGCAGACGGACGGCCGCGCCTCGGTACGGTCCGTGGCCGACCGGGTCCATGTCTCGCGCGCCAACGCGTACGCCCGGATCAACCGGCTGATCGACGACGGGGTGATCCGCGGTTTCAGCGCCAGGATCGACCATGAACGCGCAGGTCAGGGCGCATCCGCCTATATCACCCTGAAGATCGTGCAGAACTCCTGGCGCACCGTGCGCGAACAGCTCCAGGAGCTGCCGGGGGCCACCCATATCGCGCTCGTCAGCGGCGACTTCGATGTCCTGCTGCTGGTGCACGCCCCGGACAACCGCTCCCTGCGCGAACTGGTCCTGACCAGACTTCAGGCCATTCCCGAGGTGCTCTCGACCCGCACGCTGCTGGTGTTCGAGGAGACGGACCTCGCCCCGGGGCCGGCCGCGGGACCGACGGTGGGTCCGACGGTCTAGGGGGTGTGCGGACCTAGAACGCCTCCGGCTCAACGTCCTGCCCGGCGTGCCGGGGGTCCGTACGCAGGCCGTCGAAGGCCAGCCGTACGACCGCCTCCGCCACCTGGTCGTGGTCATAGCCGCCGGGCGCCAGCGGCCGGTACCACTCCACCAGGGAGTTGACCATGCCGAAGAGCAGCCGGGTCGCCAGCCTGATGTCCATGTCGGCCCGCAGATCCCCGTCCGCCGCGGCCGCCTTGAGCAGATCGGCGACCCGCTGGTCGAACTCCCGGCGCCGTTCCATCGCCCAGCGCTCGGTCTGCGTATTGCCCCTGACCCGCAGCAGCAGCGTCACGTACGGCAGCTCGGCCATCAGCACCTCGACCGTACGGCGGGTCACATACTCGACCCGCTCGACAGCCCGTCCGCGCGTCGCGCCCTCCTCTTCGAGGATCCCGAACAGGCCGTCCAGGGCGCGGCTGACCGCCCGGCGCAGCAGCTCCTCCTTACCGACGACATGGTGGTATATCGAGGACTTGGAGATCCCGGCGGCCTTGGAGAGATGCTCCATGGACGTGCCGTCGTAGCCGCGTTCGTTGAAGACGCGGACCGCGACGGTCAGCAGGGTCTCGGGCGTGTATGTGTCGCGCTTGGCGGTCGTCATGAACGCACCTCCTTGGCTTCGAGGTCGGCACGGTGTCGCAGCGCCGGGGACGAGGCGTAGCGGCCACCCGGATACGCACCGTCCAGGGTGGACAGGAAGTGGTACGCCCACAGGGCGCCGAGCCGGCCGCACCACTCGCCGGGGCCGCCGGGGTAGTTCACGCCGAGCTTCATGGCGGTGTCGATGTCCTCGGCGCTCGCCACCCCGCGACCGGCGGCGTCGGCGGCGAAGTCGATCAGCATGGCGACCGTACGCCCGACGATCATGCCGGGCGTCTCGCCGATGACGCTGACCTGCTTGCCGAGCCTTTGGAAGAGGCCGATGGCCGCTCGCACATCGTCCGGGTCCGCGTCGGCTCCGGGCGCGAGCGCGATGCGGGTGCAGGAGCGGTAGTCCAGGGCGAGATCGAAGTGGATGTACGCCCCGGAGAAGTCTCCCGTGGCGGTCATCCCGTCGGTCAGGCTCAGCCGCGTGCCGGCCGGCAGCCCGATGAAGCCTCCGGAGACGTACGGCGTTCGGTCGCGGGTGACCTTGATCCCCGCTTCCTCGATCATCTCGCGCAACACGGCGGCCGGCCCCGAGGTCCGCGTGCAGCCCGACTGCGTCGGGTGCCTCGCAGGGCTCCGCGGTCTGCGCCGAGGGCGCCTCGAGCCCCTCGCCGTACGGGAACCACCCCTGGCCCGACTTGCGGCCCAGGCGCCCCGACTCCACCAGCCTGCGCTGTGCGAGCGACGGCGTGAACTTCGGATCCTGGAAGAAGGACTCCCAGACGGACCGGGTGACGGCCTCGTTGACGTCCTGTCCGATCAGATCGGTCAGCTCGAAGGGGCCCATCCGGAAGCCGCCGCACTCACGCAGGACCGCGTCGATGGTGGCGGGGTCGGCGGCCCGCTCCTCGTACACCCGCAGCGCCTCGGCGTAGAAGGGGCGCGCGACGCGGTTGACGACGAAGCCGGGGGTGTCGGCGCAGCGCACCGGTGTCTTGCCCCAGGATCGCGCCGTCCCGTACGCGCGCTCCGCGGCCGCCTCGTCCGTCGCGAAGCCGCTGACGACCTCGACGAGCGGCAGGAGGGGCGCCGGATTGAAGAAGTGCAGTCCCACGAAGCGGCCGGGGCGGCGCAGCGCGCCCGCGACGGCGGTGACGGACAGGGAGGAGGTGTTGGTGGCCAGCAGACAGTCGTCGGCGACGATGTCCTCCAGCGCCGCGAACAGTTCCTGTTTGACGGAGAGCCGCTCCAGAACGGCTTCGACCACGAGCGCCGCGTCGGCCAGCTCGGCGAGTTCCGCCGCCGGGTGCAGCCGGGCCAGCGCGGCGTCGCGCTCCGCCGGGTCGAGCCGGCCCTTCTCGACCAGCCGGTCGAGGCGCCCCCCGATGGACGCGGCGGCCTGCTCCACGCGGCCGGGCGCCGCGTCGTAGAGCCGTACGGGATGGCCGGCGACCAGCGCCACCTGGGCTATGCCCTGGCCCATCGTGCCGGTGCCGACGACCGCGACGACGCGGTCCGGCTCGATTGCTGTCATGGACGCAATTCTCCCGTATGAGTTGTCCACAGGTGAGCGTGCACGGGTGAGTTATGCACAGGTTGACCGAGCCCTCTTGTCCCGACCGATCGTTCGGTTACTCTAACTCTGTCTGTCAGTTCATGTCCCTGCCTGTGCCCCCCGATGCTCAGCCCGACCGAGGAGTTGGTCCGTGATGGCCGCCCAGCTCAGCCCCCAGCAGCTCTCCGAGAAGCACCGGCCCACGCTCGACCAGGCCCTCGACGCGATCCGCACCCGCGCCTACTGGTCCCCGCATCCCGAGCACCCCAAGGCGTACGGCGAGAGCGCGCCGGCCGATGGGCTCGGCGCCTTCCAGGCCCTGCGCGGGACGCGCTTCGAGCTGGACCAGCCCGGCGCCGACGGCTGGACGGGCGGCGAGATCTCGCCCTACGGCCCGGCGCTCGACATCGAGTATCCGCACGCGGACATGGACGTCCTGCTGCCCGCCATGCGGGCCGGCATGGGCGCGTGGCGCGAGGCGGGGCCCGAGGCCCGCGCCCTGGTCTGTCTGGAGATCCTGGCGCGGATCAGCGCCCGTACGCACGAGTTCGCGCACGCGGTCATGCACACCAGCGGCCAGGCCTTCATGATGGCGTTCCAGGCGGGCGGGCCGCACGCCCAGGACCGCGGCCTGGAGGCCGTGGCGTACGCGTACCAGGAACAGACCCGTACGCCCGCCGTCGCCGACTGGTCCAAGCCGCAGGGCAAGCGCGACCCTCTTGACCTGCGGAAGTCCTTCACCGCCGCGCCGCGCGGCATCTCGCTGCTGATCGGCTGCAACACCTTCCCGACCTGGAACGGCTACCCGGGCCTGTTCGCCTCCCTGGCCACCGGCAACCCGGTCCTGGTCAAGCCGCACCCGCGCGCGGTCCTGCCGCTCGCCCTGACGGTACGGGTGGCCCGTGAGGTGCTCGCCGAGGCCGGCTTCGACCAGAATCTGGTCGCCCTGGCCGTGGAACGGCCGGGCGAGGGCATCGCCAAGTCGCTGGCCGTGCGCCCCGAGATCCGGATCATCGACTACACCGGGTCGACCGCCTTCGGCGACTGGCTGGAGACCCACGCCCGCCAGGCCCAGGTGTACACGGAGAAGGCCGGCGTCAACACGGTCGTCATCGACTCCACCGACAACTACAAGGGGATGCTCTCCAACCTGGCCTTCTCGCTCTCGCTGTACAGCGGCCAGATGTGCACCACCCCGCAGAATCTGCTCATCCCCCGGGACGGCATCGCGACGGACGCCGGCGAGAAGTCGTACGACGAGGTGGTCGCCGATCTCGCGGCCTCGGTGGCCGGGCTGCTGGGCGACGACGCCCGCGCCAACGCGCTGCTGGGCGCGCTGGTCAACCCCGATGTGAAGGCCCGCCTGGAGGCGGCCGCCGGGCTCGGGGACGTCGCGCTCCCCTCGCGTGAGGTGGCCAACCCGGACTTCCCGGACGCCGTGGTCCGCACGCCCGCGATCGTGAAGGCTGACGGCGCCCGCAAGGTCTGGGAGAAGGCCTGGGAGGGCGGGGCGGCGAGCGACACCGAGGTGCCGTATCTCGCCGAGTGCTTCGGCCCCGTGTCGTTCGCGGTGGCCGTGGACTCGACTCCGGAAGCGCTGGAGCTGCTGCGGCGGACCGTGCGCGACAAGGGCGCGATGACCGTCGGCGCGTACACCACCTCGCAGGAGACGGAGCGCGCGATCGAGGACGTCTGCCTGGAGGAGTCCGCTCAGCTCTCGCTGAATCTCACGGGCGGGGTGTACGTGAACCAGACGGCGGCCTTCTCGGACTTCCACGGCTCCGGGGGCAACCCCGCGGCGAACGCCGCTCTGTGCGACGCGGCGTTCGTGGCGAACCGCTTCCGGGTGGTGGAAGTGCGGCGCCAGGCCTGAGAGCCTGTCGGGACCGAGTCCCCGGCGCCTCTCGTCACAGGGCGGGCGGCGCCGGGATGTCCGCGGACCGCGCGGAGGAGCCGCCCTCGGCCGGCCCGCTCGGGGTTCCGGCCGGGCCGCCCCAGTGGAACAACGTCATGGCCACGCTGGTCGCGAGGTTGTAGCTGGACACCTGGGGACGCATCGGGAGCGACAGCAGCTTGGTGGCCCGGCTCCGTATCTCCGCCGAGAGCCCGTGCCGCTCGGAGCCGAAGGCGAGCAACGCGTCATCCGGGATGTCCACGGACCTGATGTCGTCCCCCTCCGGGTCCAGCGCGTACAGCGGCCCCGGCGGAAACTCCTCGGGAGACAGCCGCTCGACGGCGGTGGCGAAGTGGAGACCGGCCCCCGAGCGCACGGCGTTCGCGTGCCACGGGTCCATGTCGCCGGTAGTGATCACACCGGTCGCCCCGAATCCGGCGGCCAGCCGCACCACAGCCCCGACGTTCCCCAGATTGCGCGGGTTGTCCAGGACCACGACGGGTGACTGACGCGGCTGCGCCGACAGCGCGTCCAGATTGGTCCGCCGGCCACGCCTGACCGCCAGGGCGGCCATCCGGGTGGCATGGACTCTCGGCACCAGTTCGCGCAGGACCTCGGCCGGTACCTCAACGACGGATTCCCTGATCGCGTCGGTCATGTCGTCTGCGAGTTCCGCGGCCAGAGCCAGGGCGGAATCCTTGTCGCTCGTGACAGCCGACCGTACGTCCGCGCCGAACCGGAGCGCGTGCTTCAGAGCGTGGAAGCCGTCGAGCACCACCAGGTCGGGGCCGGCCTCGCGCCACTGCCGTACGGCGAGGGCGGCATCAGCGTCGTTCATCGCCTCAGCGTACGGCTTGCCCGCGTTCACCAGGCACTTCGTTCCGGGCCCCCGGTCAGCGGGGGTGGATGGCGGCACAGCGCACGCAGGTCCGCGCCGCCGGCCGCGCCTCCAGACGTTCCGCGGGGATCGGCTCGCCGCACCCCTCGCACCGCCCGTAGTCCCCTCGATCCAGCCGTTCGAGTGTCCGGTCCAGCTCGACCAGATGGTCACGTGCCTGTCCGAGCATGGCGGCCACATGGGCCCGCTCGAAGGCGGTGCTCGACCCCTCCGGGTCGTGCTCGTCGTCGACCGCCACCAGAGCGTTCGCCTCGACGATCGCGTCGAAGTCACGGCTCAGTGCCGCGATCTGCGCGTGCGTGCCGGCACGTTCGTCCGCCAGCCGCTCACGGACGGACTCATGTTCGGCGGACGGAAAAGCGGCGTTCCGTGACGAATCGTTCATGCTGCGACAACGTCGGCATCCAGGTGCGCATTCCGCGCGCCCCGCGCCCTGGGCGCCAGATCCCCGCGTCTCGGCCGAGCCCCGCCGCTCACCCGACGAGGGCAGGGGGGTGCTCCGTACTGTCGCTCCGCTGCTTCGGCACATCCTTCCGGCGACGCGGCTGGAGCCTCTCCCACCGGCGCGCGACCTGGCCGCCGAGCCAGGTCAGGAAGATCGTCGGCAGGAACACCGCGTCGGCGGCGATCATCGCGAGCGAGAAGAACGGCAGCCCGAGCAGCACGGCGATACCGGCGTGCTCCAGGATCATCGCGATCAGCAGGACATTCTTGACGCGCCGGTTGAACAGCGTGAACGGGAAGGCGACCTGCACGATGACCGTGCCGTAGGTCAGCAGCATCACCATGATCGCGCTGGACGCGAGAAGGTCGGAGAGATCCGGCCAGGGGGTGAAGTAGTCCAGCTTGAGCGGGTAGTACAGGGCGGTGCCGTCCTGCCAGCGCGAGCCCTGGATCTTGTACCAGCCGGCGGTGGCGTACACGAGACAGACCTCGGCCATGATGACCGCGAGTCCGGCATTGTGGATGAGGTTGGCGAGAACGTTCAGCAGGGCGCGGGGCTCACCGCCGGGCGCGAAGCGGTTCGCCGCCCACCACAGCCCCTGCCCGATCCACAGCCCCCAGAACAGGACCATCAGCCAGGTCTCGACCTGGACCCGGTCCGTCACCGTACCGATGAGCAGGAAAACGCCCAGGACGGCCCACAGGACGGGCCCGACCCGGTCCCGCATGACCCCGCCGACGGTATCGGCGCCGTCCGGAGCCCCGGCGCCGTCCGGAGCCTCGGCGCCGGCCCCGGTCTGGGCCGCGGCACGCGCCGCGCGCCTGGCGTCCAGCGACCAGACCTGGCCGCAGCGGGTCAGCACGAGATAGATCGCCATGAGATGGATGACGTTGTCTCCGCCGTCGCCCATGAAGATGCTGCGGTTCTGCAGCGACAGCACACCGAACATGAAGACCACGGACATCGTGCGGGTGCGCCAGCCCAGCAACAGCAAGGCGCTGGACAGTACGGCGAGGGCGAACACGATCTCGAACCACACCATGCTGTCCGACCACATCAGTCCGGTGAAGGCACCGTTCTTCGCGATCAGCTGCTGGGCCATGTCCCAGCTCCAGGGGCCCTCGGGCCCGTACAGCTCACGGCGGTGGGGCAGCTCCCACAGCAGGAACAGCAGCCAGGTGCCGGCGAACCCGATCCGGACGACCGCGCTCTGGTACGGGCCGAGGGCCGTGGATGTCACGCGCTCGATGGCCCGTGCCGCCCGCCGGTCCGTGCTCGGCCGCTCGACCGATTGCTCGCTCACTCGCCCGCCTCCGTGCGGCCGTTCCGTACGCCCCGGGGAAGGTCCCCGGCGTTCACCGTCCACCAGGGGAAGAGCCGGTAGGCGGGCCGGGTGTTGATCTTCTCCTTGCTCCACACGGGCGCCGCGACCGCGCTGGTGGCGGACCTGATCTGGACGCGTTCCACGGGACCGCCCAGGTCGTGGCGCTCCAGGCGCAGCATCACTATGCGGCGGACATAGCCTTCCGAGAGCTGTCCGCGCAGTCCGTTGGGGCGGTTCTCGCTGTCATGCGAGCCGAGGTAGAAGTCCCAGCCGCGGCGCAGTTCGTTCTGGTCGACATGGCTGGGGAGCGGATTGCCCCGGATCGCTTCGCCGTCCGCGGCGGAGAGATCGATCCAGCCGGTGGTCTTCCGTACGCCGTCGGACATCTCCACCTGGGCGCGCACCTGAACGGCGGCATTCTGCTGGAGAGGGTTGGGCGCGAAGAGCTTCCAGTTCTGCTCGAACTCGGGATATATCCAGTCGTCGACGGCCTCGCCGTGCAGCTTGGTCAGCGTGTTGGACGGGGCGACATGCAGGAACACCATGGCCACATGACCGCAGGCCAGCAGCCCGATGACGGCGAGGGCGACCGCGGCCACCACCTGATAGGGGAGGGAGAGGCCGGATATCCCGGCGCCGGGTGGCGGCCCGGCTTTCACACCCTTGTCGTCGTACGAATCCATCCCGCCCCGATCCCCGTTGGTGCGCCTCAGTTATCCACAGGGTTGACACCCTACGGGCCGCCGACTCACCATTGAAGTCGATGAACCGAACGATCGGTCGGTAGGGGGCCCGGATGACGGCAGTGACCGCGGGGACAGCTGCGGAGGCGACGATGGAGACCACGGTGGAGGCGTTCGAGGCGGCGTTCGACGCGGCTGTGGCCGCCGACGAGCGCATCGAGCCGCGTGACTGGATGCCGGACGCGTACCGCGCCTCGCTGGTCCGCCAGATGGCGCAGCACGCCCACTCCGAGATCATCGGCATGCAGCCCGAGGCGAACTGGATCTCGCGCGCGCCGTCGCTGCGCCGCAAGGCGATCCTGATCGCCAAGGTGCAGGACGAAGCCGGCCACGGCCTGTATCTGTACAGCGCGGCCGAGACCCTGGGCACCGGCCGCGACGAGCTGCTGGACAAGCTCCACTCCGGCCGCCAGAAGTATTCGTCGATCTTCAACTATCCGACGCTGACCTGGGCCGACGTCGGCGCGATCGGCTGGCTGGTGGACGGCGCGGCGATCACCAACCAGGTCCCGCTGTGCCGCTGCTCCTACGGCCCGTACGCGCGGGCGATGGTCAGGATCTGCAAGGAGGAGTCCTTCCACCAGCGGCAGGGGTACGAGCTGCTGCTCGCCCTCAGCAACGGGACGCCCGCCCAGCACGACATGGCGCAGGACGCGGTGAACCGCTGGTGGTGGCCGTCGCTGATGATGTTCGGCCCGCCGGACGACGAGTCGGCGCACTCCGCGCAGTCCATGGCCTGGAACATCAAGCGGCATTCCAACGACGAGCTGCGCCAGCGCTTCGTGGACATCTGTGTCCCGCAGGCCGAGGCCCTCGGACTGGTCCTCCCCGACCCGGACCTCCGGTGGAACGAGGAGCGGGGCCGGCATGACTTCGGAGCCATCGACTGGGCCGAGTTCCGGGATGTGCTGAAGGGCAACGGGCCCTGCAACGAACAGCGGATCACCCAGCGCCGCAGGGCGCACGAAGAAGGAGCCTGGGTGCGGGAGGCGGCCGCCGCATACGCGACGAAGCACAGCCCCGCCCGGGCACCGCACGACAGCGGGACGCGGGAAGACACGACGCGCAGGGAGGCGACGGCATGAGCAGCTCGACCGACTGGCCGCTGTGGGAGGTGTTCGTGCGCTCCCGCCGTGGGCTGTCCCACACCCACGCGGGCAGCCTGCACGCCCCCGACGCGGAGATGGCGCTCCGCAATGCCCGCGATCTCTACACCCGGCGCAGTGAGGGCGTATCGATCTGGGTGGTGCCGTCCTCGGCGATCACCGCTTCCTCGCCCGACGAGAAGGACCCCTTCTTCGCTTCGGCCGCCGACAAGCCGTACCGCCACCCGACCTTCTACGAGATCCCGGAGGGGGTGAAGCACCTGTGAACGACGTACCGGTGACGCTCTCCGCCCACGCCACCACCCCCACCCCCGCCACCGCCGCAGCGCTGGCCCTGGGCGACGACGCCCTGGTGCTCTCGCACCGGCTGGGGGAGTGGGCGGGCCACGCCCCCGTGCTGGAGGAAGAGGTCGCGCTCGCCAATATCGCGCTGGATCTGCTCGGGCAGGCGCGGATCCTGCTGTCCCTCGTCGGGGACGAGGACGAGCTGGCCTACCTCCGCGAGGAGCGGTCCTTCCGCAATCTCCAGCTGGTCGAGCAGCCGAACGGCGACTTCGCGCACACCATCGCCCGCCAGCTCTACTTCTCCACCTACCAGCTGTTCCTCTACCGGCAACTGGCCTCCGGGGACAACGAATTCACCGGGCTCGCGGCCAAGGCGGTCAAGGAGGTCGCGTACCACCAGGACCACGCCGAGCACTGGACACTGCGGCTCGGCGACGGCACGGCCGAGAGCCATGACCGGATGCGGCTGGCCTGCGGGGCGCTCTGGCGCTTCACCGGCGAGATGTTCCAGCCCGTCGAAGGGCTCGACGTCGACTGGCAGGGACTGGAGAGCAGTTGGCTCGACTCCGTCACCTCCGTGCTGGAGAAGGCGACGCTGGCCGTGCCGGACGGACCGCGGTCCGGGGCCTGGGCGGCGGGCGCCGGCCGGCAGGGACTGCACACCGAGCCGTTCGGGCGGATGCTCGCCGAGATGCAGCATCTGCACCGCAGCCACCCGGGAGCGTCATGGTGACCGGCACAGGCGCTCCGGACGCCCCGGCCGCCGCCGTGCCCACGACGGCGCTGGAGGCGGAGCTGCGCGGCCTGGCCGGCGCCGTGCCCGACCCCGAGCTGCCGGTGGTGACGCTGGAGGAGCTGGGCGTGCTGCGCACCGTCCGGATGTCGGGCCCCGGCACGGTCCGGGTCGAACTGACCCCCACCTACACCGGCTGTCCGGCGATCGAGGCGATGTCCTCGGACATCGAGCGCGTGCTGCACGAGCGCGGCATCCCGGAGGTCTCGGTCGTCACGGTCCTCTCCCCGGCCTGGTCGACGGACGACATCAGCGCCGAGGGCCGGCGCAAGCTCGCGGAGTTCGGCATAGCCCCGCCCCGCCCGCACCACGCCGACGGGCCGGTGGCGCTCACGCTCGCCATCCGCTGCCCGCACTGCGACTCGACCGACACCGAGCTGCTGAGCAGGTTCTCCTCCACCGCGTGCAAGGCGCTGCGCCGCTGTGCAGCCTGCGGCGAACCGTTCGACCACTTCAAGGAGTTGTAGATGTTCCATCCGCTCCGGGTCAGCGAGGTCGAGCGGCTCACGGACGACGCGGTGGCCGTCACCTTCGCCGTGCCGCCCGAGCTCCGCGAGGCGTTCCGGCACACCCCCGGCCAGCACATCGCCCTGCGCCGCACCGCACAGGGTGAGGAGATCAGGCGTACGTACTCGATCAGCGCGCCCGCCGGCGCCGATCCCGTGCTGCGCGTAGGCATCAGGCTGGTCGAGGGCGGCGAGTTCTCGACGTACGCCCTCAAGGAACTCGCCGTGGGCGACACGGTCGACGTCATGGAACCGACGGGCCGCTTCGTGCTCGAACCGCGCGCGGGACATTTCGCGGCGGTCGTCGGCGGCAGCGGCATCACCCCGGTGCTGTCGATCGCGGCCACCCTGCTGGCGCGGGAGCCGGCCGCCCGGTTCTGTCTGATCCGCAGCGACCGCACCGTGGCCTCGACGATGTTCCTGGAAGAGGTCGCCGACCTCAAGGACCGCTATCCGGACCGCTTTCAGCTGGTCACGGTGGTCTCCCGGGAGGAACAGCAGGCGGGCCTGCCGTCCGGGCGGCTGGACCAGGAGCGGCTGACCGGGCTGCTGCCCGCGCTTCTCCCGGTGGCCGAGGTCGACGGCTGGTTCCTCTGCGGCCCGCTGGGTCTGGTGGTCGGCGCCGACCGCGCGCTGCGCGGCCTCGGGGTGCCCCGTGGCCGTATCCACCAGGAGATCTTCCACGTCGACGACGGAGTGGCCGACCCCGCGGCGACAGCTGCCTTTGCCACGGCCGCCGCGCGCGCCCCCGCGCACAGCACCCTCACCGCGACCCTCGACGGCCGGTCCGGCAACTGGCCGGTCCAGGAAGGCGAATCACTGCTGGAGACCGTGCTGCGCAGCCGCTCGGACGCGCCGTACGCGTGCAAGGGCGGGGTGTGCGGGACCTGTCGGGCGTTCCTGGTCTCGGGCGAGGTCAGGATGGACCGTAACTTCGCGCTCGAACCGGAAGAGACGGACGCGGGCTACGTCCTGGCCTGTCAGTCCCACCCGGCCACCGCGGAAGTGGAGTTGGACTTCGACCGCTGAGCCGGTCCCGGATCCGCGCCTCGGACAGAGGCGCGGGCCGGGGCTCAGAGGACGAACGCCGCGGTGCCGTCGCCGGCGACCATCGGACGCCCGGCACCGTCCCAGGCGAGCATGCCGCCCTCCACGTTCACCGCGTCGACGCCCTGCTGCACCAGATACTGGGTGACCTGTGCGGAGCGGCCGCCGACCCGGCACATCACATAGGCCTTCCGGCCCCCGGCCACCGCCTCGGTCACCTCCGCGAAGCGCGCCACGAAGTCACTCATCGGGACATGCAGCGCGCCCTCGACATGACCGGCCGCCCACTCGTCGTCCTCCCGGACATCCAGCACCAGGCCGTCGGACGGAACCGCCGCGACATCGACCGAGGGCAGCGGGGCGAAGTTCATGGGTGGTGCCTTCTCTCGTACGTGACCGGGCGGACCGGGGGCCGACCGGGACCGGGGCCGGCGCCCTGGCCGGAACCGAAACCGTGACTGAAACCGTGACCGGAACCGCGGCAGGACTGCCGGACTGGACTCCGGAAAACCTACTGCACCAGCTTGGCCAGTTCCGTCTCACGCTCGGAGACCTCGGCGAGCAGCTGCTCGGCGATCTCCTCCAGCAGCCGGTCCGGGTCCTCGGGCGCCATCCTGAGCATCGCGCCGATCGCGCTCTCCTCCAGCTCCTGCGCGACCACCGCCAGCATTTCCTTGCGCTGCGACAGCCACTCCAGGCGGGCGTAGAGCTCCTCGCTCTCGCTCAGCCGGGGCGCCTGCGGCGCGGGCCCGGCCGCCCACTCCTCCACCAGCTCCCGCAGCAGCGGCTCGTCCCCGCGCCCGTACGCGGCATTGACCCGCGTGAGGAACTCCTCACGCCGCGCCCGCTCCTTGTCGTCCCGCGCCAGATCCGGATGCGCCTTGCGCACCAGATCGCGGTAGAGCTTGCGGGCCTCGTCACTCGGCCGCACCCGCTTCGGCGGCCGGACCGGCCGATCGGTCAGCATCGCCGCCGCCTCCGGCGACAGACCCTCGGAGTCGAGCCAGTCGTGGAAGAGCTCCTCCACCCCCGGCATCGGCTGCACCAGCGCGCGGGCCTCGCGCGCCTTGCGCAGATCCTCGGCGTCGCCGGTGCGCGCCGCCCGGGCCTCGGCGATCATCGCGTCCAGCTCGTCCAGCCGGGAGTACATCGGGCCGAGCCGCTGGTGGTGCAGCCGGGAGAAGTTCTCCACCTCGATCCGGAAGGTCTCCAGCGCGATCTCGAACTCGATCAGCGCCTGCTCAGCGGCGCGCACGGCCTTGTCCAGCCGCGCCTCGGGCCGCAGCGCGTCCGCCGCCTCACCCCCGCCCGACGCCACCGTGGCTTCCGTCGCATCAGGCACGTCTCGTACGTCCTGCTCGTCGTCGTTACGGATCGTCGGCTCCCCGGGGGCGTCGTGCATCACCCGTCCAGCGTACGGGTGATACCGGCGGCCTCCGCCCCGGCCCGGGCCGTCACACCCCGAGCTCGGCCGCTATCCGCCCGCTCCTGACGGCCGCCACCAGCGCGGCGTGGTCCGCCTCCGTACGGTCCGCGTACGCCACGGCGAAGGCCGCCACGGCCACATCCAGCTCCTCGTTCTTGCCGCAGTATCCGGCGATCAGGCGCGGGTCCACGCTGTGCGCGTGGGCCCTGGCCAGCAGCGCGGCGGTCATCCGGCCGTAGTCGTCGATCTGGTCGGCCGGCAGCGCCGCCGGATCCACGCTCCCCTTGCGGTTCCTGAACTGACGCACCTGGTACGGCCTGCCCCGGACCGTCGTCCAGCCCAGCAGGTTGTCGCTCACCACCTGCATCCGCTTCTGCCCGAGCACCACACGGCGCCCCTCGTGCACCACGGCGGGCTCCTCGAAGCCGACGGCCGGCAGATGGGGCAGCAGGGCGGAGGCCCGTGCCTCCTTCACCTGCAGCACCAGCGCCTCGCCCCGGTGATCGAGCAGCAGCACCACATACGAGCGCGTCCCGACGCTGCCGGTGCCGACCACCCGGAACGCCACATCGTGGACCGCGTACCGCGCGAGCAGCGGCAGCCGGTCCTCCGAGAGCGTGCTCAGATACTCCTCGAGCGAGGCGGCCACCGCCGCCGCCTCCTCGTCGGGCACCCGCCGCAGAACGGGCGGCGCGTCGACGAAGCGCCGCTGCGCGGCTCCCCCGCCGGCCCCGCCCTCCTCGGACACCGCCTCGGTCGACCTGGCCGCGAACCGCGCGCTCGTGTTGTTTCGGGCCTTCTCCGAGACGCGCTCCAGCGTGCCGGCCAGATCGCGGGCGTCCGCGTGCGAGACGAGCTCCTCGTCGGCAATCGCGTTCCACGCGTCGAGCGCGG
Organism: Streptomyces sp. NPDC042201; assembly: GCF_055582185.1. Lineage (NCBI taxonomy): Bacteria > Bacillati > Actinomycetota > Actinomycetes > Kitasatosporales > Streptomycetaceae > Streptomyces > Streptomyces sp. NPDC042201. Next base: position 348,446 of record NZ_JBVJDS010000001.1, on the reverse strand, counting down.
GAAGCTTCGCCAGCAGCCGCATCGTGCGCCGGTAGGCGCCCACCGCGTCGCACGCCCCGCGCCGGCAGGTGTCCTCGTCCGCGCCCGCCTCACGGCCGGCCAGCACCAGCGAGGTGGCGAGCCGCTTGACGTCCCACTCCCAGGGGCCGACCACGGTCTCGTCGAAGTCGTTCAGATCGATGACGAGCCGGCCGCGCGCGTCCCCGTACAGGCCGAAGTTCGCCGCGTGGGCGTCCCCGCAGATCTGCGCGCCGACCCCGGTGACCGGGGTGCCCGTGAGGTCCTGGGCCATCAGCCCGGCAGCGCCGCGCAGAAAGGCGAAGGGGGTCGCGGCCATCCGGCCCACCCGGATCGGCGTCAGCTCGGGCACCCGGCCCCGGCTCGACTCCTCGACGGCCCGCACGGCGTCGGGCCGGCTCGCGGCGAGCACCAGCGAGTCGTGCGAGGAACGCGGCACCCGGGCCCGCAGTGCCTTCCCCAGCGCCTTGGGCGTCCGCCCCGGAGCGTCCATGGCCGCCCGCGGCGCGAAGCCCGGCACCGCCGGAACGCGCTCCGCTCCGGGATCCGTCCGCCGCCCTGCCCCCACCGACCCGACATCGCCCATGGCGTGCTGCCTCCCCCGTACTCGCCCGTACTCGCGCAACATCAACTGCCGACGACGGTACCGCCGGGCCCGGACAGCCGTCTCCCCCTGTGGACAACTGGACAACTGTGAACAACTGGACCACTGGACCACTGCGGATACGCCCTGGCTAGCAGCTGTCTTCCGGCGTCGCCCGCAGATGGGACTCGGCCCACAGGGACAGTTCCTTCAGCGCGGGCTCCATCGCCGTCCCGGCCGCCGTCAACCGGTACGCGACCCGCAGTGGCGGCCCCTCGTCGACCTCGCGGACGACCAGGCCCGCCGCCGCCAGCTCGGTCAGCCGGTCCGAGAGCATGCGCTCGCTGATGCCCGGGATCGCCCGCCGCAGCTCCGCGAAGTAGACCGCCCGTTCCATGAGTACGGAAATGATCAGGCCGGTCCACCGCTTGCCGAGCAGCTCGAAGACGCGCGTGATGCCGATGTCGACCTTCTTGCACACGTGCTCGCCGGGGTCCGCCATATCCACAGAGTACTGGTTTCCGAGGGAGGGATGAAAAAAAGTAAGCGACTATGTTATCTATAGGTACGAACGGAACTTCCGTCCATACGTCGTCCCGCGTCGTCCTACGTCGCCCCTACGCCGTCCCAGCGCCCCCTTATGGAGACCGTCATGGCCACGCTTCTGCACATCGACTCCGCCGTCTTCCCCGAAGGCTCCGCCTCACGCGACATCACCGCCGCGTTCGTCGAGTCCTGGCTGGAGCAGCACCCGGAGGGCAAGGTCGTCTACCGCGATCTCGCCGCCACCCCGCTGCCGCACCTCGACATCACCGCCGTCGTCGCCGGCCCGGAGAACGCGCTGCGCGCCGAACTCGCGGCCGAGCTGGCGGAGGCGGACGCCGTACTGATCGGCGCCCCGATGTACAACTTCACGATCCCGTCCACGCTGAAGGCATGGCTGGACCAGGTGATCATCGTCGGCCACAACGCGGGCCCCGACAGCACGGTGGGCGCCACCCCGTTCACGATCGTCGCCAGCCGCGGCGGTTCGTACGCCCCCGGCACCCCGCGCGAGGACTTCGAGTTCGTCCAGAACTACCTGGAGAAGGTGCTGACGGGCATGTTCGGCGCCACCGAGATCGACTTCATCGTTCCCGAGCTGACCCTGGCCCATTCCAGGCCGGAAATGGCCGAGTTCATCCCGCTCGCCGAGGCGTCCCGCACCAAGGCCCGCGAAGAGGCCACCCAGAAGGCCAAGGCCCTGGCCGCGCGCCTCGCCGCCTGAGCCTCACACACCCTCGCGAGCAGAGGCATATCTCCCCGCAGGCCCGGCCTCACGGGAGATATGTCTCACATCGCAGCGCTCCGGACAGCAGGGCACAATCAGGACACGATCCGGACGCGAAGACACAACGAAGAAGCCCCGTAGGTCGATGACCTACGGGGCTTCCATCTGTGCGCGAGGGGGGAGTTGAACCCCCACGCCCTTTCGGGCACTGGAACCTGAATCCAGCGCGTCTGCCTATTCCGCCACCCGCGCATTGGGTGTGCCGTTCGGTGCCTCACCTGCTGGTGTGTGCTCCTGGCGACATCGAGAAGATTAGCACGATGGGGAGGGTGGATTCACATCCGTTGTTTGGGCGACCCGACCGCGGAACAGGGAACGAACAACGGCCGCCCCCCACTCCTCCTGAGTGCACCCGGCGTGCGGGACACTGTCATGAGGCCGCCTCTACGATCCCTGTGAGAGGGGACACTCATCGACGGGGCAGACAAGGGGAACCAGCCGATTTCCCGACGCGTGGATACGATCAGTAAGCAGTACCAGGACGGCAACGACGGAGGAGGTGCCCCATGGGAGTCATGAAGCGTTTCGAGCAGCGTCTCGAAGGTCTGGTCAACGGCACCTTCGCGAAGGTGTTCAAGTCCGAGGTCCAGCCCGTCGAGATCGCGGGCGCCCTGCAGCGTGAATGCGACAACAACGCAACGATCTGGAACCGCGAGCGGACCGTCGTCCCCAATGACTTCATCGTGGAGCTGAGCACGCCCGACTACGAGCGCCTCAGCCCGTACTCCGGCCAACTCGGCGACGAACTGTCCGGGCTGGTCCGCGATTACGCGAAGCAGCAGCGCTACACGTTCATGGGCCCGATCAAGGTCCATCTGGAGAAGGCCGAGGACCTCGACACCGGTCTGTACCGGGTGCGCAGCCGCACCCTGGCGTCGAGTTCGTCACAGGCGCCCGAGCGCGGCCCTGTCTCCGCACCCGCTTCCCCCCGGGGCGGTGCCCCCGACGGATACGGCTACCCGCCCGCCGCGGTACCCCCCATGCCCGCCGCCCCGCCGCCCGGCGGCCACGGGCCCTCCGCGGGCCACACACCGCCCCCGGGCCACGGCGCCGGCCCGATGACACACGGCCAGGTACGCCGCTGGATCGAGATCAACGGCACCCGCCACCAGATCTCCCGTGCGACGCTGGTCATGGGGCGCAGCACCGACGCCGACGTCCGGATCGACGACCCCGGCGTATCGCGCCGCCACTGCGAGATCCGGACCGGAACGCCCTCGACGATCCAGGACCTCGGGTCCACCAACGGCATCGTGGTAGACGGACAGCACACCACCCGCGCTACGCTCCGCGACGGCTCGCGGATCGTCGTGGGCAATACCACCATCGTTTACAGGCAAGCCGAAGGGTGAAGCGGGGGCAATGTCAGAGCTGACCCTGACGGTCATGCGGCTAGGTTTTCTGGCCGTTCTGTGGCTGTTCGTGATCGTGGCCGTCCAGGTCATCCGCAGCGATCTGTTCGGAACACGCGTCACGCAGCGCGGCTCACGCCGCAGCGGCGAGGCCCGCCCGCAGCAGGCCCGCCAGAACGCGGCACCGCCCGCCCAGCGCCAGCAGCAGGGAAGCCGCCAGCGCCGCGGGGCACCCACCAAGCTGGTCGTCTCCGAGGGCACCCTCACCGGCACCACGGTGGCGCTCCAGGGACAGACCATCACCCTGGGCCGCGCGCACGATTCAACGATCGTGCTGGACGACGACTACGCGTCCAGCAGGCATGCCAGGATCTACCCGGACCGTGACGGCCAGTGGATCGTCGAGGATCTCGGGTCCACCAACGGCACGTATCTCGACCGGACCCGACTCACCACCCCGACACCGATTCCGCTGGGCTCTCCGATTCGCATCGGCAAGACCGTCATCGAGCTGCGGAAGTAGTACGACAATGAGCGAGCGGAGCGAGCGAGCCGCAGCGGTCCGGACAGCGGACCGGAGCAGGCTCCCGACGGGAGGGTGGGCAGTGTGGCTCGAGACCGGCTGTACCCCGAGCCGACGGGTGAGGTGCGCATGAGTCTGTCTCTGCGTTTCGCCGCCGGATCGCACAAGGGCATGATCCGGGAAGGAAACGAGGACTCCGGCTACGCCGGCCCCCGGCTGCTGGCCATCGCCGACGGCATGGGCGGCCAGGCCGCCGGTGAGGTCGCCTCCTCCGAGGTGATCTCCACCCTCGTGCAGCTCGACGACGACGTGCCGGGATCGGACATCCTCACCTCGCTCGGAACCACCGTCCAGCGCGCCAACGACCAACTGCGGCTGATGGTCGAGGAGGACCCCCAGCTGGAGGGCATGGGCACCACGCTCACCGCCCTTCTCTGGACCGGCCAGCGGCTCGGCCTCGTCCATGTCGGCGACTCCCGCGCCTACTTGCTGCGCGACGGCGTACTGAGCCAGATCACCCAGGACCACACCTGGGTGCAGCGGCTGGTCGACGAGGGCCGGATCACCGAGGAAGAAGCCACCACCCACCCGCAGCGCTCCCTGCTGATGCGCGCGCTGGGCAGCGGCGACCATGTCGAGCCCGACCTCTCGATCCGCGAAGTCCGCGTCGGCGACCGCTACTTGATCTGCTCGGACGGCCTCTCCGGCGTCGTCTCCCACCAGACGATGGAAGAGACGCTCGCCAGCTACCAGGGCCCGCAGGAGACCATCCAGGCGCTCATCCAGCTCGCCCTGCGCGGCGGCGGACCCGACAACATCACCTGCATCGTGGCCGACGTCCTGGACGTCGAGTCCAACGACACCCTCGCCGGGCAGCTCAACGACACCCCGGTCGTCGTCGGCGCGGTCGCCGAGAACCAGCTCCCGCTGAGCTCCGCCGAGAACGCCGCCGCGATGCAGACCCCCGCGGGCCGCGCGGCCGGCCTCGGCCGCGCCGTACCGCAGCAGAGCGCCGGCGGCTTCGGCCCGCCCGGCAGCGGCGGCGACGGCGGCTACGGCGGCATGCCCCCCGAGGGCGGCTTCGGGGCCTACAGCGACGAGGACTTCGTCAAGCCGCGCCCGGGCCGCAAGTGGCTCAAGAGGTCGTTCTACCTCGTCCTCGCGCTGGCCGTCGTCGGCGGCGGTCTGTACGGCGGCTACCGCTGGACCCAGACCCAGTACTACGTGGGCGCCAACGAGAAGCACGTCGCCCTCTACCGGGGCATCAGCCAGGATCTGGCCTGGGTCTCCCTCTCGAAGGTCGAGAAGGACCACCCCGAGATCGAACTCAAGTACCTCCCGCCCTACCAGCGCAAGCAGGTGGAGGCCACCATCGCCGAGGGCAGCCTGGGCAATGGACGCGACAAGATCGAGGAACTCGCCACCCAGGCATCGGCCTGCAAGAAGGACGAGCAGCGCCGCCTGGCCGACCGCGAGGCCAATGTGATCACCGGCGAGGGAGAGGCCGGCGGCACGACCGGTACGAACACCTCTACCGGGACCACCGACATCAAGCCGAAAGCAGCGACTCCCACTCCGGGCCCCAGCCTCTCCGAAGAGGAGCAGAAAGTGGCCTCGAACTGCGGTAAGCAGCAGTAGCCGGCCGTAGGGGGCCTTTCACCACCATGAGCGTTGTCACCAACACGACCACCATCGGCGCGATCGAAGCACCGAGCCGCCGCAACACCGAACTGGGCCTGCTCGCCTTCGCCGTCGTCATCCCGGTCTTCGCGTACCTGAACGTGGGGCTCGCCCTCGACGGCAAGGTACCCACGGGGATGCTGGGCTACGGGCTCGGCCTCGGCCTGCTCGCCGGCGTCGCCCACCTCGTGGTGCGCAAATTCGCCCCCTACGCCGATCCGCTGCTGCTTCCTCTGGCGACGCTGCTCAACGGCCTCGGGCTGGTGCTGATCTGGCGCCTCGACCAGTCCCGGCGGCTCATCCGGCTCGCCGAGACCGCCTACGGGGCCTTCAGTCCAGGCGCTCCGAAGCAACTCCTGTACTCGGCGATGGGCATCGCGCTCTTCGCCGCCGTACTGATGCTCCTCAAGGATCACCGCATCCTGCAGCGCTACACGTACATCTCCATGGCGCTGGCACTGGTCCTGCTCATCCTGCCGGTGTTCTTCCCTCCCCGGTTCGGCGCCAGGATCTGGATCACGGTCGCCGGATTCTCCATCCAGCCCGGTGAGTTCGCGAAGATCCTCATCGCGATCTTCTTCTCCGGTTACCTCATGGTGAAGCGGGACGCCCTGGCCCTCGCCAGCCGCCGCTTCATGGGGATGTATCTGCCACGCGGCCGTGACCTGGGCCCCATCCTCGCCATCTGGGCGATGTCGATCCTGATCCTGGTCTTCGAGACGGACCTCGGCACCTCGCTGCTCTTCTTCGGCCTCTTCGTGATCATGCTGTACGTGGCGACCGAGCGAACCAGCTGGATCTTCTTCGGCCTGCTGATGTCGGCCGCCGGAGCCGTCGGCGTCGCCTCCTTCGAGTCACACGTCCAGGCCCGCGTCAACGCCTGGAGCGATCCCTTCGCCTGTTACAAGACGGACGGAGCCTGCCAGCAGATCGGTGACGCCCTGCTGTCCTTCGGCTCGGGCGGCACCCTCGGCACCGGACTCGGCCAGGGCAACTCCGACCTGATCGGCTTCGCCGCCAACGCCGACTTCATCCTCTCGACCGTCGGAGAGGAGCTCGGTCTCGCCGGCACGATGGCGTTCCTGCTGCTCTACGCGCTGATCGTGGAGCGCGGCGTACGTACCGCCCTCGCCGCCCGCGACCCATTCGGCAAGCTGCTCGCCATCGGGCTCTCCGGCGCCTTCGCCATCCAGGTGTTCGTCGTCGCGGGCGGCGTCATGGGCCTCATCCCGCTGACCGGTATGACCATGCCGTTCGTCGCGGCGGGTGGCTCCTCGGTCCTCGCCAACTGGGCCCTGATCGGTGTCCTGATCCGTATCAGCGACACCGCGCGCCGGCCCGCGCCGGCCCCCGCCCCGTCACCCGACGCCGAGATGACCCAGGTGGTCCGACCGTGAACAAGCCCCTGCGCCGCATCGCGATCTTCTGCGGGCTCCTCATGCTCGCCCTGCTGATCCGGGACAACTGGCTCCAGTACGCCCGCGCCGAGGAGCTGAACTCGCACAAGTACAACCGCCGGGTGCTCATCGAGCGGTACAGCAGCGAGCGCGGCAACATCATCGTCGACGGCAAGCCCATCACCGGCTCGACCAAGACGGACGACACCGACTTCGCCTACAAGCGCACCTACACCGACGGCCCCATGTGGGCACCCGTCACCGGCTACGCCTCACAGGCCTTCGACGCCAACCAGATCGAGAAGCTCGAGGACGGCATCCTCACCGGTAACGACGACCGGCTCTTCTTCGACCGCACCATGGGGATGTTCACGGGCAAGGAGAAGAAGGGCGGCAACGTCGTCACCACCCTCAACGGCGCCGCCCAGAAGGCCGCCTTCGAGGGCCTCGGCGACAAGAAGGGCGCCGTCGCCGCCCTCGACCCGCAGACGGGCAAGATCCTCGCCCTGGCCTCCACCCCCAGCTACGACCCCTCTTCCTTCGCGGGAAACAGCGACAAGGACACGAAGGCCTGGGTCGCCCTCGACAAGAAGAACAACCCCGACGACCCGATGCTCAACCGGGCCCTGCGCCAGACCTACCCGCCCGGCTCCACCTTCAAGGTGGTCACCGCGGCCGCCGCCCTGGAGCACGGCAAGGTCACGGACGTCGACGCGCCCACCGAGTCCCCGCTTCCCTGGACCATGCCCGGCACCACGACGCCGCTGCCGAACGAAGGCAACATCCCCTGCGAGAACGCCACGCTCCGTGAAGCGCTGCGCGTCTCCTGCAACACCGTCTTCGGCAAGCTGGGCGCGGACCTCGGCAAGGACAAGATGCTGGAGACCGCGAAGAAGTTCGGCTTCAACCAGGAGCACTTCACCCCGGTCCGCGCCGACGCCTCCATCTTCCCCGAGAAGCTGGACCCCTCACAGACCGCGCTGTCCTCCATCGGCCAGTTCGACACCCGCACCACCCCCCTCCAGATGGCCATGGTCGCCGCCGCCATCGCCAATGACGGCAAGCTGATGAAGCCGTACATGATCGACCAGCTCGGAGCGCCCAACCTGGACGTGCTCAGCAGGACCGAGCCCGAGGAGCTGAGCCGGCCCCTCAGCCAGGAGAACGCGCAGATGCTGCAGAGCATGATGGAGACTGTCGTCAAGACAGGTACGGGTACCAGGGCGCAGATTCCGAACGTGACGGTCGGCGGCAAGACCGGCACCGCCCAGCACGGCGAGAACAACAGCAAGAACCCGTACGCGTGGTTCATCTCGTACGCCAAGACGGACAGCGGCTCCCCGGTCGCCGTCGCGGTGGTCGTCGAGGACAGCAACGCCAGCCGCGACGACATCTCCGGTGGCGGCCTCGCAGCCCCCATCGCCAAGGACGTGATGAAGGCGGTCATCGACAGCAAGAAGTGACGCCGGTCACGGCTCACGTCCATACCCGCACAATGCGATACCGGTCGTATATCAGGTCACCGCTACGGGCGGATCGGATACGGCGTGCCCGGTAGCGTAGGCGCGAACAGCACACCGCCGGACCACACACCGGTGCGGTCAGGACTGACGGAGAGGGCTGGAACAGTTATGGAAGAGCCGCGTCGCCTCGGCGGCCGGTACGAGCTGGGCTCGGTGCTCGGCCGTGGTGGCATGGCGGAGGTCTACCTCGCGCATGACACCCGGCTCGGTCGCACCGTCGCCGTGAAGACGCTGCGGGCCGATCTCGCCCGCGACCCGTCCTTCCAGGCCCGGTTCCGCCGAGAGGCCCAGTCGGCCGCCTCGCTCAACCACCCGGCGATCGTCGCGGTGTACGACACGGGCGAGGACTACCTCGACGGAGTCTCCCTCCCGTACATCGTGATGGAGCACGTCGACGGCTCGACCCTGCGTGAGCTGCTGCACTCCGGGCGCAGACTGCTGCCCGAGCGCACGCTGGAGATGACCGTCGGCATCCTCCAGGCACTGGAGTACTCGCACCGCGCCGGCATCGTCCACCGCGACATCAAGCCGGCCAACGTCATGCTGACGCGCACCGGCCAGGTCAAGGTCATGGACTTCGGCATCGCCCGCGCCATGGGCGACTCCGGCATGACGATGACCCAGACCTCCGCCGTCATCGGCACCGCCCAGTACCTCTCCCCCGAGCAGGCCAAGGGCGAGCAGGTCGACGCGCGCTCCGACCTCTACTCCACCGGTTGTCTGCTCTACGAGCTGCTGACGGTCCGGCCCCCCTTCATCGGGGACTCCCCGGTCGCCGTCGCCTATCAGCATGTACGGGAGGAGCCGCAGCCGCCCAGCGTCTACGACCCCGAGATCACGCCCGAGATGGACGCGATCGTGCTGAAGGCCCTCGTCAAGGATCCGGACTACCGCTACCAGTCCGCCGACGAGATGCGCGCCGACATCGAGGCCTGCCTCGACGGCCAGCCCGTCGCGGCCACCGCGGCCATGGGCGCGGTCGGCTACGGAGGCGGGTACGGGGGCGGCTACGGCGGCCACGACAACCAGCAGACGACGGCGCTGCACCAGAACGACCCGGCGGGCCAGACGTCCATGCTGCCGCCGGTGAACCCGGACGAGGGCGGCTACGGCGGCTACGACGACCGCCCGGGCCGGCGCCGGCAGCCGAAGAAGTCCAACACCTCGACGATATTGCTGGTGATCGCCGGCGTCCTGGTGCTGGTCGGCGCGATCCTGATCGGCAGATCGGTCTTCAGCTCCAACGAGGGCCCCACTCAGGTGACCGCCCCGCAGTTCGTCGGCAAAACGCTCGCCGAGGCCACGAAACTCGCGGGCAACGCGAGCGTGAAGGTCACCGAGTCCGGCTCGGAGCGCTGCGACGTCCCCAAGGGCTCCATCTGCAGCCAGGACCCCACCGAGGGCAGCAAGATGAACGAGGGCGACACCGTCCAGGTCGTCGTTTCCGAGGGCGCTCCCCAGATCAAGGTCCCCGACGTTACCGATAAAAAGGAACAAAAGGCGACAGAGATACTGGAGGACGACAAGTTCGTTGTCGATACCGTCCAGGAAGAGTCGGACGCGGAGCCCGGCACGGTGCTCAAGCAGAGCCCTGAGGGCGGCACTCAGGCCGAGAAGGGCACGACGGTCACGCTGACGATCGCGAAGAACACGCAGACCCCCGTTCCGCCCGTGGTCGGCCTGCCGTTCGAGAACGCCAAGAACCAGCTCGAAACGCTGAAGTTCACCGTCGCGAAGACCGACGTGGACAGCGACCAACCCGCGGGCACGGTCGTCAAGCAGAGCCCCGACCGTGATACCAAGGCCGACAGGGGCTCGCAGATCACCCTGGAAGTCTCCAAGGGCCCGCAGCAGCAGATGGCGGCCGTGCCGGATCTGCGCGGAAAGACGCTCGGCGAGGCCAAGCAGCTGCTCGCGCAGGCCGGCCTTTCCATCGGCACCATCCAGGGACCGGGCGACGACAACGCGCGGGTCTTCAACCAGGACCAGCAAGCGGGCCAGCAGGTGCCCACGAGCACGCCCGTCAATGTCAGCACCGTCGGCGGTGGCGGCCCGGGCAACAACGACGGCCAGAACGGCGGAGGCTTCTTCGGCGGCCCGTCGGGCGCCAGCTCCCGCAACGACTGACGCACAGCCCGTACCGAACGGCCCCGGCACTCTCCACGAGTGCCGGGGCCGTTTCGGTCGTGTCTTCATATGTCCCGACTCGTTGGGCCGGATGGGGTGGAGTGTTGGACTCCCTCCCAGGCCGGCCGGCCACTACGCGAGTAGAGGGACAGAACCATGATCAACGAAGCGATCCTGCTGGAGTCGAGGACACTGCGCGAAGGCGTCGCGGAGCGGACGGATGTCCTCGACCGGGTCAAGGCACTCTCGCTCCTGCCCGACGGCATGCATGTGACGACGGCGATGGTCGCCGTCTACTTCCAGGTAGGCATCGAGGCCGTCAAGTCCTTGGTGAAGGATCACCGGGAGGAGCTCGACTCCCACGGGTACCGCGTACTGACAGGTCCGGCACTGAGGTCCTTCAAGGACCTCAGTGGGATTCGGTCCCACTCGCCAAGCCTCGCGATCTTCTCCCGCCGCGCCGTCCTGAACGTCGCCATGCTGCTCCGCGACAGCGAAGTCGCACGTCAGGTGCGTACGTACCTCCTGGACATGGAGTACGTCGCCCGGACTCAACCTGTGGATAACTCTGTTCACAGCCCCCTCGCCGACCCCCTCACCGACCTGGACGACCGCATCGACCAGCGCATCACCCACATCCTCGGCAAGGCCGTCGTGCCGATGTTCAACGCCCTCATCGAAACGTCCGGAGACCACCGCAGGGAGCTGATCTCCCTGCGCGACGACGTCCAGCGGGTCAAGCGAAAGCTCTGCCTCCACCACGCACGCCTCCAACGCCTGGAGGAGTCCTGACGTGCCGAAATTCGTTGGCTCGGCCACGCTCGTCGCTCAGCGCAGCTCCGGCGGGAGCGTGCGGTTCTTGTCGACCTTTTCGGTACGCGTCAGCTCCGCCCATACGATGTAGCGATAGTCCGACGTATAGATCGGCGTGCACGTCGTCAGGGTGAGATAGCGGCCCGGCTTCTTCTTCCCCGACTCCTTCGGCACCGGCTTCAGCACGTCCACGTTGTACTTCGAGGTCTTCGGAAGCTCCTTGTAGACCTTGTAGATGTACCAGGTGTCGCGGGTCTCGAAGACGACCGGATCGCCCTTTTCGAGCTTGTGGATGTTGTGGAACTTCGCCCCGTGGCCGTCGCGGTGCGCGGCCAGCGTGAAGTTGCCCTCCTCGTCCCAGGGGAGCGCCGACTTGATCGGGTCCGTGTAGTAGCCGGCGATCCCGTCGTTCAGCGCCGCGGGATCGGTGCCCTTCTTGACCAGCACCTCGCCGTTCTTCATCGCCGGGACGTGCAGAAAGCCGATGCCGTCCTTCGAATCGAAGGACCGGGGCGTGCCGCCGGTGCCCTGTCGCGCCCAGCCGTGGCGTACGTCATCGCCCTGCTTGGCGGCCTCGCGGTCGGCCAGGACATTCGTCCACCACAGCGAGTACGCGACAAAAAGGCCCAGCACCACGCCCGCGGTGATGAGCAGCTCGCCGAAGACGCTGATCGCGGCCGCGATACGGCTCCGAGGCCGGCGGGCCGGAGCCGGGACCGGGTCCGACGGTGGCGGCGCGTCAGTCTGCTCGTCGTGTTCGGTCCTCGCTGCCACCGCACCCGTCCCCGTCCCTGTCGTGATTCCGGTCGCCTCAGCCGACGAGAGCGTCGGGCTTGCCCTTGCTGCGTGGCCGTTCGTCCACCATCTTGCCCCACACGATCATGCGATAGGTACTGGTGAACTCCGGGGTACAGGTCGTCAGCGTGATGTAGCGACCGGGCTGCGTGAACCCCGAACCCGGCGGCACCGGACGGATCACACTCACATTCGACGGCGGCGTCTGCGGCAGGATGCTCGCCATGTCGTACGTGTAGTACGCGTCCTGCGTCTCGACGATGATCTCGTCACCGGGCTTCAGCTGGTTGATGTAGCGGAACGGCTCGCCATGGGTGTTGCGGTGCCCGGCCACCGCGAAGTTGCCCTGCTTGTCGGAGGGCATCGCCGTCTTGAGACTGCCCTCCGAGTAGTGCCCGACCATGCCGTGGTCCAGGACCTTCGCCTTGCTGATGCCCTCGGCGATCGGCACCACGACATCCAGCTTGGGAATGTGCAGGATGGCGAAGCCCTCACCGGGCTCGAAGACGCCGGGCTGCCGCCCCTTCGCCCAGCCGTCCTGGATCTTGTTCGTCTCCTGGCCCGCGTACTGACCGGCCCGGATGTTCGTCCACCACAGCTGATAGGTGACGAACAGCAGCATCAGGACACCGAACGTGATGAACAGCTCGCCCACCACCCGGCTGGCGATGACCGCGGGGCTCTCCTTGCTCGCACGCGCCGCACGGCGCGCTTCGACGCGGGAGAGCGGCCGGGAGGGCGCCGGCTCCTCGGAGTCGAGCTCGGACCCGGCCGCCGAGGGGTCGGGGCGCTTACGGCCCCGGCCGCCGCCCTTGGCGGCCTTGCGGCGCTCGGCACGGCCACCCGTACGCGGCTCCGGGTCCTCCCGCTCGGAACCGGTCCCGGACGCGGCCGAGACCTCAGCCCCGGACCCAGCTCCGGACCCAGCTCCGGATCCGGCCTCCGGCTCGGCCGCGCGGCGCGTGTCCGCCGTACGCAGACCGACCGTCCGGTCGTCCATCGCAGGCCGGGCCGCCGGCCCAGGCACGGGCCCAGGCGCGGACACCGGCTCGGGTGCGGTCTCGGGCGCGGTCTCGGGAACGGACGCCGGGGACGGACCCGGCGCGATCTGCCCCTCCGCGTAGTACGGGGCGCCGGCCGACCACTCCTGCTGCTCGCCCGGGGCCCGCTGCGCCTCCTGGGCCCCCTGACCGCCCTCCGCCGCGTACTGCTGGTAGTAGTCACCGGACCACTCGGGCTCCCGGGCCGGAACCTCCTCGGCGCGGACCCACTGCGCCCCGCCCTGCGGCCCCTGCTGCCCTTGGTGCTCCCCCTGCTGCGGCCCCCGGTGACGCCCCTGGCGCCGCGCCTGCCTGCTTCCGGGAAGCGGATCGTTCAACGGGTCCGCCAGCCCGTCCACCGCCGCCTCGAACGCGCTGGAGTCCCCGTAGGCCCCTTCCTCGTACGAGCCTCCGTGTCCTGCGTCGTGTTCGGGGCGGAGTGCCGTCACGCGAGCGCCTTGCCCACCACCGGCGCCAGTCCCGTCGACCGGCCGACCGCGCCCGGATCGCCGCACTGCGCGAGCCAGTTGGCCAGCATCAGGTGGCCATGCTCGGTGAGGACCGACTCGGGGTGGAACTGCACACCCTCGACGGGCAGTTCACGGTGGCGTACGCCCATGATGATGCCGTCCGCGGTCCGCGCCGTGACCTCCAGCTCGGCCGGGAGCGCCCCGGGCTCCGCCGCGAGCGAGTGATAGCGGGTCGCGGTGAAGGGCGAAGGCAGCCCGGCGAAAACGCCCTTGCCCTCGTGCGTGACGAGGGACGTCTTGCCGTGCAGCAGCTCGGGGGCGCGGCCGACGACACCGCCGTACGCGACCGCCATCGACTGCATGCCGAGGCAGACACCGAAGACGGGGACGCCGGTCGCGGCGCAGTGACGCACCATCTCGACGCATACACCGGCCTGTTCGGGGGTGCCGGGGCCGGGGGAGAGCAGGACGCCGTCGAAGCCGTCCTGGGCGTGGGAGGTGGCCACCTCGTCGTTGCGCAGTACCTCGCACTCGGCGCCGAGCTGGTAGAGGTACTGGACGAGGTTGAAGACGAAGCTGTCGTAGTTGTCGACGACAAGGATGCGCGCGCTCATCCGGCGGCCCCCGGTCCGTCGACCGTCACATCGTTGAACGGCAGCAGCGGCTCCGCCCACGGAAAGACGTACTGGAAGAGCACATAGACGACGGCCAGCGCCAACACCAGCGAGAGCGCCGCCCGCAGCCACACGTTGCCCGGCAGATGCCGCCAGATCCAGCCGTACATGCTGTCCCTTCCGTTCGGTGCCGCCCCAGGCGGTACGGCACCAGACTAAAGGGCCGCAGGGGCACATGGGCGGCGCATGGGGCAGCTAGCACGGAGGTTCGAGCTTGCTGTTCGTCACAGCCGCCGACCGGCCCGACGCCCGTCCGAACGTCTACTCGAGGTCCACTCGATCTCTACTCGACAGGTTTCGCTCTACTCGACAGGTTTCGCGTTGTGGAGCTCCACCGCGCCCGAGTACCCGGGGAGCGTCTCCTTGCCGTGCTCATCGACCTTCCAGCCGAGGCCGTACGCCTTGACGTACAGCTGGTAGTTCTGGATCGCCGGGGAGTCGGTGAGGGCCTGGCGGAGCTTGCCGCGGTCGCCGACAGCGGTGATCTTGTACGGCGGGGAGTAGACCCGGCCCTGCAGGATCAGCGTGTTGCCCACGCACCGCACCGCGCTGGTGGAGATCAGCCGCTGGTCCATGACGCGGATGCCCTGCGCGCCGCCCTGCCACAGGGCGTTGACCACGGCCTGCAGATCCTGCTGATGGATGACGAGGTCGTTGGGCTGCGGCTCGGGATATCCGGGATTCGCGGTGGCGTTCTGCGGGGCGTCGTCGAGAGTGACGGTGAGAGCCTGGCCAGTGATCTTCTTGGTGCCCGCGGCGTTCTCCAGGGCGCGCAGCTTGGCGTCCTCGGCCGCGGTGGAGCCGTCGTCGCGCCGGACGAGGGCATCGATGTCCTGACGCACCACGGCGGTGGATTCGCCCAGCTCAGCGTTCTTGCGGTCGCGCTCATGGATCAGGTCGGAGAGCTTCAGCAGCGAGGCATCGGTACGGATGTTCGTGCCCTTGGCCGTGTTGAAGCTGGTCACGAAGATCAGGCCGGCGAGCGCGAAGACGGCAGCCGTGAGCAGCCGGACCGGCCGCCCGATCGATCGGCGAACCGGCCCTGGGGGAGAGTCGGCAGAATTGCTCAACGTACCCTTATCTCCTTAGGCGCCGCGGAAGCACTACGCTAACGGACGCCCGGGGGCGGTGGTGTTCGCCCTGCTCTCCGCCCCGGAACCCCGTTACAGTTCCCCTGCGCGGTCACGCAGCGCATCGACAGGAGAGTCCCTCGTGCCGAAGTCACGTATCCGCAAGAAGGCCGACTTCACGCCGCCCCCGGCGGCGAAGCAGGCAACGAACATCAGGCTGACCAATCGGAGCTGGGTGGCTCCGGTCATGCTCGCCATGTTCCTGATCGGACTCGCCTGGATCGTCGTCTTCTATGTGACCGAGGGCGATCTCCCGCTGGAGAGCTTCGGAAACTGGAACATCGTGGTCGGGTTCGGCTTCATCGCCGCCGGTTTCGGTGTCTCCACCCAATGGAAGTAGCCGGTCCACCACCCGGCGGTCAAGCTCTCCCCTGACTTATCCACAGCGTTGTCCACAGCCAGGGGAAAAGTTAAGACGATCTGTGGATAACTCCACGGAATGTTGACGCCGGTGTGACTGCGTCCGCCGTACTGATGACACGGTCGCCCCTTGTCGCTGCTGGTCAAACCCACATTGGCGACAAGGGGCACTGATGTTCCCCACAGGATGCACAAGATCCGCCACACACTGTGGACAACTCATGTGTACGGGCCGTCTTCCCGGCGTCACACTCAGCTGACGGCGTTCAGCTGACGGCGCTCGATGCTCGGTGTTCGGCGCTCGCCGCTCACATCAGCGAGGCCAGCGAGGCCGTTCTGGTCATGACGATCACGATCGTCGCCACCAGCACCAGGGCACAGGTCCCGTACTGCACGAGGGCCCGGTGCTCGCGTGGCGCGTGCACCATGCCGATGGCGATCAGCGTGCCCGCCACCAGGCCGCCGACGTGAGCCTGCCAGGCGATGCCGGGCCAGGTGAAGGTGAAGAGCAGGTTCAGCGCCAGCAGGGCGAAGACCGGCCGCATGTCGTAGTTGAGCCGGCGCATCAGTACGGCGGTGGCGCCGAGCAGCCCGAAGATGGCACCGGAGGCGCCCAGCGAGGCCTCGTTCGGCGCGGCGACGAGATAGGTGAGCGCGCTGCCGGCCAGTCCGGAGAGCAGGTAGAGGGCCAGGAAGCGGACGCGGCCGAGCGCCGCCTCCAGCGGCCCGCCGAGCCACCACAGGCCCAGCATGTTGAAGGCGATGTGCCACACCTCCTGGTGCAGGAACATCGCGGTGACCAGCCGGTACCACTCGCCGTCCGCGACGCCGACCTCCTGGCGGAGTTCGGGATTGAAGGCACGACCGACGAGATCGAGATCGTCAACCAGGCGGTAGTGATCGCCCACCGCCAGGACGGCGACGAAGACCGCGATATTGATGCCCAGCAGGATCTTGGTGATCAGCCGGGGGTCGGCCGCGATCGTGCCGCCGACGAGGGTGCGTGGCCGGTTGGCGGTGGGCGAGTGTCCCGTACCGGAACCCTGCCGTACGCACTCCGGGCACTGGAACCCCACGGAGGCGCTGACCATGCACTCGGGACAGATGGGGCGCTCGCAGCGGGTGCAGCTTATGCCGGTCTGCCGGCCCGGATGCCGGTAGCAGCTGGGCCGGCCGTCGGTGACGGCGTGCTGATCCTGGCCTCCAGGGCCTCCTGGCGGGTTGTCCATCGGTCCCCTCGGTCCTCATGACGGCGGACGGCACACAGCGCACCGCCCCGCCCGTCCGGTATGTAACCACTACGGACGGGCAGGGCGGGAAGGTTCCCCGGATCCGGCGAACCGAACAGGCTGTGAGCGGTCAGCGGGTCTCGATGACGACCGACTCGATCACCACGTCCTGCACCGGACGGTCGGTGCGCGGGTTGGTCTGGATGCCGCCGATGGCGTCCACGATCTTCTTGCCGGACTCGTTGCTGACCTCACCGAAGATGGTGTGCTTGCGGGTCAGCCAGGCGGTCGGCGAGACGGTGATGAAGAACTGCGAGCCGTTGGTGCCCGGGCCCGCGTTGGCCATGGCCAGCAGGTACGGCTTGTCGAAGGCGAGGTCCGGGTGGAACTCGTCCTCGAACTCGTAGCCCGGACCGCCGGTGCCGTTGCCCAGCGGATCCCCGCCCTGGATCATGAACCCGCTGATCACACGGTGGAAGATGGTGCCGTCGTACAACCTGTCCGTCGTCTTCTTACCGCTCGCCGGGTCGGTCCACTCCCGCTCGCCCTGGGCGAGCTCGACAAAGTTCTTGACCGTCTTCGGCGCGTGGTTCGGCAGGAGCCGGATCTCGATGTCGCCGTGGTTGGTCTTCAGGGTGGCGTAAAGCTGCTCGGCCACGATCTGCCTTCCGTAAGTCTTCTCTGACTCTCACGATCCTCGCACGGACGGCACGCCTGTTGCCCGGCCGCTGCCCCGGAACGGGCTTTGCGCCCGTCTTGGGGCGGTTTCGGGGCCGGATGGAGGCATGAGCGGATCGGGATCGGATCAGGATCGGACCAGACCGGTGCGCAACCGGACCGGGATCGGGATCAGGATCGGGATCAGGGCAGGCGTGAGTCAGGCTCGGCGGCGGAATCACGCATGACAGCGGCCCGTGGCGGACAGGCGAAGAAAAGGACAGCCGAATCGCGCCGGGACCGGGGCATGCCGGAGCCGGGCGTGGCAGTGTCGTCCAGGAGCTCCCATTGGGCTCACATTGGGCAGCAATGCCCGAGCATCGACCTATATCGCCATCCATGACCCGGATGCCCGCACCGCATGCCGAGATCGCGCCCAGCGGGCATGATTTCGAAAAGGGTGGATAGGCGAAATACCGAACGCCACCGAGGAGGATGATCCTGTGACCCGCATGGACAGCGTGCGCGCCGCTACCGGTTCGGCGAAGGAGAGCGTGCAGCACGCCGCGGAAGCGGTGGCCCCCTACGCCGGTACGGCCAAGGAGCAGGCCGCTCTATATGCCAACGAGGCGCGCGTACGGCTCGCCCCGACGATGTCTAAGGCCGCCCAGCAGGCTCGTATTCAGTACGGCGCCCGGGTGGCGCCGCATGTACCCCATGTGCCCCCAAAGATCGATGACGCGGCTCACCGTGCTGCCGTCCGCACCCGCAAGGCCGCCCGTCAGGCGGCGGATTACACGGTGCCGCGGGTCGAGCACGCGGTGGCCACCGCTCAGCCGGTGGCGGAGCAGGCCGCGGCACGTTCCGCGGCCGCGCTGGCCGCTCTGCGCGGACAGGTCACGGCGAAAGAGATCCAGAAGCTGGTGAGGAAGCATGAGCGGCGGGCCAGGGCCGGACGGCTGGCCAAGGGGCTCGCGCTCCTCGGTGTGCTGGCCGGTGGGACCTTCGCCGCGTGGAAGTGGTGGGACAAGCAGGCAAATCCGGACTGGCTGGTGGAACCGCCGGCTGCTACCGAGGTGTCGGATCGTGCTCCGCTGTCGTCCGTCGACGGCAGCCAGGGTGTGATCGATCCGCTCGATCCGGAGGTACAGGCCAAGCAGGATGAGTCGGAGACGGATCGGGACCGGGACGATCGTCCCTGATCACGGACCGCTTTTTCTGGGCGTGGCATGCGTGCGGTCGGTGACATGCGCGGCATGCACTGCGTTCGTGACATTCGTGACATTCGTGGCACGAGAGGCGTGCCGGGTTCGGTGAGGCGCCGGGAGACCATCGGGGATCCCGGCGCCTTACGCCGCGAGGAGTGCGGCATCCGCCGCGTATGCCGCGTAGGCGGCCTCACGTGCCGCGCCGGCACGGGCTACGGCGTCATCCAGCATGTCGGCGGGCAGATGACGGACCGAGGGTGACGCACCGTGCGCCTCGGCGTGGATACGCTGCTTGATCGTGGGCGGCAGCGACCGGTCGCGTGGCAGTGACCGTGGCACCCCCGCTCTGGCTGTCATGGCCTCGGCGGCCCGGTGCGGGGCGACGGGCGCCGGCACGGGCTGCTCGGTCGGCTGCTGTGCGGCGGCGCCGGCGGCCGCGGCCGGGGCGGTCAGCCCCAGGGAGGCAAGCACCGCGAAGAACGCGGTGATGAAGACGGTCCACAGTTTCTTGACCTTGAAGGCGGCCATGACCCCTCGCTTTCGGGTTGGGCGATCTGCATACCTTCCTCATGATGTGGACGCATGTCGGGAATCCACGGAGCTACGCCGCCGCCTCACAGTTCTTCGGATGAACACCACTCGTACGGTCCAACCGGCCCCCGAGAGCCGGTCGTCGACCGCCCCGTCGTGCCTCGACTGGCGCTCAGCTCAGCCTGACGTTATGAGCGAGGGATCACCGCGGGGTGAGTGTCTCCGGGCCCGCAGGCTGCCCTGAAACCGCAGGCAGCGGGGATACCGGAGTACGGACGCCACCGCCTGAGGGGAGCGCGGCGCGAGGACGTGGCGCCGCCGGCCCGGCCGAGTCCGGACTGTTGCACCCGGCTGGAGCAGGGCCGCGAGAAACAGCGCACGCCTTGTCCTGCCGTCATGGACCGGCACCGTCACCGTGGCCGGCCCGGCAGCGACGGGCTCGCCCTCGGTGTGCGGTTGCCATGCCGCCGAAGATGTGGTTACGCCCGGCCGCAGGTGCGCAGTAAATTAAGAAAAGCGTTTCATCATGAGTTCAATGAATTCATTGACAATTCCTTGACGCCCCGAGGAGTATCTAAAGGACCGCACAATTCGACGCACTCATTGAATTCTGGGGGACTTCCGATGAAACGAGCAATGGGAATCACGCTGGCCACCGTCGCCCTCGCGGCCGGGGCCACGGTGGCGGGTGCGACAGCACCCACCGAGGCGGTGGAAGCGGCAGTGGCCTGCGGTTCCGGCATGGTCTGCATCTACCCGCAGACGAACTACGGGGGCGTGCCGTACGTCCGACGCGGATCCGACGGGGGCGCACGCTTCCACAACCAGCCCATCAACGACAATACTTTTTCGGTTATCAACAATTCCAGCCGTACCGCGCGGATCTACCGGAACAGTTTGTACGGCGGATCGCACACCTGTATCCAGCCCGGCGGCCGCATCGCCGATCTGCAGAGTTACTCCGTCGGCCGCTGGGGATCGTCCATGCGCATCAATGACAACAATTGCGGCTGAGGTCCGGCTCCCGAGCAGCTTCGCTCTCGGCCCGCCCGCTGCCGACCGCCCCCGCCCGTCGCCCGCTCGCTGACGGTGACACTGGCGCCCCACACACGAAGAGCTCCCCTGACCCGCGTTTCCGCAGGCCAGGGGAGCTCTCTCGTACCGTGGAGCCTAGGAGAGTCGAACTCCTGACATCTGCCATGCAAAGACAGCGCTCTACCAACTGAGCTAAGGCCCCGGGAATGGGTGGGTACGGCCGAGCAGTCAGGAACGGCTCGGCCATCACCGGGGACCAGAGTACCGGGTGTACCCCGTGATTCCGCAAAAAGATGGGACTCCCCGTGCGCGACCACGCTCCGTAAGATGCCCCACGAGGTTCGCAGCAGCGAAGCTGCCGCGCTGGGGAAGCGATGGGGAGACGCGCATGGATGTCACACAGCAGGAATCGACTGCGAGAGCGAGAGAGCTCCAGCGGAGCTGGTACGGAGAGCCGTTGGGGGGTTTGTTCCGTCGTCTCATCGATGACCTGGGCCTGAACCAGGCCCGGCTCGCCGCGGTGCTCGGATTGTCCGCCCCGATGCTCTCCCAGCTCATGAGCGGTCAACGCGCGAAGATCGGCAATCCCGCGGTGGTCCAGCGGGTCCAGGCGCTGCAGGATCTGGCGGGCCAGGTGGCCGACGGCAGCGTCAGCGCCGGCGAGGCCACGGACCGGATGGAGGAGATCAAGAAGTCGCAGGGCGGCTCCGTCCTCACCGGCACCAGCCAGACGACGAACAGCTCGGGTGCGCCGACCGTGCGCAGGGTGGTCCGCGAGATCCAGTCCCTGCTGCGGTCGGTCGCGGCGGCCGGCGACATCATCGATGCCGCAGAGTCCCTCGCCCCGACCCAGCCCGAACTGGCAGAGTTCCTCAGGGTCTACGGCGCCGGGCGCACCGCGGAGGCGGTCGCCCACTACGAGGCGCACCAGAGCTAGAACTGGACCTGGGGCAGGGGCGGCAGGCCGCCGGACGAGACGACTGGGAGCGGGCGCGGCGCAATGGGTGAGGTCTTCGCGGGGCGGTACGAGCTGATCGACCCGATCGGGCGGGGTGGTGTCGGCGCCGTCTGGCGTGCCTGGGACCACCGTCGCCGACGCTATGTGGCGGCGAAGGTCCTCCAGCAGAGCGACGCGCACACGCTGCTGCGGTTCGTCCGTGAGCAGGCGCTGAGGATCGATCACCCGCATGTCCTCGCCCCGGCCAGCTGGGCCGCGGACGACGACAAGGTGCTGTTCACCATGGATCTGGTGAGCGGCGGGTCGCTGGCGCACGTCATCGGCGACTACGGGCCACTGCCACCCCGTTTCGTCTGCACCCTGCTCGATCAGCTGCTGTCCGGTCTGGCCGCGGTGCACGCGGAGGGGGTCGTGCACCGCGACATCAAACCGGCCAACATCCTGATGGAGGCCACCGGAACGGCGCGGCCCCATCTGCGCCTGTCCGACTTCGGTATCTCCATGCGCAAGGGCGAGCCGCGCCTGACGGAGACCAACTATGTGGTGGGGACGCCGGGTTACTTCGCGCCCGAGCAGATGATGGGCGCGGAGCCCGACTTCCCGGCCGATCTCTTCGCGGTCGGGCTCGTCGCCCTTTATCTGCTGCAGGGTCAGAAGCCCGACTCCCAGGCCCTGGTCGAGTATTTCGCCGCTCATGGCACCCCGGGAGCGCCGCAGGGCATCCCCGAGCCGCTCTGGCAGGTCCTGGCGGGCCTGCTGCAGCCCGACCCGAACGCGCGCTTCCGTACAGCCACCGGCGCCCGCAAGGCGCTGACAACGGCCGTGGAGCTGCTTCCCGAGCCCGGCGCCGATGACGAGCCGGTCGAGATCTTCGACCAGATCGGGCCGCTGCCTTCCGCGTTCGGCCCGTCCGGTCCCGTCACGGATCCGCAGCCGGGTGGCCGGCCGGCGGACCCGCACACCGACCCGCGCGCGGCTCAGCGGGCCGACGGCCGGCCGACGGGACAGCGGCCTTCCTCCCCCACAGCCTCCACAGCCGCCTCCATGTCGGAGACGGGCAGCTTCCATCTCCCCCCGCCGCCGGACCGGCAGCAGGTATCCGGGCAACAGCAGCCACACCCGCAACAGGGGCATGGGCACCACCAGCCTCCCGCCCTGCCGCACCCGGCGCAGCCGCACTCCTCCCCCACCTCGATGTCGGCGCATCCGGTCTCCCCCCTTCCCTCCACACCCGCCGACCTGTCCCACGCTCAGACGGCGGCGGTACGGCACGATCACGCTCTCACTCGTCCATACACCGCTCAACGCCCGCAGGTTCCCGCCCAGCAGCCGGTTCCGCGCCCGCAGGCGCCAGCCCGCCACTCCGCGCGAAAGCGACCGGGACCGCCCCCGAAGGTGGCGGTCCCGGTGCTGCTGCTGGCGCTGGCCTGTTTCGCGGTAGGCATCTGGGCGCTGACCCAGACCTGAGCACGACCCGGATCCGGGCCCGCGCGGCATGCCCCGCGGGCTGTCCCCGCGTTACCAGCCGGAGGGCGGCGGCCCGTACTGGTGCGTCGGCCGGGTCGGTGCGCCCTCCGGCCCCTGCCCGGGTAGCTGCCCCTGGCCCTGATCCGGTCCCTGCGACTGCCCCGCCCCCTGGTCCGCGCGCCGCCGTGCGAGCAACGTCCATACCCCGAGCCCGAGCACCAGCACCGTGCCCGCGCCGATCCCGGCCGCCGCGACCAGTTGCATCGTGTCGCTCCGCGCCGCGTCCGCGCCGCTCTGCCCGTTCGAGGCGTCGTCCAGCTTCTCGGGGGTCACGGTGAAGTCGCCGGCCGGACCCGCGTACCCCGGCCCGCTCCTGGCCTGGCCCTTGACGTTCACCCGCAGCGTGAGCCCGTACGGCTTCGCACCGAACTTCTCGGCCACCTCGGGATGGAGGCTGACCCGCAGGTAGTACCAGCCCGCGAACCGCATGTCCTTGTCGCCGGTGCTGAACCCGAAGCGGTTCTCGTACGCCACCGGCGGCAGCGGATCGAGGGCCGTCGTCTTCTGCTTGCCGTCGTACGACACCGAGTCGCTGCTGTCCACGAGCCCCCGGGCCGGGTTGTACAGGGACACGGCGAACGCGCCGCTCACGAACCCCTCCCCGTCGGAGCTGCCCAGGTCGGCGCTGGCGTAGAGCTGCTGTCCCCAGTCCACCGGCACCCGGTAGAAGAGCGATGCGCCCGGCTCGATCTTCGCCGTCCACTCGCCCTGCGCCAGCCCCTTGGCGTCGTAGAAGCTGGTGCCGCCCTCGCGCACCCGCGGTGCGCCGCCGACCGGCTCGGGGGAGGCGCTGGGCCATACCGACGGCGCCTGGGTGGGCCCGGCCTCCTTCAGCCCGGGCTCGGAGACATGGCGGATCTCCAGGTCCCACGGGTCGGGGGTCGAGCCGGCCTCACTGGTCCGCTCGATGACGACGAAGTACGGACCTTCCTCCTGGCAGGAGTACGCGCCCTTCTCGATCAGCCGGTAGGCGTAGGCCGCGAGCGGCCGGGGATACTCGCCCGACGTGCCGAACCGCGCGTCGTTGGAGCTGCAGTCGTTGCCCTGGCGGTTCTGCAGCGAGACTTCGATCTTGTCCCCGAAGGCAACCTTCGTGCCCAGCTTCGGCACGGCCACCGCGGACACATAGGCGTTCGTCTTCGCGTCGAGGTCCAGCCGGTAGATGAGCTTGCCGCCAGGACCGATCGAGTCGCGGTAGGTGGAGCCAGGGTCCAGCGGCTTCGCGTCGCTCGTGGTCGTCGCTCCGGTGATCTGCTTCGCCTCGGGCTGGAAGACATAGGGGTTCGGCTCCCCGGCCGCCCATGCCTGCCCCGGCAGGGCCACCATCGCGCACATCGCCGCCGCCCCGGCCAGCGCGACCCGGCCCCTGCTGCGCTGCCTCTTCACGCGCTTCCCCTCGTCGTCTCGGCCGCCCCGCGCCGGTCGTGGCGCCGGTCCATCCTGCCCCGGCGGTCCCGTCGCTGTCTGCGCGCCCATCCGAATAACCCCGCATGTCCGCCTCGCGACATTCACTCATGCAAGCGAATACTTCACACAAGCGAATCAATGGAAGAGGCCGTCACCGTGTCACAAAAACCGGAACGGCACGAAGCTCTCGGACAGCACGAAGCCCCGGCCGCTCGGCGGCCGGGGCTCGCATTCGGACTGCTGCGTCTCACACACCCGTACCTGCGGGCACGGAGTCGGTCGCCTCCGTCCACAGATCCTGCTCGGCGCGATCCGCCTGGATCTGGCGGTACACGAGGAGCCCGCCGATGGCGGCCAGTGCGACCAAGAGAAGCTTCTTCACCGCGCGACCTCGTCTTTCCTTGACGTAGGGGACTTCTGGCGCCCGACTATACACACCGACCGATACCGATCGGTGACCTGCCCGCGACCCAACTCCGGGCTTCACCAGGGCGAAAGAACAGCCGATCTGAAGAACTGCGGAATGCAGTCGGCCCGCACGGATGCTCTCCGTACGGGCCGATTGTCGCGGTGGGGCTAACAGGATTTGAACCTGTGGCCTCATCCTTATCAGGGATGCGCTCTAACCAACTGAGCTATAGCCCCGCGCTGCCCCTGAAGATTAGCGCACTTCAGGGCCAGCCCCAAAATCGATAGCCGACCCTCACTCGTCCTCGGCGAGCGTGAGCTCAACACCGCCCACGAAGCCCGCCGACAGGTTGTAGATGAAGGCTCCGAGCGTCGCCAGCGCGGTGGCCAGCACCACATCGATCACCGCGATGACCGAGGTGAAGATGAGCACCCGCGGCAGCGACAGGAACGACTGCAGATCGAACCCGTTGCTCTCGTTGGAGCCCGTGGCCTCGCTGATCGTGCCGCCGACTGTCGAGAAGACGCCCATCGCGTCCATGACCATCCACAGCACCGCGGACGCGATGACCGTGCACACGCCCAGTGCGATGGAGAGCAGGAAACTGACCTTCATCACCGACCACGGATCGGCCTTCGCCACCCGCAGCCGTGCCTTACGGGTACGCGGTGTCGTCCGCGCCCCCGTCCGCGGCCGGCGCACCGCCGAAGCCGCGCCACCCTGGTCAGCCATGGGACCGGCCGGAGCCGCCTGCTGCTGCCCGGCAGTGCGCTGTTGACCCTGCTGGCCGTCCTGCGTCCCCGCGCCCTGCGGCGAGGGATACGCCTGCGGCGGATGGTACGGCTGAGCAGCCTGCTGCGACTGGTCAGATCCGTACGTCTCGTACGGGGGCTTGTGCCCCCGGGTATCGGTCACCGTTACCCCCTGGGAGTCCGTGGCAGGGCCACGAGCACCGTTCCCTCCGGATTCGGCCGATCCGGCGCCCGTGGCTCCACTCACGCTCTACTCCTCGTGCTCCCCGGCCGAGGACTTGCTGCCCTCGGCAACCTCAGCCGTACCGGCCTCTTCGGTCCCCGGGGCATCGGTCCCGTCGACCTCTTCAGCCTCGCGGCCCGCCTCGGCATTGCGTGCGATACCGACGACGGCATCGCGCTTGCCCAGGTTGATCAGTTGGACGCCCATGGTGTCACGGCCCGTCTCCCTGACTTCGTTGACTCGCGTGCGAATCACACCGCCGCCGAGGGTGATGGCCAGAATCTCATCTGTCGCCTCGACCACCAACGCGCCGACGAGAGAACCACGGTCCTCCACAATCTTGGCAGCCTTGATGCCGAGGCCACCACGACCCTGGACGCGATACTCGTCGACGGCGGTCCGCTTCGCATACCCGCCATCGGTAGCAGTGAACACGAACGTACCGGGCCTGACGACATTCATCGAGAGCAGTTCGTCGCCGTCGCGGAAACTCATCCCCTTGACACCCGAGGTGGCACGCCCCATCGGACGCAGCGCGTCGTCCGTTGCGGTGAACCGGATCGACTGGGCCTTCCTGCTGATGAGCAGAAGGTCGTCCTCCGCCGACACCAGCTCGGCGCCGATCAGCTCGTCGTCGCCGCCCGCCTCCGTCTCCCGGAGGTTGATCGCGATGACACCGCCCGCGCGGGGGGAGTCGTAATCCTTGAGCGGGGTCTTCTTCACCAGACCCGCCTTGGTGGCCAGGACCAGGTACGGCACGGCCTCGTAGTCGCGGATCGCCAGGATCTGGGCGATCTTCTCGTCCGGCTGGAAGGCCAGCAGGTTGGCGACGTGCTGGCCGCGCGCGTCGCGGCCGGCGTCGGGGAGCTCGTACGCCTTCGCCCGGTACACCCGGCCCTTGTTCGTGAAGAACAGCAGCCAGTGGTGCGTCGTCGAGACGAAGAAGTGGTCGACGATGTCGTCTTCCTTCAGCTTCGTGCCGCGTACGCCCTTGCCGCCGCGCTTCTGCGAGCGGTAGTCGTGCGTCTTCGTACGCTTCACATAGCCGCCACGCGTGATGGTGACGACGATGTCCTCCTCGGCGATCAAGTCCTCCATGGACATGTCACCGTCGAAGGGCACCAGCTTCGAACGCCGGTCGTCACCGAACTTGTCGACGATGACCGTCAGTTCGTCACGGACGATCTGACGCTGCTTCTCCGGCGAGGCCAGGATCGCGTTGTACTGATCGATCTTCTGCTGCAGCTCGTCGTGTTCTGCGACGATCTTCTGCCGCTCCAGAGCCGCCAGCCGGCGCAGCTGCATCTCCAGGATCGCGTTCGCCTGGATCTCGTCGATCGTGAGCAGCCCCATCAGGCCCTCACGCGCGATCTCGACCGTGTCACTGCGCCGGATGAGCGCGATGACGTCGTCGATCGCGTCGAGCGCCTTGAGCAGACCGCGCAGGATGTGGGCCCGCTCCTCGGCCTTGCGCAGCCGGAACCTCGTCCGCCGGACGATGACCTCGATCTGGTGCGTCACCCAGTGCCGGATGAACGCGTCCAGGGAGAGCGTGCGCGGCACCCCGTCGACCAGCGCCAGCATGTTCGCGCTGAAGTTGCTCTGCAGATCGGTGTGCTTGTACAGGTTGTTCAGTACGACCTTGGCGACCGCGTCCCGCTTCAGGACGACGACCAGCCGTTGGCCCGTACGCGAGGACGTCTCGTCGCGGACGTCCGCGATACCGCCGACCCTGCCGTCCTTGACCAGGTCCGCAATCTTCTGCGCGAGATTGTCCGGGTTGGTCTGGTACGGAAGCTCCGTGACCACCAGGCACTGGCGGTTCTGGATCTCCTCGACCTCGACCACCGCGCGCATCGTGATCGAGCCACGGCCCGTGCGGTACGCCTCCTCGATGCCCTTACGGCCCACGACCAGCGCACCGCTCGGGAAGTCGGGCCCCTTGATCCGCTCGATCAGCGCATCGAGCAGCTCCTCGTGACTGGCCTCCGGGTGGTCCAGCGCCCACTGGGCACCGGCCGCCACCTCCCGCAGGTTGTGCGGCGGGATGTTCGTGGCCATACCGACGGCGATACCCGCCGAGCCGTTGATCAGAAGATTCGGGAACCGCGCCGGCAGGACCGTCGGCTCCTGGTTACGGCCGTCGTAGTTGTCCGTGAAGTCGACGGTCTCCTCGTCGATGTCCCGGAGCATCTCCATCGACAGCGGCATCATCTTGCACTCGGTGTACCGCATGGCCGCGGCCGGGTCATTGCCCGGAGAACCGAAGTTGCCGTTGGAGTCCACCAGCGGCATCCGCATCGACCACGGCTGCGCCAGCCGGACCAGGGCGTCATAGATCGAGGAGTCGCCGTGCGGGTGGTACGTACCCATGACGTCACCCACGACGCGGGCACACTTGTAGAAGCCCTTCTCGGGCCGGTAGCCGCCGTCGTACATCGCGTACAGCACGCGCCGGTGGACGGGCTTGAGACCGTCCCGTACGTCCGGCAGCGCGCGCGACACGATGACGGACATCGCGTAGTCGAGATACGAGCGCTGCATCTCCGTCTCGAGCCCGACCGGCTCCACACGCATCGCCAGACCGTCCACCGCCTCGACGGTGTCCTGGGCGACAGGGGTGCCGGGCGTTCCGGGAGTGCCGGAGGTCTCGGCGTTTTCGGGGGTGTCAGGGGTGTTCTCGTCGGCCATTGCTGGTCAGTTTTCCTTTCGGCCTTTTCGAATCCGTCAGCTGAGACCGACTCAGATGTCGAGGAAGCGGACGTCCTTGGCATTGCGCTGGATGAAGGACCGCCGCGCCTCGACGTCCTCGCCCATCAGCACCGAGAACAGATCGTCGGCCTGGGCCGCGTCGTCCAGAGTGACCTGGCCGAGCACGCGGTGGTCGACGTCCATCGTGGTGACCCGCAGTTCCTCGGCGTTCATCTCGCCCAGGCCCTTGAAGCGCTGGATCGAGTCCTCGCGGATCCGCTTGCCGTTCTGCTTGCCGAGCTCGACCAGGGCGTCGCGCTCCCGGTCGGAGTACGCGTACTCGAAGTCGTCCCGGCCCCACTTGATCTTGTAGAGCGGCGGACGGGAGAGATATACGTGCCCTGCCTCGACCAGCGGCCGCATGAAGCGGAACAGGAACGTCAGCAGCAGCGTGTTGATGTGCTGGCCGTCGACATCGGCGTCCGCCATCAGGATGATCTTGTGATAGCGGAGCTTCTCGATGTCGAAGTCCTCGTGCACACCGGTGCCGAACGCCGAGATCAGCGCCTGGACCTCGGTGTTCTGCAGGATCTTGTCGATCCGCGCCTTCTCGACGTTCAGGATCTTGCCGCGGATCGGCAGAATCGCCTGATACATCGGGTTACGGCCCGACTTCGCCGAACCACCGGCGGAGTCACCCTCGACGATGAAGATCTCGCACTTCGAAGGGTCGTTCGACTGGCAGTCACTCAGCTTGCCCGGCAGCGACGCGCTCTCCAGCAGGCCCTTGCGGCGGGTGAGATCGCGCGCCTTACGGGCCGCGACCCGGGCCGTGGCGGCCTGGATCGACTTACGGATGATGTCCGCGGCCTCGTTCGGATTGCGGTCGAACCAGTCCGTCAGGTGCTCGTGGACGACCTTCTGGACGTAGGTCTTCGCCTCGGTGTTGCCCAGCTTGGTCTTCGTCTGACCCTCGAACTGGGGCTCGCCCAGCTTCACCGAGATGATCGCCGTCAGACCCTCGCGGATGTCCTCGCCGGTGAGATTGTCATCCTTCTCGCGCAGCAGCTTCTTCTCGCGCGCGTACCGGTTGACCAGGCCCGTCAGCGCCGCCCGGAACCCTTCCTCGTGCGTACCGCCCTCATGCGTGTGGATCGTGTTCGCGAACGAGTACACACCCTCGCTGTACTGGGCGTTCCACTGCATCGCGATCTCGACCGAGAGCATCCGGTCCCGGTCCTCGGCCTCCACGTCGATGACCGTCGGATGGATCAGCTCACCCTTGCGCGAGTTGAGGTACTTCACGAAGTCGACAATGCCGCCCTCGTAGTAGTACTTCACCGTACGGACCAGTTCCTCGTCCGCCTGCTCGACCGGGTCCGTGCCCGCGACGTCGGCGCCCACGACGGCCTTCGCCGACTCGCGCTCGTCGGTCAGCGTCAGAGTCAGCCCCTTGTTGAGGAAGGCCATCTCCTGAAAACGCCGCGACAGCGTCTCGAAGGAATACTCCGTCGTCTCGAAGATGTCCGGATCGGCCCAGAACGTCACCGTCGTACCCGAGTCGGGCGTCTCCTCGTTACGGACCAGCGGCGCCGTCGGCACACCGAGCTTGTAGTCCTGCGTCCAGCGGTAGCCGTCACGCTTGACCTCGACCGCGACCTTCGACGACAGGGCATTGACGACCGAGACGCCGACGCCGTGCAGACCACCGGAGACGGCATACCCGCCGCCGCCGAACTTGCCGCCCGCGTGGAGCACCGTGAGCACGACCTCGATGGCCGGCTTGTTCTCGGACGGCACGATGTCCACCGGGATACCGCGACCGTTGTCGATCACCCGCACCCCGCCGTCGGCGAGGATCGTGACGTCGATGGTGTCCGCGTGCCCGGCCAGGGCCTCGTCGACAGAGTTGTCGACGACCTCGGTCACCAAGTGATGCAGCCCACGCTCACCGGTTGAACCGATGTACATGCCTGGCCGCTTACGGACCGCGTCCAAGCCCTCCAGCACGGTGATGGCACTGCCGTCGTAAGAGGCGGTCACCTCGCCGTGCTCGCCAGTGGCAGTGGACGGAGTCTTCTCAGGGGGGTTGCCGGAATCGGCCACGAAGCGCCCTTTCTGGCACAGCACAGGCCGTTTCCGAGCAAGCGGGAGCGGCTGCGTCGTTCGGCTTGTGTCGACGTGTCCCGCAAGCACAGCGGGATTTGCAGCCAGTCTACCGGTAGCGCCGACCCGAATGGGGGTTTGCCGGTACCTGAGTCCGCATGTGCCGCCCTGAATGAGCACCTCCCGACTCCCCATATTCAGGAAGGGGCTCCAGGAGGCTCACACGGGCGTTGAGCGCTTCGTCCTGTCAACCTCCCGCTACGGTGAGGGACGCCTCACTCTCCCCAGCCGCACTCCCCGGTCATCACGCCGCGCACGAGAGACCGGACAGAGGGAGGAGACAGGCCCGGAACAGGCCCGGGAGACCCGCCGCACAGGCGGCTCAGGGCCCCCGTCACGGCCGTACGGAACCCAACGGGGCGCGACGGACAGGCCAGGCACGAGCCCGCCCTCCGTCAAGGCGAACCCCCCACCATCAGCCGTACGTGTCCCCCGGACCCTTGCTCCCCGGCGCCCGCAGCCGCCCGAACCGCTGCGGCGGCCCCCCGGGCCCCAGCACCTTGATCACCCGTACGGTGCCGTGCCCCAGATCCTCGTTCAGCCGGGCCACCAGCCGCGGCGCCAGCAACCGCAGCTGCGTCGCCCACGCCGTCGAATCGCACTGCACCGTCAGCACCCGCTCGTCGTTGCCGTCGTCGTACCGCTGCGGCACACAGTGCTTCGCCACGTCCTCGCCGACGATCTGCGGCCACCGGCCCATCACACCGCCCACAGCGGCCGGCGTCTCCCAGCCCCGCTCCGTGATCAACCGGTTGATCGCCGCACCCAGCGGCAGCGGATCACGGCCATCGGCCCGCGCCCCGGAACGCAGCCCGCCACCCCGCCTGGCCTGCTTCTTCTGCTGCGCCGCCGCACCACGCGCCCGCGCCTGCTCCTTCGCCGCACGCAACGCGACCCGCGCCAGATCCACACCCGACGACTCGACAGGCCCCGCCGCCCCGGCCCCCTCGGGCAGCTCGGCGGGCGGCTCCGGCCGGTCGGACCCGCCCAGCCTCCCCAGGCCGCTCATACGCGCTCCACAGCGCCGTCGGCGACCACGCACCGCGCCCCCGCCAGCACACCCGGCACGTCATCGTCCACCGCCGCGGTCACCAGCACCTGCTCACCCGGAACCACCAGCTCCGCGAGCCGCTCCCGCCGCCGCGCGTCCAGCTCGGCGAACACGTCGTCCAGCACCAGCACCGGCTCATTGCCCTCGGCACGCAGCAGGTCGTACGAGGCCAGCCGCAGGGAGAGCGCATAGGACCAGGACTCGCCATGACTGGCGTACCCCTTCGCCGGCAGCTGCCCCAGCTTGAGCACCAGATCGTCGCGGTGCGGACCGACCAGCGTCACCCCCCGCTCAACCTCCTGCTTGCGCACACCCACCAGGGCGGCCAGCAGCTGTTCGAACAGCTCATCGCGCGTATGCGCGCCCTCACCCAAGGCATCCCCGGAGGCCTCACCGGCCGAGGAACGGTACTCCAGCAACACCGGACCGCCCCCGGGCGCCAGCTGCTCGTACGCCTTGTCCGTCAGCGGCTGCAGCGTCGCGATCAGCTCGACCCGCCGCGCCAGCAGCTCCGCCCCCACGCGCGCCAGATGCTGGTCCCACACATCCAGCGTCGAAAGATCCATCCCGCGGCCGCCATGCCGCCGCGCCATCGCCGCCGACTTCAGCAGCGTGTTCCGCTGTCGCAGGACCCGGTCGTAATCCGACCGCACCCCCGCCATCCGGGGCGACCTCGCCGTGATCAGCTCATCGAGAAACCTGCGCCGCTCGCCCGGATCACCCTTCACCAGCGCCAGATCCTCCGGCGCGAACAGCACGGTCCGTATGATCCCCAGCACATCACGCGGTCTGACCTGCGAGGACCGATTGATACGCGCCCGGTTCGCCCGGCCCGGATTGAGCTCGAGCTCGACCAGCTGCGAACGCTCGCCCTGGGTGACCGCGGCCCGGATCACCGCACGCTCCGCGCCCATCCGCACCAGAGGCGCGTCCGACGACACCCGGTGACTGCCGAGGGTCGACAGATAGCCGACCGCCTCGACCAGATTGGTCTTCCCCTGCCCGTTCGCCCCGACGAACGCGGTGACGCCCGGATCGAGCGGAACCTCGACCCGGGCGTACGACCGGAAGTCGGCCAGCGACAGATGCGTGACATGCATGGGTGTACGCCGGCCTTCCCCGGTCAAGCGTTACTTCTTCTCAGGCGTTACTTCTTCGACTCGACCGCGTGGCCGCCGAACTGATTGCGCAGCGCCGCGACCATCTTCATCTGCGGCGAATCGTCCTGCCGGGACGCGAACCGCGCGAACAGGGAAGCCGTGATCGCGGGCAGCGGCACCGCGTGGTTGACGGCCGCCTCGACCGTCCACCGGCCCTCGCCGGAGTCCTCCGCGAAGCCCCGCAGCTGCTCCAGGTGCTCGTCCTCGTCCAGGGCGTTGACCGCCAGATCCAGCAGCCAGGAACGGATGACCGTCCCCTCCTGCCAGGAGCGGAAGACCTCACGGACATCGGTGACCGAGTTGACCTTCTCCAGCAGCTCCCAGCCCTCGGCGTAGGCCTGCATCATGGCGTACTCGATGCCGTTGTGAACCATCTTGGCGAAGTGGCCCGCGCCGACCTTGCCGGCGTGCACGGAGCCGAACTCGCCCGCGGGCTTGAGCGCGTCGAAGATCGGCTGCACCTTCGCCACGTCATCCGGAGTGCCGCCGTACATCAGCGCATAGCCGTTGTCCAAGCCCCAGACGCCGCCGGAGACACCGCAGTCGACAAAGCCGATGCCCTTGATGCCCAGCTCCACCGCGTGCTTCTCGTCGTCCGTCCAGCGGGAGTTCCCGCCGTCCACCACGACATCGCCCGGAGACAGCATCGCCGCCAGTTCATCGATCGTCGCCTGGGTCGCGGCCCCGGACGGAACCATCACCCACACCACGCGCGGACCCTTGAGCCGGTCCACCAGCTCCTGGAGGGTGTGCACATCGGCGAGGTCCGGATTGCGGTCGTATCCGATGACGGTGTGGCCCGCGCGGCGAATGCGCTCGCGCATGTTGCCGCCCATCTTGCCGAGACCGATGAGACCGAGCTCCATCAGGCGTTCCTTAAGCGTTGAAGCGATTCGTACCCGGGGCCGAGCCTACGCCCGGACCCGGCTACTCACCTGCGGGGTCAGCCGCTCAGCCGAACCGGCATGATCAGGTACTTGTATGCCTCGTCAGCCTCCGCGTCGACGGCGGGCCTGCCGCTGAGCAGCGCCGGCTTCGTGGACGTCGTGAAGGAGAGCTGGGCGACCGGGGAGTCGATCGCGCTCAGGCCGTCCAGCAAGAAGGTCGGGTTGAAGGCGATCGAGATGTCGTCGCCTTCGAGCTGCGCGTCGACGCGCTCCACAGCCTGTGCGTCGTCACTGGAGCCGGCCTCCAGGATGAGCACACCCTGCTCGAAGCTGAGCCGCACCGGGGTGTTCCGCTCGGCCACCAGAGCCACACGCTTGACGGCCTCGACGAACGGGCCGGTCTCGATCACCGCGACCGAGTTGAACTCGGTCGGGAAGAGCGTGCGGTACTTCGGCAGGTCGCCTTCGAGCAGCCGCGTGGTCGTGCGCCGTCCGGCCCCCTCGAAACCGATCAGCCCCTCGCCGGCCCCCGCCCCGGAGAGCGCCAGGGTGACCGTGTCACCGCTGGTGAGCGCCTTGGCGGTGTCCAGGAGCGTCTTGGCGGGCACCAGAGCGACCGCGGAGATGTCCGGGGACTCCGGCTTCCACAGGAACTCACGGACCGCGAAGCGGTAGCGGTCGGTCGAGGCCAGGGTGACCGTGTCGCCCTCGATCTCGATGCGGACGCCGGTCAGCACGGGCAGCGTGTCGTCGCGGCCCGCGGCGATGGCGACCTGGGAGGCGGCGGAAGCGAAGACCTCACCGGGGACGGTGCCGGTCGCCGTCGGCATCTGCGGCAGCGCCGGGTACTCGTCCACCGGGAGGGTGTGGAGCGTGAAGCGGGAGGAGCCGCAGACCACGGTCGCCCGTACACCGTCTGTGGAGATCTCGACCGGGCGGTTGGGCAGGGCCCGGCAGATGTCGGCGAGCAGCCGGCCGGAGACGAGGACGGTGCCGTCCTCCTCGACCTCCGCGTCGACCGAGACCCGCGCCGAGACCTCGTAGTCGAAGCTGGAGAAGCTGAGAGCGCCTTCCTCCGCCTTCAACAGAAGGCCCGCAAGGACGGGCGCCGGCGGACGGGCCGGAAGGCTGCGGGCCACCCAGGCCACTGCCTCCGCGAGTACATCGCGCTCCACCCGGATCTTCACCGGAACCGCCTCCTGCTGTTGCTCGCTCGCCCTGCTGGCCTTCGTCGTCGGCTGTGATGCCGGGGACCAGTCTGACGTACGGCACCGACAGTCGGCGCGGCTGCGGGTCAAGTCGACGCAACGGGGGCCGGGCGCTCCAGCGGCGAGTTGTGCACAGGCCCTGCTTCGAAGCAGATTCCCCGTTAACTCTGAGTGGTAGTAGTAGTAGGGCCTGTGGAAACCGTGGATAACGCCATCCGCGCAGGTCAGACCCGTTTTTTTGTCCACCGACCCTGTGGGTGCAGCCCGTGGACAACTCGCTCTTTCTGTGGACGGCCGAAAGTTCTGCACAGCCGATGCACAGGACAGGGGTACTTCTCCCCAGACCTGTCCCCAGCTTTACCCCAGTTCCCCACAGCCCAACCGGGGTCCTTGGTGTGACGCCTTTCACTCGACTCAGCGATCCCGCGCGTTTCGTTGCCGAACAGTGGACAGGGTTGTGGACAGCCTGTGGGCAACAGCACCAGGCTTGTGGGCCGTCGGTGGACAACTGAACCGCTGCCCTGTGGAAGACTTTTCCATCCACAGTCTGTGGAGCACCGGGACTCACAATTCCACAGGGTGCTGACCTGGCCTGATGTCATTTCGGCGGGTCTCCCTGTGGACACAGTCTGGACAACTTCGCCATCCCCAGGCTGTGGATAGAAGATCGCCGGACAATCTGTGGAGAAGTCCCCCGCGCCGCCATGTATTCGAACAGCGATGACGTGGCAGCGACCTGCCGACGGGGTCGCCGCGGGGCCTGCGGCATGACGAAGGGCGCCCCGGGACCGTCTCGGACGGTGTCCCTGAGCGCCCTCAGCAGGCCAGGTGCCGGCTGTGTCAGCCGTTCTTGATGCGGTTCGTGAGCTCGGTGACCTGGTTGTAGATGGAACGCCGCTCGGCCATCAGCGCGCGGATCTTCCGGTCCGCGTGCATCACGGTCGTATGGTCGCGGCCGCCGAACTGCGCACCGATCTTCGGCAGTGAGAGATCGGTGAGCTCGCGGCAGAGGTACATCGCGATCTGGCGTGCCGTCACCAGCACCCGGCTCCGTGAGGAGCCACAGAGGTCCTCCACCGTCAGACCGAAGTAGTCGGCGGTCGCCGCCATGATGGCGCTCGCGGTGATCTCCGGGGCCGCGTCCTCGCCGCCCGGGATCAGATCCTTGAGCACGATCTCGGTGAGGCCGAGGTCCACCGGCTGCCGGTTGAGCGAGGCGAACGCCGTGACCCGGATGAGCGCGCCCTCCAGCTCGCGGATGTTGCGCGAGATACGGGAGGCGATGAACTCCAGCACCTCGGGCGGGGCGTTGAGCTGTTCCTGAACCGCCTTCTTGCGCAGGATCGCGATGCGCGTCTCCAGCTCCGGCGGCTGTACGTCGGTGGTCAGGCCCCACTCGAAGCGGTTGCGCAGCCGGTCCTCCAGGGTGATCAGCTGCTTGGGCGGCCGGTCCGAGGACAGCACGATCTGCTTGTTGGCGTTGTGGAGCGTATTGAAGGTGTGGAAGAACTCCTCCTGGGTCGACTCCTTGCTCGCCAGGAACTGGATGTCGTCGACCAGGAGAATGTCGACATCGCGGTAGCGCTTGCGGAAGGTGTCGCCCTTGCCGTCACGGATCGAGTTGATGAACTCGTTCGTGAACTCCTCGGAGCTGACGTACCGCACGCGCGTGCCGGGGTAGAGGCT
The DNA here is from genome assembly GCF_055582185.1 of Streptomyces sp. NPDC042201. Lineage (NCBI taxonomy): Bacteria > Bacillati > Actinomycetota > Actinomycetes > Kitasatosporales > Streptomycetaceae > Streptomyces > Streptomyces sp. NPDC042201. The sequence goes on along the minus strand of NZ_JBVJDS010000001.1, from coordinate 311,846 downwards.
GCGCGCGTAGTGCCCGATGGCATGGAGCAGGTGGGTCTTGCCGAGCCCGGACTCCCCGTAGATGAAGAGCGGGTTGTACGCCTTCGCCGGCGCCTCGGCGACGGCGACCGCCGCCGCGTGCGCGAATCGGTTGGAGGCGCCGATGACAAAGGTGTCGAAGAGGTATTTGGGGTTGAGCCGGGCATGGGGCTCGCCGGGCCCGGGCGCTGGGGCGGGCTGTGCGCCCAGCGGTCCCGTCGCTCCGCCGCGCGGACCGCCGTTGTGCCCTCCGCCGTGACGCGGTGACGGAGGCTCCTGCAGATCATGCCGGTCCTGGTGCTGTTCGTACGGCGAACGCTCGGAGCCCTGGGGCTGCCGGTAGTCGTGCTGCGGCTGCTGCGGGCGGGCGGTGGCGTACGGGTCGCGATCCTGGTAGCCGCCGAGCCTGGGCTGCTGCCAGGACAGGTCTTCCTGGGTACGCGGCCAGGCGCCGGGGTCGGGCCGCTGCTGCTGGTAGTCCGGGTACGCGGGGCGTACCGAGGGCATGCCGTCGTCCGAGGGGCGGTGTCCGTAGCTGTCGTATGTATCGCTCTGCCGCGGCTCGTCGTGCTGCGGGCCCTGGTAGCGGTGCTGCTGGGGCAGCGGAGGGGCCGGTGGGGTGGGTTCGGCGGCGGAGTCGTCGACGGTGATGGCGATCCGGATGGGCCGGCCGCATTCGTGGCTCAGGGTCTCGCTGATGAGGGGGGCCAGGCGGCCTTCGAGGACGCGTTTGCCCCATTCGTTGGGGACGGCGAGGAGCGCGGTGTCGGCGACCAGGGCGAGGGGCTGGCAGCGCTCGATCCACTGCTTGTCCTTGGGCTCGATGCCCTGGTGGCCCTCCCTGAGGAGCTGCTCCAGCACTCGTGGCCACACTGCGGCAAGATCGGCAGGTACATCAGCCACAAGGCACGCTCTCTCGCAGGTCCCACGAATGTGTGGTTCTCGGGACGGGATGGGAAGACCGGCAGGAAAAGAATCCGGAGTTCAGTCAAGGTAGTCAGGCCGACCCGCGCGGTTCAAGTTGTTGTCCACAGCCTGTGCACAATGGAGCCCGGCACTGAGCTGGTTTGACCGGATGGCGTAGCCGCGCGTACCGTGACCAGGTCGAGTTGTCGATGGCTGCTGCCGCCTGCCTCCGATGGGCAAAGATCACGAACTGTGGTTGTGAAGCGGTGCGCTCGGGCGTACACGCGAGCTACTCGTGGGCGCACGGTGACAGCCAGGCGATGTACCGCCATCTCTCACACACATTTTCTGGAGCCCCCGAGTGAGCAAGCGCACCTTCCAGCCGAACAACCGTCGTCGCGCCAAGACCCACGGGTTCCGGCTGCGGATGCGTACCCGTGCCGGCCGCGCGATTCTCGCGTCCCGCCGTGACAAGGGTCGCGCCCGTCTGTCCGCCTGATCGCCTGACAGCCAACAGGTCATGACGTGCTGCCTACCGAGAATCGGCTGAGGCGGCGCGAGGACTTCGCGGCCGCGGTACGCCGAGGACGCCGGGCCGGACGCCCGCTCCTTGTCGTCCATCTACGCAGCGGTGCAACGGACCCGCACGCGCCTGGGGAGAGCGCTTCCCTGTCGCGTGCGGGTTTCGTCGTGAGCAAAGCCGTGGGTGGAGCTGTCGTGCGTACGCGGGTGAAGCGGAGACTCCGTCATCTGATACGTGACCGACTGCCCGAGCTGCCCCCCGGTAGCCTGGTTGTCGTACGGGCGCTGCCCGGGGCGGGTGACGCCGACTATGCACAACTGGCCCGAGACCTGGATGCCGCTCTTCAGCGGCTGCTGGGAGGGGGCACACGATGAAGTACCCGCTGCTGGCTCTGATCAAGCTGTACCAGTGGACGATCAGCCCGCTTCTCGGGCCTGTCTGCCGGTACTACCCGTCGTGTTCGCACTACGGATACACGGCTATCGACCGACATGGCGCGGTGAAGGGCACGGCGCTGACCGCCTGGCGCATTCTGCGGTGCAATCCGTGGTCGCCGGGTGGTGTGGACCATGTTCCACCACGTAAACGCCCGCGTTGGCACGAACTGCTGCGCAACGCGTTGCGCAGCAGTAAGGGCGGGCACTCCGCCGCTGGCGTGCCTTCCGGGGGATCGGCCCCCGACACCCCCAGTCCGGCCGCAGAGACCTCGCCCAATGCTCAAGGAGCCTGATTAGTGGACACGATTGCCAGTCTCTTCAGCTTTATCACCACACCTGTTTCATGGGTCATCGTCCAGTTCCACTCGCTGTACGGGACGATCTTCGGCCCGGATACGGGCTGGGCCTGGGGGCTGTCCATCGTGTCCCTGGTGGTGCTGATCCGGATCTGTCTGATCCCGCTTTTTGTGAAGCAGATCAAGTCGACCCGGAACATGCAGGTGCTCCAGCCCAAGATGAAGGCGATCCAGGAGCGCTACAAGAACGACAAGCAGCGTCAGTCCGAAGAGATGATGAAGCTGTACAAGGAGACGGGTACCAACCCGCTCTCCTCGTGTCTTCCCATCCTGGCGCAGTCGCCGTTCTTCTTCGCCCTGTACCACGTGCTCTCGAGCATCGCGAGCGGCAAGACGATCGGTGTCATCAACCAGGGGCTGCTGGACAGCGCCCGGCAGGCGCATATCTTCGGCGCCCCGCTGGCCGCCAAGTTCACGGACAGCAGTGACAAGGTGGCGTCCCTGCACGCCACGCTGACCGATGTGCGGGTCGTCACCGCGATCATGATCGTCCTGATGTCGGCGTCGCAGTTCTACACGCAGCGCCAGCTGATGACGAAGAACGTCGACCTGACGGTCAAGACGCCGTACATGCAGCAGCAGAAGATGCTGATGTACATCTTCCCGCTGATCTTCGCCGTCACGGGTATCAACTTCCCCGTCGGTGTGCTCGTCTACTGGCTGACCACCAACGTGTGGACCATGGGCCAGCAGATGTACGTGATCAACCAGAACCCGACTCCGGGCAGCAAGGCTCAGGACGCGTATCTGCAGCGTCTGCTGAAGACCATCTCCTCGCGCGACGAGGTGCGCTCCCGTCGTAAGCGCAATATCGTCCAGGCGATCGTGGCCAAGGGCCCCGACCGCAACGACAATGAGCGCAAGTTCATCACGGGTCTGGCGAAGGTGGGTCTGGCGGCGCAGGCCGACGGCACGGTGGTCAAGAGCGACACCGCCGGTGCCGAGGCCGAGGCCGGCGGCGCGGCGAGGCGGCAGCAGCCGAAGCGCCAGACCAAGGCGAAGCGGCAGGCCGCCGCTGCTCAGCCGGTTACGGACAAGCCGGCACAGGACTCCGAGGCAGCCGGGGATGCGGCGAAGACCTCGCTGGTGAAGAAGGACGAGCCGCAGGACACCACGTCCAAGCCGTCGGGCAAGCCCGCCGCCGGTTCCGCACGCCAAGCCAAGTCGGGGCAGCGTAAGGGCCAGCAGCGGCCCAAGCACCCGTCCAAGAAGTAAGAAGGAGTCCATCCGTGACGGAAGGCACCATTTCCGCCGACGCCGAGTCCGCCGCCGAGGGGGGCGACACCCTGACCCGCCTGGAGCAGGAAGGGGAGATCGCGGCCGACTACCTCGAAGGTCTGCTCGACATCGCTGATCTCGACGGCGATATCGACATGGACGTCGAGGCCGACCGGGCCGCGGTCTCGATCATCAGCGACTCGAGTGGCCGGGATCTGCAGAAGCTTGTGGGACGTGACGGCGAGGTGCTGGAGGCGCTTCAGGAGCTGACGCGGCTCGCCGTGCATCGCGAGACCGGGGACCGCAGTCGGCTGATGCTGGACATCGCGGGCTTCCGGGCCAAGAAGCGCACCGAGCTCGCCGAGCTGGGAGCCAAGGCCGCGGACGAGGTGAAGAGCACCGGTGAGCCGGTGAAGCTGAACCCCATGACGCCCTTCGAGCGGAAGGTCGTGCATGACGCGGTCGCGGCCGCGGGGCTGCGCAGTGAGTCCGAGGGCGAGGAGCCGCAGCGCTTCGTCGTGGTGCTCCCTGCCTGACCGGTCCATCGCTTTTCGGCCCCGTCTGTTTCGCAGGCGGGGCCGAGCTTTGTCAGCCTGATAGTCAGCCATCAGATGGTGGTTCGGTATGGAAGGACGGTTCCCGTGACGGAGACAGCAGAGCTTCCCCCTGCACCGGAAGAGGCACGGACTGTTTTCGGTGAGTTCTTTCCAGAGGCTGTCCGCTACGCGGAGCTGCTGGCGGACGCGGGAGTCAAGCGCGGTCTGATCGGCCCTCGTGAGGTGCCGCGGCTGTGGGAGCGGCATCTGCTGAACTGCGCGGTGCTCTCCGAGGTCGTGCCCGAGGGTGTGATGGTCTGCGATGTCGGCTCCGGTGCCGGGCTTCCGGGGATTCCGTTGGCGCTGGTTCGGCCGGACTTGAAGATCACGCTGCTGGAACCGCTGTTGCGGCGGACGAATTTTCTTCAGGAAGTGGTCGAGCTGCTGGGCCTGGACCATGTGACGGTGGTGCGTGGCCGGGCCGAGGAGGTCCTTGGCACATTGCCGCCGGTGCATGTGGTCACGGCGCGTGCGGTGGCTCCGCTGGATCGCCTGGCGGGCTGGGGGGTGCCTCTGCTGCGTCCGTACGGCGAGATGCTGGCGCTCAAGGGCGACACGGCCGAGGAAGAGGTCAAGGGGGCTCGCGCCGCACTGAGCAAGCTCGGTGTGGTGGAGGCCTCGGTGCTGCACGTCGGGGAGGGCATCGTCGATCCGCTGGCCACGGTGGTGCGGGTGGAGGTCGGGGAGAGCCCCGGCGGGGTGCGGTTCGCGGCGAAGCGGGCCAAGGCCGCCCGGGTGGGTCGTGCGAGGCGGCGCCGCTGAGCCGTACAGTCCGTACTGCCTATCAATGGTGCTCCATACAAGCAGCCATACCTACGCATTGCGGAGTGTCGTGACGATCTGAGCCTGCGGCGCATGCATCGTGTTTCACGTGAAACGTCGCTCACTGCTGCAGGGAATCATCAGCCGTGGCCGCGCGGCCACACCGCGCGACCGAAAGCCCCTCGTGAGAGGGACGAGGTTGTCCACAGATGTGGATTCCTCCACAGAACCACGGGCCTCGCTGGTTCACGACCCCGAAAGCATGGCAGGCTCTGTCCATTGCGAGTCTGAAGTCGAGGAGAGTGAATCCTTGCGGTCCGACGCCAACATCGCGGGACCGATGACCGATCCGGTCCCCGGTCCCCGTACCGAGTCGGCGGGGGAGGATGTTTCACGTGAAACACCGCCCCCGATGGACGACACCCCCATTGGCCGCGCTGCCCAGCTGGCGGTGGAGGCACTGGGTCGCGCCGGCGAGGGTCTGCCCCGCCCCGAGCAGACGCGTGTCATGGTCGTTGCCAATCAGAAGGGCGGTGTGGGGAAGACCACCACCACGGTCAACCTCGCCGCCTCGCTCGCGCTCCATGGCGCGCGCGTACTGGTGATCGATCTTGATCCACAGGGCAATGCCTCTACGGCGCTCGGGATCGATCACCACGCCGAAGTTCCCTCGATCTATGACGTCCTGGTGGAGAGCAAGCCACTCTCAGAGGTGGTCCAGCCCGTACCGGACGTCGAAGGTCTCTTCTGTGCCCCAGCCACCATCGATCTCGCCGGTGCGGAGATCGAGCTGGTTTCGCTGGTGGCACGGGAGAGCCGACTGCAGCGGGCGATCGAGGCGTATGAGCAGCCGTTGGACTACATCCTCATCGACTGCCCGCCCTCGCTCGGCCTGCTGACCGTCAATGCGATGGTCGCCGGCGCAGAGGTGCTGATTCCCATCCAGTGTGAGTACTACGCGCTCGAGGGGCTCGGTCAGCTGCTGCGGAACGTCGATCTGGTGCGTGGGCATCTCAATCCCACGCTGCATGTGTCGACGATCCTGCTCACCATGTACGACGGCAGGACGCGCCTCGCTTCGCAGGTGGCGGACGAGGTGCGGAGTCATTTCGGCAAGGAGGTACTGCGGACGAGCATCCCTAGGTCCGTGCGTATCTCGGAGGCACCGAGCTATGGGCAGACGGTGCTGACCTACGATCCGGGGTCCAGTGGATCCCTGTCGTATCTCGAAGCCGCCCGTGAGATCGCCCTACGGGGGGTCGGGGTGCACTATGACGCCCAGCAGGCCCATGTGGGCAGCCAGAACAGTCAGCAGAGTATGTCGGAGGGGATCCAGTGAGCGAGCGACGTAGAGGATTGGGGCGTGGGCTGGGTGCGCTGATCCCTGCCGCTCCGCAGGAGAAGCAGGTGCCCTCCGCAGGAGCGGCGCCGGCCTCTCCCGGAGCGGGTCCGGTGCTGACCGCGGAGCGGGGTGTGGCCGCGGCGAAGGTGACGTCACTGCCTCAGGCCGCCACGGCGCCGGACGCGGAGATGGTCGGGCCGGAGCACGAGGCAGTGCCCGAGCCGATGCCGACAGCCGGGGCGCACTTCGCCGAAGTGCCGATTGACTCCATCACGCCGAATCCGCGGCAGCCGCGTGAGGTGTTCGACGAGGACGCACTTGCCGAGCTGATCACCTCCATCAAGGAAGTGGGGCTGCTCCAGCCGGTTGTCGTACGGCAGGTGGGGCCGGAGCGCTATGAGCTCATCATGGGTGAGCGGCGCTGGCGGGCCTGCCGGGAAGCCGGTCTGGAGCGCATCCCGGCGATCGTCCGCGCCACGGACGACGAGAAGCTGCTGCTCGACGCGCTGCTGGAGAACCTGCACCGTGCCCAGCTGAACCCGCTGGAAGAGGCCGCGGCCTACGACCAGCTGCTCAAGGATTTCAGTTGCACGCATGACCAGCTGGCCGACCGGATCGGGCGCTCGCGTCCGCAGGTTTCCAACACGCTGCGATTGCTGCGACTCTCTCCCCCTGTGCAGCGCAGGGTCGCGGCCGGAGTGCTCTCGGCCGGTCATGCCCGGGCGCTTCTCTCGGTGGATGATTCCGAGGAGCAGGACCGGCTGGCGCATCGCATCGTGGCCGAGGGGCTCTCGGTGCGCGCGGTCGAGGAGATCGTGACCCTGATGGGGTCGCGTCCCCAGAGCAACCCCAAGGCGAAGGGGCCGCGGGCCGGTGGCCGGCTGTCGCCATCGCTGACCGATCTGGCATCGCGTCTCTCGGACCGGTTCGAGACCCGGGTGAAGGTCGACCTGGGATTGAAGAAGGGAAAGATCGTCGTTGAGTTCGCCTCAATAGACGATCTGGACCGGATTCTCGGTGCTCTTGCCCCGGGCGAGAGGCGGGTCCTGGACAGCGACTCCTCCGAGGAGTCCGGGGAGGACGACGAGAGCTGAGGCTCTCGCACCGTCACAGGGCGGGCCGTGTTCCATGCTTACCGGAACACGGCCCGCCCTTTGCTGTCTCCCGGTGTCCGGGGCAGCTCTGGGTGGATACGATGCGTTCTGGTATGGCGCATCCACCTTGATCCACCTCAGAAGGAGAGCGGGCCATGCGATCGGTGAGCCGCAGCCAACTGGTGTCAGCTGGACTGGGTCTTGGAATGCTCGGCGGCTTCGTCGGCAGTCTGCTTCGGGAACGGAGCGTGCTGTCAGCCGCCCGAGGCGCGGCAAGCGAAGGAAGTGAGGAACAGCCTCCATGGGGCGTCGGCTCGTACCGCTCACGCTGGACAACCTTCCGGACCTCCCCAAGCGCTGCCGAGCGTGTGTCTTCTGGGAGCTTGATCCGGTCAGCGGGGAAGCCGCAGTAACAGCGGGCAGGGCCGAGAGGGAGAAGGAAGCCTGGATCTCGGGCGTTCTGCTGGAGTGGGGATCCTGCGGCCGTGTCGTCTATGTCGATGACGTGCCGGTCGGCTTCGTTCTGTACGCGCCTCCGGCGTATGTGCCGCGATCCACGGCCTTCCCGACGAGCCCCGTCTCCCCGGACGCGGTCCAGCTGATGACCGCCTGGATCATGCCGGGCTATCAGGGGCAGGGACTCGGCCGGGTGATGGTGCAGACCGTGGCCAAGGATCTGCTGCGGCGGGAGTTCAAGGCCATTGAGGCGTTCGGTGACGCGCGGTGGAAGGAGCCGGCCTGTGTACTGCCCGCCGAGCATCTGCTGGCGGTCGGCTTCAAGACCGTACGTCCGCATCCGAGGTATCCACGGCTGAGGCTGGAGCTCCGCACCACGCTCTCCTGGAAGGAAGACGTGGAGCTGGCACTGGACCGGCTGCTGGGCGCTGTGCAGAAGGAACCGGCGCTGCGGCCGCTCTGACACAGTCATCGGGTCTGAAACGGTCATCGGGCCGGCGGGACAGGAAAACGGGCCCATCCCCTGGTACGGGGATGGGCCCGTTTCACGTGAAACATTGAGGGTCAGCTGCCGCTGACTTACTCGCCGATGAAGCTCTCCAAGTCGCGCACGAGCGCGGCCTTGGGCTTGGCGCCGACGATGGTCTTGGCCACCTCGCCGTTCTGGTAGACGTTCAGCGTCGGGATGGACATGACGCCGTACTTGGCTGCGGTGGCCGGGTTCTCGTCAATGTTGAGCTTGACGATCTCGATCTTGTCGCCGTGCTCGGCCGCGATGGCCTCGAGCGACGGCGCGATCTGGCGGCAGGGTCCGCACCAGGCGGCCCAGAAGTCCACCAGTACGGGCTTGTCGCTCTTCAGGACGTCCTCTTCGAACGAGTCGTCGGTCACATGCTTCAGGTCGCCGGCCACGGCGGCCTCCTTAACTTCGTGGGGTGTGGGTGGGTACGGCTGGTCAGACGGTGGCGGTCTTCTCCGGCTCAGCCGTCTTCTCGCTGTCACTCAGCGCGGCGAGGAAGCGCTCGGCGTCGAGTGCGGCGGAGCACCCGGTGCCCGCAGCGGTGATCGCCTGGCGGTAGGTGTGGTCGACGACGTCACCGGCGCCGAAGACGCCGGACAGGTTCGTCCGCGTCGACGGGGCCGCGACGGTGAGGTAACCCTCGTTGTCCAGATCGAGCTGGCCCTTGAAGAGCTCGGTCCGCGGGTCGTGGCCCACCGCGATGAACAGACCGGTCACCGGCAGCGCGGAGGTCTCGCCGGTGGTGGTGTTGCGCAGGGTCAGACCGGAGAGCTTCTGCTCACCGTGGATCTCCGCGACCTCGCTGTCCCAGGCGAACTTGATCTTGGGGTCGGCGAAGGCGCGATCCTGCATGGCCTTGGAGGCGCGCAGGGTGTCCCGGCGGTGAACGATGGTGACGGACTTGGCGAAGCGCGACAGGAAGGTGGCTTCCTCCATCGCGGTGTCGCCACCGCCGACGACGGCGATGTCCTGGTCCTTGAAGAAGAAGCCGTCACACGTGGCACACCAGGAGACGCCGCGTCCGGAGAGCGTGTCCTCGTTGGCCAGGCCGAGCTTGCGGTGCTGGGAGCCGGTCGTGACGATCACGCTCTTGGCGCGGTGCACGGTGCCGGCCGTGTCGGTGACCGTCTTGATGTCACCGGTGAGGTCGACGGCGATGACATCGTCCGGAATGAGCTCGGCGCCAAAACGCTCCGCCTGTCCCCGCATGTTGTCCATCAGGTCCGGGCCCATGATGCCGTCCCGGAAGCCCGGGAAGTTCTCCACATCGGTGGTGTTCATCAGCGCACCACCCGCGGTGACGGCGCCCTCGAAGACCAGCGGCTTCAGCGATGCGCGCGCGGTGTACAGCGCGGCCGTATAGCCGGCGGGCCCGGAGCCGATGATGATCACATTACGGACGTCGCTCACGGGTTCTTCCTCGTCTCTGCTGACTGCCTACTGGGGCCGGATCAACGACTTTCACCCCATCCAACGGATCCTACGGGTCCGGCATTCCCGCGGTGACCCAGCGGCACGGAGGGTGTCGTCAGTGGCGAGTGTAGGAGTGAGTCAGCAGAACTTTTCCCTTGCCCAACGGGGCGCTGTCCACGCATGCCCCGTCGATCACATACGCCTCGACCCGGGTGGCGTCAGCGGAGTCCGGCAGGACGACGAGGTAGGCATCACTGCCCTGGTAGGTGCCCTTCTCGACCGCGAGGACCGGCTCGGTGCGGCCGGTGCCCTGTCGAACGCAGGGGGGCACGTCGGGTTCGGGACGGAAGAGCGGGGAGTTCGAGGCACCCCGGTCGGTCGGAGCACCCTGCCGGTCGGTCTTGGGCTCCTTGGATCCCTTGGACGCCGAGCCGGAGGCCAGCAGTGCGTCCACGCGGCCCTGGAGACGGGGCTCCGAGAATTCCTTGCCGTCATTCGCCGTGGCACTGATCCCCGAGCCGGCCTCCGAGCTGTCACTCGAAGACTGCAGCGACTGCAGGGACTGGAGCAGAAGAACGCTGACACCCACGGCGGCTGTTCCGAACACGGTGCCCAGGACGACGTTGCGCCGGCGCCGGCGGGCGTGACTGCTGCGACCGGGGCCGGTGGCGGCCCGTGGACGGCCGGCAGGGCGGTCGGCCGGTACGGCATCTGCCGTTGTCGAGTCTGCGGGCGTGGAGTCCGAGGGCGGGAGGGCCGGGGCGGCGGGCTTCTGGGAGGAGGGCGTTGTTTCACGTGAAACATGCGCAGCCGCGTCATCCGGTGCGGTCGCATCCAGGAGCGCTTCCGCCGCGAGGGCGGCATCGATGCGCCCGGCGACATCGGCAGGCATCCGGGGCGGTCCGGGCAGAGTGCCGAGCAGTCCCCTGATCTCGTCCAGCGAATCACGGACATCGGCGCAGAGCACGCAGCCGTCGAGGTGGCTCCGTACATCAGCGGTACGAGACGGCGAGAGCAGTCCTTCTGCCAGGTCGGAGATCTCCGAGACATCCGGGTGCTGAGTCATGTCGGCCGTAGATGTCATGCGCGCCCACCTCCGCCCTTCGCTGCAGCAGGATCACTTGGTCCTGAATCCCTTGGTCCCGATGCCGGTGGGACGGATGCCCCCGGCGTCCGGTTCCTTCCCCGGCCCATGCCGCTGTTATCCCCGGTGCCCCCCCGCAGATGAGTGAGCATGGGCAGAAGTCTCGCCCGGCCGCGTGCGCAGCGGCTCTTCACCGTGCCGACGGGCACGCCCAGGGCGCGCGCGGCCTCCGCCACGGGGTAGCCCTGCATGTCCACGAGCACCAGCGCCGCCCGCTGGTCGATGGGGAGCTTGGCGAGCGCCGCCAGCAGCTGGCGGTGGAGCTCTCGGCGCTCGGCAGGGGCCTCCGCCGACTCATGGGGCTCAAGAAGCTGTTCCAGCCGCTCGGTGTCATCCATGGGGGAGGTCTTGCGAGACGCGGCTTTACGGGCCCGGTCGAGGCAGGCATTGACGGTGATGCGGTGCAGCCAGGTGGTCACGGCGGACTGCCCGCGGAAGGTGTGGGCCGCGCGGAAGGCGGAGACCAGGGCGTCCTGGACCGCGTCAGCCGCTTCTTCGCGGTCGCCCAGGGTCCGGAGGGCGACGGCCCAGAGCCGGTCGCGGTGGCGCCGTACCAGCTCACCGAAGGCATGAGGGTGGCCTGCGACATGAGCGCTCAGAAGGTCCTGATCACTTGTGTCGCCGAGTGCGGCGTCGTCCAACGGTGAGCCCCCTCCCCTGGTCCGGTCAGCTGGTGATCTCGATCTCCGAGACCTTGCCCCGGTAGTTACCGTCGCTGGTCTTCGGAAGATCGGTCAGCCAGATCAGAACGTACCGTGCCTGGAGCGGCTTTCCGGGCTTGAGGGCGACTTTCTCACCGGATCCCTCGGCAACCTTCGTGAAACCGTCCAGTGCGCCCGGCTGGGATGTCGCGTCCGCGGACGCGGCCCTCAGCTCGACGGCGGTGGTCCCTCCGAGGAAGGAGACGTCTACCTGGCCGATCTGCTGAGCCGTGCCGAGATCCAGGATGATGCCGACGCCGGATTTGAGGCGGCCGAAGTCCGAGCTGAAGTAGCCGTCGGTGTTCCAGAACGTGCTCGGGTCGCCGTCATAGCTGTTCTTTATCCCGGCGGGCTTCTCGGACTTGTCCTGGCCGAGCGGGTCGAAATCCCGGGCGCCGGCGATGGCGACCGGCTTTCCGGGCTGGATCGCCTTGTCACCGTCTCCGGTGGTCGTCTCGGTGGGAGTGGTGTCGCTCCCCTCCCGTCCCCCGTCGAGGAGCCGGTCGGCCACCTGCCAGCTGCCGAGCCCGAGGGCGGCGATCAGGAGCGCGGCGACGGTCCACTTCAGCGCCTTGCCGGTACGGCCCTGAAGCGGGGGCGGCGGCATCACCGGTGCGGGGGCGGGCGCCCCGGGAACCGACGGCGGCCGCCCGTACGTGCCCTGCTGGTAGGTGGTGCGCTGGTATTCGGGCGGGGCGGTGAAGGTGGGTTCCGGCGGCCGGACACGCGGCATCTCCGCGACCGCCGCGGCCAGCTCGTCCGGGGTGGTGCACGGTGGTTCCTGCCGGGAGGCAGTGGCACCGTCATTGATCAGGGCCCGCATGGCGAGCTCCGAGAGACCGCGGTGGACGCCGGCGCGTACCTGGTCGGGGGCGATCAGCCCGACACCCTTGGGCAGGCCGGAGAGCCCGTAGGCGTCCGTCTCGTACGGCCAGCGCTGGGTCAGCGCGGCATAGAGGAGCGCGCCGATCGCCTCGGTGTCGGTGCGCTGCGGCCGCTCGGCGCTGATTCCGCGCAGAGCGGCGTTCACGGCGAGGCCACGGATCCGGTACTGGCCGGAGGAGGTCCGCAGTACCGCTCCTGGCGTGAGCCGCAGATGCGCGAGGCCTTCGCGATGGGCGGCGGCCATGGCCTGGGAGATCTGGCTGACCAGCTGGTAGGCGTCGTGGGCGTCCATCGGCCCCGAGGCGAGGAGAGCGGTGAGCTCGACGGCGTCCGGCAGCCACTCATGGACGACGTAGACGAGGTCGTTCTCCTCGACGGCGTCCAGGACCTGTACAAAGCGCGGGTCGCCGAGCAGGGCTGCTGATCTGGCCGCGGCCAGTACGGAACGGGCTCGCGGATGGTCGGCGGGAAGGAGGTGGACGCCTACCGCACGGCGCAATTTCTCGTCGACCGCACGCCAGCTGCTGAAACCGTCCAGACGGGTGACGCACTCCTCCAGACGGTAGCGTCTGGCGAGTTTGTGGCCGCTGTGCAGCTCGGGCGACGCGCCGGCCGGCTCGGTGCTCTGCCGCTCACCGCCCGTGTCCGGCGCGGACTTCTCCGCCGTGTCCTGGGCTTTCGTCAACCCGTCGGTCGTGGCCTTGCCCGCCTTGGCGGTCAGCGGCTCATCACCGCTGTTGTCGGCCACGTCGACGGCAGCCGTGCTACGTTCCGCCACCGTCGCTCCTGCCTCCCCATCCGTTGCGCACTATCCAACAGCCAAGCCAATTGTGCCCACAGTCGGCCCCTATGCACGACACGCGGCGACCGAGGATGGTTGTGCTCGGCGGCGCCGCCTCAGCGTCCGAGACGTCCGCGCACCATGCCGACCATGGCGTTGAGTTCTTCGATCCGCATCTTCTTCGCCGCGACGAAGAAGAGCCCCAGAAGGACGATCCCGCCGCCGGCCAGCGCCGCCAACGAGGCGAGAGCGCCGCTGCCGAGACTGTGCAGGACGGCGTAGGCGACGCCGCCCGCCGCGAGGGCTCCCGGGACGGATGCCAGGCAGAGCCGGGCGTACGTACGCAGCACGCGGCCGCCGTCCAGATCGCCACCCAGCCGGTTCCGCAGCCTGCGCCACGCGATACCCACGCCGACCGCGTAGGCCAGTCCGTACGACGCCGCCATGCCGACCACGGCCCAACGGGGGGGCAGCACGACGTAGCAGAGGGCGGACGCCGCGGCGTTGACCGCGGCGACGATGACGGTGTTGTAGAAGGGCGTCCGGGTGTCCTCGTAGGCGTAGAAACCGCGCAGCACGACGTACTGCACGGAGTACGGAATGAGTCCGAGGGCGAACGCCATGAGGATGAAGCCCATGGACCGTGCGGATTCCAGGCCGCTCGACGAGAACATCAGGATGGAGAGCGGGACACCCAGGGCGAGGAACCCGAAGGCGATCGGGACGATCGCGACCGCGGAATTACGCAGTCCCTGGGAGATGTCGTCGCGTACCGCGCCCGGATCGCCGTCGTGAGCGGCCCGGGAGATCCTGGGCAGCAGCGCGGCCATGACCGAGACAGTGATGATGGCCTGCGGCATGCCCCAGATGAGCTGGGCATTGCTGTAGGCGAGGATGCCGGTGCCGTCCTTGCCGGAGGCTTCGCCGGCGGCGGTGGCCAGCTGGGTGACGACCAGCACACCCGCCTGGTTGGCGAGGACGAACAGCACGGTCCACTTGGCCAGCTTGACCGTCTTGCCGAGGCCGTGGCCCTTCCAGTCGAACCGCGGGCGGAACCGGAACCCGGTTTCACGGAGGTAAGGGATCATCGCGAGCGCCTGGACGGCGAGGCCGAGCAGCGTACCGATGCCCAGCAGCCGTACGCCGTCCGGCGGGATCGTACGGACGGTCATGCTCGAGTCGGCGGCGGTGCCGTACACCCAGATGAACAGACCGAACGTGGCGATCATGACGATGTTGTTGAGGACCGGGGTCCACATCATCGCGCCGAACTTCCCGCGCGCGTTGAGGATCTGGCCCATCACCACGTGCACGCCCATGAAGAAGATCGTGGGCAGGCAGTAGCGGGCGAAGGTGACGGCGACGTTGTTGGCGGCGGGATCGCTGGCGATCGTGTCCGACATCAGCCGGACCAGCAGCGGCGCCCCGAACACGGCGAGGGCCACGATCGCGCCGAGTGCCACCATGACGAGGGTCAGCAGCCGGTTGGCGTAGGCCACCCCGCCGTCGTTGTCGTTCTTCATCGCCCGCACGAGCTGCGGTACGAACACGGAGTTGAGGCCACCGCCGACGGTGAGGATGTAGATCATCGTCGGCAGGGTGTAGGCCACGGTGAAGGAGTCACCGAGCAGGGCCGCGCCCAGGGCGGCGGTGATCACCAGGCTCCGTACGAAGCCGGTGAGCCGGGAGACCAGCGTGCCCGCGGCCATCACCGCACTGGACTTGAGCAGACCCGCGGCCCGGCCGCCCGGCTTCTTGGCCGGGGACGGCGCCGAGGCCGGCGCGGGTGCGGCCGGGCCTGGCACCGTGACCTGCTGGTCGCGGTAGAGATGTGCGAAGGCGTTCGGCGGCGGCGGCTCGTCTCCGGCCTCGGAGACCAGCTCGTCGACGCCCGTGAACTGAGTGGTTCTCGGGTCGTCCCCGTACGGCAGACGCCGGGAAGGCCCGGAGGGCTCGGGCGGGGGCGTCTGGGCCCAGACCCGGGGATCGGGGGCGTGCTGCTGCGCGGGCGGCTGCTGGTACAGCTGCTGGGTCTCCTGGTACGTGCCCGGAGGCGGCGGTGGATGCGAGGCGCGGTCGTACAGCGCCTCGGTCACCGGGTCCTGCGTGGAGAGGTCCTGAGACCAGTAGGGGTCCTGGCTGTAAGCATCCTGGACATAGGGATCCTGGGCAGGCTGCGGAGAAGGCGGAACCTGGCCTGCCGGATCGCCGCCCGCGCCCTGCCCGCGGTCACCGTCGTACGGCGCGTTCATGGTTACCCCACCTCATCGTCCCCGGCCGACCGGCCACGACATCGCTCAACGGTCCACTTTCTCACCCGTACCCGACGGGTCCGCGCTTTGCGGTCCGGTGTCCGGTGTCGGGTCACTCGGCTGCTCGGGTTCTGTGTCCTTCGCGGCCTGCGAGCCGTCCGTGCCGGGCGCGCTCCCGGGGTCGTCGACGCCCTCGTCGTTGTCCGTGGGCTCCGCGGCCGCCCTACGGGCCACCGCGCGCTTGCGCCGGCTGTACATCTTGACCCCGGCGAGGACCAGCAGCAGTACTCCGCCGGCGATGACGAGCATCACAGTGGTCGTGATCTCGGAGACCTTGACCTGGAAGGTCATGGGGTCGCCGTACGGCTTGCCGTCCACCGTGTAGAGCTGGGCGGTCACCTGGACCGGGCCGTTGGCATTGCCCGCGCCGGTGAACTTCACCGACTGGCTGTGTCCGCCGTCGATCTTGATGGGCCGTTCCGCGACAGCCCGGTCGCCGTCGATCTTGAGGCGGGTCGGGTTGTCGGACTTGAGGCGCAGCACCAGCTCCTCGACGCCCTGCAGCAGTTTGTTCTGGACGGTCACCGGGATCGTCGCGCTGCGTCCGGACAGGGTGAGGACGGACTTCGGGATGAGCTGTACCTCGGTGGTCAGGTCCCGCAGATAGCGCTCCACCGTGAAGCGGTACTGCTGGGCCCCGCCCGCCTCGCCGCGCCAGGAGGTCGACATCGCCCGGTTGATCGCGTTGCCGAAGGGAGCGGCCACACGGTCGGGTGCGCTGAGGATGGCCTTGAAGTTCTCGAGCCGGTCCTGCGTGTTCTTGATCTCCACGAACGCCTGGGTCGGCAGCTCCTGGCTACGCAGCTTCTTCGGATACCGCGAAGAGCCGGGCACCTTGGTGGTGGCGTCCGAGTCGGGCTTGGCCGCGGCCGCCGCGATCAGATCGGCCGGCTCCGTCCACCGCTCGGGATCCAGACCGTGCAGCGCGCGTGCCATGGACTGCGCCTGGGCGGCCGTCGGCATGCGCTGGGGCGCGACGACGGCGCTGCGCTGATTGTCGGGCTCCTGCAGGGTCAGGGCCAGTGACTGGGCGAGGAACTTCTGGACCGCGAGAGTGGAGCTGCTCGCCGCCGTCATGTCGCCCTGGAAGGCGGTGGAGAGCCGGGTGTCGGCGACGACAGCCGTGGTTCCACCGCCGATCGGCCGTGCGGCGCTGGGGGTGTACGGCAGGTTGTCCTGCAGGCTGTCGCTGCGGGTGATCACCTTGTGGGCGCCCGCCGAGGTCGCGACATCGACGATCGAGGGGTCGATCGCGCCGTCCACGGGCCAGGCGAAGTCGACGGACGGCTTCACATGGAGGATGGTCTCCACGGTCTTCCCGGCCACGTCCGTGGCGGGCTGGAGATGGCTGAGCGCGCCGGAGACTCCCTTGCCGCGGTGTGCCAGCGACGCCAGGTCCGGGTCGGCGAACGGCAGTGCGATGACCTTACGGCCCTGCACCGCCTTCTCAAGGTTGTTGAGCCACTGGTTGGCCACGGCCTGGTTCTTGCCGGGGATGGTGGACTTCCCGTTTCTGATCCGGTAGTTCCGGGTCATCGCATCGGCGGTGGCGAGCAGATCGGGGTCGATCACCCAGGTGACGGGAAGCTCGTTGCCGAGGGAGACCATCTGCTCCAGCCGCCCACCGGGGGCCAGCTCCTTGGCCAGGTCGTCGTTCTCGAAGACCGCGGTCTGCTGATCGTCCGAGCCGGTCTCCGCGGAGAGATGCGGCGTAGAGATCAGCGGCCAGAGGGCGGTGAGCTGGGTCTTCTGGTCCGTCGCCTCGGGCTGCCAGGGGAGGAAAGTGCGCTGGATGCCGAGCACCTGTTCGTACGGTGCGTTGGCGGTCTGCCCGGTCAGTGAGACACCGAGCTGGTAGACACCGTCCTCGCCGAGTCCGAGCTCGCCGACCGGTACGGAGAGGGTGAAGTCCTGGGGGATGCCGGACGCGAGCTTCGGGAAGGTGACCTTGTACTTGCCACCGACGGGAGCCACATCACCCGAGGCGTTGCCCGAGCGCTTGGAGGCATCGTCGATCGCGGTCCTGCCGGACAGCCGCGGGCCCACCCGTAGATCCACCTGGGCGCCGGTGATGGTGTTCTTGCCCTCGTTGGTCACCGTGCCGGAGACGGTGAGTGTGTCGCCCTTCACCGGCGCGCTGGGGCTCAGTGTGTCGAGCGCCACATCGACCGTGCGGGAGCCACTGGCCGCCGGCGCGGCCTGAGCCGCCGGGGCCCCCGTGCCTGCCAATAGTCCGGCCAGGAGCGGCGCTCCTGCGATCACGGAGGCTGTGCGCCGCAGCCACTGGCGGGCAGGAGAGTGACCCGTCCCCTGGAAGTCTGCCGCCTCCGCCACGCGCTCGCCCGTCCCTCGTCATCGTTGGTTGCCGTTGGTGGTTGTCGATTATTGCGTCCACGCATGGTAACGATGTGCGCTGTGGCGAAGTGCTTGGGACTGCTCCACATGATCTTAAGAATCTCATGCGCCGCCGGAAACCTATGCATCGGAGGCCGGGGAGACCGAAACAGGGGCGCCCGCAGGAGCCGCGGCACGTACCCTTTTCTGTTGTGCCGAACGCCAATGAAGACAATCCCAGCGCACTGAGTCAGGTGCAGCGCCGCGCGGTCAGTGAACTGTTGCGGGTGTCCCCCGTCGCCGACGATCTCGCCCGCCGGTTCCAGGAAGCCGGATTCGGTCTCGCCCTGGTCGGCGGCTCGGTCAGGGACGCCCTTCTCGGCCGGCTCGGGAATGACCTGGACTTCACGACCGATGCCCGGCCGGAGGACGTTCTCAAGATCGTCAGGCCGTGGGCGGACGCGGTGTGGGAGGTCGGGATCGCCTTCGGTACGGTCGGCAGCCAGAAGGACGGCTATCTGATCGAGGTGACGACGTACCGCTCGGAAGCCTACGACCGGACGTCACGCAAACCCGAGGTGTCCTACGGCGACTCCATCGAGGAGGACCTCGTACGCCGGGACTTCACGGTGAACGCCATGGCTGTCGCGCTGCCGCAGAAGGAATTCATCGATCCCCACGGCGGGCTGGAGGATCTCTCCGCCCAGGTGCTGCGTACGCCCGGCACCCCTGAGGAGTCTTTCTCCGACGATCCGCTGCGGATGCTCCGGGCCGCGCGTTTCGCCGCGCAACTGGACTTCGAGGTGGCCCCGGAAGTCGTCGCGGCCATGGAAGCCATGTCCGACCGCATCGAGATCGTCTCCGCCGAGCGGGTACGTGACGAACTGAACAAGCTGATCCTCTCCGCTCACCCGCGCAAGGGCCTGGCGCTGCTCGTCGATACCGGGCTCGCCGACCGGGTGCTGCCCGAGCTGCCGGCGCTTCGTCTGGAGAGTGATGAGCACCACCGGCACAAGGATGTCTACGAGCACTCACTGACCGTCCTTGAGCAGGCCATCGACCTGGAGGAGGACGGACCCGACCTGGTGCTGCGGCTGGCCGCGCTCCTGCACGACATCGGCAAGCCCCGGACGCGGCGCTTCGAGCAGGACGGCCGGGTCTCCTTCCACCACCACGAGGTGGTGGGCGCGAAGATGACCAAGAAGCGGATGACCGCGCTCAAGTACTCCAACGAGTTGGTGAAGGACGTCACGCGGCTGGTGGAGCTGCACCTGCGCTTCCATGGCTACGGGATGGGCGAGTGGACCGACTCCGCGGTGCGGCGATATGTACGCGACGCCGGCCCGCAGCTGGGGCGGCTCCACAAGCTGACCCGCTCGGACTGCACCACACGGAACAAGCGCAAGGCGAACGCGCTCTCCCGGGCGTACGACGGCCTGGAGGAGCGCATCGCCCAACTCCAGGAGCAGGAGGAGCTCGACGCCATCCGGCCCGATCTGGACGGCAACCAGATCATGGAGATCCTGGGCGTGAGCCCCGGTCCGGTGATCGGGGCGGCGTACACGTTCCTGCTGGAGCTGCGACTGGAGAACGGGCCGATGGAGCACGATGCGGCCGTCGCTGCCCTCAAGGAATGGTGGGCCGCGCAGAACTGAAGTCAAGCGGGTCATGTTTCACGTGAAACATGACCGGCGCGCACTACTCCGGAGGCGATGTTTCACGTGAAACATCGCCTCCTGCGTATCAGGGTCACGGCGGTGACGGCGTAGAGGATCGCAACCGTCACCACGAGGGGCGCCGAGCGGCCGTCCGGGGGCAGCATGACCGCCGCCACAGCGGCAGCGCCGACAAAGGCGACGTTGAAGAGGACGTCGTAGAGGGAGAAGACCCGGCCGCGGAACTCATCGTCCACCGCTGTCTGCACCACGGTGTCCGTGGCTATTTTCGCGCCCTGCGTGACCAGGCCGAGCACGAACGCGGCTATCAGCAGGGGAACGGGTGCGAAGGCCAGCCCCAGGGCCGGTTCGAGGATGGCTGCCGTCCCCGCGCACACCGTCATCCACCCGGACGGACCGAGCCGCCCCACCGCCCATGGCGTGAGCACCGCAGCGGTGAAGAATCCCGCGCCGGAGAGGGCGAGAGCGAACCCGAGCAGCGCCAGCCCGTCGGACTCCCGCTCCGTCCAGGCGTACCTGCAGAGCATCAGCACCATCACGGTCAACGCCCCGTAGCAGAAGCGCATCACCGTCATGGCGGCCAGCGCACGGGCCGCTGCCCGCTGCTCCGCGAGATGACGTAGTCCGGCCGCGAGTCCCCGCACGGTGGACGTCAGGGCGGCTCCCAATCGCGGCTGGACGAGGGCCGCCGCGGGTCCGAGGAGCTCCCGTGCCATCAGGAGCGAGGTGAGCGCCGCACCGAGGTAGAGGACGGCGCCCAGCAGCATGACGACGGCATCGGAGTCCGCGGCCGTCAGCCGTACGAGAAGGGCGAGTCCGCCGCCCGTGGTCGCGGCGAGCGTTCCGGCTGTCGGGGAGAGCGAGTTCGCAAGGACGAGACGGTCGTCGTCGACCACATGAGGCAGAGCGGCCGAGAGTCCGGCGAGAACGAACCGGTTGACAGCGGTCACGGACAGCGCCGAGGCATAGAAGAGCCAGTCGGGCCCGGAGGCCAGGATCAGCAGCGCCGTACAGCTCGCCAGTAGGGCCCGCAACAGGTTCCCGTACAGGAACACCTGGCGGCGTTGCCAGCGGTCCAGCAGTACGCCGGCGAACGGGCCGATCACCGAGTACGGCAGCAGCAGGACCGCCATGGCGGAAGCGATGGCGGCGGGCGAGGTCTGCTTCTCGGGGGAGAAGACGACGTAGGCGGCGAGCGCGACTTGGAAGACGCCGTCAGCCGCCTGGGAGAGCAGACGGACCGCCAGCAGCCGGCGAAAATCGCTGAGGCGCAGCAGTACGCGCAGATCATCACGTACAACAGGCATGCGGACCAGCGTCACATACGCGCCGGCAGCACATACGAGAAGGGTCTCGGACAAGCAGCCCGGAGACCCTTCTCGTATGGACGGGGAAAGCTGGGCTCTAGCGCTCGACCTCGCCCCTGATGAACTTCTCGACGTTCTCGCGGGCCTCGTCGTCGAAGAACTGGACCGGCGGGGACTTCATGAAGTACGAGGACGCGGAGAGGATCGGGCCGCCGATGCCGCGGTCCTGGGCGATCTTCGCGGCGCGCACGGCGTCGATGATGACACCCGCGGAGTTCGGGGAGTCCCAGACCTCGAGCTTGTACTCCAGGTTCAGCGGGACGTCGCCGAAGGCGCGGCCCTCAAGACGGACGTACGCCCACTTGCGGTCGTCGAGCCAGGCGACGTAGTCCGACGGGCCGATGTGGACGTTGTCGGCACCCAGGTCGCGGTCGGGGATCTGGGAGGTGACCGCCTGCGTCTTGGAGATCTTCTTGGACTCCAGGCGCTCACGCTCGAGCATGTTCTTGAAGTCCATGTTGCCGCCGACGTTCAGCTGCATCGTGCGGTCCAGGACGACGCCCCGGTCCTCGAAGAGCTTCGCCATGACGCGGTGCGTGATGGTGGCGCCGACCTGGGACTTGATGTCGTCACCGACGATCGGGACACCGGCCTCGGTGAACTTGTCCGCCCACTCCTTCGTGCCGGCGATGAAGACCGGGAGGGCGTTGACGAAGGCGACCTTGGCGTCGATGGCGCACTGCGCGTAGTACTTGGCAGCGGCCTCGGAACCCACGGGCAGGTAGCAGACCAGGACGTCGACCTGCTTGTCCTTGAGGGTCTGGACGATGTCGACCGGCGTCTCGGGGGACTCCTCGATCGTCTGGCGGTAGTACTTGCCCAGACCGTCGAGGGTGTGACCGCGCTGGACGGTGAGGCCCGTGGACGGCACGTCACAGATCTTGATGGTGTTGTTCTCGCTGGCGCCGATGGCATCCGCGAGGTCGAGGCCGACCTTCTTCGCGTCGACGTCGAAGGCGGCCACGAACTCGATGTCCCGTACGTGGTACTCGCCGAACTGGACGTGCATCAGACCCGGTACCTTGCCCGCCGGGTCGGCGTCCTTGTAGTACTCGACGCCCTGCACCAGTGAGGCGGCGCAGTTGCCCACGCCGACGATGGCTACGCGAACCGAACCCATTCCGCTTGCTCCCTGTGTGATCTCAGTGTTCCTGATGAAACCCTGCGGAGATGCAGGACCTCACGTGGCGGTGTCCGCGGACGGATCCGGCGGTCCGGGACGTCCCGGGGGCATGCCCCCGGAAGACGCGGCATCCCGGTGCCGGGGCAGGCCGTCCGCTTCTCCAGATGTGTCTTCCTGCGCGGCGGGATCCCCGGGGAAGGACCGTCTCTGATCCCGCCCCGCCCGCTCGCTCTCGATGAGCTCGTTCAGCCAGCGCACTTCGCGCTCCACGGACTCCATGCCGTGCCGCTGCAGCTCAAGCGTGTAGTCGTCGAGGCGCTCGCGCGTACGGACCAGGGAGGCGCGCATCTTCTCCAGACGCTCCTCCAGCCTGCTGCGGCGGCCCTCCAGCACCCGCATCCGCACCTCGCGCTCCGTCTGACCGAAGAAGGCGAACCGAGCAGCGAAGTGCTCGTCCTCCCAGGCGTCGGGTCCGGTGTGCGAGAGGAGCTCCTCGAAGTGCTCCTTACCTTCCGCCGTCAACCGATAGACGATCTTGGCGCGGCGCCCGGCGAGGGAAGCGGCGAGCGCGTCTTCCGGAGCGCTGCCCGGCTCTTCGATCAACCAGCCGTTGGCGACCAGCGTCTTGAGACAGGGATAGAGCGTTCCGTAGCTGAAGGCCCGGAAGATCCCCAGCGAGGTATTGAGCCGTTTCCGCAGCTCATAGCCGTGCATGGGGGACTCGCGGAGCAGACCGAGGACAGCGAACTCAAGGATGCCCGAGCGTCTGCTCACCCTTCGCCTCCTCCTGTCCGGGACCTTATGCCGTGCTGATGTATCGACTCGATACATCAGCACGATAGAACGAGGATGCTGCCGCGACAAGAGGGGCCATGGTGAACGAGGTCACATTGACAATTCTCATGAAGCAACTTGCCTGATTTGGGGTGAACTTCAGCTCTCGGCGGGTTTTGACCGTGCGTAGTCTGTGCGGCATGCAGACCACCGGGAACCGTGTGGCGCCGATAAGCGTCAAGACTGTCGGCCTACCGGATGCATGCCGGATGAGCCTGATGCCGGGCTGGTCCGTATCCATTTCGGGGGGACCGGAACTCAACTGCCGCTTCCAGGCGTCCGCGCCTGCCCGAGGAGTAGTCGTTCGATGAGCGAGCACCGTCGCAAACCGCCAGAGCCGCAGGGTGGCGGTCGTGCCGCGGCCAGGCGTGCAGCCCAGCAGCCGTCCGGCCGCCGCGCTGCCCCTTCCCGAGAAGCCGCTTCGGCTTCGCCCTCCGGTTCGCACGAGGAGGAGCGTTCCTACGGCGGCCGAGCCGAAGCCAGGCGGGCCGCCCAGAAGGGCGGCCGCAGGCGCGCTCCCGACGGCGGGGGCGCCGGTCATGGCGGATCCGGCGGAGGCCGGCGCGGAGGCGGCGGGCCTGACGGCCCCGGCCGCGGCCGGGGCGGGCAGCCGTCCAAGAAGCGGCTGATCGACTATCCGCGCCATGACAAGTACGGCTGGCATCGATGGGTGCCCTCCTGGAAGCAGACCACCGGTCTCTGCGTCGCTTTCCTCGGCTCGGTCATGGTCGCGGGAACCATCGCGTACGCCGTGGTCGATGTGCCAAGTGCACAGCTCTCCTCGAAGGCCGAGAACAACGTCTACTACTGGGACGACGGCACCCCGATGGTCTCCACGGGGGGTGAGGTCAACCGGCAGATTGTCGGGATCGAGCAGATCCCCGCGGCGATGCAGAACGCGGTCATCTCCGCGGAGAACAAGTCGTTCAGAGAGGACTCCGGGATCGACCCGATGGGTATCGGCCGGGCCGTCGTCAATATGGCCAAGGGCGGCCAGACCCAGGGTGGATCCACGATCACCCAGCAGTACGTCAAGAACGCCATGCTGGGTGACCAGAGCCAGACCTTGGACCGCAAGTTCAAAGAGCTGTTCATTTCCATGAAGGTCGGCACCCAGAAGACCAAGCCCGAGATCATGCATGGCTATCTGAACACGTCGTACTACGGACGCGGCGCCTACGGCATCCAGGCCGCGGCCCGTACGTACTACGGCAAGGACTCCAAGGACCTCAACCCGAGCGAGTGCGCCTTCCTCGCCACGCTCCTCAAAGGCGCGACCTACTTCGACCCGGCCGGCGCCACCGAGATCGACCCGACAGCCACCGCGAAGGAAAACACCGAGAACGCCACGAAGCGCTGGCGGTGGATCCTCGACGAGATGGAGAAGGACGGCCATCTCGACGCCACTGAGCGCGCCAAGTACAAAGAGTTCCCGATGCCGGACCCCCCGAAGAAGAACGCCCAGCTGGGCGGACAGATCGGCTATCTGGTCGACCTGGCCAAGGCGTACTTCATCAACAACAACACTGAGGGCTACACAGCTCTAGCGTTGTCCAAGGGCGGCTTCGAGATCCACACGACCTTCAACAAGAAGAAGGTCGAGCAGCTGCGTAAGGCCGTCACCAAGGTCTACGACGCCAACATCGACCCCAAGAAGCGCCCGAAGACCGACAAGCATGTCCAATTCGGTGGTGCCTCGGTGGACGTCGCGACCGGAAAGATCGTCGCCATCTACGGCGGACAGGACGCCACCAAGCACTTCACCAACAACGCCGACCAGACGGGTGCCCAGGTCGGATCGACCTTCAAGCCGTACGTGCTGGCCGCGGCGATGGAGGACGGTGTGCGTGATCCCAAGCTCCCGGAGACACAGAGCAGGGACCAGCGCACGCCCGTATCGCCGGACAAGTCCGTGTACAACGGCGACAACAAGCTGAAGATCAAGAACTACGACGGTTCGACCTGGACCAACAAGGACGACAAGGAGTGGCTGCAGACCAACGACGGCCAGCGGTCGTACGGTCCCATT
The DNA here is from genome assembly GCF_055582185.1 of Streptomyces sp. NPDC042201. Taxonomy (NCBI): domain Bacteria; kingdom Bacillati; phylum Actinomycetota; class Actinomycetes; order Kitasatosporales; family Streptomycetaceae; genus Streptomyces; species Streptomyces sp. NPDC042201. Next base: position 287,019 of record NZ_JBVJDS010000001.1, on the reverse strand, counting down.
GATCTGCGTGAGGCCATGAGGGAATCCGCCAACTCCCCGTTCGTCCAGCTGGGCATGGACGTCGGCATCCCTCAGGTGAGGGACGCCGCCATCAGGGCCGGCCTCCGGGATGACGACACGCTCTCCAAGTCCAATGTGCCGTCGTTCTCGATCGGTATCTCCTCTCCGAGCGCCATCCGGATGGCGGGCTCCTACGCCACGTTCGCGTCCAGCGGCAAGCAGCGGGATCCCTACTCCGTCGACGAGGTGCTGAAGGGCGGCGATGTCGTCTTCAAGCACAAGGACAAGACGGAGGACGCATTCCCTGCGGCGGTCGCGGACAACGTCACGGACGTACTGAAGACCGTGGTGGAGAAGGGCACCGGTACGAACGCACAGCTCGAGGGGCGCGAGGTGGCCGGGAAGACCGGTACCACCGACGGCAACAAGTCGGCCTGGTTCGTGGGCTACACCGCGCAGCTGTCGACCGCCATCGACATGTACCGGATGGACGACGACGCGACGAACAAGAATCGTGAGTTCCTCGAGATGTACGGCACCGGCGACCAGGAGTCGATCCACGGTGCGTCCTTCCCCTCCGAGATCTGGCACGACTACATGGCAGAGGCGGTCAAGGGTCAGGAGGCCGTTCCCTTCCCCACGCCCGAGCCCATCGGTGAGGCCGTCTACGGCGGCGGCGCCGAGCCGTCCCCGACGCCGAGCCCGACCCCGTCCGAGACGCCTTCGCAGACGCCTTCACAGACGCCGTCCGTGACTCCGTCCGAGTCCGACATCACCCCGAGCGGAAGCTGCGACCAGTGGTTCGGCTGCGGTGACAACGGCGGGGCCGACCAGGGCGCCGACCAGGGTGCTGATCAAGGCGGGGCCAACGGAGGCGGCGACGGGGGAGTCACCAACTCTCCCTCAACGCCGCCCGGAGCCGATCAAGGCGGCCAGAACGGTGGCAACGGAGGGATCTTCGGGGCCCCCGGGGGATAGCGTCCCGGCCCCAGGTAGCTGACACGAGGGCCGTCGCACCGGTGACGTACAGATTCGCTGTACGTACGGTGCGGCGGCCCTCGCCGCGTCCACGGCCGCGTACGGCAGGATGGGCGGCATGCCGAGCGCAGAAGAGACAACCGTGCACCAGGACCGGCCGGTCGTACCGCCCACCCGGCGGGACGAGATCGCCGCGGCCGGCAGCGAGCTGATCGGCGGACCTGTCGGGCGCTGGGCCTGGTACGGCAGCAGCTGGCTCACGCCCGTACGGGTCGTCGCACTGGTGGCGATCGGGATGTTCGCGCTGGGCATGGCGCAGAAGATGCCGTGCTACGACTGGGCATGGTTCCGGGGCACCAGCTCGCAGTACACCCACGCCTGTTACTCGGACATTCCGCACCTCTTCCTGGGGCGGGGTTTCTCCGACGACCTGGTGCCGTACTTCGACCGGCTGAGCGGCGACATGGAGTACCTGGAGTACCCCGTGCTGACGGGCGTCTTCATGGAGGTCGCCTCCTGGCTGACGCCGGGCGGCTCCATCCAGTACCGCGAGCAGATGTACTGGATGGTCAACGCGGGGATGCTGATGATCTGCGCCGCGGTCATCGCGGTCTGCGTCGCCCGCACCCATCGCCGTCGCCCCTGGGACGCCCTGCTGGTCGCTCTGGCGCCCGCCTTCGCGCTCACCGCCACCATCAACTGGGATCTGTTCGCCGTGGCTCTCACGGCCGCCGCGATGCTCATGTGGTCACGCGGCCGGGCCCTGGCCTTCGGCATCCTCATCGGGCTCGCGACAGCCGCCAAGCTCTATCCCGTACTGCTCCTGGGGCCGCTGCTCGTCCTGTGCTGGCGGGCCGGGAAGCTCCGGGAGTTCGGAACGGCGTTGCTGGGAACCGCGGGGGCGTGGCTGGTGGTGAATCTGCCGGTGATGGTGCTCGCGCCCGAGGGGTGGAAGAAGTTCTACACCTTCAGCCAGGAGCGGTCGGTCGACTTCGGCTCCTTCTGGCTGATCATCACACAGCGCACGGGCAAGTCCCTGGATGTCGGAACCGTCAACACCTACGCGATGCTGCTGATGCTGCTGGCATGCGCGGGTATCGGGGCGCTCGCCCTGTCGGCGCCGCGCCGGCCGCGCTTCGCGCAGCTCGCCTTCCTCGTGGTCGCGGCCTTCATCCTCACCAACAAGGTCTATTCGCCGCAGTACGTACTCTGGCTGGTTCCGCTGGCCGCCCTGGCCCGGCCGCGCTGGCGGGACTTCCTGATCTGGCAGGCCTGCGAGGTCATGTACTACCTGGGGATCTGGATGTACCTCGCGTACACGACGAGCGGCGACGACCACCGGGGACTGCCGACCGAGGGGTATCAGCTCGCCATCGCCGTACATCTCCTGGGGACGCTGTATCTGTGCGCGCTGATCGTCCGGGACATCCTGAAGCCGGAACGGGACGGCGTACGGAGCGACGGCTCGGACGACCCCTCGGGCGGCGTGCTGGACGGCGCGGCGGACGTGTTTGTACTGGGACAGGCGACCCGTCCGGCGCAGCACACGGCCCAGGCGGTGGAGGGACCGCGGGTCGAGTGGGGGGTACGGCCGCCGGGGGCCGCCTGAGCCGCTTCTGAGGCCGCCCGAGCGGTCCGCGGGGCTGTCAGCGGCCCTCGCGGGCCGGCTGGGGAGCTGGGAGCTGGGAGCGTCAGCGGTCGACGAGGCGGTCGAACTGGGTCGTCGTATGCCGCAGATGGGCCACCAGCTCGTCGCCCACCTTGGGCTCCTGAGCCTCCGCGGGCACGAACAGGATCGACACCTGCATGTGCGGCGGCTCGGCGAACCAGCGCTGCTTGCCGTCCCAGACGAACGGCGAGAGGTTGCGGTTGACCGTGGCCAGGCCGGCCCGGGCGACGCCCTTGGCACGCGGCATCACGCCGTGCAGGGCCTTGGGGGCCTCCAGACCGACGCCGTGGGACGTGCCCCCGGCGACGACCACCAGCCAGCCGTCCGAGGCGGCCTTCTGCTGGCGGTAGCCGAACCGGTCGCCCTTGGTGACCCTGGTGACGTCCAGGACGGAGCCGCGGTACTCGGTCGCCTCATGGTCACCGAGCCACAGCCGCGTACCGATGCGGGCGCGGAAGCGGGTCTGCGGGAACTGCTGCTGCAGCCGGGCCAGCTCCTCGGCGCGCAGGTGGCTGACGAACATGGTGTGCAGGGGGAGGCGCGCGGCGCGCAGCCGGTCCATCCAGCTGATGACTTCCTCGACCGCGTCGGAGCCGTCCGTACGGTCGAGCGGGAGGTGCAGGGCGAAGCCTTCGAGCCGTACGTCCTCTATGGCCGCGTGCAGCTGGCCGAGCTCCTCCTCCTTGACGCCGTGGCGCTTCATGGAGCTCATGCACTCGATGACGACACGTGCGCCCACCAGCGCGAACACACCGTCGACGGACGAGACGGAACGGATGACGCGGTCGGGCAGCGGTACCGGCTCCTCGCCGCGCCTGAAGGGCGTGAGGACGAGAAGGTCGCCGCTGAACCAGTCCTTGATCCGGGCGGCCTCGTAGATGGTGCCGACGGCGAGCGTGTCGGAGCCGAAGCGGGTGGTCTCGTCGGCGAGACGCTCATGACTGAAGCCGTAGCCATTGCCCTTGCAGACCGGGACGAGCCCGGGGAACTGCTCGATGACCGACTTCTGGTGCGCCCGCCAGCGCGCGGTGTCGACGTAGAGGGAGAGCGCCATGCCGGTCCGGAACCTTTCTCGTGGCTGCGGTGTATGAAGGTTATGAGTGGTCTGGGGAAAGTCGCGGGGCTTACGGAAATGTCCGCCGGCCCGTCATCGCGGTCAGCGGCGCGACATGTAGATGTCGAGCGCCTTGTGGAGCAGTTTGTTGAGCGGGAAGTCCCACTCGCCGATGTACTCGACGGCCTCGCCGCCGGTGCCCACCTTGAACTGGATCAGTCCGAAGAGGTGGTCGGTCTCGTCGAGCGAATCGGAGATGCCGCGCAGGTCGTAGACGGTGGCGCCCATCGCGTAGGCATCGCGCAGCATCCGCCACTGCATCGCGTTCGAGGGCCGGACCTCACGCTTGTGGTTGGCGGAGGCGCCGTAGGAGTACCAGACATGGCCGCCGACGATCAGCATGGTCGCGGCCGCGACGTTCTCGCCCTCGTGACGCGCGAAGTAGAGACGCATGCGGTTGGGGTCCTCGGTGTTCAGGACGGTCCACATGCGCTGGAAGTACGACAGAGGGCGCGGCCGGAAGTGATCGCGCTCGGCGGTGATCTCGTACAGCCGCTGCCACTCGGCCAGGTCCTCGTAGCCCCCCTGGACGACGTCGACGCCGGCCTTCTCGGCCTTCTTGATATTGCGCCGCCACAGCTGGTTGAAGCCCTTGAGGACATCGTCCAGCGAGCGGTTCGCCAGGGGCACCTGGAAGACATAGCGCGGCTGTACGTCACCGAAGCCGGCGCCGCCGTCCTCGCCCTGCTGCCAGCCCATCTTGCGCAGCCGGTCGGACACCTCGAAGGCGCGCGGCTCGATGTGCGTGGCCTCGACATCGCGCAGGCGCTTGACGTCCTGGTCCTGGATACCGGATTTGATCGCGGTCGAGTCCCAGCGGCGGATGACGACCGGCGGCCCCATCTTGACCGAGAAGGCGCCCTGGTGCTTGAGATGCGCCAGCATGGGCTGGAGCCAGTCGTCCAGATTGGGGGCGTACCAATTGATCACCGGGCCCTCCGGCAGATACGCCAGATACCGCTTGATCTTGGGCAGCTGCCGGTAGAGCACCAGTCCGGCCCCGACGAGCTGGTCGTTCTTGTCGAACCAGCCCAGGTTCTCGGAGCGCCACTCCGTCTTGACGTCAGCCCATGCCGGGACCTGGCAATGACTCGCCGCGGGCAGGCTCTGGATGTACGCCAGATGCTGCTCGCGGCTGATGGTCCTCAGGGTCAGGCTCATGCGGGGCGCTCCTCGGCAGGTGTGTCCCCATGGATACAGGGGCTCCGGCTCTCGCGCCGAAGCCTACTGCGCCGATGGAGCGCCCCGTCTGCCCGGACGGCCAGGTCCTGACCGGACAGGGGCTAGCCGATGATCCCTCCGAACAGTCCGCCGTGCGCCATTCCGAGGAAGAAGCCGACCGCTGAGGCCCCCAGACCGACGATGGTCAGGAAGCGTTCACGGGTCGTCACGGAGATGAACTGTGCGTACGCGCCGGTCAGGATCCCCACCAGCCCGGCCCACGAGCTGATCAGGTGGAGGTTGTAGAAGCCCGCCGTGATGAGGGCGAGAAGTCCCAGTGCCAGCGTCACCGCCATCAGAGTGTCCTGAAGCGGATGACGCTTGCCGTCCGTGGCGAAGAGAGAGGTCGCGGAGTTCGGTCGCATTGCCTGTGCCATGTGGCACCTCCTGGCTTTGCCGGAAGGCGGCGCATCGTAGCGCCGCACACACCCGATGTGTACAGATTGCGTCCGAGGGCGGCCGGATTTCAAGCGGAAGGCAGTGAGCGGGTAGTCTGTACGGTCTGCACCGGTGTCTGCCCAGGCCAGAACACGATCCCTCGCACGTCGAGCGGGATTGTCAGTGGCGGCCGATACCGTTGCTTACGCATCACGACCCTCCTGCCACGGAACGACCGTGGCCGCTGAGTCCAAAGGAGGTGGGTTCCACATGCGTCACTACGAGGTGATGGTCATCCTCGACCCCGATCTCGAGGAGCGAGCAGTCTCCCCGCTGATCGAGAACTTCCTCTCCGTTGTCCGTGAGGGCAGCGGAAAGGTCGAGAAGGTCGACACCTGGGGCCGTCGTCGTCTCTCTTACGAGATCAAGAAGAAGCCCGAGGGCATCTACTCGGTCATCGACCTGCAGGCCGAGCCTGCGGTCGTCAAGGAGCTCGACCGACAGATGAACCTGAACGAGTCGGTCCTCCGGACCAAGGTCCTCCGTCCCGAGACCCACTGAGCTCCTAGCTCAGAGGTCATCGGGTTCGAGTAGCAGCAAGCAGCCAGAAGCAATCCCCGCCGAGAGGTTCACCCATGGCAGGCGAGACCGTCATCACGGTCGTCGGCAATCTCGTCGACGACCCCGAGCTGCGCTTCACCCCGTCCGGTGCGGCGGTCGCGAAGTTCCGCGTCGCGTCCACTCCCCGCACCTTCGACCGTCAGACCAATGAGTGGAAGGACGGCGACAGCCTGTTCCTCACCTGCTCGGTCTGGCGTCAGGCGGCGGAGAACGTCGCCGAGTCGCTTCAGCGAGGCATGCGCGTTGTCGTGCAGGGCCGGCTGAAGCAGCGGTCCTACGAGGACCGCGAGGGCGTCAAGCGCACGGTCTACGAGCTGGATGTCGAGGAAGTCGGCCCCAGTCTCAAGAACGCCACGGCCAAGGTCACCAAGACCACCGGTCGCAGTGGCCAGGGCGGTTACGGCGGCGGCCAGCAGGGCGGCGGCGGCAGCTGGGGCGGCGGCCCCGGTGGTGGTGGCCAGCAGGGCGGTGGCGGTGCTCCCGCCGACGACCCGTGGGCCACCAGCGCGCCGGCCAGTGGCGGCCAGCAGCAGCCGCAGAGCGGCGGGGGCAATGGAGGCGGCTGGGGCGGAAGCTCCGGCGGCGGCTACTCGGACGAGCCTCCCTTCTAAGGGCGGGCTCGTACCCCACTTCTTGATCACACAGGAGAAACACCATGGCGAAGCCGCCGGTGCGCAAGCCTAAGAAGAAGGTCTGCGCATTCTGCAAGGACAAGACCCAGTACGTGGACTACAAGGACACGAACATGCTGCGGAAGTTCATTTCCGACCGTGGCAAGATCCGTGCCCGCCGCGTTACCGGCAACTGCACGCAGCACCAGCGTGACGTCGCCACGGCTGTCAAGAACAGCCGTGAGATGGCGCTGCTGCCCTACACGTCCACCGCGCGATAAGGGAGGGTGACCGAATCATGAAGATCATCCTCACCCACGAGGTCTCTGGCCTCGGTGCCGCTGGCGACGTCGTTGACGTCAAGGACGGCTACGCTCGCAACTACCTGGTCCCGCGTGGTTTCGCGATCCGCTGGACCAAGGGTGGCGAGAAGGACGTGGCGCAGATCCGCCGCGCCCGCAAGATCCACGAGATCGCGACCATCGAGCAGGCCAATGAGATCAAGGCCCGCCTCGAAGGCGTGAAGGTGCGTCTGGCTGTTCGCTCCGGCGACGCCGGCCGTCTCTTCGGCTCCGTCACCCCGGCCGACCTCGCTTCGGCGATCAAGTCTGCCGGTGGCCCGGACGTCGACAAGCGCCGCATCGAGCTCGGTGCGCCGATCAAGACCCTGGGCTCGCACCAGGTGTCCGTGCGTCTGCACCCCGAGGTCGCCGCGAAGCTCGGCATCGAGGTCATCGCCGCGTAAGCGCTGCGCTCGGCAGAGCATGGAGAGGGCCGCATCCCGCAGGGGGTGCGGCCCTCTCGCCATTCTGGGTGGGGCCATGTTTCACGTGAAACGGACACTCGGAATGTTTCGCCTGAAGGGGCGGTGCACGCTCCCGGTCAGCGGGTGGCGCCGGTGACCAGCCAGTGGCCGGAGCGGGTGCGCAGCCAGAGGGTGAGCATGCGGACCGCCATCATGAGGCCCATGGCCCACCACAGGGCAGTCAGCCCGCCGCCGAGGGTGGGGACAAGGAGCGCCACCGGTGCGAAGACCGCCAGTGTCGCCAACATGGCTCCCGCGAGATACCGGCCGTCCCCCGCTCCCATCAGCACGCCGTCCAGTACGAAGACGATTCCTGCGATCGGCTGGGAGATGGCCACGACGAGCAGGGCCGGGAGCAGGGTGTCCCGTACCGTCTGGTCACCGGTGAACAGCGGGATGAAGAGCGGGCGCGCGAGCACGATCGCGACGCCGAGCAGCACACCGGACACAATCCCCCACTCCACCATGCGGCGGCAGGCTTCCCGGGCGCCCTTCGTGTCGCCGGCTCCGAGGTAGCGGCCGATGATCGCCTGTCCTGCGATGGCGATTGCGTCGAGCGCGAAGGCCATCAGGCTCCACAGCGACAGAATGATCTGGTGGGCGGCGACATCCGCGTCACCGAGCCGCGCGGCGACCGCGGTGGCGATCATCAGGACCGCGCGTAGCGAGAGCGTACGGACCAGCAGCGGTACGCCGGCCTGTGCGCTCGCCCGTATCCCCGCGGCATCGGGGCGCAGTGAGGCGCCGTGCCGGCGTGCGCCCCGTACGACGACCACCAGATAGACGGCGGCCATGGCGCACTGGGCGATCACCGTGCCCCAGGCGGAGCCGGCGATGCCGAGTCCGGCGCCGTAGACGAACACGGCATTGAGCGCCGCGTTGGCGCCGAACCCGCCGATGGCGACATACAGCGGTGTCCGGGTGTCCTGGAGCCCGCGTAGGACACCGGTGGCGGCCAGCACGACCAGCATGGCGGGGATTCCGAGGCTGGAGATACGCAGATACGTGATGGCGTACGGGGCCGCGGTGTCCGACGCTCCGAACAGTTCGATGAGCCAGGGTGCGGTAGGGAGCGTGACGGCGATGACGGCGGCACCGAGCAGCAGCGCGAGCCAGATGCCGTCCATGCCCTGACGGATGGCGGCCGGGAGATCGCCCGCGCCGACCCGCCGGGCGACAGCCGCGGTGGTGGCGTAGGCGAGGAAGACGAAGACGCTCACCGCGGTGGTCAGCAGGGCCGCCGCGATCCCCAGCCCGGCGAGTTGCGGGGTGCCGAGATGGCCGACGATCGCACTGTCGACCATCACGAAAAGCGGCTCGGCGACGAGGGCGCCGAAGGCGGGAACGGCGAGGGCGACGATCTCACGATCGTGCCGTCGGCGTCCTGTCCTGGATGGCGCGGGGGCCTGGGTCATGCGCTCAATCTAATCTTCCACAGGTAAGTGACGCAATGCGCCTCTGGTCCTTACTTGGCCCGGTGGTGGGGGCTCTGCTGTGCGGTGTTTGTTCTGATCTTGGTCCAGTCGGGAAAGTTTTTCTTCCCCACAGCCAGTGGACGGAAAAAGGGCAGGTCAGAGCGGTCGGCTCGGGGTCGCTATGAGTTTGTCCACAGTGCTGTCCCCCGGTCCGTGCACAGGTTCGTGTGAGTTCTCCACAGCATCTGGTCGGTCGTCCACATGGCCTGTGGATAACCAGATTGGCTGACGGTGCCTACGGGCCTACCGTGGACCGGCGTCCGACGCGCCGGAACCGGAGTCAGCCCTCTCGTTTTGTCAGTGTCGTGCCGTAGAAAGATTGGCACGGCGAGGTCCGCGGAGCGGACGTGAGGAGGTGGCCGGTGAGCATTCCCGAGCCATTGGACGACCCTTGGACCGACACCGGACCCAGTGACCGTCTGCCTGTCTCCCGGCAGCGTCGCGGTGAGGGAAGGGGCCGCGAGGAGCAGCACGACCGCGGCCGTGACAATGGCGCGTGGGACGGCGGATCCTCCGGTTTCGAGCGGGTGCCCCCGCAGGATCTCGATGCCGAGCAGTCGGTCCTCGGCGGCATGCTGCTGTCCAAGGACGCCATCGCCGACGTCGTGGAGATCATCAAGGGGCACGACTTCTACCGCCCGGCGCACGAGACCGTCTTTCAGGCGATTCTCGACCTCTACGCCAAGGGGGAGCCGGCCGACCCGATCACCGTGGCGGCCGAGCTGACCAAGCGCGGGGAGATCACGCGCGTCGGCGGGGCCTCGTATCTGCACACACTCGTCCAGTCGGTGCCGACCGCGGCCAACGCGTCGTACTACGCGGAGATCGTCCATGAGCGGGCGGTGCTGCGGAGGCTCGTCGAGGCCGGTACGAAAATCACGCAGATGGGTTATGCGGCGGACGGCGACGTCGACGAGATCGTCAACTCCGCCCAGGCCGAGATCTACGCCGTCACCGAGCAACGGACCAGCGAGGACTATCTGCCGCTCGGCGACATCATGGAGGGCGCGCTCGACGAGATCGAGGCGATCGGTTCGCGCAGCGGCGAGATGACCGGCGTGCCGACGGGCTTCACGGACTTCGACTCCCTCACCAACGGTCTGCACCCCGGCCAGATGATCGTCATCGCGGCCCGCCCCGCCATGGGTAAGTCCACGCTCGCCCTGGACTTCGCCCGTGCCGCGTCCATCAAGAACAATCTGCCCAGCGTGATCTTCTCCCTGGAAATGGGGCGGAACGAGATCGCCATGCGTCTGCTGTCCGCGGAGGCGCGGGTGGCGCTGCACCATATGCGCTCCGGCACGATGACGGACGAGGACTGGACACGGCTGGCCCGTCGTATGCCGGACATCTCGCAGGCCCCGCTCTACATCGACGACTCGCCGAATCTCTCGATGATGGAGATCCGGGCGAAGTGCCGCCGCCTCAAGCAGCGGAACGAGCTCAAGCTCGTGATCATCGACTATCTGCAGCTGATGCAGTCCGGTGGCTCGAAGCGGGCCGAGAGCCGCCAGCAGGAGGTCTCGGACATGTCGCGAAACCTCAAGCTCCTGGCCAAGGAACTGGAGCTGCCGGTCATCGCGCTCTCCCAGCTGAACCGTGGCCCCGAGCAGCGCACGGACAAGAAGCCGATGGTCTCCGACCTGCGTGAGTCGGGTTCCATCGAGCAGGACGCGGACATGGTGATCCTGCTGCACCGCGAGGACGCGTACGAGAAGGAGTCACCCCGCGCCGGCGAAGCCGACCTCATCGTGGCCAAGCACCGTAACGGTCCGACAGCAACGATCACGGTGGCGTTCCAGGGCCACTACTCACGCTTCGTGGACATGGCCCAGACCTGATCCCGCCGTGTAGGGTCTCGCGGCTGATGTCGTAATCTCACGGGCCGTGTCGTACCGATGTCGTATAAGACATCACCGTGAGACTGGCGCGTGGGTGCTGCTGCTCAGCGCCTCGTCTCGTACCTGGTCAGGATCACGCCGCCGGGAAGCGTCCGCGTCTCCACCAGGTTCAGGTTCACCCAGTTGTCCAGCGCGGTGAAGAACGGCGTGCCGCCGCCCACCAGGACCGGCGCGGTGGCCAGCACGTACTCGTCAATCAGCCCGGCCCGCATGGCCGCCCCGGCGAGCGTCGCGCCGCCGATGTCCATCGGGCCGCCGTCCTCGGCCTTGAGCCGGGTGATCTCGGCGACCGCGTCGCCGGTGACCAGGCGGGTGTTCCAGTCGACCTTGTCGATCGTCGAGGAGAACACCACCTTCGACATGTCCCGCCAGCGGCGCGCGAACTCGATCTCCGCCGGGGTGGCGTTGGGCTGCTGGTCGCCGGTCGGCCAGTGGGAGCTCATCGTCTGCCACAGCTTGCACCCGTACAGCGACAGGTCGGTCGCCTGCAACTGGTCGGACCAAAACTGGAACAGCTCGTCGCTCGGCACGCCCCAGCCGATGTCGTCGCCGGGCGCGGCGATGTAGCCGTCCAGGGTCAGGTTCATGCCGTAGATCAGTTTCCGCATGGCGCCAGCCTTCCGTGAGTCGGTCTCACGCGTACAGACCGGCGCGGCGCGGGAAACTCATCGGTGCGCGATCTGAGCTCGCATGTAGTCCTCGTGCTCGGTGGCTCAGCCGCAGACTCATCGTTCCGCCGAGGAAATGGCATCGATCAATCCAGCTTCGAGGTGCATCATCATCTGCTGGTCGGAAGGCCCAGTAGGCCAGGTTGGAAGAATGCGAGCATTTTCTGGGCGGCGTCCGGCGCCGTCAGCAATTCCTGCATGTCCGCGGACATCCGGGCGGCAGCGCTGGTGCGTTCGAACATCTCGCGTTCGTATTCTTTGACGGCGGCGGGAAAGTCGTCCGGGTGCGCGGCCAGCGCGAGACCGAGCAGGGCGCCGTCGAGCAACGCCATGTTGGCGCCCTCTCCCACCGGCGGCATCAGGTGCGCGGCATCGCCGAGCAGCGTGATACCTGGCGTCGACGGCCAGGTCAGGCCGACCGGGAGAGTGGTGATCGACCGCGGCACGACCGTGTCGTCGCAGGCCGCGATCAGCGCGGTGAACCGTGAGTCCCAGCCGGGGAGCAGGTCGATCAGCCGCGCCCGGGCGGCGGCCGGGTCGTCGAACGGGATCCCGCTGGTGGCGAACCAGTCCTCGGCGGTGTTGTAGAAGCTGAGGCCGATGCGAACGCGGCCGTCGCCGTTGCGCTGCGCCGCCAGGGACAGTCCGTTGCCGAGCACCCAGTAGTTGCCGCGCCCGACCATCGCCGCGAGGTCGGGGTGCGTGCGGTCGATGTCGGGAATGCCGACCTCGACGATGTTCTGGCCGATATGCGCCGGGCGGGCGTCGGTGAGCAGCGCGCGGACCCGGGACTGCGCGCCGTCTGCGCCGACCAGCAGCTCGTACGTCGCACTGCTGCCGTCGGCGAAGTGCAGCAGGCCGTTGTCGGCGGATTTGAACGTGTGCCCCCAGCGCACCATGTCTTCGGGGAGGGAATCCAGCAGCAGGTTGCGCAGATCGGCGCGGTCGACCTCGGGTCGATCGAGTGGGGCGTCGTCGGGTGTGTCCTCCTGGAGCAGCAGGGTGCCATCCGGCTCGAGAAGACGCATGTCCTGGCCTTCGCCACGGGCAATCGCGTAGAACTGGTCGATCAGACCGGCCTCGTGCAGCGCCCGCTGGCCGGAGTGGATGTCGAGCATGCCGCCCTGACCGCGCGCACCGCGTGACGATTCACGTTCATACATGACGGCGTCGATGCCGTTCACATGCAGCACACGGGCGAGAGCCAGGCCGCCGAGGCCGGCTCCGACGATGGCGATGGTCATGGTTGCCTCTCCTCGATACGCCGTACAGATCGATACACTGTATCGCCCGATGCGATGTACTGTAAGCGGCATGTTGGTGTGGGAGAGGCCGGAGCCACCGAATCGACCCGTGCCGGCCGCGTTGAACCGAGAGCGGATCGTGCGAGCGGCGATCCAGTTGGCCGACGCGGACGGCCTGGAGGCGGTGTCGCTGCGCAAGGTCGCCACCGCGCTGGACGTCGGGCCGATGCGGCTGTACAGCTACATCGCCAGCAAGGAAGAGTTGCTCGACCTGATGGTCGACGCGGTCCACGCCGAGATCCGGCCGGTCGGAGACGACTGGCGGGAGGTGCTGCGGTCTCTTGCCGAAACCACCCGGCGCGCCGCTCACGAGCACGAATGGCTCGCCGATCTGCTCGGTGGACGACCGCAGCTCGGGCCGCACGCGCTGACCAGGGGGGAGGCCGTCGTGGCCGCGCTGGGCGGCGTTGATGTGGACGCCATCATGCCGGTGGTCACCGCGGTCGACGCGTACGTGATCGGCGCGGTGCGTCGGGAGATCGCCGAGCGGCGTGCCGAGCGGGCTACCGGGATGGACGAGAAGCGTTGGCAGGCCTCACTCGGGCCCTATCTGGAGCGGACCTTCGCCACCGGCCGATTCCCCGCGCTGGCCACGGTGGTGCGCGATGCCGCCCACCTGGACGCCGACCACACCTTCCGGATCGGCCTCGACTTCCTGCTTGACGGCATCGAAGCCCGCATCTCCAGGTGACGCGCGGCCGAACGGCCGGACCGGTACCGCCCACGCACCAGGTCGGCGCTGACGCGTTGGGACGACGCAACCTCACCTAAACGCGCAGAAACCAAATAAATGCTACATGTCGTGCGATTTGAGACCCTACATACGCGACGGTCAGCCCTAGCCGACCGCCCCGTTCCGGACGTATCCAAGGTCGATCGGTGTTGTTGGCGGACCGCTCCTCCTCACGCCGGCGAGTAGTTCCGGCAGCTGCGGCGGCCACAACGGCTCCGTATCACCGGACAGTTCGTCCGGCGACCACCACCGCCAATGGAGGATCTTGTCTGCGGCATGCGAGGCAGCAAGGTCACCGACAGGGTCACGATAGGGGCCATGTGCGAGGAAGATATGTTCGCGCTGTCGAACTGGGACGCCGGCCCTGGTGAAGTCGTGTTCCCAAAGACACAACACGGTGCGGCCGAGCTTGATGTCGGTCCACCCCGTCTCCTCGCGGAGCTCACGCTCGGCCGCCTGCTGCGGAGTCTCACCTGGGTCCATGCCACCGCCCGGCATCGCCCAGTGGACACCGACTTCCTCGTTGTCATACCGGAGCATGAAGACCGACCCTGCCGGGTCCAGCACCGCGACTCTGGCTGCCTGTCTGGGTATCCGCATCCACTGACCCTGTCAGAGCACGACACCACTGTCGATCAAGAAGCGGCCCAGGCATTCGGCCGGTAACTGGTCCAGTGGTGAGCAGGGTGCTGGGCGGCCGGCGAACCTGGGTTACCCGGGGTGGCTCCGTCAGAGGTCGCGCACGTATCGGAAGAACGTCCTTACGTCGCCTACCAGCAGGTCCGGCTGTTCCATGGCCGCGAAGTGGCCGCCCCGGTCGTAACTCGTCCATTGCACGATGTTGTTCGTCCGCTCCGCGATGTGCCGCAGCGGAATGAAGTTGTCGTGCGGGAAGTCGGCCAGCGCGGTCGGCGTTGCCGAGGGCTCAGGAGGCGTGCCCCAGTAGTCTGCGTGCGCGCGCTCGTAGTAGATGCGGGCGGACGAGCCGGCCGTGCCGGTCAGCCAGTACAGCATCACGTTGGTGAGCATCTGGTCGCGGTTGACGGCGTCTTCGAGGCGGTCGCGGGAGTCGGTCCACTCCTTGAACTTTTCCGCGATCCAGGCCAGTTGGCCCACTGGCGAGTCGGTGAGGCCGTAGGCCAGGGTCTGCGGCCGGGTGGACTGGATGTCGGCGTAGCCCTGGCGGTCACGGCTCCATTCCCGCATGCGTTCCCAGGAGGCGAGCGTGCGCCGGCGCTCGGCGGGGTCCAGTGCGTCCAGTTCGTCCGCACCGGGGTCCTGGGTCGCGGCTGAGTTCGGCAGCAGGTTCAGGTGTACGCCGATGACCCGGTCGGGCCGGGTCCGGCCGAGCTCGCGGGAAATGCCGGCCCCCCAGTCACCTCCCTGTACTCCGTACCGCTCGTAGCCGAGGCGTTCCATCAGCTCGGCGAACGCGCCGGCGACCCGCTTGAACTCCCAGCCCTTGTCCCTCGTGGGCCCGGACAGCCCGAACCCGGGAATGCTCGGCAGCACCAGGTGGAACGCGCCGGCGGGGTCGCCGCCGTGGGCTCGCGGGTCGGTGAGCGGACCGGCGACCTCGGTGAACTCGACGATCGAGCCCGGCCAGCCGTGTGTCATGACCAGCGGGGTCGCAGCCGGCTCCGGCGACCGGATATGGGCGAAGTGAATATTCGCCCCGTCGATCGTGGTGGTGAACTGCGGCCACTGGTTCAACCGGGCTTCCGCGGCACGCCAGTCGTACGTGTGCCGCCAGTACCTCACGAGGTCCTTGAGGTAGTCCCGCGGAACGCCGTATGCCCAGCCCACTCCGGGCAGTTCGTCCGGCCAGCGGGTGCGGTCGAGGCGCTCGTGGAGATCGTCCAGCTCGTCCTGGTGGATATCGACACGGAACGGGTGGATGCTCTCGTCGGAAAACGTCGTCATGCCTGCACACACTGCCCGAGAACCCGCTGGCCGGCACGGCGCCCTGTGCCATGGGTCGCGAGATCAGAGGCGTTCTCGCAGCCAGCGCAGCGAGGCGAGGCCCAACGCGACCATCATGTTGACGATGTGGGGATCGGCCGCCGGTCCGAACAACCCTGCGGTTCGGAGGAGGAATCCGGCGTGCATCGCGAGCACCTCATTGATCCGGACCGGGTCGAGGTCGCGGGTCAACGGGTGGCTGTCGGCGATCGGCTGTGGGTCCACGCCGCTGAGTGAGGCGCTCGAGAGCAGCGTCACCACATCGCAGTGAGGGGCCCCGATCCACGCGTGAGGCCAGTCGATGACGAAGACGCGCTCCGCGGTCAGCATGATGTTGAAGGGGTACAGGTCTCCGTGCAGGAGGGTGTCGCCGGCCAGTGAAGCGTTCTCCTCGAGTGAGGCGAGTTCGTCGAAATGGTCAGCCGCCCAAGGCGACAGCGCTTCTGCCTGCTTGACGCCGCCTTCGTTCGCCAGCGCCAGCCAGCCTCCGAGCCGCGGCTTGCCCAGGAACGCCGCGTCGACCGGGGACGGTGTCAGGACCCTTGCCACATCGGTGACTGCCGCGAGCACCCTGTCGAGTTCGTCCCGCTGCCACGGCTGGGCGGGCAGGTGCCCCGGAATCTCCTCAAACACCAGCGCGACCCAGACCCCGTCGTCGTACGCCTCCAGCAACCGCGGCGCCGGTACCTCCCGGGGAAGCCGCTGTGAGATCGCGATTTCCCTGCGATGGTGCTCCGCCACCGCTGGCGCCGTCAGCGAGCTCGCCGCCTTGACGAACGCCCGCCGGCCGTTCGCGAGACGCACGCGCGCGGCGAGGCCTTCGGAGAATCCGCCCGGCTGGCTGACCGCCCTGACCACCTTGCTGCCGAGCAGTCGCTCGATCGGAGCTGTCACCTCGTCAGGCAGTGCCTCCCAGGCGATCCGTCCGCTGCCCGTTGCCTGTGGCATGCCGGGACCGGTCCCGTCGCGGTGCTCGTGCGGTCGGGTGCCATCGTGATCTCCTGGGGGGCTACCGGGTGGTTCGGGGTGCGAAAAGCCGGTGCCCGGGGTCCTGGGGACAGGAGGCGGGCACCGGCTTTCCGTGCGTGGGCGGTGTTCTGGTACCAGTAGGTCAGGACACCACCCGGCTGACCAGCTGGCCGCGGACCCTGGCCGGTATGTCCGGGGCGAATCGGCGCAGATAGTGGTCCATGTGCACATCGTCGCCGAGCAGGAACGGCAGGTCGAAGACGAGGAGCTTACGCACCGCCAGCAACGGCAGCGGCGCCCGGAGCGGTCGGAACACGGCGTTCCACAGGCCCGGTTCCTCGCACACCGGATGGAACTGGCCGATCATCAGCCCGTCGGCCACGAACTCGTCCTTGGCCTTGCGCTGGAGCTCGTCCAGTTCGGCCGAGTCCGACCGGTCGAACCGGGGCAGTACCAGCAGCAGCGTCAGCAGCTCCTGGTCCGCCTCGTCCAAGTCGGTCGACAGCTTCTCGTACCAGGCCCGCAACGAGCCGACGGCCGAGGACAGGTCCGCGTCCTCCGTGTCGGCCGGCACCGCCAGATGGAACAGTTCCTTGCGCAGCGAAGGCTGGGTGTACGGGCACACGGGGCCGCTGCGGCCCAGCTCCGGGTGGGCGGACACGAGGAAGTCGCCGCTCCACTCCAGCACCTCGCGCAGATACGGCAGATGCTGCTCCGGGACCTCGCCGCGCGCCACTTCGCCCGCGGACCAGAAGTGGATCTGCTCGTCGCCCCTCACCGTGGATCCCGCCACATCGGCCGGAGCGAAGGACCGCTGTCCGGCAGCACGATGTCTTCGCCCAGCCGGCGGAAGCCCTGGTGCCGGCACAGCGCCGCACCGCCGGGTGAGCTGGCCTCCGCGTACGCGCCGCAGCCTTCACGGTCGGTTCGCTCGATCAGTCCGGCCAGCAGTCCGGTCAGCAGGCCTCGGCGTTGATGCGCGGGACTGACCGCGGCGAACGACGCGTAGAAGTGCGCGGGCTCCGTCGGATGGTGCTTGGCCTGGAGGCGGACGATGGTCCCCAGCGCTTCGGCGTGCTCGCCGAGGACAGCGGTGAACCGCTCTTCCAGCTCGTCCTCGCGCCGGTCCACCTCCTCCGAGGCCCCGGGTGGCAGGAACAGCAACACCGCGTTTCCGCAGGGCGAGGTGGCCACCCCGTCGTAGTCGTGGGAGACATCGATGAAGACACGGAACAAACCGGGCAGGAGTTCTGCCCGGCGGCGGCCGTCCGGAATGATCCAGCGGGTCAGCGGATCGTCATGGAAGGCTCCTGCCAGCAGCGCGGCGAGGGCGTCGGTGTCGGACCTGGCAGGACGGCTCAGGACACCACGCGGCGGACGTTCGGTCGTGGACAACGGTTCCCTCCGGAAGGCGGTGCGGGGGCCGTGCGCTACCGCCCTTCGCCGCGGACGGCGAGCTGCTCCACCCGGGCGTGCAGGCGGTCGAGATAGTGCTCGGCCTCCGGCTTGATCAGGACACTGCGCATCACCCGTGCCGCATCGGCGTCGCGGATGATCCGCGGATGCCGGCGTACGAACGCCTCGGCGTCCGTACGCAGCACACTCAGGAAGACCGGCTCCTCGGGAGCGGTCATGCCGCCTTGCAGCAGACGTCCGGACGCCGCGTCGATGGCGGACAGCGAAGCGGGCCGGGTCGTCGGGAAGTAGCTGACGATGTCGAGGTCGGGCCGTTGGTACAGCTCGAGCGCGTCCGATGCCTCCAGCAGATCGGCCCACCGCAGCGCCGCGCGACGGTTGGCCGCGAGGATCGCCCCGAATCCCTGGGGGGTCAGCGGGAGGAGCTGAAGGGTCAGCCACAGGCCCGCGGCCGCGGCGCCCGCCCGCGAGCACTCCAGACTGATCTCGCCCAGGTGCAGCTCGGCATCGGTGAAGTAGGTGTACGGCGAGTCGTGCGCGAAGTGCCGGCCGGCACGCGGGTCGGGGAACAGGACCGCCCCGCAGCCGTAGGGCTGCAGCCCGTGCTTGTGCGGGTCCACCACGACCGAGTCGCACTCCGCGATGGCCTGCCACGGCCTCGGATCGATCCCCTCGGGCGCGTCGGGCCGGCCGAGCAGCGCGTAGAAGCCGCCGTACGCCGCGTCCACGTGCACCCGTGCTCCGTAGCGCCGGGCCAGCGGGACCACCTCGTGCACCGGGTCCACGGCTCCGAGACCCGTGGTGCCCGTGGTCACCACCACCGTGCCGACCCGGCCGGTTTTCAGCAGGTCTTCCAGGGCGTTCAGTTCGATCCGGCCGTGCGCGTCCACCGGCACCCGGTGGCCCTCGACGCCCAGCACCTCGCACATCCGCTCATGCGTGTAGTGGCACTCCGAGCTGTAGGCCACTCCCCGGTCCGGATGCAGCCGGCGGGCCACATAGAGCGCCTCCAGGTTCGCCATCGTCCCGCTGGTCGTCAGATGCCCGACATGCGCGGGGAGGCCGAACATCTCCGCCAGCGCGGCGACGCACTCGCGTTCCATCTCCGTGGTCGCGGGACCACCCTCGGCCGCGTGGTTGTTGGGGTTGAACAGCATCGCCGTGAGATAGCCGACGACCGCCGCCGGATGCGGGGGCTTCACCATCTGCCCCGCGTACCGGGGATGGAAGAACGGGTAGTTGTCCTCCATCCGCTTGGCGAAAAGGCCGAACGCGTCCGCGAACGCCTCGTCGCCGATCCGGTGCGCCGCGTGCGCCTCGAAGGGGCCGAACCGGTCGCCCCATTGCTCGGCGACATCCACCGCGCGCGGCAGCCAGTAGCGAAGATCCACGGTCAGCCTTCCCCGGCATACGACTCGGACGTACGTAGGAGTACGTATACGGGGCGGCCCGCAAGCGTCGCGCAACGCGCGTCGACCTGCCCGGGTACCCGCAGTGGCGCGGGTGAAAAGTAGTCGACTCGGCGGGGCGGCACCGGTAGATCTGGGGCATGACCTCACGCACGGAAGACCTGCTGCCCGGTACGCAACGCGCCCTGCTCCATCGCATCGCCCGCGCCCAGACGGAGGGACGCGCGCCCTCACTCGTCGCGGCGGTGGCACGCGAGGGGCGGATGGTGTGGACGGGCTCGCGCAGTTGTGTGGACGGGCACGCCCCGGACACCGACACCCAGTACCGCATCGGCTCGATCACCAAGACCTTCACCGCCGTTCTGGTGCTGCGCCTGCGTGACGAAGGGCTGCTCGATCTCGATGACCCGCTGGAGAAGCACCTTCCGGGCACCGGGGTGGGTGAGGTCACCATCGCCCAGCTCCTCGGGCACAGCGCGGGTCTGGCCGCGGAGTCCCCGGCGCCCTGGTGGGAACGGACTCCGGGCACGCTCCGCCCCGAACTCGCCGACGTCCTCGGCGAACGGCCCGTACTGCACCCTGCCGGGCGGCTGCACCACTACTCCAATCCGGGCTTCACGCTGCTCGGTTCGCTGGTCGAGGCGGTGCGCGGAGCCTCCTGGGAGGAGGTGCTGCGGCGCGAGGTCCTTGAGCCGCTGTCCCTGGACCGTACGAGCGCGCAGCCCGTCGCCCCGCACGCCGGCGGCTGGGCCGTGCATCCCTGGGCCGATGCGATGCTGCCAGAACCGGCCGAGGACCTCGGTCTGATGGCCCCGGCCGGCCAGCTCTGGTCGACCGCCGCCGACCTCTGCCGCTTCGCCGTCTTCCTCGCCGAGGGCGACGAGAAGGTCCTGAGCGCGGCGTCCGTACAGGAACTGCGGACGCCGTCCGTGCCGCCCGAGGCCGGCCAGTGGGACGGCGGCTACGGTCTCGGCACGCAACTGGCCCGCCGGGGCGGGCGGACGCTGGTCGGCCATACGGGTTCGCTGCCGGGCTTTCTCGCCGGTCTGTGGGTGTGCGTGGAGGACGGGGTGGCCGCGGTGGCACTCGCGAATGTCACCTCGGGGCCACTCGTCGGTGCGGTCGCCGCCGATCTCGTCTCCATCGTGGCGGATGCGGAGCCGCGGATCCCCGAGCCATGGAGGCCGCTCCCCGAGATCGACCAGGCGCTGCTGGGCCTTACCGGACCGTGGTACTGGGGCGCGAACACCTTCGGACTGAAGCTGGCGGCGGACCGTGGCCTGGAACTGCATCCGTTGCGCGGCAACGGACGTGGTTCCCGCTTCGTCGTACAGCCCGACGGCAGCTGGAAGGGACTCGACGGCTACTACGTAGGGGAGACCTTGCGTGTGATGCGGCGGCCGGACGGCTCCGTGAGCCATCTCGATCTTGGATCGTTTGTCTTTACCCGGGAGCCGTACGACCCCGAGGGGGATGTGCCCGGCGGTGTCGACAAGGAAGGGTGGCGCGGCCTGCCGTCGTGAAACAGGCCGGATGTTTCACGTGAAACGGGCGAGGCCGGATCTCTCAGGCCATCAGTTCCCGCTCCAGCGGGGTGCGGAAGCGGGGTGTGATCCGGGCCTCGCCCACCCAGGCCGACAGCCGGGCCGCCTCCGCCTCGATGACGGTGGCGGCGTCGCTGCCGGGGTCGGTCAGCAGGCGCCACACCACCTCGCCGTCCGCGCGCTGCGCCCAGCCGCCGACGATCGAGCCGTTCCACCACACGGTCGGGCCGATGTTCCCCGACCGGTCGAAGAGCGCGAGGCGGTGGTCCTTGTTGAGGTGAAAGTCTCGGTCGGCCCACCCCATGGCGCTCGGGTCGAGGCCGGGCAACAGTGCGGCCCAGGGCTCCACCGGCGATTCGAGAGCCGTGTCGCCGGCGGCCACGAAACCGGTGCCGGTGTCGAGGGCGACCTCCTCGGCACCGATCGCGGCCAGGGCTGTGCGGACCTCGGTCAGGGTCCACCCGGTCCACCACTTCAGATCGGCCTCGGTGCCCGGCCCGTACGAGAGCAGCCAGCGCCGGGCCAGCTCCGCACGTGAATCGGCGGCCGAGCCGGAGGGCCAGGGTTCGGAGGCGATCCAGCGGAACTGGCTGGAGGTCCACGAGCCGCGTGGCCGGTCCCTGCGAATGCGTCCATCGGCGGCGAGCACACGGATGACCCGGCTGGCGACACCCTGAACGGCTTCCCACTTCTTGCCGGGGAAGACCGTGATCTTCGTACGCAGGGCAGGGACGGCGGCGGACAGCTCGCTGCCGGTGGCGGAACCGCGTGCGCCGAGGACGGCCAGGGCCGCCGCCTCGGTCTCGGCGAGCCAGCGCTCGTCCAGCCCGTTGACCGGTTCCGTCAGATGCTTTACCAAGGTCCTGCGTTCCTTGGCGGCGATGGCACGCGCCGTCGAGGCGTCGACATGGGGGGCCAGTTCCGCGGAGACGGCGAACAGGGTGTTGCGCATGGAGAGCAGCCTGACGAGCCCCACCTCTTCGTACAGTGCGCGCTCCACCGCTTCGACGCTCGCATCGGCGAGCCGGGCGCAGGCGGAGAGAAAGACGGTCGCCGCATCGGTGGCGTGCAGTGCGACGAGCGCGTCCGCGACCGCCACCGGTGCCTGCGCCCGTACGGACGGGGCCAGCAGATGACGCCGTCCGAGTCGGCGGCGTCGCTGTTCGTCGCTGATGCGCTGCACGGCGGACTCCTCGGTTCAGAGCTGCAGTTTGAAGCCCACATGAGAGGCGGTGAAGCCGAGCCGCTCGTAGAAGCGGTGGGCATCGGAGCGGCTGGCGTCAGAGGTCAGCTGGACCAATTGGCAGCCGCGGCTGCGGGATTCGTCGACTGCCCACTCGATGAACCTACTGCCGAGCCCGCTGCCGCGTTCGTCGGCGTGGATACGTACGCCCTCGATAACCGAGCGCGTGGCGCCGCGCCGCGACAGTCCGGGGATGATTGTGAGCTGGAGCGTCCCGACCACCCGGCTGTCGCGTACGGCCACCATCACATGCTGGTTCGGGTCGCGAGCCAGCCGCTCATACGCCGCGATGTACGGGGTGAGATCGTCGGGGGACTCGCGCTCCGCGCCCAGCGGATCGTCGGCGAGCATCGCGACGATGGCGGGGATGTCATCGGGCGCGGCAGGCCGTATCTCCAGATCGCTCATGATCCGCAGACTACGCCCGAGGGCATTAGGCGGGGATCCTCAGCTCCTCGACGGTCCTGACGAGAGGGGCCAGCTCGGGATTCTTCGCCGCTTCGTCGAGGGCTTCGCGCAGCGCCGTGTCATTGGTGGGGCGGGCCTCGGCAAGCAGGGCCAGGCCGGCGTCCGTGACATCGGTATAGATGCCGCGGCGATCGGTGTCGCACAGATAGCGGGTCAGCAGGCCACGGTCTTCGAGGCGGGTGACCAGCCGCGTGGTGGCGCTCTGGCTGAGGACGACGGCGTCGGCGACCTGCTTCATCTGCAGATGGCCGCCCGGCCCGGTGTGCTGGCGGCTGAGGACGTCGAGCAGGGAGTACTCGCGGACGCTCAGATGGTGCCCGGACTGGAGTGCGCGCTCGATATGCGCCTCGATCTTCCCGTGCAGAAGGGAGAGAGCCACCCAGCCCTGAGCGAGAGCGGTGAGTGCGGGGTCCGTCGCTGTCATGCGTCTGTCCTCCATCGTCCGGAGCGGCCTTGACTCCAGGATAGGGGACGATCGCAATATACCGCGCTTGCAATTATTTTATCCGGGTTGCGGTGCTCAGCCCTGTGGGCGGAGGTGATCAGCCTGTCGCCAGGCTCAGCGGCGCGAACCGGCGGGTCCAGTCGCCCGGCAGGTCCAGGGTGCCGTAGGCCATGACCGTCGTGAGGATGTCCTGCTCCAGGCCATGCTCCTTCAGCCAGGTCAGCAGCTCCTCGTGGCGTACGTCGATGTTCAGGCGCACCGGCCGGTCCGAATCCTTGGCCAGTGAGGAGATCAGCGCCTTCGCCGTCTCGGTGTCCCGGGCGATCAGCGGGCCGATGACATCCGTTGTCCGCGTGGGCCAAGCCGCCGCGTATCCGATGATCCCGGAGCCGGCCTCAGCGACCCTCAGCCGGTCCGCGAAGGCGGGGAGCCGGGCGAGGACATGCGTGCGGTCCACCCCGAAGACCTCGGTGTCCAGGCGTACGAGGGCGGCCAGGTCATCGGCGGCCGCAGCACGGGTCATTACCCGCGGCGCGCTCTGCGGGGACCGGAAGCGCCCGCGGACCGTCTCCGCCGCGCCCGCGTCGGTGAAGCCGAGCTGCTGGTAGAGCGGACGGCCGTCCCGCGTGGCGTAGAGCGCGAGCGGGATGTCTCCGGCCTCGTGCAGCACATGGGCCATCAGCCGGCGTCCGAGACCCTGCCGGGCATACCGCCCGGCGACGAGCATCATGCCGACGGCGGCGAGATCCGGACCGTAGGAGGTGAGGACGCATACCGCTGCCAGTCCCTTGCCCGCCGGATCATCGATGCCATATCCGGTCCCCGCAGTCAGCAGCAAGCCCCACTTGTGCTCCTCGCGCGCCCAGTCGCGGTCCTCGGCGAGGTCCGCGCAGGACATGAGGTCACCCCTGGTCAGCGGCCGGATCGGGAGAGCGGAGAAAGGTGTCGGCATGGAGATCAGGCTGTCGGAGTCGGTGATCGTTCGTCCACCCTTTTGCGGGAAGTCGCCGAGACCTGGAGGCGCCGGCCGCGCCGGGTGAGGCCCCAGGGCTTGAGCACCGAGATCGCCGTCATGAAGAGATAGGCGGAGGTGGCCACCGAAGGCGCCGCGATCAGGCTGCTGTCGGGTATTCCGGCGCCCACAGCGTCGTTGATGCCCGGACGCAGCGCGAAGACCGTCGCGGCGAGAGTGACCAGGGTGAGCCAGAACTTGGTCCACACCCAGCGATGCCGCGCCAGGCCCCACGGGGTGGCGAGTGAGAGCGGCAGTCCGCTGGCGAGGGCGAGCAGGCCGACCGGGACGATCAGCCAGTCGGCGAAGATCTTCATGGCGCGGTAAGCGGCCTGCGTGGTGGAGGGGTCGTGTGTGATGAAGGCGGTGACGCCGAGTGTCAGCAGACCGAGGGTGAGCCCGAGCCAGCTCACGGAGGCGGCGACATGGACGACGAGCAGGGCCCGGCGGGCGGGCCGCTTGAGTTGTTTCACGTGAAACACGGTGCCTTCCGGCCCGCGCAAGGGCGTCTGCCCACGGGAGTAGTCGCACGTACTAATCTCGGCGTACATGGCGAGCCCACGCAGACTGCATCTCTTCGACCTCGATGGAACGCTCATCCGCGGTTCGGCCGCCGCTGTGGAGATCTCCCGGCAGCTGGGGCTGAGCACCGAAATCGCCGAGCTGGAGCGCGACTTCCTGGCCCGGGGGCTGGCGCCGGACGAGTTCGCGGTGCGGGCCCGGGAGTTGTGGGCCGACCTCACCACGGCTCAGGTGTCTGCGGCCTTCGAGGGTGCGCCCTGGCTGGTCGGCATCCGCGAGGTCTGGGCGGACATTCGGAGTCAAGGGGATTACTGTGCCGTTATCTCCCTCTCGCCCGACTTCTTTGTGGCACGACTGCTGGACTGGGGAGCGCACGCCGCCCATGGCTCACGCTGGCCGGTGCTGCCTTTCACCGAGCCGGTCGACCGGACGGGCATTCTCAACCCGGCCGCGAAGGTGAAGATCGCGGACCGGCTGTGTGCAGAGTTCGGGTTGAGGCTGGACGACTGCGTTGCCTACGGTGATTCGATGTCGGACTCGGAGATCTTCGCGGCGGTGCCCAGGGCGGTGGCGGTGAATGCCGATCACCATCTGTCGGGGCTTGCCACGCACGCGTACACGGGAGGCGATCTGCGCGAGGCCTATGAACTCGTACGCCTCAGAAACTAACTGGAGAGCCCCCGGCAGTAATACGCTGACCCTTGAGGTGTCGCGGAAAACGCGTCCGGAAGCCGCCGAATGGGCACGGGAGCAATGAAGCCTAACGGTAAATCCGGTGCGGATGACCGGACTTCGCGCTCTTTGTCCCGCGCGATGGTACGGCCTGTCATGCTGCGACAACGGGACCTGCGGACAATGTCACATTCCTCCGCCTCCTGCCCGAATTGGGGGCATGGCGGAGGTTAGTGTGTGCTGTCAACAGTCCTAGTCAGAGCGGGGAATTGCTAGCGTATTCCGGGCCAGCGGAAGTGCGCAGACCGACCGAAAGATGTTCGAGGCGAGGCACACCATGGACGCTCCGACCACCACGTCGGCCGACAAGGGCACTTCCGGAGACGGCGGAGGCGGCGGCTGGTTCGCCGCTCGCAGGGCCCCGAGCGGCGAAGGCCGACCGGACTCCGGGACGACGGGCGGTGCGGCAGACGAGGCGGGCCGGGACCGAATACCCGTCCCGAGCCGCTCCCTTGCCTCCATCCGCCCGAGGGGTTCCGGGGCGACCCGTCCCGCGCCGCCCCGGCGCGAGGACCCCGCAGCGCAGGACCCGCAGGAGACCGCCCCCCGGCAGCCGGCAGCGGCGGACGACGTCCCCGACGCCTTCCGCCCGCGCAACCAGGGACTCCGTGGCGGCGACACACCGGCCGCCCATCCAGTGGTCGATGACGGCCCGGCCACCACGGCCGACAGCGGCGTCGACAGCGCCGGCGGACCGCTCTCCGAAGCGGCCGCGGAAGCCGCCGTACGCTCTGCCGACGCGCGACCGGAATTCGCACATCACGACCCCGTACAACCCCCCGCCACACAGCCCTCCGCGGTGCCTGGCGCCGAGCCGCGTGGCGCGGCGCTGCCGCCGGAAGTCCCGGTCTCGGCCGCGCTGCCCCCCGAAGCCGCGGCTCCCTCGCTGGCCGTGACCCTCGCCGCCTCCGCCGCCGATCCCCAGGCATCCCCCGACGCGGCCCTCGTCCGCCGCACCCTGGCGGAGATCGCTCCCGTCGCCGACCAGGTCACCTCGTACTTCTATTCGCTGCTCTTCGTCCGCCACCCCGATCTGCGCAACCTGTTCCCCGTGGCGATGGACGCCCAGCGTGACCGGCTCCTCAAGGCACTGCTCACCGCGGCCGAGCACATGGACTCCCCGGCCGTCCTCACCGGCTATCTCCGGCAACTCGGCCGTGGACACCGCAAGTACGGCACCCAGGCCTCGCACTACCCCGCCGTCGGCGAGGCCCTCATGGGCGCGCTGTCCCGCTACGCCGTCACCACCTGGGACGACGCGACAGAGGACGCCTGGGTCAGGACGTACACCACCATCTCGCAGATCATGATCGACGCGGCGGCGGAGAACGAGTTGCACGCTCCTGCTTGGTGGCAGGCGGAAGTGGTCTCGCATGAACTGCGGACCTCGGACATCGCCATTGTCACGGTCCGCCCCGACCAGCCGTATCCGTTCCGCGCCGGGCAGTACACCAGCCTGGAGACCCCATGGTGGCCCCGGGTCTGGCGGCACTACTCCTTCGCCTCGGCGCCGCGCCCGGACGGTCTGCTGGCCTTCCACGTCAAGGCCGTCCCGGCCGGCTGGGTCTCCAACGCCCTGGTCCACCACGCCCGTCCCGGCGATGTCCTCCGCCTCGGGCCCCCGGCCGGTTCGATGACCGTCGACCACAGCACGGACAACGGCCTGCTCTGCCTGGGCGGCGGCACCGGCATCGCGCCCATCAAGGCACTCGTCGAGGATGTCGCCGAGCACGGGCACCGGCGCCCGGTCGAGGTCTTCTACGGCGCGCGCAATGATCAGGACCTGTACGACATCGACACGATGCTGCGGCTCGAGAACGAGCATCCCTGGCTCGCCGTGCGCGCGGTGGTCGCCGAGGGCCCCAGCTTCGGTCTCACGGGACAGCTTCCGGAGGCCGTACGCGATTACGGCCCCTGGAATGAGTACGACGCGTATCTGTCCGGCCCGCCCGGGATGATCCGCAGCAGTCTCGACGCGCTCAAGGGCGCCGGTATTCCCTCGGAGCGGATCCGCCACGACTCCATCGAAGAGCTGGTGGCGGCAGCCAACTAGGTCCGATCCGCCGTACAGGACCTAGGTCCTCCTGGGCCGGGACGGAGACCGGTCAGCCGAGGTCGGGGGCGTGCATCGCGCGCACGCCTTCGATATTGCCATCCAGATAGTGCCGCAGTGACAGCGGTACGAGATGGACGGCGGCGATGCCGACCCGGCTGAACGGTACCCGGACGATCTCGTACTCCCCGCAGGGCTCATCGATCTCGGGGCCGTGCCGCAGCGAGAGGTCCATCGACTCCAGCCGGCAGACGAAGAAATGCTGGACCTTCACGCCGGTCACCCCGCCATCGGCGATGTGCTCGACCGTGTCGACGAAGCAGGGCACCACATCGATGACCTTGGCGCCGAGCTCCTCGTCCACTTCGCGATGGAGCGCGTCGACCACGGTGGCGTCCTCCGGCTCGACGCCGCCGCCCGGGGTGAGCCAGTAGGGATCCACCCCGGGTTTGGTGCGTTTGATCAGGATCAGGTCGCTGCCGTCGAGCAGGATGGCGCGTGCGGTGCGCTTGACCACGGGCCTTTCGGTCATGGGAAGAGGTTCGCCCGCGATACCGGTTCTGAAACTCCCTCCGGCCCTGCTGTCACCAGTCCACCGCGGCGCGCAGTAACCACTCGTGCGCCCGTGCGACCGGGGGCAGGGCGAGTGTGCCGGTGCGTACGACCAGAAAATACGTGCGCAGCGGGGGCACCGGCGGATCGAGCAGCGCGACCACTTCTCCGCGTTCCAGCGCCCCTTCACAGAGATAGCGCGGCAGTACGGCCAGTCCGGCGCCCGCCGCCGCGCACTCCAGGACGGCCCGTAGATCGGGTGCGATCACGGTTCCGGCGGCAGCGGGCCGGGAGTCGAAGACGGCCGCCCAGTAGCGGGAGACGAGCGGCAGTGACTCATGCACCTCCACCACCGGCAACTGCTCCAGCACCACCCGCCCCTCGCGCAGGACGTCATGGCCCAGCCGTGCCGCCCAGCGCGGCGCCGCGATCAGCACATGCTCCTCGTCCCACAGCGGAGTCGCGGTGAGCAGTCCGCCGCGTGGCCGGGCGGTGGCGATGGCCAGATCATGATGTCCGGCGGCCAGGCCCTCCAAGGTCTCCTCGGCATTGCCGAAGAACGAGGTGCGCAGCGCGAGGCCCTGAGCGATGAGCGGCGTGAGCGCGGGAAGCGCGCGCAGGGAGGTGAACTCCGGTGGCCCGGCCAGGTGGAGCGTCCGTACCCCGGACTCCTCGTCCAGCCCGGTCTCGGCGATTTCGATCAGCGCGTCGAGATGAGGGGCTGCCCGGTGCGCGAGTTCGTCGCCGATCGTCGTGGCGGTCACACCACGGGCCTGGCGTAGGAAGAGCGGCCGGCCCAACTGCCGCTCCAGGGTCCTGATCTGGCCGGTCACCGCAGGCTGGGACAGGCCCAGCAGCGCCGCGGCGCGGGTGAAGGAGCCGGCCCGGTGCACGGTGACGAAGGTGCGCAGCAGAGCCAGGTCCATGTCCCGCTCTCCAGTCCCGAGCCCGAGCCACCGCAGCATCTCAGGACCGACAACTATAAATAAGTCGATAGGTACCTGTCGCTACTGTGATTGGACACTGACGCAGAGTCAACTAGCCTTGAGCAAGTGGTTCGCCGGAGCGTGGAACCTGGGACGGTCCGAGCCATGAGGGGGGAGGCTCGGACCGTCCGTTCGAAACGGTGGCGCGTCCGGGCTCAGCGGGCGGCTTCGTCCAGGGCGCGCAGGACATCCGCGATCAGGTCCTCGGGGTCCTCGGCGCCGACGGAGAATCGGATGAAGCCTTCCGGTACGGCGTCGCCGCCCCATCGTCCGCGGCGCTCGGCGGTGGACCGTACGCCGCCGAAGCTCGTCGCGTCGTCCACCAGCCGCAGTCCGTCCAGGAAGCGTTCGGCCCAGTCCAGATCGGGCAGCACGAACGACACCACGGATCCGAAGCGCCGCATCTGCTGTGAGGCGATGGGGTACGAAGGGTCGCCGGGCAGCCCGGGGTAGCGCAGCCCGTGCACCTCGTCGCGCTGCTCCAGCGCCTGGGCCAGCACGAGAGCGCTCGCGCACTGCCGCTCGACGCGCAGCTGGAGCGTGGCCAGCGAACGGTGCGCGAGCCAGGCCTCCATCGGCCCGGGAATCGCCCCGACGACCTTGCGCCAGCGTCGTACGCCCGCTGCCAGTTCCGGATCGGCGGTGGTCACATGGCCGAGCAGGATATCGCCGTGGCCCGTCATGCCCTTGGTGTCACTGGCCACCGAGAAGTCCGCTCCCAGCTCCAGCGGCCGCTGGCCGAGCGGCGTGGCGAGGGTGTTGTCGACGGCGACCAGGGCGCCCGCGGTATGCGCCTCCCGCACCAGCCGCCGTACGTCGCAGACGTCGAGCCCGGGGTTGGACGGCGTCTCGATCCAGAGCAGCCGGGCCCCGTCCAGGACGCGCAGCTGGGCGTCGCCTCCGGTCGGCGCGGTCCGCACCTCCACGCCGTACGCCTCAAGGCGCTCCCGCAGCAGCGGCAGGGCCTGATAGCCGTCGTCCGGCAGGACGATCGCGTCGCCGGCCCGCAGCTGGGAGAAGGCCACCGCCGAGATCGCGGCCATCCCGGAGGCGAAGACGACGGTCTCGACGGACTCCCCCGGCGCTTCCAGCTCGCCGATGGCCCGTTCCAGATGGGTCCAGGTCGGGTTCTCGTCCCGGCCGTAGGTGTACGGGCCGGTCGGCTCTCCCGGCAGATGGAAGTGGGCGGCGAAGACCGGCCCGGGCAGGGTCGGTTCGTACTTCACCGGGTCGGGAAGCCCGGCCCGTACCGCTCGCGTGCCGTCCCCGATGTTCAAGCCGTCTCCTCGATCGTGTGTCGTACGGTGGCGAGCAGCCCCGCGCTGGCGCGCTCCACCATCTCCAGGCATTCCTCGAAGCCTGCCGGGTCGCCGTAGTACGGATCCGGGACGTCGAGATCGCCGGGCCGACCATCTGATGACCTTATGCCGGGGTCGTACGCGCGCAGCAGCCGCACCTTCGCGGCGGCCGCGGGCGTCGGCGCCAGCTGCCGCAGCTCCCGCAGATGCCCCTCGTCCAGCGCGATCACCAGATCGAGGCCGGCGAACCAGGAGGCGTGGAACTGCCGCGCGGTGTGATCGCTCTTGTAGCCGTGCGCGTCCAGTACGGAGACGGCGCGTGGATCGGCGCCGTCTCCTTCGTGCCAGCCACCGGTCCCGGCACTGTCCACCTCCACCAGGCCGTCAAGACCGGCTTCTGTCAGCCGGGCGCGGAAGACGGACTCGGCGATGGGCGAGCGGCAGATGTTGCCGGTGCAGACGAAGCAGACGCGATAAGCGGAACTCATGGAGCGGTCAGTCCCTGTCGTCGGGGAGCGCGACGTTCAGTGCCCACGACACGACCGAGATGACCAGTCCGCCGAGCACGGCCGTCCAGAAGCCCTCGACATGGAAGCTCAGGTCCAGCTTGTCCGCGAGCCACGAGGTCAGGAGCAGCATCAGGGCGTTGACCACCAGGGTGATCAGCCCGAGCGTGAGTATGAACAACGGCAGCGTCAGCAGCTTCACCACCGGCTTGACGAGGAAGTTGACCAGACCGAAGAGCAGGGCGACGAGCACCAGTGTCAGGGCCTGCTTGCCGGTGCTGTCACCGGTCAGGATGATATCGGGGATCAGCCAGATGGCCACCGCGAGCGCTGCCGCGTTGGCGATCGTCTTGACTACAAAATTCTTCATGGTCTGATCGTGGCATGAAGGCATTCCGACTGGATGAGCTGGAGGCGGAGCGTGCCGCCAACGACGGTGCGTATCTGCAGTTCGTGCGCGAACGCAACATGTCCGTGGGGCTGTACGCGCTGGACGCCGGTGAGATCGATCCGCAACAGCCCCACCGGCAGGACGAGGTGTACTTCGTCGTGAGCGGCCGGGCCTCGATCACCGTCGGGATGGAGACAACACAGGTCGGCCGGGGCAGCGTCGTGTACGTACCGGCCGGAGTCGCGCACAAGTTCCACCACATCACGGAGGATCTGCGGGTGATGGTCGTGTTCTCGCCGCCCGAGGGCTGACCGCGACCCTCAGGTCGCCTCAGGGTCGGATCAGGGGAGATCGGGGGCTCCGGTCCATCCGGGAGCGCCCCCTCGGCTTTAGCATCGAAGCGGTAAGGCAGGTACCTGTGGCACTCGGTGAAGCGAGGTAAGGACGATGGCGGTTCGGGAGATTTTCACGGGGCTGCCCTGGTGGGTGAAGTGGATCGCGGTGCCCGTGATCGCCATTGTTGTCTTCGGCGGGCTGATCGTCAGCGTGGTCGCGGTGGTGATCGGACTGCTCTTCAAGCTGCTGCTCTTTGTGGCCCTGGTCGGCGGACTGATCTATGTCGTACGGAAGTTCCTGTCCTCGTCGTCCTCACGAGGCGACTGGTAGGGGCGACCGGTAGAGCTGGCAGCCAGTGCGGTCGTTAGCCCGCGCGAGGGAAAGGTGAACGGGAAACCATCCCCGGCCCCGGCGTGCCCCTAGAGTGACAATCCTCTGCCGCACCCCTGGCCTCAGGGTCCCTCGGTCCCTCGGTCCCCCAGGGGTGCGGCGGGCGCGCGGGGGCGGCCCCCGCGCGCGGGCCCTCGCCCGTCAGCACGCCTGGGGGTGACCTTTGGCCACAGCTACAAAAACCGCGGCCCCTACCCTGATCGGATCGGTGCAGCGAGCGCTGCGACTGCTGGAGTCCGCGGGCTCCCATCCGGACGGAGCCCCCGCGAAACAGCTCGCACGCGAGGCCGGGCTACCACTCCCCACCGCCTATCACCTGCTGCGGACACTGACGCATGAGGGCTATCTGCGCCGTGAGAACGGCGTCTTCGTGCTCGGTGACGCGGTGCAGCGGCTGGCACGCGCTGAAGCCGTGCAGAATCGTCGCAGCAAGATCGCCGATTCACTCGGCCATGGCTCACGCACCCGCGACAGGCCGGTGCCCGCTGAGCCGGCTTGACGAAAAATCGAGCCGCGATCACTCGATCGCCGTCCCAGTGCGGCCGTATTGGCCATTTCTGTACCACTCGATCAGCAGGGGTGGCTACCCTCGGGAGTCGAACAGTTACACAGCGGGATCGAATCGCTGTTGAGCTCGCTAACCTTCTCTATCAGTATCTGAAAAATTACTCCTTGTGATCTGCTAGCGCTTACAGGACGATTGCGTCAAGAGGGTCCGCAGGGATCATTCCCAGCCACTGCTTCATCTACTCCGGAGTACACGATGCGCGAGTCGGTCCAGGCCGAGGTCCTGATGAGCTTCCTCGTCTCCGAGGAGCTCTCGTTCCGGATCCCGGTGGAACTCCACTATGAGATGGGAGATCCCTACGCGGTCCGGATGACGTTCCATCTGCCCGGCGACGCCCCTGTCACCTGGACCTTCGGCCGCGAACTGCTGCTCGACGGCATCAATACGCCCAGCGGGGACGGCGATGTGCATATCGCGCCGACCCTGCCCGAGGACCTCTCCGATGTCCATATCCGGCTCCAGGTCGGTGATGACCACGCGCTCTTCCGGGTGAGCGCCGCGCCGCTCGTCGCTTTCCTCGACCGTACGGACCGACTGGTTCCGCTCGGTCAGGAGCGCACGCTCGGTGACTTCGAAGGCAATCTTGAGGAGGCGCTCGGTCGCATCCTGGCCGAGGAGAACGCCGGCTGAACGGGGGGCCGCCCGGGCGGTACGGATCCTCCGAGCGATACGGATCCTCCGGGCGGCCGGTCCCTGCCGTAGGTCCTACTTCTTACGCCGCCGTCCCCCACCGCCCTGGCCGAGCACCCGTGCGCTCTGACCAGGAACCGCGGGAGCCGTCTGTGGTCCTACGGATCCCGGACCCGGAGGTGTCGCCGGGCCCGGAGGCGTCGCCGGCCCCGAGGCTCCCGGCCGGTCGGCGGAGACCACCAGCGCCGCCAGCGCCGTTGTCACCGGCACCGACGCGACCAGGCCGATGGAGCCCACCAGGGTCCGTACGATCTCCTCCGCCACCAGCTCACTGTTGGCGACCGTTCCCATGCTCGCCTGCGCGATCGAGAACAGCAGCAGAAGAGGCAACGCCGCACCCGCGTAGGCGAGGACGAGCGTATTGACCACCGAGGCGATGTGGTCCCGGCCGATCCGTATGGCCGCCCGGTAGAGGGCGCGCGGCCCCATCGACGGATCCGCCTGACGGAGCTCCCAGACCGCCGAGGTCTGCGTCACCGTCACATCGTCGAGGACACCGAGCGAACCGATGATGACGCCCGCCAGCAGCAGACCGCTCATATCGATCTCGGGATAGAGACCGTGAATCAGACCGGTGTTGTCGTCCGTGTTGCCGGTCAGGCTCGCCCAGCCGATGAAGAGCGACCCCAGCAGCCCGATCAGCAGCAGAGATATCAATGTGCCGAGGACCGCCACGGAGGTACGGGCCGTCAGGCCATGGCACATATAGAGCGCCACGAGCATGATCGCGCTCGCCCCCACCACCGCCACGACCAGCGGATTCGACCCCTGCAAAATCGCGGGCAGGATGAACAGCGTCAGGACGGCGAACGAGACGGCGAGCGCGATCAGCGCCATGACACCGCGCATCCGACCCACCACGACCACCGCGAGCGCGAAGATCCCGGCCAGCAGAGCCATCGGGAACGTACGGTTCACATCGGTCACGGAGTACTGGAGATCACGGGGCGCGTCGGGTGCGTAGGCCACCACCACGCCCTGTTTCACGTGAAACTGCCGCGGTGCGTCCGGCTGGACGACCTCGATGAAGGTCCGCCCCTTCTCCTTGCCGGAGGTGACCTCGATCGTCGCCTTCTTGCACTCCCCGGTCTCCGCCTGCTGTGCCTCGCGACCCTGAGGCGTCGAGGTGTCACCGGTCGACGGGAGCTGAGAGCCATTCACGTCCTTGCAGTCCACCCGCTCGATCTGCACGACCTGGCCCTGCTCGGTCTGCCGGTCGAAGCCGACACCGGTGCGCTCGCCCGCCGGTGCACCGCCGGGCCAGAGCACGGCCAGCCCGACGACCACCGCGGTCGCGAACGGAATCAGGACCGCCGCGATGACCTTGCGAAGGTGCCGGGAGACCGGTGCGGCCGGCCCGTGACTGTGCGAGTGGCCATGCGATTCGTGAGTCTGCTGGGGTGAGGTCACCGCCAGATCATCGCAAGAAGTAAGAGGCCCTCTGTTCAGCACGCTCGACGGGACGCTAGCGTGGAGTCACCTTTGCACACGCGGGAGCTCGGAGCACCGGGCTGAGAGGGCGCTGACTGTGTAGTCCCGGGGATCTCCCTGGACACCTGCGCTGCGCCGACCGCTGAACCTGTTACCGGGTAATGCCGGCGTAGGGAGTAGGTCTCATGACCCATCAGGACGCACGCACGCCTGCCTCCGATTCGGAAAAGCCGAGCGAGGCCGGAAGGTCCATCGGCTGGCACAAGGGATATGTCCAGGGTTCACGCCCGGATCTTCAGGTGCCGGTGCGCCAGGTGCACCTCACCAACGGCAAGGACGTCACGCTGTACGACACATCGGGGCCGTACACCGACCCCACCGTCGAGACCGATGTACGCCGCGGTCTCGCGCCCCTGCGGGAGAACTGGATCATCGGGCGCGGTGATACCGAGGCGTACGCGGGCCGGCCGGCCCGCCCCGAGGACGACGGGCTCAAGCACACCTCGCCACGCGGGGGACTGCTCCGGAGCGGAACCACTGATCTACGGGGCCTCGACGCGGTCTTCCCCGGCCGGCCGCGCCAGCCGCGGCGGAGCCGGGACGGACAGGCGGTGACACAGCTCGCCTACGCCCGCCGCGGGGAAATCACCTCGGAGATGGAGTACGTCGCCATCCGGGAGAACGTGTCCCCGGAGGTCGTCCGCGAGGAGATCGCCGCCGGTCGCGCCGTCCTCCCCGCCAATGTCAATCACCCCGAGATCGAGCCGATGATCATCGGCAAGCGATTCCTGGTGAAAGTCAACGCCAACATCGGCAACTCCGCGGTCACCTCCTCCATCGAGGAGGAGGTCGAGAAGATGACCTGGGCGACCCGCTGGGGCGCGGACACGGTCATGGACCTCTCCACCGGCCGCAATATCCACACCACCCGCGAATGGGTGCTGCGCAACTCCCCTGTCCCCATCGGTACGGTGCCGCTCTATCAGGCGCTCGAAAAGGTCGATGGCAAGGCCGAGGAGCTGACCTGGGACATCTACAAGGACACGGTCATCGAGCAGGCCGAGCAGGGCGTCGACTACATGACGGTCCACGCCGGTGTACTGCTGCGGTACGTGCCGCTCACGGCCCGCCGGAAGACCGGCATCGTCTCGCGCGGCGGCTCGATCATGGCCGCGTGGTGTCTCGCGCACCACAAGGAGTCGTTCCTGTACGAGAACTTCGAGGAGCTCTGCGAGATCCTCGCGTCCTACGACGTGACGTACTCCCTCGGTGACGGCCTGCGGCCCGGGTCCATCGCGGATGCCAACGACGAGGCGCAGTTCGCCGAGCTGCGCACGCTGGGCGAGCTCAATTCGATCGCCAAGGGGCTGGGCGTACAGACGATGATCGAAGGCCCGGGCCATGTCCCGATGCACAAGATCAAGGAGAACATCGACCTCCAGCAGGAGATCTGCGAGGAGGCGCCGTTCTACACGCTCGGCCCGCTGACGACCGACGTGGCTCCGGCGTACGACCACATCACCTCCGGCATCGGCGCGGCGATGATCGCGTGGTGGGGCACGGCGATGCTCTGCTATGTCACCCCGAAGGAACATCTCGGCCTACCGGACCGCGACGACGTCAAGACAGGGGTCATCACCTACAAGATCGCGGCCCACGCGGCGGACCTCGCCAAGGGCCACCCGGGGGCGCAGGACTGGGACGACGCGCTCTCCGACGCCCGGTTCGAATTCCGCTGGGAGGACCAGTTCAATCTGGCCCTCGACCCTGACACGGCCCGGGAGTTCCATGATGAGACCCTCCCGGCCGAACCGGCGAAGACCGCGCACTTCTGCTCGATGTGCGGCCCCAAGTTCTGCTCGATGAAGATCTCGCAGGACATCAGGCGCCGGCACGGCGGAGATATGGAGAGCGCCGAGATCGAGGCCGGTATGGCGGAGAAGTCCAAGGAGTTCGCCGCGGCCGGCAACCGGGTCTACCTGCCGCTGGCGGACTGAGCGCCCTCCAGCGTGCCCTGGGCGCCGGTCGGGAGATCAGTCCGGCCGGTGCTCGGGGCCACCGAAGTCGGGGCTGGTGAAGTCCGGGCTGGTATAGGTCGGGCGCTGGCCCGCGGTGGAGCCTTCGCCCGGACTGGAGAAGTCCGGCCGGCTGTAGCCGATCTTGGGCAGCTGGCTCACCGGGCGAGGCGGGCCGGGCGTGGCCGGGCCGGCGCTCGGATCGGCCAGGGCGGCCCGCAGGAAAGGCAGAATGCCGCGCTCCAGCAGGGCGTGGCGCCAGGCTTCTCTGGCCCGGGCCACCTCGTCCGGCAGCTCGTTGCGCGACTCCTCGGCCGGCAGCTGGGTCGCGCCGTTGCGCACGGCCGTGACCAGCAGGCCTATCGCGGCGGCCAGTATGCCGAGCGCGGTGACGGCGCCGAAGAACCAGCCGACTGCGAGCAGGGTTTCGGCGAAGGCGGGTGGGGGGCTGAGCGCCTTGAGGAGGTAGCCGACGAGCAGGAAGATCGCGGCCGCGGTGCCCCCAAGGACCGGGACCAGCACGGTGATGATCGCGGTGAAACCCGCGCCGGCGTCCTCGGCTTCGTCCTCGGCCGGGGCCAGGACGGAATCGTGGACGGAGGCGGAAGGGGCCGGCGCCCGGAACTCCTCGCGGATCTTCGCGTAATGCTCGTACTCTGCGGCGGCCGCCGTGGTGATCAGCGCCGTGCGGTTCAGGGCCATGGTGCGCAGCTGCTCGGCGTTGAGCCGCCGGCCGACCGCGGCGAGATCCGGGCGGTCGGGCGCATTGCGCAGTGCGTCGTCGAGGATCCGCTCGAAATCCGCGCGATCCTCGCTCAGCAGGTGCGGAGCGCTTTTCATGTGCATCCCCCGATGCTCCGTAGGGCCGGGTCGCCCGCGTGGCACGGGCAGTTGGCAGAAACGGAGGAGAGCCTGCTACGGATAAGCCGATGGTAGAGCTGTTTCGGCGCGGTGTGACAGGGGGTTTACGTAAATCACCGGCGCGGCGTTGATTCAGTTATGCAGGGGAAGCTGGACCACCAGCAGTTTTCCTGCCATGGTCACGCCGCCGTCCATGGCGATGGCAAGTCCGTCGGCATATACGTGTGGCCCTTCCACCACCGGACTCCTGGCGCCTTGGTCGTCAGAGGCGTCTTCGGTGCCCACTTCGCCGAGCAGATAGGGAATCGGGCTGTGGCCGTGGACGACGCGCTGACCGCCGTACTGGGAGAGCAGTTCCTGAACGGCCTGCGGACCGCCTTCGTCACGGAACGCGAAGCGTTTGGTGAGCTTGCGGAACAAATCCCAGCATTCGTCGGCGTCATTGCGGGTCAGAATTTGGTGGACGGTCTCATTGACGTCCTCGATGGTGGATCCGTAGTCGAGATACGCGGTCGTGTCGGAGTGCATCAGCAGATGCGCGTCTTCCTCGACGACCGCGTCGAGCCGGGACATCCACTGCAGATGGACGTCCTGGAGGCGCTCCATGTCGGTCCGCTGGCCGCCGTTGAGCAGCCAGGCGGCCTGGAAGGTGGCGGTGCCGGCGCCGGAGTTGACGGGTGTGTCGCCGAACCGCTTGGCGCCGATGAGCAGCAGTTCGTGATTGCCCATCAGGGCCTTGCAGTAGCCGCCGGAGGCCGCCGCTTCGGCGGAGAGCCGCATGACGAGATCGATGACGCCGATGCCGTCGGGGCCGCGGTCGGTGAAGTCACCGAGGAACCAGAGGCGGGCCGTGCCCGCCGCCCAGTGGCCCTCGGCGTCGATGAGGCCCTGCTCGGCCAGGGCGGCGAGGAGTTCGTCGAGATAGCCGTGGACGTCGCCGACCACGAAGAGCGGGCCGCGGCCGTCGGGGGCGGGCGCCTCGGCAGGCGATACGTGCACCTGGACGGTGTCCCCCCGGTTGATCACCGGGAGGTCGCGTTCGGTGGGGGTGTAGCCCTCCGGCGGCTCGTCGGCCGGGACCGCGTTGCCGGGATGCCCGGACGAGCCGGCGGCCGCGGGGCCGGGCTGTCCGGACTGCACGGGAACCTGTGCGTACGGCGGGACGCGGAAGTCGCGCAACGTCGCCGTCCGCACCACGGATCCCTGGCCGGCCCCCTGTGTCATCGACCCCTCCACCACCGTCGCGCCGCCGTACACCTCTCAGGCCTGCCTGGCCGGATGGGGGTGAGCCCACCGGAGGTCGGGGAAGGTCCGAGGTGTCGTGCGCCCATCATAGGAACGCCGGTCCTCCTGTGTGACGCACCAGGGGCGATGAATCCGATTGCACCTCCGGTTCCCCGCATGTTTTCACGCTGATCGCCCGAAATGCGAAAGGTCCGGGCCTTCGGGGGAGGACAGCCACTGCGCTGTCACTCCCCGAAAGGGCCCCGGTCAGTCGCGGGCGGGGGACCGGGGCGGACTGACCGTGGTGCGTGGCGGGCGCCGCTGGGAGGACGTCCGGACGATCAGTTCGGTCGGTATCACCTGCTCCACCGGCCGGCCGGTGTCGATCCCTTCGATGGCGTCGATGAGGAGCTGGATGACGGCGGTGCCGATACGGCGCGGTTTGAGCGAGAGCGTCGTGATGGGCGGTTCCGTGGAGGCGTACACGGTGGACTCGCTGCAGCACACCAGCAGCAGGTCGTCGGGTACGCGCAGCCCGTACCGCCTGGCGGCGGCGAGCAGATCGGTGCCGTTGGGGTCGAAGAGCCCGTAGACGGCGTCGGGGCGGTCGGGGCGGGCGAGCAGCCGGTCGGCGGCGACGGCCCCGGCGCACGGGTCGTGGGCGGGGTAGGACTCGTAGACCGGATCCTGTCCGACGCGCTCGCACCACTGCAGATACGCGGTGGTGGAGAGCCGGGTGTAGGTGTCCGTGGTGGTGCCGGTGAGCAGGCCGATGCGGCGTGCCCCGGCGGCGGCGAGATGGTCGAGCAGATTGAGAACGGCCGCCTCATGGTCGTTGTCGACCCAGGCGGTGACGGGGAGAGTGCCCGCGGGCCGGCCGTCGGAGACGACGGGAAGGCCCTGGCGGACGAGTTCGGTGACGACCGGATCGTGGTCGGAGGGGTCGATGACGACGGTGCCGTCGAGGGCGACGTTCGACCAGACGTCATGGCGGGAGGTGGCGGGGAGGATGACGAGGGCGTAGCCGCGGGCGAGGGCGGCGGAGGTCGCGGCCCTCGCCATCTCGGCGAAATAGGCGAATTCGGTGAAGGTGAACGGTTCATCCCCGTACGTCGTCACGGTCAGGCCGATGAGGCCTGATTTGCCGGTACGGAGGGTTCGGGCGGCGGCGGACGGACGGTAGCCGAGGCGCTCTGCGACTTCTCGGACATGGCGCCGGGTGGCGTCGGGTAAGCGTCCCTTGCCGTTGAGCGCGTCCGAGACAGTCGTGATGGAGACACCGGCGGCGGCGGCAACGTCCCGGATGCCCGCCCGACCCTGCCGGCTTCCCCGCCGGGTTGTGTCCGTCCGGCTCACCTGGTGTTTCCCTGCTGCTGTCATGGCGAGCCGATAGTAGGGCGCGGGCGGGCGGTTGGGCGGGTCGCATATGCACCCATTGACAGGCACGTTTCTGCATGATCAAGAACGGGCAACGGCCATGGAAGAAAAGGGAGTTAGTGGGTCTAGCTATGTTCTGCCATGCGTGGAGCGGCATGGACCTGTCGAAGGGTCCATGTTTCGAAGAGGTCTCATCTCACCTCTACGAGGGACGCGCGCCACGGAGTGAGCCACCGGCGCGTGCCTCGGAGGCGAGCGCGCCCCTTTCCGGGCGCCCGCCATTCGCAGGGGCCGCGAATCCTCATATGGTGAGCAGTATTGAAGTTGTACCGACCCGTGAACGGCCGAGGAGGACCCGCGGTGAGCGAGACGAGCCCCAAGCTGCGCGCCGAGCTGGACGGCATTCCCCTGTACAAGCCGGGCAAGCCGGCGGCGTCCGGCGGGCCCGTCGCGTACAAGCTGTCCTCCAACGAGAACCCCTACCCGCCGCTGCCCGGGGTGATGGAGCAGGCGATCTCGGCCGCGGGGGTCTTCAACCGCTACCCCGACATGGCCTGCACCGGCCTGATGAACGAACTGGCCGAGCGCTTCGGAGTGCCGCTCTCGCATCTGGCGACCGGCACCGGCTCCGTGGGCGTCGCCCAGCAGTTGCTGCAGGCCACGGCGGGCCCCGGTGACGAGGTCATCTACGCCTGGCGCTCCTTCGAGGCGTACCCGATCATCACCCAGATCTCGGGCGCGACCTCCATAAAGGTGCCGCTGACCTCGGGGGAGGTGCACGATCTGGACGCGATGGCCGAGGCGATCACCGAGCGGACCCGGCTGATCTTCGTCTGCAACCCCAACAACCCGACCGGCACGGTGGTGCGCCGGGCCGAGCTGGAACGGTTCCTCGACCGGGTGCCGGGCGATGTGCTGGTGGTGCTGGACGAGGCGTACCGCGAGTTCATCCGCGATGCCGAGGTGCCGGACGGGGTCGCGATCTACCGGGACCGTCCGAATGTGGCCGTGCTGCGCACCTTCTCCAAGGCGTACGGACTGGCCGGTCTGCGGGTCGGCTTCGCCATCGCCCATGAGCCGGTGGCCGCCGCGCTGCGGAAGACCGCGGTCCCCTTCGGCGTGAGCCAGATCGCTCAGGAGGCGGCGATTGCCTCGCTGCGGGCGGAGGACGAGCTGCTGGGGCGGGTCGGC
Organism: Streptomyces sp. NPDC042201; assembly: GCF_055582185.1. Classification (NCBI taxonomy): domain Bacteria; kingdom Bacillati; phylum Actinomycetota; class Actinomycetes; order Kitasatosporales; family Streptomycetaceae; genus Streptomyces; species Streptomyces sp. NPDC042201. The sequence continues at coordinate 245,950 of NZ_JBVJDS010000001.1, read as the reverse complement.
ACGCTGGTCGCGGAGCGTGAACGGGTGTACAGGAGCCTGATCGGCCAGGGCTGGACCGTGGCCGAGACGCAGGCCAACTTCGTGTGGCTGCGGCTCGGGGAGCGCACGCTCGATTTCGCGGCGGCCTGTGAGACGGCCGGCGTGGTCGTACGGCCCTTCGCGGGCGAGGGCGTACGGGTGACGATCGGCGAGTACGAGGCCAACGAGATCTTCTTGCAGGCGGCCGAGACGTTCCGCAAGGAGCTGTAGTCCGGCGAGAGACGTCCGGTGCGGTCCGGCGAGAGACGTCCGGCCGGGGTTGTGGCTGGGACGCGGCAGTCAAGGGCGGTCTCTTCGAGGCCGCCCTTTGGCGTCGTACGGCCGGTATGTCTGGAGGACCCCCCCACGCGAAGATCCGGAAAGCTGTGCGACATAATGCTTGTGAATGTGAACGCTTTCACAAGCGCGCCCCAGTTCCTGTCGTTACGTCCAGGGCGAAAGGGGCAAGCTGCCGCTCGACCACGGCGATGTAAGGAGAGACGACGTGGACCTCGCTCTGGCGCCGGAGACCCTGGCGCGATGGCAGTTCGGCATCACCACCGTCTACCACTTCCTCTTCGTGCCCCTGACGATCTCGCTCGCCGCGCTGACCGCGGGGCTGCAGACCGCCTGGGTCCGTACGGAGAATCCCAAGTACCTCAAGGCCACGAAGTTCTGGGGCAAGCTCTTCCTGATCAATATCGCGATGGGTGTCGTCACCGGAATCGTGCAGGAGTTCCAGTTCGGGATGAACTGGTCCGACTATTCGCGGTTCGTCGGCGACATCTTCGGCGCCCCGCTCGCCTTCGAGGCACTGATCGCCTTCTTCTTCGAGTCCACCTTCATCGGACTGTGGATCTTCGGCTGGGACAAGCTGCCGAAGAAGATCCATCTGGCCTGTATATGGATGGTCTCGATCGGCACGATTCTCTCCGCGTACTTCATCCTGGCGGCCAACTCCTGGATGCAGCACCCGATCGGCTACCGGATCAACAAGGAAGCCGGCCGCGCCGAACTCACCGACTTCTGGGCGGTGCTCACCCAGGACACCGCGCTTACCCAGTTCTTCCACACCCTCACGGCCGCTTTCCTCGTCGGCGGCGCCTTCATGGTCGGTATCGCGGCCTTCCACCTGGCCCGCAAAAAGCACATTCCGGTGATGCGGACCTCGCTGCGGCTCGGCCTGATCACCGTCGTGATCGCGGGACTGATGACCGCCGTCAGCGGTGACACCCTCGGCAAGGTCATGTTCAAGCAGCAGCCGATGAAGATGGCCGCGGCTGAGGCTCTCTGGGAGGGCGAGGCGCCCGCGCCGTTCTCCGTATTCGCCTACGGAGACGTCGACAAGGGGCACAACGACGTCGCCATCGAGATCCCCGGGATGCTCTCCTTCCTCGCCAACAACGACTTCAGCTCGTACGTCCCCGGCATCAACGACATCAACAAGGCCGAGCAGGAGAAGTACGGCCCCGGCGACTACCGGCCCAATATCCCCGTCGCCTACTGGAGCTTCCGCTGGATGATCGGCTTCGGCATGGCATCCTTCGCCCTCGGCCTGGCCGGGCTCTGGCTCACCCGCAAGAAGTTCATGCTGCCGGCGCGGCTGCGCACGGGCGAGGAGGAAGTGCCGAATCTGGTGCTCTTCAGGAACAAGCCACTCAGCCCGAAGCTCGCCGCCTGCTATTGGATCACCGCTCTCTGGACCCTGCTCTTCCCGCTGATCGCCAACGCCTGGGGGTGGATCTTCACCGAGACGGGACGCCAGCCCTGGGTCGTGTACGGAGTGCTGCGCACGGCCGACGCGGTCTCCCCCGGCGTCTCCCAGGGCGAGGTGCTCACCTCGATGATCGTCTTCACCTCGCTGTACGCCGTCCTCGCGGTGATCGAGGTCAAGCTGCTGGTCAAGTACGTCAAGGCCGGACCGCCGGAACTCACGGACGCCGACCTCAACCCGCCCACAAAGATCGGCGGCGACCCCACGGACGCCGACCGGCCGATGGCCTTCTCGTACTGAGGACTTGAGGAGCTATGGAACTCCACGACGTCTGGTTCGTCCTGATAGCCGTCCTCTGGACCGGCTACTTCTTCCTCGAAGGCTTTGACTTCGGCATCGGGATCCTGACCAAGCTGCTGGCCCGCGACCGCAAGGAACGACGGGTCCTCATCAACACCATCGGACCGGTCTGGGACGGCAACGAGGTCTGGCTGCTGAGCGCCGGCGGAGCGACCTTCGCCGCCTTCCCCGAGTGGTACGCCACGCTGTTCTCCGGCTTCTATCTGCCGCTGCTGCTGATCCTGGTCTGTCTGATCGTGCGCGGGGTCGCTTTCGAATACCGGGCCAAGCGGCCTGAGGAGAACTGGCAGCGCAACTGGGAACACGCGATCTTCTGGACGTCACTGCTGCCCGCAGTGCTGTGGGGCGTCGCCTTCGGCAACATCGTGCGCGGCGTGAAGATCGACGCGCACAAGGAGTACGTCGGCAACCTCTGGGATCTGCTCAATCCGTACGCGCTCCTGGGCGGGCTGGTGACCCTGGCCCTCTTCACCTTCCACGGCACGGTGTTCGCCGCGCTCAAGACGGTGGGGGACATCCGGGTACGGGCCCGGAAACTGGCGCTCGCCCTGGGACTGATCACCGCCGTGCTGGCGCTCGGTTTCCTGATCTGGACGCAGGCGGACCACGGGGACGGCGTGAGTCTGGTCGCGATGATCGTCGCCGTGGCGGCGCTGGCAGCCGCGATCGGGGCCATCGCCGCAGGGCGCGAGGGCTGGTCGTTCGCGCTCAGCGGGGTGACGATCGTGGCCGCCGTCGCGATGCTCTTCCTGACGCTCTTTCCGAACGTCATGCCCTCCTCGCTGAACGAGGGGTGGAACCTGACGGTGACGAACGCCTCGTCCACCCCGTACACCCTGAAGATCATGACCTGGTGCGCGGGTATCGCCACACCGGTCGTGCTGCTCTACCAGGGCTGGACGTACTGGGTGTTCCGCAAGCGGATCGGCACGCAGCACATCGCCGATGCGTAGCCGGAGCGGTACGCGCCCCACGGGGCGCAGCACAAGGAATGGGTGTTTCACGTGAAACCGATCGACCCGCGTCTGCTCCGGTACGCCCGCGCCACCCGCTTCTTCCTGATGGCCGTGGTGGTCCTCGGGCTGGCGGGCGCGGGGTTGGTCGTCGCTCAGGCGATGCTGATCGCCGACGTGGTGGTGGGTGCGTTCCAGCGCGGGTCCGACGGCTCCGAGCTGAGCACTCCCCTGCTTCTGCTGGGTGCGGTCGCCCTCGGGCGCGCACTGGTCTCCTGGCTGACCGAGCTGGCGGCCCACCGGGCGAGCGCGGCGGTCAAGTCCGAACTGCGCGGGCGGCTGCTGGCGCGGGCGGCCGAACTGGGTCCTGGATGGCTGAGCGGCCAGCGCACCGGTTCGCTGGTCGCGCTCGCCACTCGCGGCGTCGATGCCCTCGACGACTACTTCGCGCGCTATCTGCCGCAGCTGGGGCTCGCGGTGGTGGTGCCGGTGGCGGTCCTGGCGCGGATCGTCACCGAGGACTGGGTCTCGGCCGCTGTCATCGTGGTGACCCTGCCGTTGATCCCGCTGTTCATGGTCCTCATCGGCTGGGCCACGCAGGCCAGGATGGACCGTCAGTGGCGGCTGCTGTCCCGCCTGTCGGGTCACTTCCTGGATGTGGTCGCCGGACTGCCGACGCTCAAGGTCTTCGGCCGGGCCAAGGCGCAGGCCGAGTCGATCCGCGAGATCACCTCGGAGTACCGCCAGGCCACGCTGCGCACGCTGCGGATCGCCTTCCTGTCGTCCTTCGCCCTGGAACTGCTCTCGACGCTCTCGGTGGCGCTGGTCGCGGTCGGCATCGGGATGCGGCTCGTCCATGGGGACCTCGATCTGTACACCGGACTGGTGGTGCTGGTCCTCGCGCCCGAGGCCTATCTGCCGATCCGGCAGGTGGGGGCGCAGTATCACGCGGCTGCCGAGGGGCTTTCTGCCGCGGAGGAGATCTTCACGGTCCTGGAGACCGAGCCTGCGGCGGGCGGCAAGGGGAAGGTGCCCGGCGCGCTGAGGCTGGAGCTGGACGGTGTGACGGTCCGCCATGAGGGCCGTACGGAGCCGTCGCTGAACGCGGCCACGCTGACGGTCGAACCGGGGGAGACGGTCGCTCTGGTCGGCCCCAGCGGCGTCGGGAAATCCACCCTGCTCAATGTGCTGCTCGGATTTGCCGTGCCCGACGAGGGCCGGGTGCGGGTGGACGGCCGGGATCTGTCGACCCTTGACCTGGACCGCTGGCGGGAACGGATCGCGTGGGTTCCGCAGCAGCCGTATCTCTTCGCGGGGACGATCGCGGAGAACGTACGCCTGGCCCGCCCGGACGCGGACGACGCAGCGGTAGGGGAGGCGCTGCGGGAGGCGGGGGCGTACGACTTCGTGGCGGCGCTCCCCCAGGGCGTCGACACCATGCTCGGCGAGGACGGGTCGGGACTCTCGGCCGGCCAGCGCCAACGGCTCGCGCTGGCCCGGGCTTTCCTCGCCGACCGGCCGCTGTTGCTGCTGGACGAGCCCACGGCGGCGCTCGACGGCGAGACGGAGGCTGGGATCGTCGACGCCGTACGACGGCTGGCGACGGGCCGTACGGTGCTGCTGGTCGTCCACCGGCCGGCGCTGCTCGCGGTGGCGGACCGGGTGATCGCACTGGCGGAGCGGCGGGAGCAGCCGGAGCGGCCAGGGTTCGCGGGGGAGCCTGGCCTCGGTGACGACTTGGCAGTGCCTCGGCGCATCGAGTCCCAGCGCATCGGGCCTCAGCGCGCAGGGCCTCGGCGCACCGGCCCGGACGGGGTGGCACTCGACCGGCCCGCGTCGCCCCGCGAACCCCTCGCACGGATGAGGGCCGTCGCCGGGACGCTGCGAGGGCGGTTCGTCTTGGCGCTCGTGCTCGGGAGCTGCGCCCTCGGCTCCGCCGTCGGGCTCATGGCGGTGTCCGGATGGCTCATCTCACGCGCCTCCGAGCAGCCGCCCGTTCTCTATCTGATGGTCGCGGTGACGGCGACCCGCGCCTTCGGTATCGGCCGGGCCGTCTTCCGGTACGCCGAGCGGATCGTGTCGCACGACGCGGTGCTCAGGATGCTCGCCGACCTCAGGGTCGACGTATACCGGCGGCTGGAGCGCATCGCGCCCGCCGGGCTGCGCGAGACGAGGCGCGGAGACCTGCTGTCCCGGCTGGTCGCCGATGTGGACGAACTTCAGGACTACTGGCTCCGGTGGCTGCTGCCGGTCGGTACCGCCCTGCTGGTCGGCTTGGGCGCCGCCGGATTCACCGCGTGGCTGCTGCCGGAGGCGGGTGCCGTACTGGCCGCCGGGCTGCTGGTCGCCGGGGTGGGCGTACCGCTGGTGAGCGGTGCGTGCGCCCGCCGTACGGAGCGGCAGCTGGCCCCGGCACGCGGACTGCTGGCGACCCGGATCGCCGATCTGCTCAGGGGCACTGCGGAACTGACCGTCGCGGGAGCGCTCAAGAGCCGGATGCGCCAGGTGCGCGAGGCCGACGAGACGCTGACGGCCATCGCCTCGCGCGGCGCGAGTGCCACCGCGCTCGGCGCCGGCCTCTCCGCCCTGGCCTGCGGTCTGACCGTGGCAGCCGCCGCAGTCGTCGGCGTACAGGCCCTGCGTGACGGACGGCTGGAGGGTGTCGAACTGGCCGTGGTCGTCCTCACCCCGCTCGCCGCGTTCGAAGCGGTCACCGGCCTGCCGCTCGCCGTGCGGTACCGGCAGCGGGCCAGGCGCGGCGCGGAGCGGGTGTGTGAGGTGCTGGACGCCCCCGTCCCCGTACAGGAGCCGGAGCAGCCGGCCGCCGCGCCCCTCTCGCCGTTCCCGCTGGAGATACGGGGGGTGTCCGCGCGGTACGCGGGGCAGCGGCGGGACGCGCTCAGTGGCTTCGATCTGACGCTGACCGCCGGGAAACGGGTCGCCGTCGTCGGACCCTCGGGATCGGGCAAGACCACGCTCGCCCAGGTGCTGCTGCGCTTCCTGGACGCGCGCGAGGGCAGTTGCCACCTCGGCGGGACCGACGCGGCCGCCCTCGACGGGGACACCGTCCGGCGTTTCGTCGGGCTGTGTGCCCAGGACGCGCATCTCTTCGACAGCTCCGTACGGGAGAACCTCAGGCTCGCCCGTACGGACGCGACCGAGGACCAACTGCGCGACGCCCTGCGCCGGGCCCGGCTGCTCGACTGGGTCGACGCACTGCCGGCCGGCCTGGACACCCTCGTCGGGGAACACGGCGCCCAGCTCTCCGGCGGTCAGCGGCAACGCCTCGCGCTGGCCCGTGCGCTCCTCGCCGATTTCCCCGTGCTGGTCCTGGACGAGCCCGCCGAGCATCTGGACCTGGCGACGGCGGACGCGCTGACAGCCGACCTGCTGGAGGCGACCGAGGGAAGGACGACGCTGCTCATCACCCACCGCTTGCGGGGGCTCGACACGGTGGACGAGCTGATCGTGCTGGAAGAGGGCCGTTCCGTACAGCGCGGACCCTATGACGAGCTGGCCGCTGTCGAAGGGCCACTGCGGCGGATGCTGGAGCGTGAGCGTGCCGGCGATCTGCTCGACGCCGGAAGCCGACTTTCCCCGCTCAATAGGACTTACTAGTCTCAAGAATATGAAAGCGCCCGAACCCACGGATCCGCTCGAAGCCGCAGCCCGCGCGGCCCGCAGCCTTCAGGGCCTGTCCGCCGAAACCACGGCGCAGGTGCCACAACTGCTGGAGGCGATGAGTTCCGTCGGCGCGGGCCTGGAGCCGCACGCCACACTCAGGCGGATCTGCGAGACGGCGGCCCAACTCGCCGGCGCCCGCTATGCCGCGATCGGTGTCGTCAACGAGGCGGGCGAGGGCCTCTCCGACTTTGTGACGTACGGAGTCGGCGAGGACGTGGAACGGCGCATCGGGCACCGGCCCGACGGACGCAGCGGGCTGCTCGGCGCGCTGATCCGGCATCCGGGCACGCTCCGGCTCACCGATCTGACCACCGATCCGCGCGCCGCCGGATTTCCTCCGGGCCATCCGCCGATGCGGACGTTCCTCGGCCTCCCCATCCGTGTGAAGGGCGAGGTCTTCGGCAACCTCTATCTGTCCGAGAAGTCCGACGGGGACGCATTCAACGAATACGACCTGCACATGGTGCGGGTGCTCGCCACCGAGGCCGGGATCGTCATCGGCAACGCGCGGCTGTACGAGGCGGCCCGGCAGCGCGAGCGGTGGATCGACGGCTCGGTCGCCGTCACCACCGCCCTGCTCTCCGGCGCCGACGCGGGCGACGCCCTGTCGGTCGTCGCCGAACACGCCCGCAGACTGGCGGATTCGTCCGTCGGCGTGGTGCTGCTGAGGACGGGCGACGGCGGTCTGGAGGTGGTGGCCGTCTCCGCCGACCACCCGATCATCAAGCGGGGCGTGGTCGTCCCGGCCGAGAGTCCCGTCGCCGCGACCCTGCTGGCCGGCGAAACCGTCTTCGTGGAAGACTCCGCCACCGACCCGCGCCTGATCACCAAGCTGGGCACCGGCTTCGGCCCGTGCATGCTGCTGCCGCTGCGCACGGACGGCCGCGTGCTCGGCGCACTCGCCACACCTCGCGAGCAGGGCGCACCCTGCTTCGGCGAGATGGAACGCACGCTGGCCGCCCAGTTCGCCTCGCAGGCGGCGCTGGCGCTGATGATGGCCGAGGCGCAGCGCGACCGGGAGCGGCTGGCCGTCCTGGAGGACCGTGACCGGATCGCCCGCGACCTCCATGACCTGGTCATCCAGCGGCTGTTCACCACCGGGATGATGCTGGAGAGCGCCCAGCGCGGAACGGTCGCGCCCGACGTGCATCAGGGCATCGCCAAGGCGGTCGACGAACTGGATGTGACGATCCAGGAGATCCGTACCGCCATCTTCGCGCTGCAGCAGGGACCGGCCGAGGCGCCGGCCGGGGTGCGCACCCGTGTCCTGCGGGAGATCAACATGGCGGCCGTGCCCCTGGGCTTCAAGCCCTCCCACCGGTTCGTCGGCGCGGTCGACTCCGGCGTCGGGGAACTCACCGGGAAGAACCTGATCGCCGCCCTCCGCGAAGCCCTCTCCAACGTCTTCCGGCACGCGCACGCCACCCGTGTCGAAGTGGTCGTCGATGCCACCCTCCGGCTGTCCGACGGCAGGGGCGCGGTCCGGCTGTCGGTCGCCGACGACGGGGTGGGGATTCCGAGCGGCGGACGGCGCAGCGGGCTGCGCAACCTCCGGCGGCGCGCCGAGTCGTTGGGCGGATCGAGCACGTGCGAGCCGGGACTCGGGGAGGGCGAGGGCGGTACGACGGTGGTCTGGGAGGCCCCGCTGTGATCCGGGGGACCGCGGCCAGGAGAACCGTGGCCGCTCCTACAGCCGAGCCAGGATCTCTTCGATGACGACCGCGACGCCGTCCTCGTTGTTGGTGGCCGTACGTCCGGAGGCGGCGGCCAGCACGTCCGGATGGGCGTTGCCCATCGCGTACGACGTCCCGGCCCAGGTCAGCATCTCCAGATCGTTCGGCATGTCACCGAAGGCGACGACCTCGTCGGATGAGATGCCGCGCTCGGCGCAGCAGAGCGCGAGCGTGCTCGCCTTGCTCACACCCAGGCCGCTGACCTCCAGGAGCGCGGTCGGGCTCGAGCGGGTGATGGTGGCGAGGTCGCCCACCGCCGTACGGGCCAGCGTGAGGAAGCCGTCGGGGGTCAGATCGGGGTGGTGGGCGAGCAGCTTCACCACGGGGGCGGCGGGGCCCTGGTCCGCCGTACCGAGCAGCTTCTCGGCGGTGGCGACGGTCGCGCCCGGATCCTCGTGGAAGGGCGGGTACGTCGGCTCGTAGTGGATGCCGGTGGTCAGCTCGACCGCGTAGGTCGTTCCCGGAGCGGCGTCGCGCAGTGCTTGTACGACAGTCAGCGCGGTCTCGCGGTCCAGCGCACGGACCTCCACCAGCTCTCCGCCCGCGTGCAGATCGACGACCGCGGCGCCGTTGGCACAGATCGCCAGTCCGTGGCCGTGCACATGCTCACTGACGACATCCATCCAGCGGGACGGGCGTCCGGTGACGAAGAAGACCTCGATACCGGCCTTCTCGGCGGCGGCGAGCGCGGCGATCGTACGGTCGGAGACGGACTTGTCGTCGTGCAGCAGGGTGCCGTCCAGGTCGGTGGCGATCAGCCGGGGCCGGGCGGGGAGCGGGGAATCGCTGGGCGAGGTCACGGCCCCATTCTCACGTACAGGGGTGCACGGGCGTGCGGAGGGGCGCACATCTGAGAAGGCGCGCGCCGCCGAGTGGCCGTGGCGGGCGACGACGCCCCCGCCGCACCGACGATGCGCGGAGCGGCGTCAGGGCGACCGTCGGGCGGGGATGCGTCCATGGCTGCTCCCGTAGGGTCGGGGTCATGCGTCTGAGTACCGTGATCCTTCCCGTCCGTCGCTGGCTCGACGGTGGCCGCGACGAGTGGCGGCGAGCCGAGCGGCTCGGTTTCCACACCGCCTACACCTACGACCACCTTTCGTGGCGTACCTTCCGCGACGGTCCGTGGTTCGGGGCGGTACCGACCCTCACGGCAGCCGCGGCGGTCACCGAGCGCCTGCGCCTGGGGACGCTCGTCACATCGCCGAACTTCCGGCATCCGGTGACTCTCGCCAAGGACCTGATCTCGCTGGACGATGTCTCGGGCGGCCGGATCACCCTGGGCATAGGCGCGGGCGGCACGGGCTTCGACGCCACGGCGCTCGGCCAGGAGGCGTGGACGCCGAGGGAGCGGGCGGACCGGTTCGCCGAGTTCGTGCCGCTGCTCGACCGGCTGCTGACCGAGGACTCCGTGACGTACGACGGGACCTTCTACTCCGCCGTCGAGGCCCGCGGCATCCCGGGGTGTGTGCAGCGGCCCCGGCTGCCCTTCGCGGTCGCGGCCACCGGCCCGCGCGGACTGAAGCTCGCTGCCCGGCACGGCCAGGCATGGGTGACGACGGGCGATCCGAAGATCTTCGAGACGGGTACGCCGGAGCAGTCCCGCGACGCCATCCGCGGACAGATCGAACGGCTCGGCAAGGCCTGTGCCGAGATCGGCCGGGATGTGTCCGGTGTGGAGAAGATCCTGCTCACCGGCTTCACCCCGGACCGCAGCGGTCCGATGGAGTCCCTCGACGCGTTCGTGGACTTCGCGGGCAGGCACTTCGCGCTGGGTATCACCGAGATCGCGGTCCACGCCCCCATCCCGGACTCGGACTTCGCCGCGGATCAGCGGGTCTTCGAGCAGATCGCCACGGAAGCGCTCGCACAGCTCCGTCCGTAGGACGGCCCGCCGCGGTCAGCCGGGGGAACGGCCGCGGCCAGCCGGCGAGCGGCCGCGGTCAGCCGGGGAAACGCAGGAACTCCGGCGGTACGGAGCCGGTGAGCCAGACGCCATTGGCGCTGACATGGAAGACCAGCCCGCCGCGGTGCATCGCTCCCGCGTCCACCGACAGCACGACGGGCCGGCCGCGGCGGGCGCCGACCCGGGTCGCGGTCTCGCGGTCGGGCGAGAGATGCACATGGTGGCGGAGCATGGGGCGCAGCCCCTGGGCGCGGATCGCGTCCAGGTTCCCGGCGACGGTGCCGTGGTAGAGGTACGCGGGCGGTTCGGCGGGGGCCAGCCCCAGGTCGACCTCGACGGTGTGGCCCTGGTTGGCGCGGATCCGGTCGCCCTGGACCGTGAAGCGCCGCTTGTCGTTGACGGCGACGACATGGTCGAGTTCGGCACGGCTGATGCGGAAGCCGTGCTCGGCGGCAGCACGGATCAGCTCGTCCACCGCCACCCAGCCGTTCGCGTCGAGAGCGATACCGATCCGTTCGGGCTGGTGGCGCAGATGCTTCGAGAGGTACTTCGACACCTTCACGGTGCGTCGTTCGTCGGGTGATCCGGTCATCCGAACAGGGTGCCCGGCTGTCCTGGCGCAGCGCTACTCATTTCGAAGCAATGGTGATTCAGAGGTTTGATCCACAGCCAAGTCGTGTTATCCACAGGGGATTTGGCAATCCTGTGGACAACGAACCTACCATTTGGGCTATTTGGCCCATATGGTTGCCTTGTCTGTGTGTTGGGGCACCAGTCCGTCCAAGGCCCTTGCGCGCAGCCCTCGTTCGTCGGCCGCAGTGATGCGGAATCCTCGCCGGGCTCACAGCGGTGGCTCCACCCGTGCAATCGCGCGCAGTGCCCTGGGCGCGATCCGGGACAGGAGCCGCGCACCGCGGGCCTCCGGAGTGACCGGCACGACCGCCTGATTGCGCACGACGGCGCGCAGCACGGCGGCGGCGACCTTCTCGGGCGGGTAGTTGCGCAGCCCGTACAGCCGAGCGGTCTTCTTCCTGCGCCGCTCCTCCTCCTCGGCGGAGACGCCCGTGAAGCGCGCCGTGGACGTGATGTTGGTGTTGACGAAGCCGGGGCAGATCGCGGAAACCCCGATGCCCCGCCCGGCCAGTTCGGCCCGCAGGCATTCGCTGAGCATCAGCACCGCCGCCTTGGAGGTGCTGTACGCGGGCAGCGCCTTGGAGGGCTGATAGGCCGCGGCCGAGGCGATATTGACGATATGGCCGCCCTGGCCACGCTCCGCCATCTGCTTGCCGAAGAGCCTGCAGCCGTGGATGACGCCCCACAGATTGACGTCCAGGACCTTCTTCCAGTCCTCCGTGGTGGTGTCGAGAAACGCTCCGGACACCCCGATCCCGGCGTTGTTGACCAGCACATCGACGATGCCGTACTCCGTGGCGACCCGCCCGGCGAGCTTCTCCATCGCCCGTTCGTCGCCGACGTCGGCCGGCTCGCCCCACGCGTCCGGTGCGCCGATCAGCCGGGCCAGCTCCGCGGTCCTGGCCGCCCCTTCCTCGTCCCGGTCGACCGCCACGATCCGTGCGCCCGCCTCGGCGAACGCGAGGGCGGTGGCCCGGCCGATGCCACTGGCCGCGCCGGTGACCAGGACGAGCTGTCCGCCGAAGCGCTCCGCGTACGGGCCGCTCGGCGCCGAACTCATGCCCGGATGTTTGCCGCCCTCCTGGGCGTCGACGAAGTCCCTGATCCAGGAGGCCAGCTGGTCGGGACGGGTACGTGGCACCCAGTGCTTGGCGGGCAGTGAGCGCCGTACCAACCGCGGAGCCCAGTGCTCCAGATCGTCGTAGAGCCGCTCCGACAGGAAGGCGTCGTCCGTCGGAGTGATCAGCTGCACGGGTACGTGCGCATAGGCGTCGGTGCGCGGCCTGCGCAGCCGGGCCCGGAGATTGTCCCGGTAGAGCCAGGCGCCGTGCGCCGCGTCCTGTGGCAGGGAGGACGTCGGGTACGCCCCGACGGGGAGCTTCTCGACCCGCCGGAGGATCTTGGGCCACTGCTTGCCGAGGGGGCCTCGCCAGGCCAGCTCCGGCAGCACGGGCGTGTGCAGCAGATAGATGTACCAGGACTTGGCGCCCTGCCCGAGAAGCTGTCCGACCCGGCGCGGGGTGGGCCGCGCCGCCCGCCGCTTGATCCAGTGCCCCAGGTGGTCCAGGGACGGTCCCGACATCGAGGTGAACGAGGCGATGCGGCCCTCGGTCCGCGCCACGGTCACGAACTCCCAGCACTGCACGGAACCCCAGTCGTGGCCGACCAGATGGACCGGCCGGTCCGGGCTCACCGCGTCGGCGACCGCCAGGAAGTCGTCCGTCAGCTTCTCCAGCGTGAAGCCCCCGCGCAGCGGGACCGGCGCCGTCGACCTGCCGTGTCCCCGCACGTCGTACAGCACCACATGGAAGCGCTCGGCGAGCCGCCCCGCGACCTCCGACCAGACCTCCTTGCTGTCCGGATAGCCGTGCACGAGCAGCACCGTCGGCCGCGCCGTGTCGCCCAGCTCGGCGACGCACAGCTCGATTCCGCCCGTACGCACCCAGCGCTCCCGGGCGCCCTCCAGCCCGGTGCTCGTACCGCTGCTTTCGCTTCCACTCGTACTCATACGGCCTCCGCCCGGCGTCACATGTGCGGTACGTGTCAGTAACGTGACACCGATGAATGTGACAATGTCCGGCGGTCTGCGTCAAGGGCCGGTCCATACCTGTGGATAACCGGACGACGGGGCCCGTGTCGGGCGCCCGGGGGGAGGCCGGCGGTCCCCCATGAAGGCGTCCAGCCGAGTCCGTGGCCCCCTACGGGTCCGTACATCTGGAGGGGGACACGGATACAGCCGCCTGGTCTGACGCCCACTGTGGCCCGCGCCACTACCGTCGTACCGTGACTGTGATCGCGACCGAAAGCCTGAGCAAGCGGTTCCCCCGGGTGACCGCGCTTGACCGGCTCTCCTTGGACATCGGACCCGGTGTGACCGGGCTGGTGGGCGCCAACGGAGCCGGCAAGTCCACCATGATCAAGATCCTGCTGGGTCTGTCCCCCGCCACGGAAGGCCGGGCCGCGGTGCTCGGGCTCGACGTCGCCACCAGTGGCGGCGCCATCCGTGAGCGCGTCGGGTACATGCCCGAGCACGACTGCCTGCCGCCGGACGTCTCGGCCACCGAGTTCGTCGTCCATATGGCGCGCATGTCCGGACTCCCGCCGACCGCGGCCCGCGAGCGTACCGCCGACACTCTGCGCCATGTCGGCCTCTACGAAGAGCGGTACCGCCCCATCGGCGGCTACTCGACCGGCATGAAGCAGCGCGTCAAACTCGCGCAGGCGCTGGTCCACGACCCTCAACTCGTCCTCCTCGACGAGCCGACCAACGGACTCGACCCGGTCGGCCGCGACGAGATGCTCGGGCTGATCCGCCGCGTCTACACGGACTTCGGCATCTCCGTCCTGGTCACCTCGCACCTCCTGGGTGAACTCGAACGCACCTGCGACCATGTCGTCGTCATCGACGGCGGGAAGCTGCTGCGGTCCAGCTCCACCAGCGACTTCACCCAGACCACCACGACCCTCGCGGTCGAGGTCACCGACTCCGACAAGCACCCCGACGGCACACACGCCCTGCGCGAGGCCCTCACGGCGGCCGGTGTCACGCTCCACGCCGGCATGGAGGAAGGGCTCCCGGGCGCGGGCCACATCCTCCTGATCGAGGCCACCGGCGAGGAGACGTACGACGTCGTCCGCGACACCGTCGCCGGGCTCGGCCTGGGGCTCGTACGGATGGAACAGCGCCGCCACCACATCGCGGAGGTCTTCCGCCCGACGGCGGCCGAAGAGGCCGGAGCGGCCGAAGGCGCCGCTCAAGCAGCGAGCGGGTCAGCCACCGGCGCCGACCGGGCCACGTACGCACTGCAGAAGGGAGGCGCGCGCGATGAGCACTGAGACCGGGACCGAGACCACTCGGATCCACAACATCGGGTACCGCAACTACGAAGGACCGCGGCTCGGCCGTGCCTACGCCCGCCGCTCCCTCTACTCGCAGTCCCTGCGCGGCGCGTACGGACTCGGCCGCTCGGCCAAGTCCAAGGTCCTGCCGATGATCCTCTTCGCGGTGATGTGCCTGCCCGCGGCCATCATCGTCGCGGTCGCCGTCGCGACCAATCTCAAGGACCTGCCGCTCGACTACACGCGCTACGCGATCGTCACCCAGGCCGTCATCGGTCTCTATCTCGCCGCACAGGCCCCGCAGTCGGTCTCCCGCGATCTGCGCTTCAAGTCCGTGCCGCTCTACTTCTCCCGCCCGATCGAGCGCATCGACTACGTCCTCGCGAAGTACGGCGCGATGGCCTCGGCCCTCTTCGTACTGACCGCGGCGCCGCTCGTCATCCTCTACGTCGGCTCGCTGCTCGCCAAGATGGACTTCGCCGACCAGACCAAGGGATTCGGCCAGGGGCTGGTGTCGGTGGCGCTGCTCTCCATCCTCTTCGGCGGGATCGGCCTCGTCATGGCCGCGCTCACGCCGCGCCGCGGCTTCGGCGTCGCCGCCGTGATCGCCACACTGACCATCTCGTACGGCGCTGTCTCCACGGTCCAGGCCATCGCCTGGCAGACGGGTTCGACCGGCGCCGTCAAGTGGCTCGGCCTCTTCTCGCCGGTCACGATCATCGACGGTGTGCAGACCGCCTTCCTGGGAGCCACCTCCGCCTTCCCCGGCGAGGCGGGCCCCTCGGCCGGCGTGGGCGTGGCCTATCTGCTGGTCCTCCTCGCGCTCGTCTTCGGCTCGTACGCCGTCCTCATGCGCCGTTACCGGAAGGTCGGGCTGTGACCACCATCGACATCGAACACACCTCGCGCTGGTTCGGCAACGTCGTGGCCGTCAACGACGTCACCATGACGATCGGCCCGGGTGTCACCGGACTGCTCGGCCCCAATGGCGCGGGCAAGTCCACCCTCATCAACATGATGGCCGGCTTCCTGGCTCCCTCCACCGGCACCGTCACCCTCGACGGACAGCAGATCTGGCGCAACGAATCGGTGTACCGGCAGATCGGCATCGTGCCGGAGCGGGAGTCGATGTACGACTTCCTCACCGGTCTCGACTTCGTCGTCGCCAACGCCGAACTGCACGGCCTGGGCGCCAAGGCGGCCCGCGCGGCGCTCGCCACGGTCGAGATGGAGTACGCGCAGGACCGCAAGATCGCGACGTACAGCAAGGGCATGCGGCAGCGGGTGAAGATGGCGTCCGCGCTGGTCCACGACCCGTCGGTACTGCTTCTCGACGAGCCCTTCAACGGTATGGACCCGCGCCAGCGTATGCAGCTGATGGATCTGCTGCGGCGTATGGGCGCCACAGGCCGCACCGTTCTGTTCTCCTCCCATATCTTGGAGGAAGTCGAGCAACTCGCCTCCCACATCGAGGTGATCGTGGCCGGGCGGCATGCCGCCTCCGGGGACTTCCGCAAGATCCGCCGGCTCATGACCGACCGGCCGCACCGCTACCTCGTACGGTCCAGCGACGACCGCGCGCTCGCCGCCGCGCTGATCGCCGACCCGTCGACGGCGGGCATCGAGGTGGACCTCGCCGAGGGCGCACTGCGCATCCAGGCGGTCGACTTCGGCCGCTTCACCGAACTGCTGCCGCGGGTCGCCCGCGAGCACTCCATCCGGCTGCTCACGGTCTCGCCCTCGGACGAGTCCCTCGAGTCGGTCTTCTCCTATCTCGTAGCGGCCTGAGCGGCCTGAAAGGAGCTGTGACGTCATGTACAACCCCACAGTCGCCCGGCTCACCTACCGGGCCCTGCTCGGCAGGCGGCGGGCCGCGATCCTCTTCCTGCTGCCCGCGCTGCTGATCGTCATCGCGGCTGCCGTCCGGGCCTTCAACGGCGCGGACGACCAGGTCGCGTCGGACGTGCTGGGCGGCTTCGCCATCGCCACGATGGTGCCGCTGATCGGTGTGATCGCCGGGACCGGCGCGATCGGACCGGAGATCGACGACGGCTCGATCGTCTATCTGCTGTCCAAGCCGCTGAAGCGGCCGACGATCATCTTCACCAAACTGATCGTGGCCATCGCGGTGACCATGGCCTTCTCCGCGATCCCCACCTTCATCGCCGGTTACATCCTCAACGGCAACGGACAGCAGATAGCGGTTGCCTACACCGTCGCGGCGCTCGTCGCCTCGATCGCGTACAGCGCGCTCTTCCTGCTGCTCGGCACGGTCAGCCGGCACGCGGTGGTCATAGGACTCGTGTACGCACTGGTCTGGGAGGCGCTCTTCGGCAGCCTGGTGGCGGGCGCGCGGACGCTCAGCGTCCAGCAGTGGGCCCTGGCGCTCGCTCAGAAGATCGGCGGCGGGGGCACGATCACCTCGGACGTCGGACTGCCGCTTGCGGTGAGCCTGCTCGCGGGGGTCACGGTGCTCGCGACCTGGTACGCGGGCCAGAAACTGCGGACTCTGACGCTCGCTGGCGAGGAGTGACCGCGCCGACCGCGCGTACGGCAACCCCCGCCCCGTAGGCGGGGGTTGCCGCGTAACTGTACGGTTATCGGCTCGTTGTTCAGCATGCGTGGAGGCAACTGGAGTTCGTAGCGTCGAGCGTTCGTGAAACTGAGGATTGCCGGTGGCGGATCGAAAGCCGCACCGGTCATGGGATGAGTAGCCACCGTGAGCCGACCTCCACCCCTGAAGCCCGGGGAGAGGGCCGACCATCATCGGTTTCACGAAGTGGAAGGCATACCCATGCCACCAGAAGGTGCTCTGCTCGAATCGCGCTCGATGCGCGACAGCGTCATGGGCCGGATAGACGCGCTCGACAAGGTCAAGGCGCTACGGCTGCTGCCGGACGGCGTACACATCACGACGGAGGGCGCCGCGCGCTACTTCGAAATCCACAGGGAGGCCGTGCACAGTCTCGTCAAGCGTCACCGCGACGAGTTGCACGCCAACGGAATGATCACCCTGAAGGGCTCTGACCTGCAGGATTTCGAAATGGCCAACTTGGCCACTTCAGCTGACGGCGCCCCCGTGAGTTATCCACAGGGGCGAGCGCACCTCCGGCTGTTCACCCGCCGGGCCGTGCTCAACATCGCGATGCTGTTGCGCGACAGCGACATCGCCCGCTGCGTCCGTACGTATCTCCTCGACGCCGAGGACGATCTTCGTAAGGGCTACGCGAACCTCGACCGGCGGGTAACCGATGTCGAGACCTGCCTCGGCGGGGTCGGCGTCGCGCTCCAGGAGCTGGGGCCGGTTCTGCACCGGATGTCGTACCGGCTCGACAGCCTGGACCGGCGGCTCGACGCCACCAATCAGGTCGTCGCGGCCATCAGCAACCGGCTGTGCCAGATGTCCGAGGACATCAACCGCGTGGACGCCCGGGTGGACGATGTCGTCCACCAGCTGAGGGACCTGCGCCGGGGCCGTAAGCGCCGCTGATCCAGGGCCTGTGCTCGCCGGTTGGATCCACCGGCGAGCACAGGCCACGTCAGGAATATTCGATGGCGCCGAAGCGGCGCCCCGGGCACAGTAGTTGTGTCAGGGCACACCACAGGACCGGGAGGGGAACACGGCGATGACCGGGAGTCCGAGTCCGTCGAGTTCCCCGTAGGGCAGCACCGCGCAGGCACCGGAGTAGCCATCACCACTCCGCGCAGCCGCCGGCGCACTGCCCGGGGGCGGCCGCTTCGAGCGCGCATCCGCGCGGGCCGCCCCTCCCGGAGGATTGGCCGAGCAGTACGGCAGAGGCCCGCACGGTGTGTGCACACCGACCGGACACCCGCCGGACAGCCCTTAGCCCAGCAGCAGCTTCTCCAGCACCACCGCGATGCCGTCGTCCTCGTTCGAGGCCGTGACCTCGTCCGCCACGGCCTTCAGGTCTTCGTGCGCGTTCGCCATCGCCACGCCGTGCCGCGCCCAGCCGAACATCGGAATGTCGTTCGGCATGTCGCCGAACGCGATCGTGTCCGCCGCTTTGACGCCGAGGCGACGCGCGGCCAGTGAGAGCCCGGTGGCCTTGCTCAGACCCAGCGGCAGGATCTCCACGACGCCCGCCCCCGCCATCACCACCGCCACGAGGCTGCCGGCCGTCGCCCGCGCCGCCAGCGCCAGCGCGTCGTCGTCGAGCTCCGGATGCTGGATGTACACCTTGTTCAGGGGCGCCGACCACAGCTCAGCCGGGTCATCAACGACCAACGCGGGGAGCGGCCCTTCCTGCACCCGGTACCCGGGGCCGACCAGCACGTCACCGTCCAGACCGTCCCGGCTCACGGCCAGCGCCAGCGGGCCGGTCTCCGCCTCGATCTTGGAGATCGCCAGCGCGGCCAGCTGCCGGTCCAGCGTCACCGAGGTCAGCAGCTTGTGTTCGCCCGCGTGATAGACCTGCGCGCCCTGGCCGCACACCGCGAGGCCGTCGTATCCCAGGTCATCCAGGATGTGCCGGGTCCAGGGCACCGCACGCCCGGTGACGATGATGTGCGCGGCGCCCGCCGCGGTGGCCGCGGCGAGCGCTTCGCGCGTACGCGCGGAGACCGTGTGGTCCTCGCCCAGGAGCGTGCCGTCGAGGTCCGTCGCGACGAGCTTGTACGGAAACGACGGCTGAAACGCCGGCTGGAACGACTGCGCGGACGAGGGTACGGACGACGCCACAGGCGGCTCCGCGGAGGCAGGGCCGGTGCTCACTTGGCGATCGGCTCCAGCACCTCACGGCCGCCCAGATACGGACGCAGCACCTCGGGCACCCACACCGAACCGTCGGCCTGCTGGTGGTTCTCCAGGAGCGCCACGATCGTGCGCGGTACGGCGCAGAGCGTGCCGTTCAGCGTCGCCAGCGGCTTGACCTGCTTGCCGTCCCGCATCCGGACGGAGAGCCGGCGTGCCTGGAAGCTGTCGCAGTTGGAGGCGGAGGTCAGCTCGCGGTACTTGCCCTGCGTGGGGATCCACGCCTCACAGTCGAATTTGCGCGTGGCCGAGGCGCCCAGGTCTCCCGAGGCGACATCGATCACCTGGAAGGGCAGCCGGAGGCCGGTCAGCCACTGCTTCTCCCAGTCCAGCAGCCGCTGGTGCTCGGAGAGCGCTTCCGCCGGGTCGACGTACGAGAACATCTCGACCTTGTCGAACTGGTGGACGCGGAAGATGCCCCGGGTGTCCTTGCCGTACGTACCGGCCTCGCGGCGGAAGCACGGCGAGAAGCCCGCGTACCGCAGGGGCAGTTTGCCGGCGTCGATGATCTCGTCCATGTGGTACGCGGCGAGCGGCACCTCTGACGTACCGACCAGGTAGTAGTCGTCCTTCTCCAGGTGGTACACATTCTCCGCGGCCTGGCCGAGGAAGCCCGTGCCCTCCATGGCGCGCGGGCGGACCAGCGCCGGGGTGAGCATCGGGATGAAGCCGGCCTCGGTGGCCTGCGCGATAGCCGCGTTGACGAGAGCGAGCTCCAGCAGCGCGCCGACGCCCGTCAGGTAGTAGAACCGCGATCCGGACACCTTGGCGCCGCGCTCGACGTCGATGGCGCCGAGCGCCTCGCCGAGCTCCAGGTGGTCCTTGGGCTCGAAGCCCTCCGCCGCGAAGTCGCGGATCGTGCCGTGCGTCTCCAGGACGACGAAGTCCTCCTCGCCGCCGACGGGGACGTCGGGGTGGACGACATTGCCGAGCTGGAGAAGCAGCTGCTTTGCCTCGTCGTCGGCCTCGTGCTGCTCCGCGTCGGCCGCCTTGACGTCGGCCTTGAGCTGCTCCGCCTTCTTGAGCAGCTCCGCCTTCTCTTCGGCGGAAGCCTTGGGGATCAGCTTGCCGAGCGACTTCTGCTCGGAGCGGAGCTCGTCGAAGCGGACGCCGGACGACCTGCGCCGCTCATCGGCGGAGAGCAGGGCGTCGACAAGCGCGACGTCCTCTCCACGGGCGCGCTGGGAGGCGCGCACACGGTCGGGGTCCTCACGAAGCAGGCGAAGGTCAATCACCCCACCAGGCTACCGGTGCGCGCCGACACCGCCCCACTCGATATCGACAGGCGTTCCGCTTTGTCCTGAATGACGCGATTGGGAAAGCTGTCGGGAAATCCTCGGCCGCTCACCTGCCGTTCGTCAATAAAGAGGATTCCATTCCCCGGAAGGAGGTGTTCCGGAGCCGTCCCCTTGACCCACTTTCCTTGCAGGAGACGGGACTTGGGTCGAGGGCGGTCTAGCTTGTCCACAGAAACGCGCAAGCTACGGAAAGTTATCCACAGGTTGTGTGGAAGATCTGTGGATCGCGAAACGGCCCGCTCCGAATGCCTGGAGCGGGCCGGAGAATTGCCTCGTAAACCCACTTCACACACTCATTCGGGTGGGAATTGCTCGCTCTAACGAGTTGATCACTGGAATTGAGGTGACACGGGGCGACCTGGTGGCCTGTGGATGGAAGTGGGAGGCCTGGAGCGATTTGTCGACTGTGTCGGCTTGCGTTGTCGACTTGTCCCCAGGTTGCAGATAAGCCTGTGGATAACTTCGGGTTCTATCCACAGCCCCGGTCGCAGCCGTCAGGCGCGCCCGTCCTGGCTGCGTGCCAGCCAGTCCGCCGCCTCGATGAACTCCGCGTCCGAGGTCCCGGGCCGCAGTGTCCGTACGTCCGCCGGTGACATCCCGGCCCGCGGGTACGACCCGAGGAACCGCACCTTGGGACAGATCCGCTTCAGCCCCATCAGCGCCTCGCCCACCCGCCGGTCCGAGATATGGCCCTCGGCGTCCACGGCGAAGCAGTAATTACCGATTCCCGCGCCGGTCGGGCGCGACTGGATCAGCATCAGGTTGACCCCGCGCACCGCGAACTCCTGGAGGAGTTCGAGCAGCGCGCCCGGGTGGTCGTCGCCCAGCCAGATGACCACCGAGGTCTTGTCCGCGCCGGTCGGCGACGCCGGCCGCGCGGGCCGGCCCACCAGGACGAAGCGCGTCTCCGCGTTCTCCGCGTCGTGGATCGCGGTGACCAGCGGCTCGAGACCGTAGGTCGCGGCCGCGAACTCGCCCGCGAAGGCCGCGTCGAACCGGCCCTCCTGCACCAGACGGGCCCCGTCCGCGTTCGACGCGGCCGACTCCCACAGCGCGTCCGGCAGATGCGTCCGCAGCCAGTTCCGTACCTGCGGCTGGGCGACCGGATGGCCGGTCACCGTCTTCACGTCGGAGAGCTTCGTCCCCGGCCGTACGAGCAGCGCGAAGGTGATCGGCAGCAGCACCTCGCGGTAGATCATCAGCGGTGCGCCGGAGGCGAGTTCGTCAAGGGTCGCGGTGACCCCGCCCTCCACCGAGTTCTCGATCGGCACGAGTGCGGCGGCGGCGTCCCCGTTCCGTACGGCATCGAGGGCCGCCGGTACCGACACCATCGGGACGAGCTCCCGGGTGGCGGCTTCCGGAAGCGTACGGAGGGCGGCTTCCGTGAAAGTGCCCTCAGGGCCGAGATACGTGTAGCGCGTGGCCGACATACGGTCACCCTAGTGGGCCGACGGGCGTCATGACTCCGGACTCAGGAACCCCGAGGTCGGAGGCGTGCGGACTCAGGACTCCAGGAGCCGCTGGCCCACGTACTCTCCCTGCCGCGCACCGCCGGGCACCGCGAACAGCCCGCTCGCCTCGTGCCGGATGAACGCCGACAGCGCGTCCCCCCGGTCGAGCTTGCGCTGCACCGGTACGAATCCCTTGAGCGGATCGGCCTGCCAGCAGACGAAGAGCAGCCCCGCGTCGGGAGTCCCGTCCGCGGCGATGCCGTCGTGGAAGGAGAAGGGACGGCGCAGCATCGCGGCCCCGCCGTTGGCCTCCGGCGCCGAGATCCGGGCGTGGGCGTTGGCCGCGATGACGAGCTTGCCGTCGGATCCCGTCCGGTCGAGGGCCGGCTCGGTGGTCTCCGTGCCGCCGGTGAGGGGGGCGCCGTCGGACTTGCGCCGGCCGATGACCTGCTCCTGCTTGCCGAGCGGGAGTTTCTCCCAGTCGTCGAGGAGCATGCGGATGCGTCGTACGACGGCGTAGGAGCCGCCCGCCATCCAGTCCGGGGTGCCGGCCGCCGGGGTCGCGGGGACGAAGATCCGCCGGTCGAAGTCCGGTTCGGACGGCTTGGGATTGCCGGTGCCGTCGATCTGGCCCATCAGATTGCGGCTGGTCATGGGGTGCTGGGTCGCGCCGGGTGAGCGGTTGAATCCGTTCATCTGCCAGCGCACCCGGGCCGCCGTGCCCGCGTCCTTCTGGAGTGTTCGCAGGGCGTGGAAGGCGACGAGCGCGTCGTCGGCGCCTATCTGGATCCAGAGGTCGCCGTCGCTGCGCGCGGCGTCGAGGTGGTCGGAGGAGAAGGCGGGCAGCGGGTCCAGGGCGGTGGGGCGGCGGTCGGCCAGATCCGTGCGGTCGAAGAAGGTACGGCCGAAACCGAAGGTCACGGTGAGGGATGACGGTCCGGCGTCCAGGGCGATGCCGGTGTCGTGGCCGCCGGCCGGTTCGCCGGCCATCATCGCCCGGGCCGAGGCCGACCAGCGCCGCAGCAGCGCGGCGGCTTCCTTGCGTCCCGCGCCGGGGGCCAGGTCGAAGGCGACGAGGTGGCCGCGGGCGTGCGTCGGCGTGGTGATCCCGGCTTGGTGCGCGCCATGGAAGGGGACGGAGCCCGCGCCGAGGGTGGTCAGCGCGGTCGCGGGCTCCGGGCGGCCGACGGCGTACGCGGTGGCTCCGCCCGCCGCTCCGAGGGCCAGTCCGGTGGCTCCGGCGGCGCCCACGGTGCCGAGCAGCCGCCGCCTGGAGATGGCGGTGAGGGGGGCGCGGCCGCTTCCGTCCTCCTGGCGGTCGTCGCCGTCCTGAGGGCGGCCGCTCCCGTCCTCTTGGTCGTCCCGGACGTCCTGGGGGCTTCGCTCTTCGTGATTCTGTCGGGTCTTGCTCAAGGGGTCAGCCGATCTTCACGGTCTTGTCGAGGGTCGTCTGGTCGATGTCGGAGGTCCGTACGGTCACCTGGAGGTGCCAGTCGCCCGGCATGGGGATCTGTACGCCGTCCGCGCTCCAGTGTCCGGGAGCGAAGCGGTCGGGAACGACCGGCAGTGGGCCGATCTTCTGGGAGGTGAGGGTGAAGGCGGCTTTCACCTCGGGCACGTCCAGCGGCTGTCCGTCGGGGCCGTCGACGTAGATGTGCATCACATTGGCGCCGGAGCGTCCGGGGTCGAGGGTGAGTCGTACGGTGCCCTTGCCGTTCGGGCCGCGGGTGTCGAAGGGCAGGCTGAGGTCGAGGGGCCCCTGGGTCGCGGGGGCGGTGGCGGCCGAGCCGCCCGTCCGGCTCGCCTCCTGCTCGGCGGTCCGGCCCGGCTCGGTGGACGTCAGTACGGTCGTGACGGCGAGGAGCACCACGGCGACACCGGCCTCGGCCAGCACGGAGCGGCGCAGTCCGGTCCGCTCGGGGTCGGCGTCCCGGATCCGCTTCTGGCGTGCGCTCGCCAGCGCGGCCTGCTGGCGGGCGAGTTGGGTAACTCTTTCACTGTCACGTTGCACGGTCGTCGCCGCGACGGTTTCGGCCCCGGTCCCCCTCCCGGTCTCCGATTCCGTCGCGGCTTCGGCTTCGCTGTCCCTCTCGGTCTCCGCAGCGGGTTCATCCCTCGCGGCGGCCTCGGCTTCGGCGCCGACCTCGGCACCGGCCTTCGCCGCACTCTCCGCCCGCTGTCCCAGCCGCCCTGTCCATCGCCGTGAGAACCAGGCGATCCCTACCAGTACGGCGACGAGTCCGACCTTCACCAACAGGAGCTGCCCGTATGACGTATCCCAGAGCGCCGACCACGATCCGACCTGCCGCCAGGATTGGTAGAGCCCGGTCGCGGCGAGTACCACGACGCTGATGAAGGCGGTGCGGGAGAAGCGCAGCACGGCCGCGCTCTCGATGACGGGTGCCTGATAGAGGGCGACGAGCAGCGCCGTAAGCCCGCCGAGCCAGGTTGCCACCGCCAGCAGATGCAGGACGTCCACCGGCATGGCGAGAGCGGTCTGGATCCCGGTCGAGGCGTGTTCGGCGAGCGCCCACGTTCCGGCGATCCCGGCTGCGACGACCGTGCCGCCGATGGCGAGCCCGAAGGTGAGGTCCTTTCTCTCCTTGCTCTCCTCCTCGTCTTGCGGAGTTTCCCGCTTGGCGTACGCGCCGAAGAGGACAGCGACGAAGAGTGCGGCGGCGCCGAGGAGCAGCAGCCGGGAGACGAGCGCGGCTCCGGTTTTGGTGGCGAGGACGGCTTGGAGTCCGCCGAGGTCGAAGGCGTCGCCCAGTTGGCCCGAGCCGGTGTACGGGTTGCGCAGGAGCAGCATGACGAGCGTGGCCGCGGTGAGGGTGATCCAGCCCTGGACGACGAGCCGTTGCAGGGGCCGTACGGAAGCTCCGCGTGGCCAGCAGCCGAGGATGAAGGCGGCGCCGCCGACGAGCAGGATGAAGCCGGCGTACGAGAGGTAGCGCGCGGCGCCGTACAGGGTGCCGACGAGTCCGCCGCCGGCTTCCTCGGTGGGCACGACGGCAGTGGTCTCGGAGGGCGCTCCGATGGAGAAGGTGAAGGCGCCCGAGACGGGATGGCTGTCGGCGGAGACGGCCTGCCAGGCGACGGTGTAGGTGCCGTCGGGCAGTCCGGCGTGCAGGTCGATGCCGTACCGGACGGTGCCACCGCCGCCCAGGTCGCGGGTCTTGCCGGTGTCGGCCCGCTTGTTGCCGGGGTCGAGAACGCGGATCGAGTTGTCGCCCATGGCGACCTGTTCGGAGAAGGTGAGGGTGATGTCCTTGGGAGCGGCGGCGACCACCGCCCCGTCCTCGGGGGTGCTCCCGGTCAGTGCGGCGTGCGCCGACGCCGTGCCGGAGAGCACGGTGAGGACGGCGCCGAGAAGGACGGTGGTGACGAGCAGCAGTCGCACGAAGGGTGCGGCTCCGAAGCGCGGGGCAGTGGCTGTCATAACGTCTCAGTCCCTCAGTGCTGGGCCGGGTTGTAGGTGGTCTCCTTCACGGGAAGCTCGACCGTTATGGGGTCGGTCTTCTCGAAGTGCAGTTCGATGTCGACCTTCTGTCCCACCTCGGGCCGCCGCTTGAGTTTCGCGAACATGATGTGGCTGCCACCGCGTTCGAGTTGCAGTTCGCCGCCGGCCGGGATGTCGAAGGACGTCACCTCCCGCATTTTCTGGCTCTCGGTCGTGTGGATCGTGATGTCGTCGGAGAGGTCGCTGGTGACCGAGGTGAGCTTGTCGGCGGCGTCACCGCTGTTGGTGACGACGATGAAGCCCGCCGCGAGGTCGCTGACCGGGCGCGGCATATAGCCCCCGCTGACTTTCAGCTCGGGCCTGTCGCCGGAGGAGGCGGATGAAGAAGAGGAATCGGAGGAGCAGCCGGCCAGTGCCAGCGCGGCCGTGAGGGAGACGACGAGCGCGACGGGGGCTCGGCGGTTCACGGGTTCTCCCCCCTGATGATCTTCGGCAGGTCCTTGGCGTAGTCGTCCGAGGAGGCGTCCTCGCCGTACAGGACGTAGCCGGCGTCGGTCTTCGGGGAGAACGCGACGACCTGGGCGCCGTGCATGGAGACGACGGTGCCGTCCTTGTCCTTCGTGGCCGGGTCGATACCGATGCCGATCTGGCGGGCGCCCGCCTGGATGGTGGCGAAGTCGCCGGTGAGTCCGGTGAAGGACGGATCGCCTGCGCTGGGCAGCCACTTGGCGAGTTCGGCGGAGGTGTCCCGCTCGGGATCGGTGGTGACGAAGACGACCTGGAGCTTGTCCTGGTCGGCCTGGGGAAGTGACTTCTTGGCGATGGCGATGTTGCTCATCGTCAGGGGACAGACGTCCGGGCAGTTGGTGTAGCCGAAGTAGATCAGCGTCGGCTTGCCCTTGGTCTGCTCGCGGAAGTCGTAGGTCTTCCCCTTGGTGTCCTTGAGGACGAGGTTCGGCTTCTTGAAGGGCGTGTCGAGTACGGTCGCGGCTTTGGTCTTGCCCTGGGTGGAGACATCGGCGACCGCCTTCGCGGAGTCGTCGGCGCTGCCGCAGGCGGTGAGGGTGAGCGCTGTCACCGCGGCGAGGGCGGCGGCTGCGGTCAGGGTCTTCTTGCGCATGGGGATATTTCCTGGTTGTGGTGTGCGGGGCACCGGCACGCGGGGCCGGGGTGTCCCGGCCTCGCGTGCCTCAGGTGCGTGGTGCTTCCGGTGCGTGGTGCCTGGTGCGTGGTGCTGCTGTGTCAGGCGGCGGTACGGCGCCGGCCGGCCAGGACCCCGAAGGCCACCCCGACCACGCCGACGACGATGCCGACGATGCCGAGGACACGGGCGGTGCCGTCGCTGCTCTCCGCGGAGGCCGTCTCGGTCTTCGCGTCGTCCGTCTTCGTCCCGCCGGTCTTCGCGTCGTCCTTCGAGGCGGTCTCGGCGGTGGCCTCGTCGGCCGCGGCGCCGTGCTCGTCCCCGGTGGCCGCGGTCAGCTTGAGGACGGGCGCCGGGCTCTCGGGCTCGGGCGCGCCTTCCTTGGGCTCCTCGATCCAGCGGACGACGTCCTTGTTGTCGTACGTCTGGAGGGCCTTGAAGACCAGCTGGTCGGCGTCCTCGGGGAGCTGTCCGACGGAGAGCGGGAACTGCTGGAACTGTCCCGGTCCGATCTTGCCGCCGTCCGCGGTCCAGGTGACCTTGGAGACGGCCTCGGTGATGGTGTTGCCGTGCATCTCCAGCGGCTTGGCGAGCTTGCTCTTGGTGACGACGATCTTCCAGCCGGGCACGGGCTGCGGCATGACGGACGCCAGCGGGTGGTCGGTCGGGAAGTTCACCTCGACCTTGGTGGTGGAGGAGTCGTCGCGCTCGTTGGGGACCTTGAAGTTGATCGTGGCGTAGCCGCCCTTGGCGGCCTCGCCCTGCGGCTGCACGCTGACGTGCGCGGAGGCGGGGCCCGCCAGCAGCAGAAGGGCGGTGGTGGCGAGGGAGCCGGCGACAAAGGCGCGAGTGACGTTCTTGGCTGAGAACACAGAACACTCCACGGTGTGAAGGGAGAAGGTGATCAGGCTGGGACGCCGCGACGCGGATGCGTGACGGCATCGCGACATCACTCCCGTCCGTGCGGAGTGCGTCGCGTCAGGCTGCGAGAGCGAGGCCGGCCGGAGGGCCGCGCCTGATCACCGTGTGCTGGAGTGTCTCCCCGGCCGGTACCGGGGGAGTGCCGTACGAAGCGTGCGGGGCGCGCGCCTCGGGGGCGGGTACGCCGGGCAGTCCGGCGCGCAGGACCCGTACGAGAGCGAGGGCGGCGCGCAGGGCGCGCAGCGGCGCGCTTTCCGTGACTTCGCCGATGCCGTGCGCCGAGAGCTGGGCGAGGCGCAGAAGGGCGAGATCCCCGCGGCGGAGCAGCCAGCCGGTCGCGAGGGCGGCCAGCAGGTGCCCGAGCACCATGGGGAGGGAGGGCAGCAGTCCGTCGGCGGAGGCCGCGGGGCCGATCATGGGCGCCAGGCCCGGGGTCATGTGCTGATGGGCGCTTGCCGAACCCGGCGGAGTGATCCCCGCGTTGGTGACGATCCGCTGGGCGTCGAGAGGGCTAAGCGAGGCGGGGCCCGCTCCGCAGACCAGTTTGGCGGCCATTCTGATCAGCGCGTCGTCGGTGCCGGCCGGCACCGACAGGTGCTGCTGGCCGAGGCCGAACACGCTGTGCAGGGCGAGTTGCCCGCCCGTCAGGGCGGTCACGATGGATGCCGTCGAGCGCGTGCGTCCGGCGAGCGGAGCGGCGACGGCGAACACACCCAGGAAGCCGAGGACCAGGGTCCACCAGGGGACGGGCGCGCAGGCGGCCAGTACGTGTCCCGTCGCGGACAGCACGACACAGACCGCGGTGAACACCGCGGCCCTCAGCAGCCGCGGAGCGGCTCCGGCACGTGCGACGGGAGACATGGCCGGGTCATCATCGCACTGCGGCCGCGGGCGCCGGAGGGCAGGTCCGGAAGGTCACGCTCTGTCCCCCGCGCCGCCGTAGATCGCCGTGCGCCGCACACGCGTCCGCCGAATGAGCGCTATCACGCCAACCGCGTGCTTACAACCCGCCGGGAGGGGCAATACGTATCGGTATGTCAAGCGGCAGCCAGGAGGCTGGAGCATGAGCATCTGGTGGTCACTCCACTTGCGGCGCGAAGCCGCGAGCGTTCCGCTCGCCCGTCGCCTTCTGCTCGGCGCCATGGAGACCGCGGGTGTGGACCCTGACATCTCCTACGACTTGTCCGTCGCCCTCACCGAAGCCTGTGCGAACGCCGTCGAGCACGGCGGGGACGGAGCGTCCGGTGAGGCTCCTGGGGGCTTCCGGGTGACCGCGTATCTGGACGGGGAGAAGTGCCGTATCGAAGTGGCCGATTCCGGTCCGGGGTTTCCGGCCCGGCGGATGGTGCGGCGTGCCACGCCCGTGCCCCCTCCCACGGCTGAGAACGGCAGGGGGCTGTGTCTGATCGAGCAGCTCGCCGATCATGTGGATTTCCGTAACCGGCCGGGGCACGGCGCGGTGGTCAGCTTCGACAAGATCCTGAAGTGGCGGGAGGGCGCCCTGCGGGAGGAGGGCGCCCTGCTCGGAGCCGTGTGAGCTCGGAGCGGAGCGCCCTCCGGCGCGGGCCCGGCGCGCGGCACGGGCGCATGGCACCGGCCTGCGAACGCCGGTGCGAGACACCGGGCGCGGCAGGTCCGGTCAGGCCTGCTTGAGGCCGGCCATCCAGGCCTCGACCTCGTCGGCCTGACGCGGCAGCCCGGCGGACAGGTTCCGGTTGCCGTCCTCCGTGACCACGATGTCGTCCTCGATCCGGACGCCGATGCCGCGGTACTCCTCGGGCACGGTCAGATCATCGGCCTGGAAGTAGAGCCCCGGTTCGACGGTGAGGCACATCCCCGGCTCCAGCGTCCCGTCCACGTACGCCTCCCTGCGCGCGGCCGCGCAGTCGTGGACGTCCAGGCCGAGCATGTGGCCGGTGCCGTGCAGGGTCCAGCGGCGCTGGAGCCCCAGCTCCAGGACCTTCTCGACCGGACCCTCCAGCAGACCCCACTCGACGAGCTTTTCGGCGAGGACGTGCTGCGACGCGTCATGGAAGTCCCGGTACTTCGCGCCGGGCCGCACCGCCGCGATGCCGGCTTCCTGCGACTCGTACACCGCGTCGTAGATCTTCCGCTGGATCTCGCTGTAGCGGCCGTCGATGGGCAGCGTGCGCGTGACATCCGCGGTGTAGAGGGTGTGCGTCTCCACGCCGGCGTCGAGCAGCAGCAGGTCGCCGGGGCGTACGTCGCCGTCGTTGCGCACCCAGTGCAGGGTGGTGGCGTGCGGTCCCGCCGCGCAGATCGAGCCGTAGCCGATGTCGTTGCCCTCGACACGGGCGCGCAGGAAGAACGTGCCCTCGATGTAGCGCTCGCTGGTCGCCTCGGCCTTGTCGAGGATCTTCACGACGTCCTCGAAGCCCCGGACGGTGGAGTCCACGGCCTTCTGCAGCTCGCCGATCTCGAACGCGTCCTTCACGGCGCGCGCCTCGGAGAGGTACACGCGCAGCTCTTCGTCGCGCTCGGCGGTGACCTTGTCGGTCAGCGCGGCCTCGACGCCGGCGTCGTGCCCCCGGACGTTACGGACCGGGCCCGTGCCGTCCTTGAGGGCGGCGGCCAGCTCGCGTACGTCCTTGGCGGGGATGCCCAGCACCTGCTCGGCCTCGGCGAGGGAGTGGCGGCGGCCGACCCACAGCTCGCCCTGGCCGTCGAGCCAGAACTCGCCGTTCTCACGGTTGGAACGCGGCAGCAGATAGACCGTCGCGTCGTGCCCGTCGATCTTCGGTTCCAGTACGAGGACGCCGTCCTGGGTCTGGTCGCCAGTGAGGTACGCGTACTCGGTGGAGGCGCGGAAGGCGTACTCGGTGTCGTTGGACCGGGTCTTGAGGTTGCCCGCGGGGATCACCAGCCGCTCGCCCGGGAAGCGCGCGGAGAGGGCCGCGCGGCGGGCGGCGGTGTGGGACGCCTGCGCGATCGGCTCCAGGCCGTGCAACTCGGTGTCGGCCCAGCCTGACTTCATGTTCTCTGCGAGCTCGTCGGACACGCCCGGGTACAGTCCGTTCTTCCGCTGCTTGATCGGCTCTGCTTCTGTTTCCGAGGTCTCCGGGGTCTCCGGATTGAGCTCCTCAGCCACGTCTTCTCCTCATACGGCTACGAAACTGGACGGTCTTTCCATCGTATGTGCGAAGGGAACACGGCCCGGGGCCCTTGTGAGGAATCCGTCAGGAGTCAGTCAAACCGGGCGGCGAGCAGCACGATGTCATCACCCGAACCGGCCGCGCCGAGCCCGTCCGGCAGTACGGTCCGCAGCACATGGTCGGCGACCGCTCCGGGATCGCCCCTGAGGGTCGTGGGCACGCTCGCCGCCGCCGCGCGCAGCCGGGCAAAGGCCCGGTCCATGGGATCGCCGGTACGCCGCAGCAGCCCGTCCGTGTAGAGCAGCACCGTTTCGCCCGGCGCGGCAAACAGCTCCACGCTCGGCGCCTCCCAGCAGGCGAGCATCCCCAGCGGCGCGGACAGCGACGTCTCGACGAACTCGGTGCGCCGCTCTCCGACGATCAGCGGAGGGGCGTGCCCGGCCCCGGCCAGCACGATCTTGCGCAGAGCGGGTTCGGCGTAGGCGAAGAGAGCGGTGGCCGTACGCGCGGGGTCGGTCAGCCGCAGCAGCATCTCCAGATCGGAGAGTACGGCGACGGGGTCCTCGCCCTCCATCACGGCGTACGCGCGCAAAGAGGCGCGCAGCCGTCCCATCGCGGCCACCGCGCTGGGCCCCGAACCGCTGACCGAGCCGACGGCCAGGCCCAGGGTGCCTTCGGGCAGCGGCAGCACGTCGTACCAGTCACCGCCGCCGCGCGGTCCCGTGCGATGGCGCGCGGCGAGCTGTACGCCGGGGATCCGGGGAAGCCTGCTGGGGAGCAGTTCCTCGGTGATGACGGCCACGTGCGTACGGGCCCGTTCCAGCTCCAGCAGCCGGGCGAGCTGCGCGCCGGCGTACCGGGCGTAGAGGCCGACCAGATGGCGCTGGCGCGCCACCGGTTCCGTGGGTTCGTCGTACAGCCAGACGGCCGCACCGAGCTTTCCGGAAGCCGCGCCCGAAGCGCCTTCCCTGCTCGACGTACCTTCCGTGCCCGACGTACCTGACGCGGTGTCATCCGCCAGCGGCACGGCGTAGCTCGCTCCGTAGCCCAGCCGCGCCGCGACGTCGCGCTGGCGCGGGTCCAGTTCCGCGTCCCCGAGCAGATCGGGGACGGCCACGGGATCGGCCCGCGCGGTGGAGCTGTCGAGCAGTCGGCCGTACGAGGTGGCGCAGCGCGGCACGGTCTCCAGATGGCCGAGATCGGCGTGCGCGAGTCCCAGTCCGAGGGTGATGGCGGGCCCCAGGCCGTCGGCCGGTTCGAGAACGACCAGCCCCCGGCGTGCGCCTACCAGGGACGCGCCGGCGCGCAGCAGTTCATGAAGTGCGTCATCCAGGGAACCTGTCCTGGCCAGGCGTTCAGTGAGTTCATGGAGGGTGGTCAGATCGGAGACCCAGCCGGCCAGCCGGTCCTGGATCAGCGTGCCCGGCGCGGCCGGGAGGTCGTCGAAGGGAGACGTAGTGTGCGCGGGGGCAGGGACGATGGGATCGATTCCAGCCACTTTCGGCATGTTCGGGGCGCTCATGACGTCTGGTCTTCCGACTGGTTCTTTTCGCTCAATAGCATCGCAAACCCCCATGTCATTCTGCGCGGCTATCAATACATCCACATGTACACGTACAACTGATGCAATGTCCAGCATTGTCAGGGCGGAAAGGTAGGTGTCTGTGAGACGATTAACGTGACTGAAAAATGACCCCCCTCGCGAGGTTTTACGATCGACTGAGGGCGCTCAACAGGGAGTCATCCAGGGCTGAGTTCGAACGCGGCCCGGGCGGAGCGTCATTCCGAACGTGATGGGTACGTAAACGGTGACGGACAGGGGCAGTTGGGACCGCCCCGGAACCTGGCGGCAGGTCCAGGCGTCTTAACCGCCGTAGGCCACGCCTCATCCCCCGGACTGGCGAGAAAAGTACAGCGGGACAACAAGCGCCATGCGCACGCCACCCCTCGCCACGCGTTTAATGAAGACAGTCCGTGCTCGGCCCAGGGACGGCGCGACGCGCCGCAGGCCAAGAGGGTCTGTCCATGCCTCCGGCAAGGGGCGGCTCAGCGTCGAATGTACGCACGGTGAAGTGATGCACACACATGGTGTCAGTGTCATGTGGACCTCGGCGTTCAACGGAAAGGAACGAGCGCTCATGCGCGAGATCCTCGGAAGGCGACGCAGGCTCCGATTCGGCAAGGGGAGGCCTGCCCAGCTCGACGCGGCGCTCACCTGCGCCACTGCGTGGAGATGGCCCGTACTCCCGGGCGCCGGTCTGAAGGCGGCTGACGGACGCGGTACGCGCGGTCCCGGCTGCGCCTGCCCCGACCTCGAATGCGTCGTACCCGGCGCGCACCCCTTCGACCCCGGACTGCTCGCGGCGACCACCGACGAGCGCATGGTGCGCTGGTGGTGGAACAACCGTCCTACGGCTCCGATCGTCATGGCCACCGGCGGCGGCGCCCCGTGCGCGGTGAGCCTGCCGGCCGTCGTCGGCGCTCGCGCGCTGGAGGAACTGGACCGGATGGGCATGCGGCTCGGGCCGGTCGTCGCGACGCCCACCCGCTGGTCGCTGCTGGTGGCCCCGTACACCCTCGAACGGCTCGGTGAGCTGCTCTACAGCAAGGACTGGGTGCCCAGTTCGCTGCGGTTCCACGGGGAGGGCGGGTATCTCGTACTGCCGCCGTCCGAGGCGGCCGGCGGACAGGTCCGCTGGGAGCGGGCGCCCCTGCCCGGCTCGGCGGCGCCATGGCTGCCGGATGTGGAGGCGGTCGTGGACGCGCTCGTCGAGGCGAGCACCAGCGCGCCGGACGGCGGCAGTCGGCTCGCGTACTGACAACTGTCCGTACCGCCACAGGGTTACCGCCGCGTGAGAGATGTTCGCGCCCCGGTCCGGATCGATCCGGACCGGGGCGCTTCGCTCTTTCCGGAGACCGAGGAATACATGACGGTGGCGGAGTTCACACCGTTCGGGGGCGGCCGCACCGGCGGGAGGATCGGATCGTTGCCACCGCGGTCCGGGAGTAACTCCCCATGCGTGGCGGTCTGTTGACTCATCCGCCTGACGCGCCGCACTCCCTTGGGAACGCAGACGCCCGGTCGCTGGCGACGGGGGATGCACCAGCGACCGGGCTTCTAGAACGGTAACAAGAGATCGGCAGTTAGCAAATTCGATCCGGTGTATTCGGACAATGAATTACCGGCGGATACAGGGAGGTGTGACAGGTGTCACCGATCCTCCGTGGCGGATGTCACCACCACCGGTACTGCCACCGCTGCCCTCGCATTGCCTCCGCCGCTGAAACCGCCACCGATACCTGCACCGATACCGCCACCGATACCTGCACCGATACCGCCACCGATACCGCCGACATCACGGTCAGCTGAGCGTGACTTGGCGGTTGGTGAGCCCGCCGCGCGCCCGGCGCTCGTCCCCGGTCAGCGGCGCGTCGACGGCGAGCGCCGCCGCCAGCCGCTCAGCGAACTCCGCCGCCGGCTTCTCGCACTCCTCCGCGCCCATCGCGCTCGGCAGGTCCCACACCGGCACGGTCAGGCCGTGCGCCCGGAAGGAGCCGACCAGGCGCGTTCCCTCACCGAGGCTCGACGTGCCCGCCGCGTGCAGCCGGGCGAGCGCGTCCAGCAGCTTCTCCTCGGGGTACGGCATCACCCAGCGCAGATGGTTCTTCTCCGGCGTCTCGCACCAGTACGCGGCGTCCGTGCCGGAGAGCAGGGCGGTCGGGATCGCGGCGGCGTTGGCCCGCTCCAGGGACGCGGACACCTCGGCCGAGGAGTTCTCCGCGTCCGGCACCCAGAACTCGAATCCGGAGTGCACGACCGGCGTGAAGTCGGCCTGGGGGTCGAGCAGATCCTGCAGTCGCGGACCGTCGGCCGGCACCCGCTGGGCGGCGACCGGACTGCCGGGCTCGGCCACCAGCGCACGCCGGAGCGTGTCGGCGAGGTCGCGGCTGAGGTCGCCGGACGAGGTGTCGTTCTGGAGCGCGAGCAGTACGGAGCCGTCGTCACGGCGCAGCGCGGGCCACGCCATCGGCAGGACGGTCGCCAGCGTCACGGACGGCACGCCCTCGGGCAGCCCGTCCCTGAGGGTCAGTTCGGCGGTCGCGGCGGGCACCAGCTCGCGCAGCGCGACCCAGTCGCACTCACCGGCCAGGCCCTCGAACGGGCGCTGGACCAGCTCGGTCACGGCGTGCGCGGCGGCCCGGCCGTGACAGGCCTTGTAGCGACGGCCCGAATCGCACGGGCAGGGCTCGCGGGCCCCCACCACCGGAATCGGTCCGTCCTTCAGCTGCGCCTTCGCGGCCTTCGTCTGGGGGCGCTTCTTGGCCATGGTGTGGCTTTCTCCCGGTAGCGGCGGTGCGGTGTCGGCGCGAGCCTAGCCGTACTGGGAATCCCGGGGGCGCAATGCGCCGTGTGAACGCGCGGCCCACCACACAGCCGTACGTACGGACCCGGCGTACTCCGGTACGACCCGGCGCACTCCGGTACGGATCAGCGCAACTCCGTTACGTACGCGACTCCGGTACGCAAGCGCACGCGTCACTCCCTGTCGTCGAAGGCGCCCGCGAAGCCGAGGCCGTCCAACCCGTCCAGCCCCTCCAGGCCGTCCAGCCCGTCCGGTCCGCCGAGCCCGTCCAGGCCGTCGAGTCCTCCCAGCTCAGGGCCAGTGACGCGCGTAGCAAAATCGTCGCGGCGATGCCCCTTCGTTATGAGCGCCCACACGGTGACTTCGCCGGAAGCGCTGTCCCGTACGCCCCAGTCCTGGGCCAGGGCGCTGATGATGTTGAGCCCGCGGCCACCACGCGCCGTGACCGAGGGTGTGGCCGGAATGGGCCTCGTCGGGCCACCGCCGTCCGTCACCTCGACGGTCAGTCGGCCCGCCTTGTCGACGCGCCAGGCAGCCCGTATGTCCCCGTCGCCGATTTCCGTACGCCCCAGTGGTCTGCCATGTCGGCAGGCATTGCTGAGGAGTTCGGAAAGGATCAGCACCGCATCGTCCACGACCGAATCCGACACCCCGCTGCGCCTCAACTGCTCACGCATCCGGCGCCGCGCTTTACCCACGCCCGCAGGGCCATGGGGAACGGCCATGCATGACGACGTGGGCACTTCTTGTGCCACCACAAACGCCACCCCCGAGACCTCCTTTGCCCCACGCCACGGTGTGAATGCCCCAATGGCTTGGACCGGAAACCGGCCACGCGACGGC
The DNA here is from genome assembly GCF_055582185.1 of Streptomyces sp. NPDC042201. Taxonomy (NCBI): domain Bacteria; kingdom Bacillati; phylum Actinomycetota; class Actinomycetes; order Kitasatosporales; family Streptomycetaceae; genus Streptomyces; species Streptomyces sp. NPDC042201. The sequence continues at coordinate 210,251 of NZ_JBVJDS010000001.1, read as the reverse complement.
CATCGACGCATTCGCAACAGCCGAATACGGGCTGAACGCGCCGGTGCACTCCCCGTCACCGTCCGTACGGGTCGAGTCGGGCGAAGTCAGGCAAGACGCCCCAGCTGGGACAGCACCTGTTTGGGCCGGTTGGTGATGATCGCCTCCACTCCGAGGCGGACACAGAGGTCGACGTCTTCCGGCTCATTCACCGTCCAGACATGGACACGGTGGCCCGCTCTGTGCAGTCGGGCGATGTAGCCGGGGTGGTTGCGGACGATCCGCATCCCGGGCCCCGCGATCCGCGCGCCGGCCGGCAGCCGCCCGTCGCGCAGCCGGGGCGAGACGAACTGCATCAGATAGACGGTCGGCAGCCGGGGCGCCGCGGACGCGATCCGGTGCAGCGAGCGGGCCGAGAAACTCATGATCCGTACGGCCGACTCGCCCGGCGTCGGATCGTCCAGCCCGAACCGCCCCAGCAGGTGGAGCAGCCGCTCCTCCACCTGTCCGGCCCAGCGCGTCGGGTGTTTGGTCTCGATGGCCAGCTGGACGGGGCGGCCGGCGTCCGCCACCAGTTCCAGCAGGCGTTCCAGCGTCAGTACGGAGGTGAACTCGCGGTCCCGCCAGTCCGGGCTCTCCTCGCTGTCCTTCCAGGAGCCGAAGTCGAGTGTCGCGAGATCGGCGAGCTCCAGGGCGGAGACGGCGCCGCGTCCGTTGGAGGTGCGGTTCACGCGGCGGTCGTGGACACAGACGAGGTGGCCGTCGGCGGTGAGCCGCACATCACACTCAAGGGCGTCCGCGCCGTCCTCGATGGCTTTCGTGTACGCGGCCAGGGTGTGCTCGGGGGCGTCCTCCGAGGCTCCGCGGTGGGCGACGACCTGGATGCTGTGCTGGCGTGCTTGAGTCACCGCGTCATGGTGCCATCGTGAGGGGGTAGGTGGGTGAACGGCCGGGGTTCCCCGGCCGGTCGATTCCGGGTGCGGTCGTTTTGTCGGGAATAAAGGATGGCGAGAAGACGCACAGCTCCTGCTTACAGTGGCCTGACGTGCTGTGGGAAAAGCTGACCGCAGACACTTGCACCGCGAAACTATGCGGAACTCTTGCCGAAGACTGATGTGGAACCGAGGAGAAAGAGCTGTGAGCACCGAGAACGAGGGCACCGCGGTCCCCGCCGCCCCGTCCGTACCTCCCGTGCCGGATGCCGCTCCTGAGGGCGCGCCGGCGTCCGGTTCGCGAGAGGCCGCGCACGAGCCGGCGGCCGCGGCGGAGCAGCCAGGGCACTCCCCCCAGCCCTCGCACGCCGCCGCGCCGCCTCCGCCGGGGCAGGTGCCGCCGTCAGGGCCGGTCCCGCCGTCGGGGCAGGTACCGGACGGAGGCGTGCCCGCGGAGGCGCCGGCGACGCAAGCCTCTGGCGCCGGATGGCCGCCGCCCCCGCCCGTTCTCCCCTCCTACGGAGGCGGCGGCAACGACCCCTCCTGGGGCGCACCGGTGCCGGGACACGAGCCGCCCCGGAAGCGGTCGGGCGGGCTGATCGCCACCGTGGTCGTCGCCGCGCTGATCGCGGGCGGTGTCGGCGGCGGGATCGGCTACTGGGCCGCGGACAGCAGTGACAACGGCTCGATCGGCTCAACGACCGTCTCCGCCGAGGACGCGCCGCAGGAGCTCAAGCGCGACCCCGGCACTGTCGCGGCGGTGGCCGGCAAGTCGCTGCCGAGCGTGGTCACCATCGAGGCCCAGGGCGGCGACGGTGAGGGCGGTACGGGCACCGGCTTCGTCTACGACAAGCAGGGCCACATCCTCACCAACAACCATGTGGTGGCCTCCGCGGCCAACGGCGGTGACCTCACCGCGACCTTCTCCAACGGCAAGAAGTACGCGGCCGAGGTCGTCGGCCGGGCCGAGGGCTACGACGTGGCCGTGGTGAAGCTGAAGAACGCTCCCGCGGGTCTGACCCCGCTGGCGCTCGGCAACTCGGACCGGGTCGCGGTCGGCGACTCGACGATCGCGATCGGCGCCCCCTTCGGTCTCTCCAACACCGTCACCACGGGCATCATCAGCGCCAAGAACCGCCCGGTGGCCTCGGGCGACGGCTCCGGCTCCAGCAACTCGTACATGAGCGCCCTGCAGACCGACGCCTCGATCAACCCCGGCAACTCCGGCGGCCCGCTGCTGGACGCCCGGGGCGCGGTCATCGGCATCAACTCGGCCATCCAGTCCGCGGGCAGCGGCGGCATGGGCCAGTCGCAGGCGGGCTCCATCGGCCTCGGCTTCGCCATCCCGATCAACCAGGCGAAGAACGTCGCCAAGCAGCTCATCAGGACCGGCCAGCCGGTCTACCCGCTGATCGGCGCCACGGTCACGATGGCAGAGGGCGGCGAGGGCGCCACGATCTCCCCCCAGGGCGAGGGCGGCGCTCCCGCGGTCACCCCGAACGGCCCCGCCGCGAAGGCCGGCCTCAAGGCGGGCGACATCATCACCAAGTTCAACAGCACCCCGATCGACAGCGGCCCGACCCTGATCAGCGAGATCTGGACCCACCAGCCGGGCGACAAGGTCACCCTGACCTACAAGCGCGACGGCAAGGAGTCCACGGTCGAGGTCACCCTGGGCGAACGCAAGGGCGAGAGCTGACCGCTCCGCGCAAGCACGGCTGAGGCGGGGCACCGGAATCTGTCCGGTGCCCCGCCTCTCCGCATGTCCAAAAGAGGTTGCTCAGGCGCCGAGCTGTCGCCACCATCTGCCCATGACCACGATTTCTGCCTCCCTGCCGCTGACCGCCGCCGCTCGACCGGCGCCGGTCCAGCAGCAGCCCGGCTCCCCGCGGAGGCCGACTCACGCGCGGCCATGACCGCCGCTCTGGTCGCGGGACTTCTCGCCGGTTTCGGCATCGCCATTCCGGTGGGAGCGGTCGCGACATACCTGGTAACCCTCACCGCTCGGACATCACTCAAGATCGGCGTCTGCGCCGCGCTCGGCGTCGCGACCGCCGACGGCCTCTACGCCCTGATCGCCGTGGCGAGCGGCTCCGCACTCACCCACGCCATCCAGCCGATCATGCTCCCCCTGCGCTGGGCCTCGGCCCTGGTGCTCATCGCACTGGCTGTACGGGTCGGTGCGACCGCGATCGACCACCACCGCAAGCACCGGCCCGCCGCCCGGGCGGACGAGGCGCCGATGAGCCCCGTCCGCGCCTATCTGGGCCTCCTGGGGATCACGATGCTGAACCCCACCGCCGTCGTCTACTTCACCGCACTCGTCCTCGGCAGCCAACCCGCAGCAGACCCCCACCGCACGGACCAGGCGATATTCGTGCTCGCCGCCTTCACCGCGTCCGCCATCTGGCAACTGTTCCTCGCCGGCAGCGGCGCACTGCTCGGCCGGACCCTGACCGGCACCCGTGGACGCCTCATCACCGCCCTGGTCTCCAGCACCCTGATCACCACCCTCGCCCTCCGCCTCCTCATCCCGCCCCCGTGAGGCGGTGACCGATGACCACCCCGAACGAAGCCCCACCCCCACCCCGTTCCCGGATCCCGCCCCCCTGACCCCCACCAACGTCCCCCCGAACCTGCCACGCCCGGTAGGCTGTAGCCGCTCCGTCGCAGGTAGGCGGGGCATGGGTGGGTTGCCCGAGCGGCCTAAGGGAACGGTCTTGAAAACCGTCGTGGCAGCGATGTCACCGTGGGTTCAAATCCCACACCCACCGCAGCAGGTCAGAGAAGTAGCAGGTCAGAGGGTGCGACTCCGCTTCGGAGTCGCACCCTCTGTGTTCACCCTGTCTCACCCTGAGCCCACAAATCCCAGCGTGAATCAGTGCGTGTGGGCCATGTGTGGGCCAGGATCACCCCTCATGCGGTGCCGTTGCTGGTGGCAGGTTGCCGCGATGGCTTGGTGCCGGCGGCGCCAGGCGGCCCAGTGCAGGACGTGGTCACGGTCACGGACGGGCGGCGGCAGCACGAGGGCCCGCAGAAGGCGGATGAGTTCGGGACAGGTCAGCGGGATGAGCCGGTCCGAGATGGCAGGGCTGGACTGCGCGGCAGTGGCCATGAGGGCGAGGACGGCGGCGGCGATCAGGGAGAACAGCGATCAGCGCATCCAGGAATTCCAGCAGGTCACCTGGCCCTGGTCGAATGCGGTGAAGCCCTTGGCGAGCTGGACGGTCTCCTCAATCCGCCACCTGCGACAGATCACTTCCACCAGCGTGCCGAGCGAAACATCGCCGGGCGCCCAGCAGCGGAAGGAGGACACCTCGCCGGTGTATCGGTGCCGGCGGGCGACCAGCACGCTCATCCCCGCACCGGCCTCGTTCTCGTCGGGGGCGTCGTCGGGGCGGACATCGAGCCAGGCCCAGTCATACTCGCGGGTGCCCTTGGTGCCGTGTCCGGTCTGCCGGCGCATCCACTGCCCGGGCCGCACCTTGCTGATCATTTTGCGGGCCTCCCACCGGCGGCTACTCCCGTCGGTGACCTGGTAGGTGGAAGCGATGCCGACCGTGTAGCCGAGACACATCGGTACGCGAACTCCCCTTCTCGCATTTGCGATTGGCGGACTTCGCCGAGTCGGAGCCGTGGCGTCGCGTACGTTCAGCACACGGGATGGCGCACTACTCGGGCGATTACGCCGCTTCGACCACGGGCGGCCAGGTGGTCTACGAGAGCCGGCTGGAGCTGGCCCGTCTGCTGCTGGCGGACTTCGATCCCACGGTATGCGGCATCTCTGCCCAGCCGTGTCGCCTGGTCGCGCGGATCGACGGCAAGGTCCGCAGCCACGTGCCGGGCTTTCTGCTGGTCACGCGAGCGGGCACCGTGCGCGTGACCAACGTCAAGCCAGCGAAGCATTTGCAGGATCCGAAGGTCGCGGGCGGCGACGGTGCTCACGCCGTGGCAGGTGGTGCCAGGGAGTCTGCCAGGTCGGCGAAGTCGTGGATGAGCCGGGAGCGGCGGGTGGCGGTCCAGGCCAGGCAGACCTGTCCCGGTCCGAGGTCCTCGACGGTCAGGGCGACGACGTCGGGGCGAGTGTAAAAGGTGGCGGTGGAGAGCGGGATGACGCAGACGCCCGCGCCGCGGGCGACGAGTTCGAGTTTCTCCTCCACGCTGTGGATGGGCGGGACCTCGGGGCGCTCGCCGGTGCGCAGTTCTTGGGCGATGTCCCGCCACTCCGGTACGGCGTCCGGGTCTTGCAGGAGGTGGTCGCCGGCCAGGTCGGCGATGGTGAGGGCGGACTTCCCGGCCAGGGGGTGGTCCGCGGGGAGGACGGCGACGCGGGGTTCGGTGAACAGGGGCCGTACGCGCAGCCCTTTCTGGTCGATCGGCAGGCGCACGATGCTGACGTCGGCCCGGCCGTCGCGCAGGACCTCCACCTGATCTTCCCAGCCGGTGCGCAGCAACCGGACGCTCAGCCTTGGGTGGCGGGCGGAGAGCGCCCGCACGGCGGGGGTGACGGTGATGCCGGGCATGAAACCGATGGTGAACACCGGGGTGTCCGCGGCCGCGGCGGTGACCCGGCGCACCGTGGCCTCGGCTGCCGCCAGCAGCGGGCCCGCCTCGTCGAGGAGCCGGGCTCCGGCGGGGGTAAGGACGGTGCCCCGGCGGTCGCGGAGGAAGAGGGCCACGCTCAGGTCGTCCTCCAGGGCGCGTACCTGGCGGGAGAGGGCCGGCTGAGCGATGTGCAGCCGCTGGGCGGCCCGGCCGAAGTGCAGCTCCTCGGCGACCGCCACGAAGTACCGCAGTTTTCGCAGGTCGACGTCCATACCGTTCCGCCTCCCGTCCTCATCCGTATCCATCCACCTCCTCATGATGTTGTCAAGCCGCTGCTGTGACCGGGAGCTCACGTTGGTAGCACCGTCCGTCATGAATCAGGGCCCACAGAACGTTGACCCGTCGCCGGGTCAGCGCGAGGACGGCCTGGGTGTGTCGTTTGCCTTCGGCGCGCTTGCGTTCGTAGAAGCGCCGCGATGCGTCGCAGTTGCGGATGCTGATCAGTGCGGAGGTGCAGAAGACGCGTTGCAGGCCGCGGTGGTAGCGCCGGGGGCGGTGGAGGTTGCCGCTGATGTTGCCGGAGTCCCGGGGCACGGGGGCTACTCCGGCGAGGCGGTCGGCGGTGCCGTAGCGGCTCATGTCGCCGGCGGTGGCGGCGAGGAACTCAGCGCCCAGCAGCGGGCCGATGCCGGGCATGCTGGAGATCACTTCGGCGAGTTCGTGGTCGCGAAACCGGGCCGCAATGAGCTTGTCGATCTCGGCGATCTGCTCGTTGAGGCCCATCACCTCCTTCGCAAGGGTGTGAATCACCTGCGCGGTGATCTTCTCCCCGGGGACGGCGGTGTGCTGGCGCTCGGCCGCTTCGAGGGCAGCTTCGGCCAGAGTTTCGGCGCCGCGGACCTTGCGGTTGTGCGGCCAGGTCTCCAGCCGCTTGGCGCCGGTCCGGCGCAGGGCGGCCGGGGTCTGGGGCCGGTCAGCAGGATCAGCGGGCCGACGTTACCCAAGTCAAGGGTTCCCTCCAACGCCGGCAAAATGCTGGTGAGTTGACCACGCAGGCGGTTGATCCGTCGGGTGCGGTCGGCGTTCAGGTCGGCCCGCCGGTTGGTGAGGACACGCAGCTCGATGGCGTCCTCGTCGATCGTCGGCACGTCGGCGAGCAGAGCCAGCAGTTCCGGCTCGTCGTTCAGCACGCGGCGCGACAGCAGTCGTTTGCCCTCGGCATCCAGGACCACGCAGTGGTGGTGGGTCTTGCCGATGTCCACGCCCGCCCATATCTGGGGCACGGGTTCCTCCGGTCCGTCGGTGATTGTTGTTCTCCCGAACGACCTCGCCAGCGTGGTGCTACTCAGCGATACACCCGCAGGTGCTCGCAGCTCCTCATCCGCGGCCGAGTCGTCGTGAGACTCCGGGTGGCCAGGTGGGGTGAACCATCGAGGGCAACCGCTTGACAGCCATACCCGGAGTCTCCGGGTCTCCGGACCTTACGACTGGCCCGTCCAACCCACCAACAAGGTAGGACCGCTTGATACCCCGCCGGGTCCGGCGGCTCGCGGGTCCGGTGGGGTGAGGCCGACCCGGACGAGAAGGGCGCTCGCCCCAGGACGGGGCATCGCTCACCCCTGGGCGAAGAGGGCCAGCGGGTCGGTGCGCGCGGGCACCCAGCCGAGCTCGTCGCGGGCGCGTGCCGGGGTGAGCTGCTGGTCCAGGGCGAAGGCGTCGGCGATGTCGCCCATGGCCGCGCGCGCCTGCTCCAGGCTGACGGAGACAGTCTTGCCCCCGAGCCCGACGCCCCGGCTGATGGCTTCGGCGCACTCCCGGGAGGTCGGGTTGACGCCCCCGACGCCCGCGTAGACGGAGCCGGGCCGGGCGCGCAGCGCGGCCACGTAGAGTTCCGCGAGGTCCTCGACGTGCACCAAGGCCCAGTGCTGGGATCCGTCGCCGATATGAGCGATGGCCCCGGCCTGCTTGCCAGGCCGGGTGAAGAAGACGTCAATGAGGCGATTGTCGCCGCCGTAGAGCAGGCCGGGCCGGATCACGACGGGACGGCCGCCTCGTGCGGCGCGGGCGAGGATGGCGTCCTCAACGGGGCGGCGCCAGGCGACCAGGGCGGGCGGGTTCCAGGGGGCGTCCTCGTCGACGACGCCGCCGGTGTCGCCGTAGACCCAGGTGCCGCCAGTATGCAGGTAGGTTCCGGCGCCGATGCCGTCCTGGATCGCGGTGGCCGCGGCGAGGTCCTCGTCGCCCGACTCGGCCTGTGCGAGGTGGATGACCGCCTCGGCGTGGGCCGCCGCGTCGTTGAGCACCCCCAGGGCGGTCAGGCCGCCGTGGACCGGCTCCGCCCCGAGCGCCCGGACCGCCCGTGCGGCGTGCTCGCTGCGGGCCAGGGCGCGCACGGTGTGGCCGTGGTTCAGCAGCGCGCCGATGACCGCATTGCCGAGGTAGCCGGAGCCGCCGGTGACGAAGATCTTCATGACGTTCGTCCTCTCGTTTCGGGATCGCCTACAGCCTGCGGCGTGTCCGGTACCGGTGTCCAAGACCCGTTCGGGCGGCTGTGATGCTGCCGAAGCATCACCGTCATGGAGGCCGTCACCACGGCGACCGCGCCGAGCGCGGCGGCCGAGACGGGACCGTCCGCCACCAGGAGGCGTTGCCGGAATGCACGGACCCGGCGCTTCCCACGACGGCGACGACGAGCAGGGCCAGCAGCAACCCCATCGGAAGCAGCTGGATCCGGGTGTCGCCCCCCGCTCCGGACAGGCGCAGCGCGAGGACGAGCAGCCCCGCGGCCACCGCCGTGCCGCAGCCGGGGCGGCCGGCCGCGACCGCCATACTGCCCACCGATGAGGCAGCCCCCGGGAACACCGGTGATCGCGTGCTGCTGGACCACATCCTCGCCATCCCCCATGTCATCGACGCCCGCAGTACGTTCGTCATCCGCACCGTCCTCTTGCGTGACCCGGTGCCCCTGGAGGACTGGCCTCACCGGCGGAAGCGGCCCGGCTCCGGGTGGGGTGACGCCTCCGGGCACCACCGGATGATCCGCGCTGTGCCCGGCATTTCGTACGCAACAGCCGCCGGGGCCCGAGCCCGTCGACGGTACGGCGCGCCGAGAAGCGCCCGGCCGCCCTGCCCGCAGCGGCTCTGCCGGAAGCGCCACGAGGTCCCATGCCGCGAGGGCATCACAGCGCTTGGAACAGGTCTTGGACGCGCCCTGCGCGCGGACCGCAGGGTGGAGACAACACTGAGGTGAAGGGAGATGACGGGAATGGCCCGCGTTCTGATCACAGGGTCCGCCGACGGCCTCGGCCTGATGGCGGCCCGGCTGCTTATCCGGCAAGGGCACGGCGTGACGCTCCACGCCCGCGACACCGAGCGCGGCGAGGACGCGCGGGCGGCGTTGCCCGATGCCGAGGGCGTCGTGACCGGAGACCTCTCCTCGCTCGGCGGAATGCGCGCGGTCGCAGAAGGAGCCAACGCCTGCGGGCGGTTCGACGCCGTCGTGCACAACGCCGGCATCGGCTACCGGGAAGCGCGCCGCGTCGGGACCGAGGACGGGCTGTGCCACGTGTTCGCCGTCAACGTCCTGGCCCCGTACGTCCTCACGGCGCTGATCACACGACCGGACAGGCTGGTGTACCTGAGTTCGGGCATGGCCCGCCACGGGCAGGCGGATCTGTCCGATCCGCAGTGGACGCGGCGGCTCTGGAACGGCGCGCAGGCGTACAGCGACAGCAAGCTGCTCGACATGCTGCTCGCCCGCGCGGTCGCAGAGCACTGGCCCGGCGTGCTGTCCAACTCCGTCGAGCCCGGATGGGTGCCCACCAAGATGGGCGGGCCTGGCGCCCCGGACGACCTGGCGCTGGGGCCGGTCACCCAGGCATGGCTCGCCGTCAGCGACGAACCGTCCGCCACGCGCACCGGAGAGCACTTCTTCCACCAGCGCCGCCACCCCACCCCCGTCGGCGCCCGCTCCCACCGGGCGGGCCGCGCACTGCTGGACTACTGCGCCGGCCTCACCGGGATCGCCCTTCCCGCCCGGCAGTGACCGGGCCCGCGGGACGGCCCGTCCCCGTGCACGTCCCGCTTTCCCTCCCGTCCGGAACCGAGAACCGGCCCACCCGGAAACGTAAGGCTGAGTGAGAACATGCGACACGACATCGAATTCGACGCCGAGGGCGTCACCCTGCGCGGCTGGTTCTACGAGCCCGAGGGGGCCGCAGGCCCTGCACCGTGCGTGGTGATGGCGCACGGCTGGTCGGCCACCCGGAGGATCTACCTGGACCGCTTCGCCGAGGTGTTCGCCGCCGCCGGAATGGCGGTGGTGGTGTGGGACAACCGCGGCTTCGGCGACTCGGACACCGCGCCGGGCAAGCCCCCCTACGAGATCGACCCCTGGGAGCAGATCCGCGACTACCAGCACGCCATCACCTACGCTCAGAACCGCCCCGAAGTCGACCCGGACCGCATCGGTGTGTGGGGCAGCAGCTTCTCCGGTGGGCACGCCTTCGTCGTCGCCGCCGTCGACCAGCGGGTCAAGGCGGTCAGCGGGCAGGCCCCCTTCATCAGCGGACGCGCCACCTACGACAACGTCGCCCGAGCGAACAACCAGGTCGTCGACCCCAAGATCTTCTCCGATGACCGGCGGGCCCGCGCGGGCGGCCATGCCCCCACGATGATCCCCGTGATCGGCGAGGACCCCGCGCAAGTGACCGGCATCCCCACCCCGGACGCCCATGCCTGGTTCACGGACGCCCGCCAGCGACTCGCCCCCGAATGGCACGATGAAGTCACCCTGCGCAGCCTGGAGTTGCTCCGCGGCTACGAGCCCGGCTCCTACCTGCCGCTGATCACGCCGACGCCGCTGCTCATGATCGTCGGCCGCGACGACGGCCTGACCGGAGGAAACCTGGCCGCCTCCGCCTTCCAGACGGCCGCCGAACCGAAGAAGATCGTGTTCGTGCCCGGTGGCCACTTCGCGGCCTATACCGGACCGGGCTTCGGCATCGCCTCCGCCGCCGCCCGCGACTGGTTCGCCGAACACCTGTGAGCCCCCCACTGCCCGTGGAGCCCGGGATCTCGGGCTCCACGGGACGCCGAACGCGGCGGCACCGCCCGACGGACCCGCCCGTCGGGCTCGCCGCGACACCGTCTTCCCCTGGGGCAACAACGCGATCGTCAGCGTCCTCGCCGGACTCGGCACCGCTTACCTCGCCTGCCCGGGTTCAGCAGCTTCCCAACGGTCGGTTCGCAGCCTGCGGTCAATGCCCAGCGCCCTTATGCCCCGTCGGAGTTCGCGACCGCAGTACAGCTCATCGCCCGCGAACCAGCGGGCAACGATCCCCGTGGCGAGCGCGTCGGTGACCATGGCCAGTGCCTGCTGCGGCTTCGTCGCGAACACGATCTCCTGCGGCACCCCGGCCACCTCGCGGCGTTCCTCGTCCTCCGCCCAGTCCGCCGGGAGAATACAGGGCCGGTCGATGATCACCTTCGTGGACGCGGCGACCGCCGCCAGATGCACCGCCACCTGGCACAGACCGACACCGCCGATCGCGCCGGAGTACTGCCGACCTGCCCCCACGCAGTCCGTGGACGACTTCGCATCACCGGTCTTGTCCACCACCAACACCACGTCCTGACCGGCCAGTTCATCGATCACGAGGCGGGCGATCTCCTTTCGTGCCCGGTCGTGGTCGAACCGGGCGCGCGACAGAAGGTGCTGCAGCCGGTGCGGGCCCGAATGTCCCAGGGCCGCGCGAGCGTCCAGCAGTTCCGCGTATCCAGCTCCAGCGGGAGCCCCTCGACCAGCTCCGCTGCCGTCGCTCGCGTCTCACGCCGCGCGAAACAGTCCGCGACCAACCCCCATCACCCTCCCGAACAGCCGACTTCACGCCTGCTCGGCGCCCGCGCGGTGCGCAACGCCTCCGCGACGAAGGACGCGGCCCCGAAGGGGTGCCTCTCGCCGAGGCGCCCCTTCGGCGCTGGATCGCCTGGGATCGGTGTTGGTCCCACAGGCGGACCCCGGAATCTGGCGCTGCCGGCCGACGGAGGGGGGCTGGTGGGTGGACCTGGGGGGTGGCGGGGCCGTGTGGTGGTCTTGCTTGGGTTGCCTTCTGTTGGGATGTCCGTAATTCGCTCTCTCTACCGTGCGCGGCATGAAGAAGCTTTTGATCACACTGAGCGCTGCTGCGCTGACCATCGGTCTTGCCGCGCCCGCGATGGCCGACCGGGGACATGAGAACTTCGGTCAGGCCACGCTGACCGGGTTCGCGTCGCTTCCCGCCGAGACGTTCGTGCCTGGCAGCCTGCCGTCCGGCTTCGCTCTCGGCACTGAGCCGACCAATGGGATCACGGCGCCGTTCGCCGGGCAGCCGGTGCAGGGGTTCAGCGGGATCCTCAACAGACACGACGGCACCTTCGACGTGCTGTCCGACAACGGTTACGGCAACAAGGCCAACAGCGCCGACTTCCTGCTCCGTGTCCACCACATCAAGCCGGACGCGCGGACCGGGAAGGTCAAGGTGCTGGGCGGGTTCAACCTGAGCGACCCCCACCGTCGCGTGCCGTTCGCGCTCACCCGGGCCGACCGGGTGCTGACCGGCGCCGACTTCGACGTCGAGTCCATCGTCCGGGCCTCTGACGGCACCTACTGGATGGGCGACGAGTTCGGCCCGTTCCTGCTGCACTTCTCGGCGAAGGGGCAGCTCCTCCAGGCTCCGATCCCGCTCAAGGGCGTGCAGGCCCCGGAGAATCCGTACCTGAACGGCGGAAAGCCCAACCTCGGCAGCAGCAAGGGCTACGAGGGCATGGTCCGCTCGGTCGACGGCCGTCACCTCTACCCGCTTCTTGAGGGCACGGTGGACGGGGACAAGCCCGGCGACCTGCGCCTGAACGACTTCGACCTCCGCAAGGGGCGTTACACCGGGAAGCACTGGGTCTACCGCCTCGAGTCGCCCTCGCATGCCATCGGCGACGCCATCGCCGTGGACAGCCACCGCTTCCTCGTCATCGAGCGCGACGGCGGCGAGGGCGACGCCGCCGCCTTCAAGCGCATCTACCTGGCCGACAACCGCGACCGTAACCGGGACGGGGTCATGGACAAGACGCTGGTGGTCGATCTGCTGAACGTGGCGAACCCGAAGGGCCTCGGCGGCTTCGGGAAGACCTTCCGCTTCCCGTTCACCACGATCGAGGACGTGGTCCTGCTCGACGACCGGACGGTGGCTGTCATGAACGACAACAACTTCCCGTTCTCCTCGGGCCGCACGCCGGGCAAGCCGGACAGCAACGAGTTCATCACCGTACGGCTCTCGCACCGCCTGGACGCCGACAAGCGCGCGTTCAACTAATACGCAGCCGGCCACCGTGTGGTCCTGGCGAGCTGTGCGAATCCGCCAGGACCACGCGACGGCCGTCGATCACTGCCCGGGCACCGGGCGCTGATCGCCGGCCGGGGCCGCGGGCATGTGTTCGTCGATGAAGGCGAGTGTCTCGGCGCTGCGCTCGGCCTGTTTCCACTGGGTGACCCACGTCCGCAGCCGTACGGCCAGGGCGGCCGCCTCGGGCTCGTCGAATCGGCCCATGAGGATCAAGGCGTGGCAGCGGCGGACGACCTGGTCGTGGTAGCGGAAGACCGCGGGGTCCATCGAGAAGGGGAGCGCCAGCCACCGCTGGATGTAGTCGTCCGCCCACGCGGCGGCCACTCCGGTGCTGAACTGCAGGGTGAGGTCGCAGATGAGGGTGTCCAGCGCCCCGTTCATGTTCGCGGCCGGTCCATGGCGCTCGGCGTAGTCGAGGCAGCTGCCGATGCTGTTGAGCCAGCGCGTGGCGCTCTCCCTCGACGTGATGTACGGGCGGACCTGAGGTCCCGCCGAGGCCAGACGGGGGATGAGATCCTCGCTGTCGGTATGGGTCCGGACCCAGGCGAGCAGCGCTTCGAAGATCGTGAGACTCATCAGCCGCTTGCGCAGGATCCACTTGCTCAGATACGTGAAGTCCTGGGCCGGCACATGCGCGGTGACCCAGGTGTCGACCAGGCCGGTCATGTCCGCCGGTATCTCCTGCCAGGGCAGCAGCCTGAGTAACGCTCCCAGCAGGAAATCGGCGTTGACCAGGGAGGGGAAGGCCCGTGCCCAGGTGAGTGCGGTGGTGATGGCCTGCTGCGTGTCGTGCGGTGTGAGGTCGGCGCGCGCCAGGAGCGGCGCCAGGATGAACTGGGCGTCGGTGATGGCGCCGTGGCTGCTCAGCCAGGTGAGCGCGATCGTGACGGACCGCTGGGAGTCGTCGGGCGTGAGGTCGGTGCGCGACAGCAGCGGGTTGAAGACGAACTGGGCTTCGACCGTCGTGCCGTGGTGGTCCAGCCACGTGTGCGCCGTGGTGACGGTCCGCTCGGCTTCGTCCGGTGTCAGGTCGGCGCGTGCGAGGAGTGGCGCGAGGACGAATGGAGTGTAGGAGACGGTGCCGTAGCCGGCCAGCCAGGTGAGCGCCGTGGTGACGGTCTGCCGGGCGTCGTCGGGTGTGAGGTCGGCGCGGGACGCCAGTGGGTGGAAGACGAACCGGGCCTCGGCCGTGGTGCCGTAGCCGGCCAGCCAGGTGAGCGCCGTGGTGACGACCTGCTGGGCGTCGTCGGGTGTGAGGTCGGCACGGGCCAGCAGGGGGTTGAGGACGAACTGGGCTTCGACGGTCGTGCTGTGCGCGGTCAGCCAGGTGAGCGCGGTGGTGACGGTCCGCTGAACGTCGTGGGGTGTCAGGTCAGGTCGTGACAGCAGCGGATTCAGAACGAAACTGGCGTTCAGTGACAGACCGTGCCGGTTCAGCCACGCCAGCGCGGTGGGCACCAGCAGGAGCGCGCCGTCGCCGGTGAGATGGCGAAGCCCTCGGTACAGCAGGTGGCGGGCGTTGAGACCCGTACCGAAGTCGGTCAGCCAGGGCGTGACCACTTCCTGCCAGCTCCGTACGGCGGCGGTGGACCAGGGCGGCCCCGAGCAGATCGCCCCCAGCGCGTAGCTGCCCACGTCGGCGTCGCTGCGCATGACGCGGCCTATGTCGGGCGCGTGCCGCGCGAACCAGCTGTCGAGTACGGGAGTGACCGGGCCGGCGCGGCCGGCCAGGGCCAGGTCGTTCACCAGGCGCCCGACGTTGACGGCGAAGCGTCCCACCGTACGGGGGTTCGTGAGGCAGCCCGCGAGCATGGCGTCGGTGCCGGAGAGGTCGGGCACCGAGTCGCGCTCGGGCAGGATCACGGACTCCATGAGCTGGTCCGCCACCACGTCGTGAGCCACCGCGAGCACCCCGTTGTCGGGCTCCAGCCACCCCAGGGCAAGCAGCGTCGCCACGATGTCGGCCGCCGCCTCCTCGACCTGACCGGTGGCCCGGGACAGCGCCGCGTGCGCGGCCGCGATCACTTCCGTACGGGGCTGAGGGCAGGCAGCGGCCGCCGCCGCGGCGGCCACGAGCGCGGACGAGGCGCGCGCGGGACGGAAGGTGTCCTCGCGTCCCGCGACGGTCAGTCCGTCCTCCCTGAGCCTGCGTTCCAGCCAGCCGGGCAGCTCGCCGCCGGACCGCAGGCCGGCCGCCTCCGGAACGGAATGCCCTTCCACGACCCGGCGTTCGACCTCCCGGGCGATCAGCAGGGCCACGATCGGACGGTGCCCGCAGACCTCCAGCATTCGGCCCATCCCCAGCTGGTGGATGGCGGTCGGCGCGATCGTGGCCAGGGCCTTGTCCGTGACCATGCGCTGGAACTCGTCGTCCTGCCGCAGCTCGACCTCGTCGAAGAGCTCGTGCAGCAGGGCGCGGTCGGCCTTCTGCAGCCAGCCCGGCCGTACGGACGCGAGCAGCGCGACCGACACGCCGCGGCGGTGCGCCTCGGGGATGAGGCGATGCCGCAGCGCGGGAAGGTCGAGCAGGGATTCGTTGAGGTAGTCGACGACCACCAGTACGGCACTGGTCTCCGCGAACACCTGCTCGGCGATCTGGTCGGTGATCGACGCGTCCTCGCCCGGGAGGACGTGAAGCACCCGCCAGCCGGCGTCGAGCGCTCTGCGTCCCACTTCCATGCTGGTACGGGTCTTCCCGGTACCCGCCGCGCCCACCAGCAGGACGCCTCGCTCGGCAGAGGTGACCAGCCGCCGGAAGAGGTTCTGCGGTTCCGCGAGGTGGTGGGTGCCCGGGCTGACGAAGGGGAGCCGCTCCGGGGTCAGATTCTTCTTGAAGTCCCCGAAGCCCTCGATGAGTTCTTCCTGCGGGATCACCGCCCGCAGTAGGGTCCGGGACATCTGACCAGGAGGATCGACCAGTACGGGGTGTGGGCGCACCCCGTTCATGACGAGGTGGTCGACGAACTCCTGATCCTTCAGCGCCTCCGCGATCGGCTCCGCCTCCGCGCTGCTGGTCCCGCCCGCGGGCAGCCGGCTCGCCTGGACGCCGACGAGCAGGGCGCCGTTCTGGACGAACAGGGCCGCGCCCGATATCCCCTTCCACGGGTCCGGTTTGCTTGCCAGGGGCGGGGAGGTGGTGAACGAGAGGTCCAGGAGCCCCGACTTCAGGTTGGAACCCAGCTGGATGAACCCGTCGACCTGTCTGCTGTCCCGCCGCCGCAGCCCCTGGACGCCGGCGGAGGCGGGGCGTTCCGCGAAGGCCGGGAAGCCGATGGCGGTGAAGGGGATACGGCCCACGCCGGGGCGCAGACTGCCGAAGGCGACGGGCGGCACCTTGTCGGTGACCTCGTCGAGGCGGACCAGCGCGAGGTCGTGACCGGCGCTGTGCCACACCGAAGTGGCGGGCAGGTCGGTGGTGCCTCCGCCCAGCCGGACGGTGCAGTCGATTCCCCGGCCGCTGTCGTTGTTGCTGCGGGTGCCGGCGCCGTTGGGAGTGGTTTTGAAGAGATGGGCGACGGTGAGCACCAGCCGGGAGCTGATCCGGTAGCCGGAACCGTACGCGGTACCGCGCCCGACGATGACCTCGGCCACCCGGCCGGCGTCGATAGGGCTCATCTACGGGTCAGCCCGCGGCGAGGAGGTCCGAAACGTCGTCACCGGTCAGGACGGCGTCGCCGGTCTTCGTCTCGGCGGTCAGGCTGAGCTTGACGACATGGGTCTCCCCGGTCTTGACACCGCCCTTGCCGCCGAGCGAGACGACCCAGAACCGCACACCGGCCTGCGCCTCGGCGGACCGTTCGACAGCGACCTGGAGCTCCAGGTCGATGGAGTTGATCCGGAAGCGGACCTCTTGGTCGTCGGCGTCGAGACGGGCCCTGTCGATCTCCGACCTCAACGAGGCGAGCAGGTCGGCGAGTTCGATACCCATACGGTCCCCCAGTGACGGATGGTTCACGACGGCCAAGAGAGCTCGAAGCTACCAGGAGAACTCCTGGGAGTGAGGGGGTTGGGCGAGACGGGGCAGCGGCGGCCGCCGGGCCGGTCCGCGGTGGCGGCCGACGGGCCGGTCCTGGGCGGTGGCCGGGCCGATCTTGGGGGGTGGCCAGCTACAACCACTGCCCCGTCTCGATGGTCTAGCCATCGAACGCCACTTCATGTGCACCCGCAGTTCGTCCCATGTTTCCCCCACCGAGGAGAACCGTCGTGCGTCAGCTTTTCCGTCCCTCGACCGCTGCCGTGGCCGCTGCCGCCGCGCTCGCGGCCGCCGTACCCGTCCTCGCTCTGGCCCCGGCCGCGCAGGCAGACGAGGGGCAGCCCCGTCTGGTGGTGACGGAGCTGCCCGGGACGGAGCTGAAGGTCGGAGAGCTCCGCCAGGACTCCGTGACGATCACCAACAACGGCACCGCCGCCGCCAACGGTGTCGTCTTCCGGATACGCCTCACCCGCGGCCTGGAGTATCCGGAGCCGATCGAGGGCTGTACGTACACGACCGTGCGTGATCAGGTCCGCCAGGCGCTCTGCCAGCTGGACACCGTGATCGAGCCCGGGAAGAGCTTCAGCGTGCCCATACGGTTCAAGGTGCTGCCGAAGGCGCTGATGGAGGTCATCGAGTACGGCACGGGCCCCACCGGCGGCGTACCGGTCGAGGGGATGACCGAGAGCCACCACCGGCTGGCGGTGGACTCGGACAGCTCGGCCGATCTCGTCGCGGTGGGCGACCGGGCCGAGGGCGAGCCGGGCAGCACGGTGACCGTCAAGGCCGCGCTGCGCAACGACGGCCCCGGCTGGGTGCAGAACCATGTGAGCGACGATCAGCCGGCGCTCATGGTGACCATTCCCCAGGGCACGACGGCGATCGAAGTACCCGAGGAATGCCAGCCGTTCGCCATCGACGGGCCGAGCGGACCGTCCGAGCCGGGCAAGCCGCGGTACGTCTGCTACCCGAGCGACTACACGCTGGAGGTCGGGTCGGTCCACTCGTACACCTTCGTTCTGAAGATCAAGAAGGGCGCGCACGACACCTCGGGTGAGGTGAAGGCCACGTCGGTGTACGACATTCACCCGGAGTTCGACCACAACCCGGCCAACGACAAGGCGAAGATCGACATCGATGTGCGGGGAGCCGGGTCCGGGTCGGGTTCGGGGTCGGGTTCCGGGTCCGGGGGCGGCTCCGGGACGAGTGGTGGTACGACGGGCGGGAGCGGCGGCTCCGACGCGGGTTCCGGGGGCACGGGCGGCAATGTCCCGCAGGCCCAGTCCGCCGTGACCCCCTCGGCGGTCACCACCGGAAGCCTCGCGTCCACCGGCGCCGGCAGCACACCGCTCGTGGCGGGCGCGGCGGCAGCGGTCACCGCGCTGGGCGGCCTGCTGGTCATGGGCGTACGTCGCCGTAAGGGAGCCGACGCTTCCTGACGCACAGCAGAGGGCGCCCTCTTGGCCGGAGGGCGCCCTCTGCTGTTGTCTCGGCGGTCCCCTCTGCCGCTCCTCAGCGGCCGGCGGTGAGGCGGGCGGCCGAGGCGATGGTCGCGCGCGCCTCGTGTTCGTTCAGGCCGGTGCGTACGGCGGCGTCGACAAGGGACTCCACGAGCGCCTCGCCGAAGCCGTGTTCGTACGCGCGGCACGCGGCCCAGAACAGCCGCGTGTTGCGCTGGCCCTCGTGCGCGGCGAGGACGAACTGCACCAGGCCGTGGCCCTGCGCGGGCCGGCTCCGGGGGTGGTGAGGGCGCGCGGGGGGAGTGAGCAGGTGCAGCAGCGCGCGGGGGCAGGGCGCGGGCGAGAGCCCCGCAGTGCCGGGAGCCGGCCGGTAGGCGCCGCGGGCGGTGACCGAGCCGGGGCCCACCAGATAGCCGCCCGCGCCGCGCACGTCGATGCCGGGGGCGAGCCGGCTCGCGGAGTTGGGCACCACGACGTTCGGCGGGCCCGTCAGCCAGATATGACGGCCCCCGCTCGGGGTCAGGACGATCACGGTTTCCGGGAGCGTGAACAGATGCTGGAGGGCCAGCTGCTGGAGGGCGGCCACGGAGTCCGAGGCCGGTCCGGCCTGCGCGGTGGTACCGGTGGCGCCCGTGACGGTGGCTTCGTGCGGGGAGTCGTCCGCGTGGGTGATGTCGAGATCGATGCCGATGAGCCGGTGCGGGGGCCTGCCGCAGGCGATGCCGTAGCCGGTGGCCCAGGGCGCGAGGGCGAACAGGACGCGTACGGCGGCCGGGTCGGTGGTGGCGTCGTGCACCCCGTGGCCCGGGAGCCCGCACTCGCCGCGGCAGAGGACCGGCTCGGGCTCGCCCCGGTGGGGTGAGCGCAGCGCGGGGAGCTTGGTGGGGGAGAGGGGGAACACGGGGAGCCCGCGCTCGGCGGCGGACAGTGCGTGAGCGAGGGCCGGGGTGGCGGTGTGCCGGGCGGTGGTGGCCATGCATCCATTTTCGTACAAGCGTTCGAAGAAGGGAAGGGGGGTCGCCATAGCGATGGGTGGGCTGTGGGTGGGCTGTGGGTGGGCGGTGGACGGTCTGCGGGCGGGCCGAGAATCTGGCGGAACGGTTCACCTCCTGCGGGGCCAGGATCCGTTGGTGCGCAGCGGCCGGAAAGGCGGGCTTCGAGGTGCTTCGAGGGCGCTTCGAGGCTACAAGGGGTTTATCGGCTGGTCCTCACGCTTACGAGGGAATCGGATACTCCAGGGGCTCCATGGTGGTTCGCGGTGGATTCGGCGGGCAGCTCTGAAGCGCGACGTCGTCATCACGTCCAAGGCGGTTGGCCAACTTCCTTGGAAAAGCCGCACTTCTGGTTCCTGGAGGAAATGACATGGCAAGCTTCCGTACCGCCCGTGCCGCCGCCGCTGTTGCCGCGCTGCCCCTCGCAGCCGTGCTCTTCACGGGGGTGGCCCAGGCCGATAACGGAGCTCTCTCCGACGACGGGGCGAACGCGACCGTGGCCACGCTCAGCGGCAGCGGGGTGGGCGGTGCCAACTTCGGCAACTCGACGACCACACAGCAGGTGGCGACGGGGGCCGGGGCGTCCAACCGGAACAACACGGCGAACGTGGTCGGCTCGGGGGGCCCCACGCTGATCGACCAGTCCAACAAGAAAGTCGCGGTGAACTTCACCAATCTCTGGCGACCTGCGGCCCGATGGGGGGCGTGACTGAGGCCCGATGGGGGCGTGACTGAGGGGTGACAGCTCTGCGCGGCGGTGCTCCGGTACCGTCGCGCGGGCCGTTTCCCCGGGGTCGACCCTGACGGCCTCTCGGCCTTTCCTCCACCTTCAGGAGGTGGAGCCAGCACCACCCCTACTCCCTGAGGCGGACATCGCTTCGGGACCTGGGGCCGATCCCCCGGGGTGGGCCCCACTCCTAGCGTGGAGCCATGACCACGTCTGTCTGCACGAGCGCCTCCAAAGCCGCCAAGGCGGCCTCGTACTCGCCCTACCAGCCCTATGCGTCGTTCTCCTCGTACGTCCGGGCACGGGGGCCCGTGCTGCTGCGTACGGCCCGCTCACTCACCTCGGATCCGTGCGACGCGGAGGACCTGCTCCAGACGGCCCTCACCAAGACGTATGTCGCCTGGGACCGGATCGAGGACCACCGCGCCCTGGACGGCTATGTCCGCCGGGCCCTCGTCAATACCCGTACGTCGCAGTGGCGCAAGCGCAAGGTCGACGAGTTCGCCTGCGAGGAGCTGCCGGAGCCGGCGGGCGTGCCGGAGCCCGACCCGGCGGAGCGGCAGGTGCTGCACGACGCGATGTGGCGGGCGGTCATGAAACTGCCCGACCGTCAGCGGGCGATGGTGGTCCTGCGCTACTACGAGGATCTCAGCGAGGTCCAGACGGCGGAGGTGCTCGGGGTCTCGGTCGGCACGGTCAAGAGCGCGGTGTCCCGCGCGCTCGGAAAGCTCCGCGAGGACCCGGAGCTCTCACCTGTCCGCTGATCCCTGCCTTTTGCGTGGGTTCTACTCCCGGGTAGTGACATACCGCGCGGTACGTGCGCAGAATCTCCGGAACCCTTACCGCCACGTAGCGCTAGCGCCCACCGGGAGGACGCCGTGCTGAGCACCATGCAGGACGTACCGCTGACTGTGACCCGCATCCTGCACCACGGGATGACCATCCACGCGACGTCGCAGGTCACCACCTGGACCGGGGAGAGCGAGCCACAGCGCCGCAGCTTCGCCGAGGTCGGCGGGCGCGCGACGCGGCTCGCCAACGCCCTGCGTGACGAGCTCGGAGTCGCCGACGACGAGCGCATAGCCACCCTCATGTGGAACAACGCCGAGCATGTCGAGGCGTATCTCGCGATCCCCTCCATGGGCGCGATCCTCCACACCCTCAATCTCCGGCTCCCCGCCGAGCAGCTGATCTGGATCGTCAATCACGCCGCCGACCGCGTGGTCATCGCGAACGGTTCCCTGCTGCCGCTGCTCGCCCCGCTCCTCCCGCATCTGCCGACCGTCGAGCACATCGTCGTCTCCGGCTCCGGCGACCGTGGTCTCCTCGACGGGTCCGACGCGCAGGTGCATGAGTACGAAGAGCTGATCGCCGACCGCCCCACCACCTTCGACTGGCCCCAGCTGGACGAGCGGGCCGCCGCGGCCATGTGCTACACCTCCGGCACCACCGGTGACCCCAAGGGGGTCGTCTACTCCCACCGCTCCATCTATCTGCACTCGATGCAGGTCAACATGGCCGAGTCGATGGGACTGACCGACAACGACACCACTCTGGTCGTCGTCCCTCAGTTTCATGTCAATGCCTGGGGCCTGCCGCACGCCACCTTTATGGCGGGCGTGAACATGTTGATGCCCGACCGCTTTCTGCAGCCGGGCCCGCTCGCCGAGATGATCGAGCGCGAGAAGCCCTCACACGCCGCCGCTGTCCCCACTATCTGGCAGGGCCTGCTCGCCGAGGTGACCGCCCGCCCGCGCGATCTGACGTCCATGGCCCGGGTCACGATCGGGGGTTCGGCCTGTCCGCCGTCGCTGATGGAGGCGTACGACAAGCTCGGCGTACGGCTCTGCCACGCCTGGGGCATGACGGAGACCTCACCGCTCGGCACGATGTCCAACCCGCCTGCCGGACTCACCGACGAGCAGGAGTGGCCGTACCGCCTGACCCAGGGCCGTTTCCCGGCCGGTGTCGAGGCCCGGCTGGCCGGCCCCGGCGGCGACTTCCTGCCCTGGGACGGCGAGTCGGCCGGTGAACTGGAGGTCCGCGGCCCGTGGATCGCCGGCGCGTACTACGGAGGCGCGGGCGGCGAGGCGGTCAAGCCCGAGGACAAGTTCAGCGAGGACGGCTGGCTGAGGACCGGTGACGTCGGTGTCATAAGCCCCGACGGCTATCTCACCCTCACCGACCGCGCCAAGGACGTCATCAAGTCCGGTGGCGAGTGGATCTCCAGTGTTGAGCTGGAGAACGCGCTGATGGCCCACCCGGAGGTGGCGGAGGCGGCGGTCGTGGCCGTGCCGGACGAGAAGTGGGGCGAGCGGCCCCTCGCGACGGTCGTCCTCAAGGAGGGCGCGACCGCCGACTACGCGGCGCTCAGGGGATTCCTCGCCGGGAAGATCGCGAAGTGGCAGCTGCCGGAGCGGTGGGCGGTGGTGGCTGCGGTGCCGAAGACGAGCGTGGGGAAGTTCGACAAGAAGGTGATCCGCAAGCAGTACGCGAACGGCGAGCTGGACATCACTCAGCTGTAGCGCGCCGGACGGGGTGAGCGGTACGTGGCTGGGGCGGCGACGGTTTCACGTGAAACCATCGCCGCCCCAGCACCCGTTCCAGTGCCCGTTCCAGGTCCTGCCCGACCGGACCGGACCGGACAGGAGAGGACCTAGTTCGTTCCGATCTTCGCGAGCAGATCCACGATCCGGTCCTGCACCTCGGCGCTGGTGGAGCGCTCCGCGAGGAACAGCACGGTCTCGCCGGAAGCGAGCCGCGGCAGGTCCGCCTGGTTGATACCGGTCGAGGTGTAGATGACCAGCGGGGTCCGGTTCAACTGGCCGTTCGCCCGCAGCCAGTCGATGATCCCCGCGCGCCTGCGACGTACCTGCATCAGGTCCATGACGACCAGGTTGGGCCGCATCTGGGTGGCGAGGGTGACCGCTTCGTTGTCGGTGGCCGCCCGTGCGACCTGCATCCCGCGCCGCTCCAGTGCCTCCGTCAGGGCGAGCGCGATCTCCTCGTGCTCCTCGATCAGCAGCACGCGCGACGGGTGCTGCTCGCTGTCGCGCGGTGCCAGGGCCTTGAACAGTACGGCCGGGTCGGCGCCGTACGCCGCCTCCCGCGTCGCCTGGCCCAGACCCGCCGTCACCATGACGGGAACCTCGGCGGCGACCGCGGCCTGGCGCAGCGACTGGAGTGCGGTACGGGTGATCGGTCCGGTCAGCGGGTCGACGAAGAGCGCCGCGGGGAACGCGGCGATCTGGGCGTCGACCTCCTCGCGGGAGTGCACGACCACCGGACGGTAACCGCGGTCGCTCAGCGCCTGCTGGGTGGAGACGTCCGGCGCGGGCCAGACCAGCAGCCGGCGCGGGTTGTCGAGCGGCTCCGGGGGGAGTTCGTCGTCGACGGGCCGGGGCTGGGGGCGGTTCGCGACCTCGACCGCACCGCCGGGGCCGTCCAGTGGCTGGGGGCCCTCGGCGCCCTCGTCGGGCGCCCCTATCGCGTACGACCGTCCCTCGGAGTGGGCGGAGGGCAGTCGCGAGCCGCCCTGGGAGGAGCCGGACTGGGACTGGCCCTGGGGGTGACCTTGGGCGTGACCTTGGGCCTGCGGGTGCGGCCTGGCGTCCGACTCGGGGTGGTCGTCGCCGTCGGGCGGCGTGCCCAGCTTGCGGCGCCGGCCCGAGCCGAGGGACTGCGGCTGGTTCGGTGGCTGGTTCTGCTGCTGGGTGAGGTGCTGGGCGAAGGGCACGCCCTGGCCGAGCGTGCGCACGCTGAAGGCCCGCCCTTGAGTGGAGTCGGGCGAGACCGGCGACTCTTGTGGCAGGGGCTGCGCGGGCGGGAGCGGTTGATGGGCGCCGCGCCGCGGAAGCGGTGCGGCGGACTCCGTCGGCGCGGGCGATGCGGCCGGCACACCGCCGCCGTCGCCCGTCGTGGCGCCGCCGCCCATGGTGCCGTCGGTTTCGGGGGGGGAGTGGGTGGTGCCCGCGCCGCGTTCACCGCGTCCGCCATGGCTGGTGCCGCCGCCCGCGTCGGGGTCGTCGGGCCAGCCGGGCGGGCCCGTCATCACGCCGAAGCCCGAAGTGGTTGGCATCCCCGGTCCGTTGGAAGCCGGTCCCGCGCTCTGGCCGGGCATGCCCTGGCCAGGAGTCGCCCAGCCGTTCGGGTCGGCGGACATGGCGCCGGTGCCGTGCGTGACGGGCCGCGCGTCCACATCGTCTCCGGCGTTACCGGCCGGTGCGGCGGGGCCGGGAGTGCCGTTCCCGGGCCACTCGAGCGGCGCCGCCGTGTCCCTGCGCGCGCGGCGCCCCGCCGGCAGGGGGTGTGCCTGCGGCGGGGTGTGGTCGGCGTCAGGTTCCGTACGTACGGCGTCATGGCGGGCCGGCAGCGAAGCGTCGGGCGCGGTCGGCCTGGCGGGCCCGGTGGGCATGCGGGCGGGGACCGGCGCGGGTGCGTGCGGGGCCGAGGGCGGGGTGCGGTCGGCAGCGGCGGGCGGGAGGGCGAACGGGCTACGGACTCCCTCCGCCTGGGCCGGTGCGGTGTGCCGTTCCTGCGCGGGGGCGAGCGCCCGGCGGGCCCGGCGCCCGGCGGGCTGCGCCGACGCCGCCGAAGCGGCGCCCGCGGGAAGTGACTGCGCGGGCGGCATCGGCGCCGGAGGCTGCATCTGCGCCGGCGCCGCGGGCCCGGGAGCCGTACTCGGTGCCGGTGCCTGGCGTGCTGTCTGACCTGGTGCCTGACGTGCCACCTGGCCGGGCGCCTGGTGTGCCGCCCGGCCCGGAGCGTGGCTGGTCGGAGCGGAAGGCGCGGTCGGCCCGGCGGGGAGCGCCGGAAGCGCCCGCTGCTCGCTGTGCCGCGCCCGGCGCCCTGTCCCCGCGGCCTCCACGGGCACACCCTGCGGCGGTACGGCCGCGCCGAGCGCCGCGCGCCCGTTCGGATGAGCCCCTTCGGCGGCCGTCACGATCGACCCTTCGGAGGGCGCGGCGGACGGCAGCGCGACGGCGGACCCGGGATGCGTCCCCGCCGCCGTGGCATCTTCCACCAGGCTCGGCCGCCCGCGCCGACGGCCGGTGCCACCGCCCCCGCCGGAGTCCTGCGCCGGAATCAGAGCCTGCTGACCGTCCGTACGACCACCCTGTCCGGCAGCCCCGGCGCCGGTATCGGTCCCGGTCGCGGGCCCTGCACCGGCCGCCGCGCCGGTCCCGGTCTCCTCGTTCTCGGGTCCGGCCGCACGTGCCCTGCGCCGTCCCGTCGGCTCCCCGGGGTCCTCCCCCGGGCCTTCCAGGAACGCGTCCGTGGACGCCCGCCGCGCGCGCCGCCTGCCACCGCCCGAGGTCCCAGGACCTTGCTGCTGCGCGGGCAGTACCGGCTGGGCGGGCGCCGACGGCTCGGCGGGAGCCTTGACCGTCCCCGCGCCCTCGCCCAGCGGCAGCTCCAGCACATACGCGCTGCCGCTCATGCCCGGCACCTCATGCGTCTGCAGCACACCGCCATGAGCCCGGACGATCCCGCGGACGATCGGCTCGTGCACCGGATCGCCGCCGGCGAACGGGCCGCGCACCTCGATCCGTACGACATCGCCGCGCTGCGCCGCGGCCACCACGATCGTCGAGTCGACGTAGCCGCCGCCCGGCACCAGCCGGGTCCGGCCCGTCGAGTCGACCCCGGCCACATCGGCGACCAGATGCGCGAGCGCCGTCGCCAGCCGCGCCCCGTCCACCTCGGCCTCGATCGGCGGCGCGTGCACCGCGAACTGGGCCCTGCCGGGTCCGATCAGCTCGATCGCGCCCTCGACCCCCGCCGCCACGACCCCGTCGAGCAGCACATTCGCCTTGATCAGCTGTTCGGCGCCGACGTCGAGCCGCTGGTAGCCGAGGACGTTGTCCACGAGCGTCGTCATCCGCGCGTACCCGGCGGCCAGGTGGTGCAGGATCTGGTTCGCCTCGGGCCACAACTGGCCGGCGGGATCGGCGGCGAGCGTGGTCAGTTCGCCGCGCAGCTCCTCCAGCGGTCCGCGCAGCGATTCGCCGAGCACGGCGGTCAGCTGGGAGTGGCGCGCGGCCGTGTCCCCGTACCGCTCCGTCAGCTCCTCGATCTCGGCCGCGTACCGGTCACTGCGGTCCGCGAGCTCCGCCGCGTGCCGTTCTGTCGCTTCGGCCAGCGCGGTGGTGAGGCGGTCCGTCGTTTCCGTCAGCTCTGCCGTGAGCCGGTCCGTCGTCTCCGTCAGCTCCGCCGTGTGCCGCTCTGTCCGCTCGGCCAGCTCGGCGGCGTGCCGTTCCTTGGCCTGCGTCAGCTCGGTGGTGTGCTGCTCGGTGAGTTCGTCGTACGGCCGCCGGTCGGTGAAGGTCATCACGGCGCCGACGAGCTGGTCGCCGTCCCGTACCGGCGCGGTCGTCAGATCGACCGGCACCTGCTTGCCGTTCTTCGCCCACAGCACCTGCCCGCGCACCCGGTGCTTTCGGCCGGACCTGAGCGTGTCCGCCAGCGGGGAGTCCTCGTACGGGAACGGCTCGCCGTCCGCGCGCGAGTGCAGGATCAGCGGGTGCAGCTCATGGCCGCCCAGGTCGCTGGCGCGGAAGCCCAGGATCTGCGCGGCGGCGGGGTTGACGAGGACGACCCGGCCGTCGGTGTCCGTACCGACGACGCCCTCCGACGCGGCCCGCAGGATCATCTCGGTCTGCCGCTGCGAGCGGGCGAGCTCGGCCTCGGTGTCCATCGTCCCGGACAGATCCCGCACGACGAGCATCAGCAGCTCGTCGCCGGTGTAGCTGTGCGAGTCGTTGTACGCGTCCCGGCCGTCCTCCAGGCTCGCGCTGGTCACCTCGGCCGGGAACTCACCGCCGTCCGTGCGCCGCGCGACCATCCGCGTCGGCTTGGTCCTGCCGCGCTCGTCGGCGGCCTCCGGGCGGCGCATCGAACCGGGGATCAGCTTGGAGTCGAACTCGGGCAGCAGATCGAGCAGCCCACGACCGACCAGCGCGGTGCCGGGGGTCTCGAACATTTCCAGCGCGATGGTGTTGGCGTTGACGACCGTGCCGTTGGCGTTGACGAGCACCAAGCCGTCGGGGAGTGCGTCGAGTATCGCCGCGAGGCGAGCAGCGCCTCGGGATGGCCTGCTGCTCACGATCGACGCTTCCTCCCTGACCTACTGCACCTTGCGGACGGCCTCCCCCATCTTGCCCTTCGGGTCTCGGCCTGTCACTGAAGGGAGTCTAAAGGCTGAGGCGACGGACGCGACGGCGGATGAGGTGGAGCCCTCACCGAGGTTGTGTGCGAATGGTCCCCGCCGGGGGCGCGCCACCGGCCCGCCATGCCCCTTTATAGCCGACTTGTGCCCGGCCCGTGGTCGGCCTGCGACCCGCCGATGACCGGCCCGCGACGCGCCCGGGGCCCGGTCTGCGACCCACCCGGGGCCCGGTCGATACCCGGGCTCACCACTACCTGGCGCTGGGCAGTACCGGCTCCAGTGTCCGCCAGCGGGCGATCTCGCAGCCGTTCTTCCGGTTGAAGGCGGCGTCGACGCTCCGGCCCCGCCAGGTGCCGGTGATCTGCGCGGTGGCGCCTCCGCCGTACTGCATGGTGCACATCTCGCCCCTGGGCACCGGTGCGAACGGGTCCTGGCCGCCGCCGACCAGCTCCGCCAGCCGGTCGCACGCGGCCCGCGCCTCCGGATGCGTCCCGCCGGCCGGCCCGCACTTCAGTTGGTACGTCCCGTCGGCGTTCCTGATCCCGGTGTCCGCGACGGCGACGGTGAACTCATCGCCCGGCGCCTCCCCCAGCAGGGGCAGCGGCAGCGGCGCGAGCCGGCTGAACGGGACGGCCGCGGCGGACGTGTCGCCGACGGCCGCGGGCGCGACGGCACCCAGCGTGGCGGCGGACGCGGCGAGGGAGGCGGCGACGGTGAAGACGAGGCGGCGCAGCATGGAAGCTCCTGACGGGTTACGGATCCGGGGCGGCGCCCCGGCATCTCTAACGCGCGTCAAGCCCCGGCGTTGCGCACCGAAGATGCTTTGCTCTGCGCCCCACCTGCCTAGTACCGTGAGAAGCGATTGGTGACAGCGCACTCAGCTGTGTCATCATCTGCACGCACCGTTCGCGCCCGCGCGGATGTGCTGGAGGCGTCGCCTAGTCCGGTCTATGGCGCCGCACTGCTAATGCGGTTTGGGTCTTAAAGCCCATCGAGGGTTCAAATCCCTCCGCCTCCGCGTGTTGATCACCGAAGCCCCGGCCCAACGGCTGGGGCTTCGGCCGTTCCGGCACCGATTCCGGGCCGGATCCGCATCGCTTCTGGGGGCGTCTTCGCAGCTCAGGCGTGGTGCGAGGAATGGATTTCACCTGGCGCCGCAGGTCATGTAATGTTGTTCTCGCAACGCCGACCGGGACAAAAAAGCCCGGAACGCCAAGCACTCGTAGCTTAACGGATAGAGCATCTGACTACGGATCAGAAGGTTGCAGGTTCGAATCCTGCCGAGTGCACAGCAGGCCAGAGGCCCTGTCGAGTAATCGACAGGGCCTCTGGTTTTTCTCTTGACGGCAGTGCTTGACGGCAACCGCCCCGCAGCGGGCATCAGATGGCCACCGGCCCCCCGCCCGAGCCCTCGCCATCGTCCCGCCCGTTGCCTCACCCCGCAGCGCGTCGCCCATGTGGGCTGGTCGAGTTCGTCAGCCTGCCGAGTGCTAGGCCGATTCGTTTGGATCACTCCCGCCGGCCGAGGTTGTCGTCCATGATGGCCGTGTGAGTAACCGCATCAGCGCTCTGATCTCGGCTTTCGGCGTCCTCGTCAGCATGTTGCTGCTTGACCTCGCCGTTTGGGAGTACCGCTCTGGGGCCTCGGCTCTCTGGATCGGGGCGGGAGCTGTGATCTTCCTCAGCGCTCTGCACTCGCTCGTGCGGGACGTGCGGGGACTCCGCACGGGGCCGACGCTCTGACGAGCGGCGCCAGTTCCAGCGCAGGTTCAACGACCCGGTGCACAACTCGGAAGCCTCCGTGCAGTTCTCCAACGGCTCGTCCGGCGAGGGCGACGATGCGATGGGCAACTGGGACTACCTGGTCGACAAGGACGGCGAGGGCGCGCGCGTGTGGTCGACCGACGACGGGAAGACGACGGGGTTCAAGAACCTCGGCCACGCCGGACATGGCCCCCGGCTTTTGTCCGCGGGTGCGGGCGGAAGCCGGGGGCGGTTTGTGGGGTGGGGATCGTGTTCTGGTTCGCCTCTGTCGGGCGCGGGTGCCATCGTGCCAGGGGGCAATGCGGGACGGACCTGGGGAACGGCGGAGCGGATGGGCTGGCAGTGCGAGGGGCTCAGGTGGGCGGACGGGGTGCCCGTGCTGGTGTGGCGGAAGGGCGGGGGCCGGCGGGAGAGTGCCTTGGCCTACGGGCGTGACCTGGGGTTTCGTGCCGTCGGGGCGCGGAGCTGTGCCGGGGCGCGGGGGAATGTGTGTCCCGTCGGGGCGCTGGTCGCCGGGCGGAGTACCGGAGGGCAGTGCCCCGAGTGTGCGCGGCTGGACCGGGCGCATTCTGTGGCCGCCGACACCGTCGCCGATGATCCGCGGACGTATCGCGTCTACCTCGCGTGGTTCGGGTCCGGGATGGTGAAGGTGGGGATCACCGCGGAGGAGCGCGGGCCCGCGCGACTGCTGGAGCAGGGGGCCGTGACGTTCAGCTGGCTCGGGCGTGGGCCGTTGATGGCCGCGCGGCGGACCGAGGAGCTGCTGCGGACGGCGCTCGGGGTGCCGGACCGTATTCCGTACGGGCGGAAGCGGGCCGTACGGTCCGCCCTGCCGGGCCCGGTGGAACGGGCGGCCGAGATCGAGCGGATGCACGCGCGGGCGGTCGCGCTGAACGGGTGGCCGCAGTCGCTGGAGCGGCTGGAGTTCGCGGCGGCCGACCATGTGGGGGCGTTCGGTCTGGACGGGGTGGCTCCCGTCACGGGCGTGGTGGGCGAGCTGGTCGACGGCGGGTGCGTCGCGGGGCGGCTGGTCGCGGCCGCCGGGCCCGATCTGCATCTCGCCACGGCCGACGGCGGGCTCGTCGTCCTCGACACCCGGCTCATGAGCGGGTGGGAGCTGGCGGCGGCGGAGACCGGGGCCGCGGTCACCGTGCCGGTGAAGGATGTGCACAACGGGGTAGTGCAGGACGGGCTCTTCTGAACCCGCCGCCATCGGTGGACACGCGATCGGTGGACACGGCATCGGTATCGGTCGGAGGGTGGGGCACATGAACGATCACGACATCGAGGCCGTACGGCGGTTCCGGGAGCGGATCGGGCTGCCCGGACTCGTCGACGTACACACGCACTTCATGCCGGAACGCGTCCTCAAGAAGGTGTGGGCCTATTTCGATGCCGCCGGGCCGCTCATAGGACGAGAGTGGCCCATCTCCTACCGGCACGAGGAGGACGAACGCGTCGCCCTGCTGCGCGCGTTCGGCGTGCGGGCGTACACCTCGATGCTCTACCCCCACAAACCGGGCATGGCCGACTGGCTGAACGGCTGGGCCGCCGGGTTCGCCGCGCGCACGCCGGACTGTCTGCGGACGGCCACGCTCTTCCCGGAAGAGGGCGTCGAGACCTACGTGCGGGAGGCCGTCGAAAGCGGCGCGCGGATCTTCAAGTCGCATCTTCAGGTGGGGGCGTACGACCCGAACGACGAGCGGCTCGACCGGGTGTGGGGCCTGCTCGCCGAGGCCGGCGTTCCGGTGGTGATGCACTGCGGATCGGGGCCCGCGCCCGGCAAGCACACCGGGCCCGAGCCGGTCGGACGGCTGCTGGCCCGGCATCCCCGGCTGCGGCTGGTCGTCGCGCATCTCGGCATGCCGGAGTACCGGGACTTCCTCGGTCTCGCGGAGCGGTACGGGGAGGTCAGGCTCGACACGACCATGGCGTTCACGGACTTCAGCGAGGGCTTCGCGCCGTTCCCGGTGGAGGCGAGGGGGCGGCTGGCGGACCTCGGGGACCGGATCCTGCTCGGGACGGACTTTCCCAACATCCCGTATCCGTACGTCCATCAGCTGGAGGCACTGGAGCGGCTCGGGCTGGGTGACGACTGGCTGCGGGCGGTCTGTTACGGGAACGGGGCCCGGCTTTTCGGCCTTGAGAAGCTCGATGAGCTCGATGAGCCCAGCGGTCCCAGTGGCTTCAGCAGCCCCGGTGGTCCCAGCCGTCCCAGCGGCGGGGTCAGCTCCTAGGGGTTTCTCAGCGGATTCACAGGAAGCGGCAAGAGCGCTCTAAGAGGCCGTCCCCAGGGTGGCCACCATGACCATCACCTCGCCCCGGGGGCGTACCGAAATGCTCAGGCCGGACGGGAGCCCCGTCCGTGTGCTCGTCGTCGACGACGAGACTTCGCTCACCGAGCTGCTGTCCATGGCCCTGCGGTACGAGGGCTGGGAGGTGCGCAGTGCCGGTGACGGCTCCGGCGCGATGCGTTCGGCGCGGGACTTCCGGCCCGACGCGGTGGTGCTGGATGTGATGCTGCCCGACATGGACGGGCTGGCGGTGCTCGGCCGGCTGCGGCGCGAACTGCCGCAGGTGCCCGTGCTCTTCCTCACCGCGAAGGACGCGGTGGAGGACCGGATCGCCGGACTGACCGCGGGCGGCGACGACTACGTCACCAAGCCGTTCAGCCTGGAGGAGGTCGTGGCGCGGCTGCGCGGGCTGATCCGGCGGTCCGGCGCCGCGGCCGCGCGCAGTGAATCGATGCTGGTCGTAGGGGATCTGACGCTCGACGAGGACAGCCATGACGTCACCCGCGCCGGGCAGTCCATCCATCTGACGGCGACCGAGTTCGAGCTGCTGCGCTATCTGATGCGCAATCCACGCCGGGTGCTGAGCAAGGCGCAGATCCTCGACCGGGTGTGGTCGTACGACTTCGGCGGCCAGGCCAATGTCGTCGAGCTGTATATCTCCTATCTGCGGCGGAAGATCGACGCGGGACGTCCGCCGATGATCCACACCCGGCGCGGGGCGGGATATCTGATCAAGCCCGGTGAGCCGGGCGACGCACCACGATGAGCGGGGCGGCGCGACGGCGCTGGTCGCTGCGGACGCGGCTCGTGGTGTCGGCGGTCGCGCTGATCGCGGTGGTCGCCGCGGTGATCGGGGCGGTCACGACGATCGCGTTCCGCTCGTATCTCTACGACCAGCTGGACACGCAGGTACAGGCCATAGCGGGACGGGCCGCGGGGCCGCCGGCCGGCCGCGACGGCGACCTCGACGGCAGAGTCAGCGGCGGGCCGCCCGGCGGCCTGCCCGGGGGCAAGGACCCGCTGAAGATCGTCACGGGCGGCGGGGCGCCCGTGGGGACCGTCGGAGCGGTGGTGGGGGACCGCGGCGACATCGGTAGGGCCCTGGTCAGCGCCTTGCCGGAGGCCGACGACTCCGAGACGCCGATCGTGGGAGAGCCGCTCGGCGAGGCGCAGACCGCCGCACTCGCGACGGTCCCGCGTGACGGCGCCCCGCACACCGTCGCCCTGCCGGGCCACGGCGACTACCGCGTCAAGTACGTCAGCGGCGGCAACGGGGACTTCCTTGTCGGCGTACCGCTCACCGAGGTGCAGAACACCCTCAACACCCTGGTGGTGGTGGAGGTCTGCGTCACCATTGCCGGGCTGATCGCCGCCGGCCTCGCGGGCGGCGCGGTCGTCGGGGTCGCGCTGCGGCCGCTCAGGCGTGTCGCCACGACCGCCACCCGGGTCTCCGAACTGCCGCTGCACAGCGGTGAGGTGGCCCCTCTCGTACGGGTACCGGCGGCGGAGGCGGACCCCCGCACCGAGGTCGGGCAGGTCGGCGCCGCGCTCAACCGCATGCTGGGGCATGTCGGTTCCGCCCTCGCCGCCCGGCAGGAGAGCGAGATGCGGGTACGGCGGTTCGTCGCCGACGCCGGCCATGAACTGCGGACGCCGCTGGCCTCGATCCGGGGGTACGCCGAGCTCACCCGGCGCGGCCCCGAGGAGACCGGTCCTGACACCCGGCACGCGCTCGGGCGGATCGAGTCCGAGGCGGAACGGATGACCGGTCTGGTGGAGGATCTGCTGTTACTGGCGAGACTCGACGCCGGGCGTCCGCTCTCGTACGAGAGCACTGATCTCTCGCCGCTTGTCGTGGACGCGGTGAGCGATGCCCGTGCGGCCGGGCAGGGTCACCACTGGCGTCTTGAACTGCCGGAGCCGGACGAACCCGCCGCCGCCGTGCTCGGTGACCCGTCCCGCCTCCACCAGGTGCTCGTCAATCTGCTCGGCAACGCCCGTACGCACACCCCGCCCGGCACGACCGTCACCGCGCGCGTCCGCGGAAGCCACGCCGAATCCCCCGGTGGCGGGCCCCCGGGCGGCAGGCCCTCCGTACTCCTGGAGGTGCAGGACGACGGTCCCGGGATTCCGCCCGGGCTGCTCCCGCATGTCTTCGAACGCTTCGCGCGCGGTGACGCGTCACGCTCGCGCGCGGCCGGATCCACCGGGCTCGGCCTCGCGATCGTCCAGGCGGTCGTCACCGCGCACGGCGGGACCGTGGGCGTACGGAGCGTGCCCGGCAGGACCGTCTTCGCCGTACGTCTCCCGGTCGCGCCCGCGCGCCCGCACCCGCCGGCGTCGGGTCGCGACTCACAGAGCCACACCTCGCAGAGCCATGGCCCACAGGGCAATGGCGCACAAGGCCGCGACTCACAGACAGGGCACAGCCTCACCACACGGCCGTGACAGCGCCCCTGGCGAGTGTCGATTCATGCGAACCGACACCCCATGGGGCGCCCTCCCGGCCCGGGAGCATCTCCCGGTCGAGGTGACCGACGCCCCCGTGCTCGATGTGACGATCCCCGTCTACAACGAGGAGCAGGACCTCGAACCGTGTGTGCGGCGCCTGCACAGTCATCTCGCCCGCACCTTCCCGTACAGCTTCCGCATCACCGTCGCCGACAACGCGAGCACCGACCGCACCCCCGAGGTGGCGGCCCGGCTGGATGCGGAGATACCCGAGGTACGGGCGTACCGCCTGGAGCAGAAGGGCCGCGGCCGGGCGCTCCGGACCGTGTGGACGCATTCGGACGCGCCTGTCCTCGCCTATATGGACGTGGACCTGTCCACCGACCTCAACGCACTGCTGCCGCTGGTCGCGCCGCTGATCTCGGGGCATTCGGATCTGGCGATCGGGTCACGGCTGGCCCGCTCGTCGCGCGTCGTGCGTGGTCCCAAGCGCGAGTTCATCTCGCGGGCGTACAACCTCATCCTCAAGTCCTCTCTCTCCGCACGCTTCAGCGATGCGCAGTGTGGTTTCAAAGCCATACGGCGTGAGGTCGCCGAGCGGCTGCTGCCGATGGTCGAAGACACCGGGTGGTTCTTCGACACCGAGATGCTGGTGCTCGCCGAACGCGCCGGACTGCGGATCCACGAGGTGCCGGTGGACTGGGTTGACGACCCCGACAGCCGGGTGCATATCGTCAGCACGGCGGTCGAGGATCTGAAGGGCGTCTGGCGGGTGGGGCGGGCACTGGCGGTGGGCGCACTGCCTCTGGACCGGCTTGCGAGGCCTTTCGGGGATGACCCGAGGGACCGCCGGATCGGTGGGGTGCCGGGCGGACTTGCCCGGCAACTGGTCGGCTTCTGTGTCGTGGGCGCCCTGTCCACGCTCTTCTATCTTCTGCTCTACTCCCTCTTCCGCGCCATGGTGGGTCCACAACTCGCCAACGCGGCCGCCCTGCTGGTGTCCGCGGTCGCCAACACCGCCGCCAACCGGAGACTCACCTTCGGGGTACGCGGCCGGGAGCGCGCCGTACGCCATCAGGCCCAGGGCCTGGTCGTGTTCGCCATCGGACTCGCCCTGACCAGCGGTTCGCTGGCCGCGCTGGACGCCGCCTCCGGCGCCCCCTCCCACTCCACGGAACTCGCCGTGCTGATCTCCGCCAACCTCGCGGCGACCGTGCTGCGCTTCCTGCTGCTGCGCGCGTGGGTCTTCCCGGACCGGCGCACGGACGACCCTGCCCCGCTCGACCCTGCCCCGCTCGACGTCGTAACTCACGGCCCCGCCCCGCTCGACCCCGCAACTCACGGCCCCGACGCTCTCGACCCGAGGAACGCTCGATGACCACGACCCTTCACCCCGACGGACCTCCGCGGGCGGTGGACGGCGATCACCGCCGCCGCGCCGCACCCTCCGCCCGTTTCTGGCGGGGCAGGGCCGAGGACGCGCGCTGGGTACGCCCGGCCTTCCTCGCCCTCCTCCTGGCCGCCGCCCTGCTCCAGCTCTGGAACCTGAGCGCCTCCGGCTACGCCAACTCCTTCTATTCCGCCGCCGTCCAGGCCGGCAGCGAGAGCTGGAAGGCCTTCTTCTTCGGCTCCTCCGACGCCGCGAACTCCATCACCGTCGACAAGCCTCCCGCCGCGCTCTGGCCGATGGCCCTGTCCGTACGGCTCTTCGGGCTCGGTTCCTGGCAGATCCTGGCGCCCGAGGCGTTGATGGGCGTCGGGACGGTGGCGGTGCTGTACGCCGCCGTACGCCGCCGCTTCAGCGCCACCGCCGGGCTGATCGCGGGCGTGGTGCTGGCTCTGACGCCCGTCGCCGCGCTGATGTTCCGCTTCAACAACCCGGACGCGCTGCTCGCGCTGCTGATGACCGTCACTGTCTACTGCGTGCTGCGCGCGCTGGAGGGCGCGCGGACGAAGTGGCTGCTCTGGGCGGGTGTCGCGGTCGGCTTCGCCTTCCTGACGAAGACGCTGCAGGCGTTCCTGATCCTGCCGCCGCTGGCCCTGGTGTACGCGGTGTGCGCGCCCACGTCCGTACGGCGCAGGCTGGGCCAGCTCGGCCTGGCCGGGCTGGCCGTGGTGGCCTCCGGCGGCTGGTGGGTCGCGATCGTGGAGCTGTGGCCCGCGTCCTCGCGGCCGTACATCGGCGGCTCCCAGAACAACTCCTTCCTGGAGCTGACCTTCGGCTACAACGGCCTCGGCCGGATCAACGGCGAGGAGACCGGCAGCGTCGGCGGAGGCGGTGGTGGCGGCCGGGGCGGCGGCCGCTGGGGCGAGAACGGTCTAGGCCGGATGTTCAACGAGAGCGTCGGCGGCCAGATCTCCTGGCTGCTGCCCGCCGCTCTGCTCCTGCTGATCGCCGGACTGCTCGTGACCCGGCGGAGCGCGCGTACGGACACGGCGCGCTCGGCGTTCCTGGTGTGGGGCGGCTCGCTGCTGATGACCCTCGGGGTCTTCAGCTTCATGGCCGGGATCTTCCACGAGTACTACACGGTGGCGCTCTCGCCGTATATCGCCGCCCTGGTCGGGATGGGTGTCACGGTGCTGTGGGAGGAGCGCGCCGGGCTGCCGGCCTCGGTGGCGCTGGGGGTGACGGCCGCGGTGACGGCGGTCTGGGCGTACGTCCTGCTCGGCCGGACCCCGGACTATCTGCCGTGGCTGCGCTGGGCGGTACTGATCGGTGGTCTGGTGGCCGCTGCCGGGCTGCTCGGCGCGGGACGGCTCGGGCGGCGGCTCGCGCTCGGGGCGGCAGGTCTCGGGGTGGCGGCCTCGCTGGCCGGGCCGCTCGCGTACACGCTGTCCACGGTCGGCACCGCGCACACGGGGTCGATCGTCACGGCGGGCCCGGCCTCGATGCGGGGCGGCCCGGGAGGCGGCGGCTTCGGTGGTGGCGGCCCCGGTGGTGGCGGCGACGGAGGAATGCGGCCGCCCGGACAGCAGGGAACAGGCCGGGGCCCGGGTCAGGGCCAGGGCCAGGGCCAGGGCCAGGGCCAGGGCCAGGGCCAGGGCCAAGGCCAGGGACAGGCTCAGGGACAGCCGCCCCGGCAGAACGGCGGGCTTCCGGGCGGCGGGCTGCCCGGCGGCGGCACCCTGCCCGAACGCCCCGGCGGTGGCGGCGGCGGAGGAGGCGGCATGGGCGGCCTCCTCAACGGCCAGAACGTCAGCTCCCAGGTCGAGGCCACCCTGAAGAAGGACGCCTCCGACTACACCTGGGTCGCCGCGGCCATCGGCTCTCAGAACGCCGCCAGCTATCAGCTCGCCACCGAGAAGCCGGTCATGGCGATCGGCGGCTTCAACGGCAGCGACCCGTCCCCGACCCTCGCGCAGTTCAAGCAGTACGTCGCCGACGGCAAGATCCACTACTTCCTCGCGAGCGGCGGCGGCGCGAGCGGCGGCGGAGGCGGCGGCGGGGGTGAAGGCGGCAACGGCGGCGGTGGCCCCGGCGGTGGCAACTCCGGCATCACCGCCTGGGTGGAGGCCACCTTCAAGCAGGTCACCGTGGACGGCGCGACCCTCTACGACCTGACTTCGACCTGACCCGGAGCAATTAAATATACGGCGTACAAGACTCCCTTGTACGGTGTACGGCAGCGAGTCCCGTACACCGTATAAGGAGTCCCCGATGACAGCCACGGCCGCCGAGAACCACACCGCCCCCGCACGTCACCCGCAGCGCTGGCTGATCCTCGGTGTCATCTGCCTCGCCCAGCTCACCGTGCTGCTCGACAACACCGTCCTCAGCGTCGCGATCCCCTCCCTCACCCGGGAACTGCACGCGTCCACCGCCGACATCCAGTGGATGATCAACGCCTACTCCCTGGTTTAGTCGGGCCTGCTGCTCACCGCGGGCAACGCCGCCGACCGCTACGGCCGCAAGAAGCTGCTGACCGCGGGCCTCGCGCTGTTCGGCATCGGCTCACTCGCCGCCGGCCTCGCTCAGTCCAGCGGTCAGTTGATCGCCGCACGCGCCGGAATGGGGATCGGCGGCGCGCTGCTGATGACCACCACCCTGGCCGTCGTCGTGCAGACGTTCGACGACTCCGAGCGCGTCAAGGCGATCGGCATCTGGTCGACCGTCAGCTCCCTCGGCTTCGCGGCCGGTCCACTGGTCGGCGGAGTCATGCTCGACCACTTCTGGTGGGGGCGATCTTCCTGATCAATATCCCGGTCGCGGTGATCGGGCTGGTCGCGGTCCTGGCGCTCGTACCGGAGTCGAAGAGCAAGGAGGGCGACCGCCCCGACCTGCTCGGCGCGGTGCTCTCCACCATCGGCATGACCGCTGTCGTGTACGCGATCATCTCCGGCCCCGACCACGGCTGGACCTCGGGTCAGGTCCTGCTCTCCGTCTCCGTCGGGCTGGCCGTCCTCGGCCTCTTCGTGGCCTGGGAGCTGCGCATCCCGTACCCGATGCTGGATATGCACTTCTTCCGCAACCAACGTTTCATCGGGGCGGTCGCGGGCGCCATCCTGGTCGCCTTCGGCATGAGCGGCTCGCTCTTCCTGCTGACCCAGCATCTTCAGTTCGTCCTCGGCTACGGCCCGTTGGACGCCGGTCTGCGTACGGCTCCGCTCGCGGTCACCGTCATCGTCCTCAACCTGACGGGTGTCGGGGCGCGGCTGCTCCCGAAGCTCGGCACCCCGGGCACCATCGCCGGCGGAATGGCTCTGGTGGCCGTCGGGCTCGCCGCCATCGCGGTGCTCGGCGCCGACGGCTACGGCGGGATGCTGCTCGGTCTGATCGTGATGGGCGCGGGAGTCGCCCTCTCCATGCCGGCCATGGCCAACGCCATCATGAGCGCGATCCCGCCGGAGAAGGCGGGCGTGGGCGCGGGCATCAACGGCACGCTCGCCGAATGCGGCAACGGCCTCGGGGTCGCCGTCCTCGGCGCCGTACTGAACTCCCGCTTCGCCGCGCTCGTCCCCGCGGCCGTCGGAGCCGCCTCGCTGCCCGCCGCGCTCGCGGCGGCCGAGGGGGAGGCGGAGCGGCTGCGGATCTCCGACGCGTTCGCCTCGGGTCTGGAGACGAGTCAGCTGGTCGGCGCGGTGGCCGTACTGGTGGGCGGAGTGCTGGCCGCGCTGCTGCTGCGCCGCGCCGAGCGGGCAGACTCTTCCGCAGGGGCGGCATAGCATCGGGACCGGGCGGACTGCCGGGCTCCGGTAGCCGGCCGCACAGTCGTCCGGTGGCCGGGAGGGGGCAGGTCACTGGAGTCCGGTCCGCCCGGCCGGAAGGAACCGAGGAGGCTCACCCATGGTGTCGGAAGCCGATCGCGCCAAGCGTCCGACCCGGACCAGCGTATGGCTAGAGGGGAAGCCGGCGGCCCGTGGCCGCAAGAGCGAACGCCCCGAACGCTCCGAACGTGCGGACCAGCGGTCCGATCAGGGGGCCGACCAGCCCGCCGGGCTCGACCGCGACCGGATCATCGCGGTCTCGGTGCGGCTGCTCGACACGGAGGGCCCGGCGAAGTTCTCCATGCGGCGGCTCGCCGGGGAGCTGGGTGTGACGGCGATGTCCCTCTACTGGTACGTCGACACCAAGGACGACCTGCTGGAACTCGCCCTGGATTCCGTCTTCGGCGAGGTCCAGGTCCCGGATCTGACGGACGAGACCGCCGACTGGCGCGACCAGATGCGCGAACTGGCCGCCAGCTACCGGTCGGTGCTGGTCCGCCACCCGTGGGTATCGCCGCTGATCGGCAAGTACCTGAACATCGGACCGAGTTCGATGGTCTTCTCGGCTGCCGTCCAGGCGGTCGTCGGACGTACGGGCCTGGCGCCGCACGGCCAGATGGGCGCGCTCGCCGCGGTCTTTCAGTTCGTGTACGGCTTCGGCACGATCGAGGGCCACTTCGTGCAGCGCTGCGCCGAGGCGGGGCTGACCCAGGACGAGTACTACCGGCAGGCCATGGGGACGATCAATGAACAGCCGCATTTCCAGAGGCTGTTCGAGGGCGCAGGCGAGCTGATGGAGGCGCGCGGCGGCGACACGGTGGAGGAGATGCGCGAACGGGACTTCACGTTCGCGCTCGAACTCCTGATCGCCGGCATCGAGACGATGCGCGCCCGAGGCTAGAACACGCCTCGCAGGCTCCCTAAGCCCTGTCCGGACCTAGTCCTTCGGGGCGAGGTGGGCCGGGAAGCCGCCGGTGGCGAGGGGGCTCCAGCGGGTCGGGGTGATGCGGATGAGGGACTTCCCCTGCCTCACCATCGCCTCGCGGTATTCGTCCCAGTCGGGGTGCTCGCCGGCGATGTTCCGGTAGTACTCCACCAGCGGCTCCACCGACTCCGGGCAGTCGATGACCTCGGCCGTGCCGTCGATCTGCACCCACGGACCGTTCCAGTCGTCCGACAGGACGATCACGCTCACCCGCTCGTCCCGCTTGGCGTTCCGCGTCTTGGCGCGCTCCGGGTAGGTGGAGACGACGATCCGGCCCGAATCGTCGACCCCGCAGGCGAGGGGCGAGCCCTGGGGGCGGTCGTCGGAGCGGGTGGTCAGCAGGATCGCCCGGTGCCGGGGGCGTACGAACTCCAGCAGCTCTTCGAGGTCAACGGCGGTATTCGTTGCGATATTCGGGGCCATGTCCGCAGCCTACGACCTCCGCGCCCGCCCGGCCGCCGGGACGACTCCACATGCGCGCCCGCCTCACGCCACCCGGCCGGAGCGACCGCCCCGCGTGAAGAGGACCTGGCGAACAGGGCCTAAGCGACCGGCAGACCCTCGCCCTGGACCGCCTGGATGTCCAGCTCCACCCGCAGCGTCGTCCCGATCGCCGAGATCCCCGCCTGCACCACCTGGTTGTAGTTCATCGCGAAGTCCTCGCGGCGCAGCTCCGTGGTCGCGCGGAAGGCCGCCCGTACGCCTCCCCACGGATCGGGCCCTGTGCCCAGATAGCTCAGCTCCAGATCGACCTCGCGTACGACCCCGTGCAGCGACAGCTGCCCGTGGACCGTCCAGCGGTCGTGACCCGCCGGTGTCAGCCCCGTACTGCGGTACGTGATCTCCGGGAAGCGCTCGACGTCCAGGAAGTCCGGCGACTTGAGGTGCTTGTCCCGCAGCGCGTTGCCGGTGTCGATGCTCGCCGCGCCGATGACCGCGTCGACCCGCGACCGCTCATGGCCCCCGGCGGCCTCGACGATCTCGATCCGTCCGCCGAACTCCTTGAACCGCCCGTGCACGCTGGAGATCCCCAGATGCTGCGCCACCGCGCTCACCGAGGAGTGCGCCGGGTCCAGGCTCCACACGCCGGGCGGTGGCAGCTCGGCCCCGCCCTGCCGGGCCAGGACCACCGTGCCCACCTCGGCGCGGCCGCTCGCCGTGACCAGCGCGGTGGAGGCGACCGGTGCGTATCCGACGGCCGTCACGATCACGGTGTACGGGCCCGGCGCCAGCGCCATGTCGGCGCGCACCGCCCCGTCCTCGTCGGCCGGCACCCGCAGCACCTGAGCGCCGGTCATATCGGTCATGGTCACGATCGCGTGCTGGACCGCCCAGCCGTCCCTCGTCCGTACCTGTCCGCGAAGTCCCATCCCGTTCTCTCTCCTTGATCTCGTCAAGAACCGGGCCCCGGCCCGGGGGCGGCAGGCCGTCCCTGCCCGCCGCCCCCGCCACCGGGGCCCATGTCCGCCCCGGACGCACGCGCCGCCCCGCTACAAAGCGCCGCGCCGTCCGGGGGGTTTTGGCTACTCGCCGGGGTGGGCGAGCTCGATGTCGTGGCCGTCGACCCCGCGGCCGGTGACCGTCAGGGCGCCCGCCACCGGCGGGTATCCGGTCGCGATGACCGTGTAGTCGCCCGCGTTCAGGTCGGCGAAGGCGTACGCCCCGTCCTCCCCGGTCGTCGCCGTGGCGACCACGTTCCCGGCCGCGTCCATCAGCGTCACGCGGGCGTCGGGCGCGGGGCGCCGGGCAGCTCCCGCCCTGACGGTGCCCTGGAGCAGGGCGCCGGACTGCAGGACCGCCTCGATACGGGTGACGCCGTGGCCGCCGATCTCCACCGGCAGGGCCAGCGGCCGGAAGCCGGCGGCGTTCACCGCGACGGTCACCGACCCGGGGATCAGCTCACCGAAGGCGAACTCACCCTGCTCGACGGACTTCCCGGTGGCCAGCACATCGCCGCGCACATCGGTCACGATCACCATCGCGCCCTCGATCGGCAGCCCGGTGTCCGCGCTGCGCACGGATCCGGTGAGGCCGCTCGTACCGGAGAGCAGGATGTCGTACCCGAGCGGCCCGTCACCGACGACCACCGTGGAGGCCTGCGGCTGGAAGCCGTCGGCAGAGGCGATCAGGACGTACGAGCCGGAGCCCGGCGCGTCCAGGACGTAGCCGCCGTCGGGCTGGGCGACCGAGCGGGCCAGCTGGCGGCCGGCCAGGGAGATCAGGGTGACGGCCGCGCCGGGCACGGCCGTGCCCTCGGAGCCGAGCACCACACCTCGTACGGCGATGCCCTGGATCGCTGTGGCCTGTGCTGCGGCTGCGAGCGGCTCCGCCCCCAGGGGCCCTGGCGCTCCGGCCTGGGCCGGTATCGCGGCAGTCATCGCGGGCGCCGGAACAGCGGTCCCGGCGGCAGTCCCGGCAGCCATCCCGACCGCCGCGGTGGCCCCCGCGGATACGGGAACGGCGGTCTCCGCCGTGTCACCGCCGGCTCGCGTCTTCAGCGCGACCTCCTTGATGAACAGCGTCAGCAGGAAGGCGAGCAGCGCGGCCGGAGCCGAGTAGAGGAAGACATCGCCGACGCCGTGGCCGTACGCCATCTCCATGACCGTCCGCAGCGGGGCGGGCAGCGTGTCCAGGTCCGGGATGGCGCCGCCGCCGGTCCCGGCGTGGCCAAGGGCCGCGCCCTGCGGGCCGAGGTCGGCCAGGCCGTCCTTCACATAGTGGGTGACCCGGTTGCCGAGCACCGCGCCCAGCGCCGAGACCCCGATCGCACCGCCCAGGGAGCGGAAGAAGGTGACGGTGGAGCTGGCGGCGCCGAGGTCCTGCGGGGAGACCTGGTTCTGCGTGCAGAGGACCAGGTTCTGCATCATCATGCCGACGCCGAGGCCCATCACCGCCATGTAGATCGCCATGTGCCAGTACGGGGTGTCGTACCGGATGGTGCCCAGCAGCCCGAGGCCCGCCGTCACCAGCACACCACCGGTGACCAGCCAGACCTTCCAGCGGCCCGTCTTGGTGATGATCATGCCCGAGACGGTGGAGGAGATGAACAGCCCGCCGATCATCGGGATGGTCATCACACCGGACATCGTCGGCGACTTGTCGCGCGCCAGCTGGAAGTACTGGCTGAAGAAGACCGTGCCCGCGAACATCGCGATACCGACGAAGAGCGAGGCCAGCGAGGCCAGGGTGATCGTACGGTTACGGAAGAGACGCAGCGGGATGATCGGTTCGCTGGCCTTCGACTCCACGAAGACGAAGATCGCGCCGAGCAGGATCGCCCCGCCGACCATCACGTACGTCTGCCACGAGACCCAGTCGTACTTGTCACCCGCGAAGGTGACCCAGAGCAGCAGCAGCGAGACGGCCGCGCTGATGAAGAAGGCACCGGACCAGTCGACCTTGACCTGGCGCTTCACGACCGGGAGCTTCAGGGTCTTCTGGAGCACGATCAGGGCGATGACGGCGAACGGGACGCCGACGTAGAAGCACCAGCGCCAGCCCAGCCACGAGGTGTCGGTGATGACACCGCCGAGCAGCGGGCCGCCGACGGTGGCGACGGCGAAGGTCGCACCGAGGTAGCCGCTGTACCTGCCCCGCTCGCGCGGGGCGAT
This sequence comes from Streptomyces sp. NPDC042201, assembly GCF_055582185.1. Classification (NCBI taxonomy): domain Bacteria; kingdom Bacillati; phylum Actinomycetota; class Actinomycetes; order Kitasatosporales; family Streptomycetaceae; genus Streptomyces; species Streptomyces sp. NPDC042201. The sequence goes on along the minus strand of NZ_JBVJDS010000001.1, from coordinate 166,789 downwards.
CATGGCGGCCATCACGATCTGGGCGAGAGCGGAGAGACCGCCGACGCCGATGCCCTGGAACACCCGGCAGGCGATCAGCATCTCGGCGTTCACCGAGAGGCCGGCCACGATCGAACCCGTCACATAGATGATCAGGGATATCTGGACCAGGAGCTTCTTGCTGAAGAGGTCGGAGAGCTTGCCCCACAGCGGGGTGGTCGCCGTCATCGCGAGCAGCGAAGCGGTCACCACCCAGGTGTAGGCGCTCTGGCCGCCGCCGAGGTCGGAGATGATCTCGGGCAGCGCGTTGGAGACGATCGTCGACGAGAGGATCGCGACGAACATGCCCAGAAGCAGCCCGGAGAGCGCCTCCATGATCTGACGGTGTGTCATCGGCGCGCCGGTCGCGGAAGCGGGGTCGCCCCCGTGCTTGGCGTGGCCGCCCCGCACACCCGTTGGTGTGGTCGTAGCCATTGAGTTCCTTGTCTTACGTCTCTTGCCGCATGGGTGTACGGGAGTACGAATCTTCGTAGCGCCAGTCCCGGCAGTCGCCGAAACTGCCGCGCAGCCGCTCCAGCATCGTGCTGAGCTGGCCGACCTCGTCGTCGGTCCAGTCGTCGAGCGTGCGCGCGAACATCTCGGTCGTCCGCCGGACGAGCTCGTCGAGCAGGTCCTGTCCCGTCGGCGTGAGCCGCAGGATGCGCGAGCGCTTGTCGGCGGGGTCGGGGGACCGCTCTATCCAGCCCCGTTCCGCGGTGTGTGCGACATGCCTGCTGGTCACCGACATGTCGACGGCGAGCAGCTCCGCGAGGCGGCTCATCCGCATCTCGCCGTGGCGCTCCAGCAGGGTCAGCACGGCGGCCGAGCCGGCCGGGCACTCGGCGGGCAGGATGCGCGCCAGGCCTCGTTTGACGACGCCGACGGCACTGAGCTGTCGGGCCAGTTCCGCGTACTGACTCCTTGCTGCGGCCATGGGCCCTCCCGACATCTTGTTGCTTAGGGCAACCATAGAACCATAGAAGCTGTTGGTTGCTGCAGGCAAACGAAATCGGGCCGAGCGGAGTAAAGGAACCCAAAAGGCTTCGCATGGACGGGGTCAATGCCTCGCGCGGGAGGGTGCGGGAGGGCGTGTGAGGGGCGCGGGAGGACGTAGGAGAGTCGAGGGAGGGCGCCTGGCCTGGGTGATGAGGGCGACCGGCCCCGATTTGTGGCGGTTAGGGGGAGGCGGGGGTGGGCCCGGGGTTGGGCGGGAACGCCGCGTTCGCTAGGGTCCTGCCCCATGGCACACAACCCCCATGCCCCGCAGGGCCCCGAGGGCAATCCCGACCCCGCGGGCAGCACCCAGATGTTCCGTGCGTTTGTCGACGACGGCGAGCCGCAGCGTCGGCAGGCGCCTCCGCAGAGCGGACCGAAGGTCGGACTGATCGTCGGCGTCGTCGCGGTCGTCGTGATCCTGGCCGTGGTGGCCTGGCTGGCCTTCGCCTGATCCCCTCCGCTTGACCTCTTTCGCCTCATGCCCTTCGCCTGATTCCCTTCGGAACCCCGCCCGGGAGCACGCACGATGGGCGGGGTCCGCGGGGGTGTTGGAGTGCCCGGCGCCCGGCGCTGAGGCACCCGGCGGCGGCCTCAGGCCTGGGCCGCGTACCGCCAGAAATCCCGCATCAGAGCGGGCGGGGTCGGTCCGGCCATTGCCAGCTGGCTCAGCAGGATGGCCACCGCGCCGGTGGACGCGGTGATGTGCGCTGCCGTTCCGGTGCCACCGACCCAGCCGTAGCGTCCCCGCACATTCCAGGGATCGATGGCCGCGACGTCGACCGAACCGCCGAAACCCCATCCCTGGCCCTCCGTGAACAGCCCGCTGGCTTCGCGCTGGGACCGGGTCAGGTGGTCGGTGGTCATCTGTCGCACCGACGCGGCCGACAGCAGCCGGCGTCCGCCGACAATTCCCTCGGCGAGCAGCATCCGGGCGAAGGAGTGCCAGTCGTCGACGGTCGAGACCAGGCCGCCGGCGCCGGACGGGAACGCCGGCGGGCTGCTCCACTGTCCGTCGGGAGCGTCGACCAGCTCGATACCGCCCTCGGGAAGGGGCCGGTAGTAGCTGGTGAACCGGTCGAGCTTGGCGGCCGGAACTGCGAATCCGGTGTCGACCATGCCGAGCGGCTCGAACAGCCGCTCGGCCAGGAACTCGGGCAACGGACGCCCTGAGACCCTCGCGATCAGCACGCCGAGGATGTCGGAGCAGGTGTTGTACAGCCAGACGTCGCCCGGCTGGTGCAGCAGCGGAATACGGGACAGCGTCGCCATCCACTCGTCCGGCGCCGCGACATGCTGCGGCTGCGGTGGCCCTTGGCGCAGCTCGCTGAACAACAGTTGGATCACCGGCAGCGAGAAGTCGGACGGGAAGCCATACCCGGCGCGGAAGCTGAGCAGATCGACCACGGTGATCGCCCGGGCAGCCGGGACCACGTCGTCGACCGGTCCGGCCGGCGTGCGGAGGACGGTCGGTGACGCCAGCTCCGGGAGCCATCGGTCGACCGGGTCGTCCAGCGCGATCAGGCCGTCCTCGACCAGCATCATCACCGCCGCGGCAGTGACGGGTTTGGTGATCGAAGCGATGCGGAAGATCGAATCCCTGGCCATCGGGGAGGAGCCGTCGATGTCGACAGAGCCGACGGCCTCCACCTCGATCCGGTCGCCGCGGGCCACCAGGCCCACCGCTCCCGGCACCGGTCCGTTGCTGACGTGCTGATCCAGGATGTCGCGCAGGTTCGTCATCGGTCTGCCTTCTCGACGCGTGTGCTGTCGGAAGGAAGACCGGGCGAGCGGCGCGAAATCATCGGGCCGGCGCCGCCGGATCCGCCCCGATCCGCCACGGCTCACGCAGGCGCGGCCGACCGGGCCGAGACTGACCACCAAGGCGCATGGAAGTGAGCGGAGTTGGGCAGGCGGGGCCCCGCCTGCCAAGCACGAGCCGGCTACAGCTTGCCAGCCACGGCACTAGTCCGAGGCCCAGCGCCCCTCCAGGGACTAGTCCGAGATCAGCCCTTCCCGCAGCTGCGCGAGCGTACGGGTCAGCAGCCGCGAGACATGCATCTGCGAGATGCCGACCTCCTCGCCGATCTGCGACTGGGTCATGTTCGCGAAGAACCGGAGCATGATGATCTGCCGCTCGCGGGGCGGGAGTTTGGCGAGGAGCGGCTTGAGCGACTCGCGGTACTCGACGCCCTCCAGCGCCATGTCCTCGTAGCCCAGCCGGTCCGCGAGCGAGCCCTCCCCGCCGTCGTCCTCCGGCGAGGGCGAGTCGAGCGAGGAGGCGGTGTACGCGTTGCCGACGGCCAGACCGTCGACCACGTCCTCCTCCGACACGCCCAGTACGGCGGCGAGTTCGGGGACGGTCGGCGAGCGGTCGAGCTTCTGCGCCAGCTCGTCGCTGGCCTTGGTCAGCGCGAGGCGCAGCTCCTGGAGCCGGCGCGGCACGCGCACCGACCACGAGGTGTCCCGGAAGAAGCGCTTGATCTCGCCGACGACGGTCGGCATCGCGAACGTCGGGAATTCCACGCCCCGTTCGCAGTCGAACCGGTCGATCGCCTTGATCAGGCCGATCGTGCCGACCTGGACGATGTCCTCCATCGGCTCGTTGCGGCTGCGGAACCGGGCCGCGGCATAGCGCACCAGCGGCAGATTCAGCTCGATGAGGGTGTCACGTACATAGGTGCGCTCGGGGCTGTCCTGGTCGAGCACGGCTAGCCGCAGGAACAGGGAGCGGGACAGAGTGCGGGTGTCGATGGCTTCCGGCTGGGACACGCGTGGCTGAACCACGTGGTCGAGAGCATCGGGCGCGGGAGCGCTCTTCGTGAGCGTGAGCACCTTCGAGCTGCCCTGTTCTACGGACATGCCACCCCCTTAAGGTCGCGGACGGTCGCGTCGGCCGCTCCCGTCGGAGGAACGCAGCCTCCACCTGAATACCGGAGGTGGGGCTGCGGCAAACGCGGTTCCAGCAGAATGTCACATGTCGGCAACACGCTGTAGTGACATGTCGACAAGTGGGAGCTGCATTCGTCCAGGAAAGGGAGGGTGTGGGGCTTTTCGGCGGGGGAGGTGGGACCGGAGTGGATTTACTCGTGATGTGCCCGGGAGGGTTACGCCTCGATCCGATTTGCGGATCTCAGTCGGGCGAAACTTCTGGCCAGGAGTCTTGACACGTGCATCTGGGAAACGCCCAGTTCCTGACTGATCTGTGACTGCGTCAGGTTGTTGTAATAGCGCAGCATCAGGATCCGCTGCTCTCTTTCGGGCAGCTGTACGAGCAGATGGCGGACCAGATCGCGGTGTTCGACCCCGGCCAGGGCGGGGTCCTCGTAGCCGAGCCGGTCCAGCAGGCCGGGGAGCCCGTCACCTTCCTGGGCGGCCTCCAGTGAGGTCGCGTGGTACGAACGCCCCGCCTCGATGCAGGCCAGTACCTCTTCTTCGGAGATCTTCAGCCGCTCGGCGATCTCCGCGGTCGTCGGGGAGCGGCCATGGGCGGTCGTCAGGTCCTCCGTCGCACCGGTGACCTGGACCCACAGCTCATGCAGCCGGCGCGGCACGTGGACCGTCCGTACGTTGTCGCGGAAGTACCGCTTGATCTCGCCGACGACCGTCGGCATCGCGAACGTCGGGAACTGCACCCCGCGGTCCGGGTCGAACCGGTCGATGGCGTTGATCAGGCCGATCGTGCCGACCTGGACGACATCCTCCATCGGCTCGTTGCGGCTGCGGAACCGGGCGGCGGCGTAGCGGACGAGCGGCAGGTTCGCCTCGATGAGCGCTCCGCGTACCCGGGTGTGCTCCTGGCTGCCCGGCTCCAGCTCCTTCAGCTCGGCGAACAGCACCTGCGTCAGCGCCCTCGTGTCCGCTCCCCGGCTCTGGGTCGCGGGGCGGGGTTCGGTCTCGATCTGGGGCGGCACCTGAGGCGTAGTACTGGCCGGCACGGTCACGCCACCCCTTAGCGGTCGACTACGGTCAACTCATCCGTCAAAAGCGGTCATAGCATCACAAGACATGTCCACTGTGTGCAAGCACCAGATAACACCGTGTTGACGGCAAGTTGGGGCATTAAGCCCAAAAACCCCACACCCGAGGGGTGTGGGGCAGGGGGAGCGGAGGGCTCAGAACTCGTAGTCGGCGATCACCCAGGTGGCGAATTCCCGCCACTGGCCGACGCCCGCCTGATGGGCCGGGTGGTCGAGGTAGCGCTGCAGCGCATCCCGGTCGGCGACGGCGGAGTTGATGGCGAAGTCATAGGCGATCGGCCGGTCGCTGATGTTCCAGGCGCACTCCCAGAACTCCAGCTCGGGCACCTGTCCGCCGAGCTCGGCGAAGGCCCGCGCACCGGCGATCACACGCGGCTCGTCGCGCGAGACACCCTCATTGAGCTTGAAGAGGACCAGGTGGCGGATCACGGGCACTCCTTGGGGGACGATCCTGGCTGTCGGCCGAGCGGCCCGGCCAGTTGCCGAGCGTCCGGGCTAGTTAATGAGCTCGGACATGAACTGGCCGACGCCCTGAGCGGCGCTCGAAATGCCCTCGAACCCTACCTGGACAAGATCAGCGGCCCGGGCAGGCGACGTGATGATCGTGTACAGCACGAAGACGGCGAGCGCATAGAGCACGACTTTTCTCACTTGCCCCATCAGCCGCTTCCTCCCCTGCGTCTCCAGTGCGGTCGCGAGAGTCTAACCATATGAACGCCACCGCCTGGAGGCCGTTCACGCGTTGATCCACCTTTGTGCGGGCTTGCGGGCCCGGTTCCCGTCCCGGGGGGAGCGGCCTGTCCCCTCGACGCCGCTCTCCCCCAAGGTGCTGCGACGTCAGACGAGAACGATGTTCTCCGCGTACGGGGCTTCGAGCCCCGGCGTGACCTCGAATTCCACCTTCTGACCTGTCCGTAGCCCCGGGAGGCTTCGGTCGGCGATGTTCGAGTAGTGGGCGAACACGTCGGCGCCCCCGTCTGACTGCTCGATGAACCCGAAACCCTTTGCCGGGTTGAACCACTTCACGGTGCCGGCAGCCATGTCGTACCTCCTCAAGGAAGTGCTCAGGAGCTCGCACCGTGCGAGCCTCTCTGTCCTGCGTAGCCCGTTACGCGGCTGTCGTGGCTCCGAGGAGCGCGGCCGCGGTCTGCAGCGGGGTGAGGGCGGCGGCGGGCGCGAGGGTGGGGGCGGAGCGGCAGGTGAAGCCGAGGCGGGTCAGTGCCCGGGTCACTTCCCCGGCGGTGAAGTCGCGACGGTCCTGGCGGGTGATGACTTCACCGACCTGCTTGACCGGGTAGTGGCGGCGGCCGATGATCACGGACTCGCCCGTGATGGGCTCCGGCTTGATGCCCTTCATGGACGCCTGTACGTCGTTCTTGACGAGGTCGAAGGGGAAGCGGGCGATGACGCAGCGCATAGTGCCTCAACAGGATCGAGAAGAAGGCCGGCAGCGGATCGCGGACCGGCGGCGGATCAGCGGGAGAGAACGCGGACGCCACATCGTGGCGGGATGAACCAACGGCCCGGACGTATCCGTCCGGGCCGTGCTCAGGTCACCCGACAGGCTCTCAGGCCGCGGTGCCGAGCGAGGAACGTCGCTGGGACGAGACCGCGGAGCGTCGGGCCTGGCCGGGGCGGCTGCGCCGTCCGCGCGAGGAAGAACCGTCGCGCTTGGGGCGTTCGGTGACCGGTGCGCTGATGGTGACGGGGACTCCGGTGGGGGCCTGGGCGCCGGTGATGCGGCTGAGTTCGGCCTCGCCGGAGCGGACCTGGGTGGTCTGCGGGGTGATTCCGGCGTCGGCCATCAGGCGGCTCATGTCGCGGCGCTGGTTGGGCAGGACCAGCGTGACGACACTGCCGGACTCCCCGGCCCGGGCGGTGCGGCCGCCGCGGTGCAGGTAGTCCTTGTGGTCGCTGGGCGGGTCGACATTGACCACGAGGTCCAGGTTGTCGACGTGAATGCCCCGGGCCGCGACATTGGTGGCCACCAGCACCGTGACATGACCCGTCTTGAACTGGGCCAGCGTCCGGGTGCGCTGGGGCTGGGACTTGCCGCCGTGCAGCGCGGCGGCACGTACCCCGCTGTTCAGCAGGTGCTCGGTGAGCCGGTCGACGGCGTGCTTGGTGTCCAGAAACATGAGGACCCGGCCGTCACGGGCCGCGATCTCGGTGGTCGTCGCGTACTTGTCCGCGCCGTGCACATGCAGCACATGGTGCTCCATCGTGGTGACAGCGCCCGCGGACGGGTCGACCGAATGGACCACCGGGTCGTGCAGGTAACGGCGCACCAACAGGTCGACGTTACGGTCGAGGGTGGCCGAGAACAGCATCCGCTGCCCCTCCGGCCGCACCTGGTCGAGCAGGGCGGTGACCTGCGGCATGAAGCCCATGTCGGCCATCTGGTCGGCCTCGTCCAGCACCGTGATGGCAACCTGGTCCAGCCGGCAGTCACCCCGCTCGATGAGATCCTTCAGCCGCCCCGGCGTCGCCACGACGATCTCGGCCCCGCCACGCAGCACACTGGCCTGCCGCCCGATGGACATACCGCCCACGACCGTCGCCAGCCGCAACTTCAGCGACCGCGCATACGGCGTCAGCGCGTCGGTGACCTGCTGGGCCAGCTCCCGCGTCGGGACCAGCACCAGAGCCACCGGCTGCCTCGGCTGCGCACGCTGCCCCGCCGTACGGACCAGCAGACCCAGCCCGAAAGCCAGCGTCTTACCCGACCCCGTACGCCCCCGGCCCAGCACATCCCGGCCCGCCAGCGAATTCGGCAACGTCGCCGCCTGAATCGGGAACGGCACGGTCACGCCCTCGGCGGTGAGGGTGGCCAGCAGCTCTGCCGGCATGCCCAGCTCCGCGAAGGACGCGACGGCGGGCAGGGCCGGGGTGATGGTGACCGGAAGGGCGAACTCGCCCTGGAGCGCGGCGGGACGTCGTCCGTAACCGCCGGAGCGGCCGGGGGCTCCCGAACGGCCCTGTCCACCCGAGCGGCCCGAGGCCTGGGCACCGAAGCGGCCACCCCTGCCGGAGCCGCCGGAGCCGGCGGAGCCCCCGTAGCCGGCGGACCCGCCGGTACGAGTGCGGGAATAACGGTCGTTCGAACGTGCTGTGCGGTTCATTCGGAACCTTCCTCGATGCGGCACGTATCGAGGAATTCCCGGCAGCAAGGGGCCGCAGGAGGAATCGCAAGAACGGGCCGAAGAAAAACGAAATGAAGCGAGGCCGAATAGGAGACTCGGTGCTTCGAAAAGGCGGCGGTCCGCCGGAAAGAATCACGGTCGGGTGCATGCCGTCCCCTGGCCGCTCGTGGAGCCGTCACGGCTCGTGGAGCGCAAAAGACGAACGAGCTGGGGCCCGCACCCCAAGGTGCGGGCCCCAGCTCGTGTACGCGTCAGCGTCAGGCGGGAACGATGTTCTCGGCCTGCGGGCCCTTCTGGCCCTGCGTGACGTCGAAGTTCACCTTCTGGCCTTCCTGCAGCTCGCGGAAGCCGGAGGCGGCGATGTTCGAGTAGTGGGCGAACACGTCAGCGCCGCCACCGTCCTGCTCGATGAAGCCGAAACCCTTTTCCGCGTTGAACCACTTCACGGTGCCAGTAGCCATGTCAATCTCCTTCGGGGCATTACCCGGGGCCCGCACTGTGCGAGCCCCGCGTCGCCGCGATGATTACCCCGTCCGGAAAGCACCGGAAATACAAAAGTGCTCTCACCGGTACAGAGACCAATGAGGGCACTTGAAGTCTTTGGGAACCACAACTGCAACTGGGATCAACAGTAACACGACCCGAGCGGCGATGCGGGACGACTTTCTGTAATTCAACGTCAAGGCCGCAGAACTCATCACGCCGCGCGGTGGCTATTTCTCCACTTGCCGCATCAGATATTTATTTCCGGCCTGGTCCGAGCCGCGAGGTCGGGCGGCCGGAGCGGTCGGAGCGGTCGGGCGGCCGGGGTTGCGTGCCGGGACGCTACCGGCGGAGTTGGGCGTGGACGGTTTTGCCGGGTCCGGGGCCCGGTGTGATGGCCAGGCGGTGGCTGAGCCGGCGGACCATGTGCCAGCCGAAACCGCCGCTGCCGCCGTTCAGGTCGGGCGCGCGTTCGCGCGGAGGCGTGGGGCTGGGGTCGCTGACGGCGACATGCACGAGGTCGGCTCCGGCGGACAGTACGAGGGTGTATCGGCCACCACCGTGACGCAGTGCGTTGGTGACGAGTTCGGACACCACGAGGACGAGGCTCTCCGCCGTATCGGAGTCCGGCGCCGGGGCGAGGCCGCCGGTGAACGTGCGGACGATGTCCCGGACGCGGTGGACGCCGGCGGCGCTGTCTCCCCGCACCACGATGGGTGTGGGGGCTGGCCTGCTGGTGCTCTTCGTGTGGTTCATGCGCGTACACCCCACCTGTATCGGTTGTACCGCTCAGGAGGGGAAGGGTGCCCGTTCTTCCGGCGTTCAGACACCCGGGAGTGGCACATTCGATACAGCTTCCAGTATGCGCGGGGGACAGAATCACCGCCTCCGGGCTGGCAGAAAATCTGTTGTGGCGAGAGTAGACATGGGTGCCTGTCGAGGTTAATGTTCTGTCCGTAGCCAAGACGGCAAGTGAGGCGCGGCAGAGACGAACTGCCGCGCATGCAGGTCCAGCAGGTTGTGGCACGGCAGTGGAGTGGCGGGGCCCGGACGGTACGCAGGGGCCCCGCCACTGACAGCCGGGCCGGCGGCTCAGAGGGGCCGCAAGCAGTCCAGCAGTTCCAGCAGTACGACAGGTAGGCAAGAAGGAACAGGTAGGAAAGAAGGAGGCGGACGCCATCAGGATCGCCCGGGCGAGGTTGTAGCCGCTCGGGTACCGCAGGCCCCGGAATGGAAGGTGGTCCCCGGTCACGCATCCGCGATCCCCGCACCCCGGTCCTCCCAGACGGACGTGCGGAAACGGTAAGTCGGCGCAGCAGTAGGCCGACAGATGGTGTTGTTCCCCCAGGGGCCCTGGTGCCATACGGCACCAGGGCCCCTGGACGCGTCCGACGACGATGCCCGCAAAAGCCCAGCCCACGACGACTATCCCACCCACCCCATGGGCCGCGCCGCAGAGACGACCAGGCGCCACGCCCGCCTCCCTCCGCGCCGTCGGCGAAGCCCGATCACGGTCCGGGGGCAGAGGTGAGGTAATCACCCGCTTTGCCGCCAAGGCTGTCGTCATCGGGATGGTTAGCCATCGCCACGAAAGAGCGTCCCCCATGAGGGCGGCGTGTACCCCGCCCTGAAACGTTGGGCAGGGTGCACGGGGCCGCAGCTGTCAGTTCAGGGCCCGCAGAGCGGCGACTGAAGCCACCAGGCCGGTCCGTTCCAGGCTCTCGATGAGGTCTGCGACGGTCAGTGGCGGCTTCTTGCAGCCGTCAGCGATGCACTGGAGTACCGCATACACGATCTGCGGGTTGAGGCCGATCTGCGCTTCAAGGAACGCGTCGGGGTGGATGGCTTCCACATCCCAGGGAGCTAGCGCTTCTTGCGGAAAGTCCTTGAGGTTGAACGTAACGATCACCTGGGCCCTTGCGCGTATCGCCGCAGCCAACACATGCCGATCATCGGGATCGGGTAGCTCTATCGCGCTCATGAGTGGTTCGTACCCGATGACCAGACAATCCCGGATGGCCCCCTTCATTGCGTTCCGCGTCCGGTCCAGCTTGTCCGGATCGAGGTCAGGCCTGTTGGCCATGAGGTTCCGGAACGTCTCATCAAGAATGGCCTCGGTCCACTTGGCTTGCACCAGGCCCGCCGCGGCGACACGGATGAGGACGTCACGTAAGACGCTCGGATAGAGCACGTTGGCGTCGTAGATGGCGACAAAGGCCATGGACTACATCAGTCCCATCTCCTGGCCGAGCTGTGTCAGCTCGTCGGCAGCTACGCGCCGCCTCAGGTCGTCCTGCTGCTTGTACTCCATGAGCGAGGACGCCTTGATCCTGCGATGAGTTCCGACGTTTCGGTACTCGATCTCGCCAGCGTTGAGGAGTCCGACGAGAAAGGGCCTCGAGACGTTGAGCATGTCAGCGGCCTGCTGGGTGGTGAGCTCGGCATCCGCCGGGACAACGGAGACGCCGCGCCCGGCTCCCAGGTGCGCGAGCATGCCGGCCAGGAGCTCGACTGCTTCGCGGGGCAGGGTCAGCGGCTCCGGTTCGCCGTCCTCAACGGTGACTGTGATCTCGCGGCGGTCTTGGTGGGTCTCCAGGTAGCCGCGGACCTGCCTGAGGGCTTGATTCGTGGACTCGGTTTGCTCAGGGGGGATCGTCACTGGCCTGATGTCTGTCTTCGTCATCGCGCACCCCTTGCTACTCCGGTAGACGGCGCGTCTACAGCCGACAGTTGCAGTATCCGAAACAATCGAAATATCTGCAACGTTTAAACGGCTCCCTGGGTGGCCAAAATCTCGCACCACTCTGTGACCAGGTACTTTCGTCGGAAAAATCGCTACCCTGGGGGTGATCTCCAGAACTCTTCCCCAGGCAGCTACGCACGCGGTCTCCACACCCTCAGGCCCTGCGGCCACCCACGCGGACGCACTACGCGATCGATCTACGAGAGTTTCTGGCTACGGGTATGACCGGCAGGCTGTCGAGGTCTGCTGTTGCCCATCCCATCGCGGACGACGTTGCGTTGCACGGCTGGGCTGGGCTGTGCCCACTTGTTGGTCCTGAACGGCTTTGCCCTGATGTAAAGCCGGATGCGCGGGCTGGCAGAGGGGGCCCTCAGAGATCGCAGGGAGAGATCCCTCCGGGATGTGGGCGTAAGTCGCCTGGAGCGTCGGCCAGTTGTGCTCGTACCGCACTGTGAGCGCCTGGGCGAGCAACACGGCCGTGCAGTACGTGCCGCACGCAAAACGCCCCCCTGGCTGCGTTTCCGCAGGTCAGGAGGGTGTGAGAGCGGTAGCGGAGGGATTTGAACCCGCTTACGTGACCCGTTTCACCTGCGGTTTTTCCTGAGAGTGGGACATACCACCTTGTTTCTATCCTGCTGCGTCCTGCTCGATCGGCCTCTGACGGTTCCGGTGCGGAACGTTCCGCACGGCGAGGATGGGCCCCGCCGGCGTCTTTCGCCCGCCTTCTCGGCGGATGATCCGGGCTGCGTGATGACCGTCGCTTCTGTATCCCTGATGCCGCTGGAGGATCCTCCACATTGCCTTTGATGGGTGTGGATCGATCCTTGCGGATAGTCGCATTGTGTAACTGATGTGTGAGGTGACGCGGGCTGAGAGGCTGGACTGCCCCTATGGCTTGCCGGGTACTTCTGCGGCCTGGGATCAGTGACGAGCCGACTCGGGCAGCTCGGTTGATATGAATCGTGGCATGCTTCCTGCTGGTGCTTATGCGTCTTTCTCGGGCCTGGGGTTCCGCCACCGTGGGGTGTCCAACGACCTTGGACGCCATCGATATATCGGCCGAGCCCGCGAGCTCGGTGTGGGGTCAACCGTGTACGTGTGAAGCCGGCGTCAGCATCTCGAGCATCTCGGGCACGTTGCGGAGGACGTCCCTGCGGGCGCGGGGCCGACGATGAGCGCGACGTCGGTACCGCCCACCTCCTCGGATCACCCCCGCGGGCGCGGGGCCGACCGTGACGGGAGGAAGCACAACGCAGCCGCCTACGGAACACCCCCGCGGGCGCGGGGCCGACTGTACGCGGAGGTGGACGCCCGCCGGCCCCGGAGGAACACCCCCGCGGGCGCGGGGCCGACGACGGCCCAGTTCAGGCCGAGGCCGAGAATGAAGGAACACCCCCGCGGGCGCGGGGCCGACCTGGTCCAGGATGTACGCCACGCTGTGCCCGGCGGAACACCCCCGCGGGCGCGGGGCCGACAACCCATCCGCGCTGGCCTTCTGCGCGTCGAGCGGAACACCCCCGCGGGCGCGGGGCCGACGTCAAGGAAGCTCAGCTCCGGGCAGGCGCTGCGGGAACACCCCCGCGGGCGCGGGGCCGACGGACCAGGACGTAGACCGGGGATCCCGTTGCCAGGAACACCCCCGCGGGCGCGGGGCCGACGTCTTGGGCTCCGGACCGAAGGCGGTCCGGGGGGGAACACCCCCGCGGGCGCGGGGCCGACGTGACCGGCAACACCGTCTCCGGCATCATCGCCGGAACACCCCCGCGGGCGCGGGGCCGACCTCCGCGAGCTCCCGGGCGTAGGCGCGGATCAGGGAACACCCCCGCGGGCGCGGGGCCGACCGACCCCGGCGAAGTCGGCCCCGTCCACCTTGCGGAACACCCCCGCGGGCGCGGGGCCGACTGCGGATCGTGATGCAAAGGTGTGGGGAATTCGGGAACACCCCCGCGGGCGCGGGGCCGACGCTCTCGACGCGGAACGTCGGGAGCTTCTTCGCGGAACACCCCCGCGGGCGCGGGGCCGACCGCTGAAGCTCCAGCAGCATCTTGCGGACCTGCGGAACACCCCCGCGGGCGCGGGGCCGACATTCCCATGGGATTGATCCTTTCTGGGATCAGAGGAACACCCCCGCGGGCGCGGGGCCGACGGGGGCGTGGGAGGGAATCACCAATGGAAAGTAGGAACACCCCCGCGGGCGCGGGGCCGACGGGCCCGGGGCACGCACCACCACAGTCACCCCCGGAACACCCCCGCGGGCGCGGTGCCGACATTCAGGTAGGGAACCATCCACGCGTACGCAGTGGAACACCCCCGCGGGCGCGGGGCCGACCGTTCCTGGCATGGCGGAGCCCCGTGACAGCAGGGAACACCCCCGCGGGCGCGGGGCCGACTGTCGAAATCGAAGCGCGCCAAAGCGCGACACCGGAACACCCCCGCGGGCGCGGGGCCGACGCCTGCGGAGGTAGCGGCCGCGCTCACTCTCGGGGAACACCCCCGCGGGCGCGGGGCCGACCTACCGCTGCCACGAGGGCCACTCCCACGCTAAGGAACACCCCCGCGGGCGCGGGGCCGACCAAGTTCGCGAACGCTGGCGCGGCGGCCGGCGGGGAACACCCCCGCGGGCGCGGGGCCGACGACGGCACGGCGTGCGGATGCGAGGGGCTCCCGGGAACACCCCCGCGGGCGCGGGGCCGACGTCGTGACGGCATCGGACGGAAGTCCGATCGTAGGAACACCCCCGCGGGCGCGGGGCCGACACTGACATGAGGATCAACAAGTACGAGGTCGAGGGAACACCCCCGCGGGCGCGGGGCCGACGTGGTCACCAGTACGCCGCGCCGCTCCAGTTCCGGAACACCCCCGCGGGCGCGGGGCCGACCACGCCAACCTGGTGAATCCGGAACTCAAGCGAGGAACACCCCCGCGGGCGCGGGGCCGACCTCGATGACCAGGCGGTATTCCCCTGATTCATAGGAACACCCCCGCGGGCGCGGGGCCGACCACGCGGGCACCGAGTCCGCGTACCGGGCGGCAGGAACACCCCCGCGGGCGCGGGGCCGACCAGACGCCGCCCTCACGCGCCCACGGCTGCTGCGGAACACCCCCGCGGGCGCGGGGCCGACCGCCGTGTGGGCCGGCGTCACGCCCCCCGCTGGGGAACACCCCCGCGGGCGCGGGGCCGACCCATGGAAGCGCAGATGCGACAGTCGGCGGCAGGGAACACCCCCGCGGGCGCGGGGCCGACGTGAGCCAGGACGTGGCCGCAACCGGGCGCCAGGGAACACCCCCGCGGGCGCGGGGCCGACAGGACGTGACGGGCCCGGACGGAATAACCGGCGGGAACACCCCCGCGGGCGCGGGGCCGACATCGCCGCGTGGGGCTCCCACACGTGCCGACCCGGAACACCCCCGCGGGCGCGGGGCCGACATCTCCCTCGAATGGGAAGACTGCGTCGGCTACGGAACACCCCCGCGGGCGCGGGGCCGACAGCGGTCCGGATGTGGCGTCCGGGCCGCTTCGCGGAACACCCCCGCGGGCGCGGGGCCGACTACGGCCGGACGGTGGCGGTGCGCCGCAAGATCGGAACACCCCCGCGGGCGCGGGGCCGACACGGCGGCATCCGCGGCAGGTTCCGCCGGCGCCGGAACACCCCCGCGGGCGCGGGGCCGACTCCAAAACGGGACTCCAGGCTACCGATGATCCAGGAACACCCCCGCGGGCGCGGGGCCGACGGGCGGGGGCGTCAGGAGGTCGGGGGCTCAGCCGGAACACCCCCGCGGGCGCGGGGCCGACGACGTCAGTCGCCGTTGCTGATGCGGTCGATGGGGAACACCCCCGCGGGCGCGGGGCCGACCACATAGCCCGGCGGTTTCTGCGGCCGCCAGAAGGAACACCCCCGCGGGCGCGGGGCCGACAGCACCCGCCGCGCGGCGACAGCCGCGCCACCGGGAACACCCCCGCGGGCGCGGGGCCGACACTTGTTGACCTGCGCTCTTATCTGCGGGGAGCCTTGATTTTATTCAGTGGGATCGGCCTGAGATGTTGACCGAGGGCCCGTCGGTAGGCGGCGGGAAAGAACAATTGTGGTCGATCCCTCACTCGTTGTCGGCGCTGGGTTTAGGCTACCCAGTCACCTTACTGAACTGAGTGGAGCGGGTGGCGTGTCCGGAAGCGGTGTTGAGTCGGGCAGTGGTTGCGGTGATCTTCTTGGTGTGCTGTGGGGGAAGTCCGAGGAGAAGGCCGGAGGGACGATGAATCTGCTGTTGTCGCATCTCCTGGACACGGCAGCGGTGGCGGAACGTATGTGGGACGGCTTCCTGGCACCGTCCACCAGGCGAATGTTGGATGAAACCGCAGGAGGCATGGGTAGGGGGCGTCGTCTGTTCGCCTGGCTGTGTGGGGTGCATGACTGTGGGAAGGCGACACCGGCTTTTCAGCGGATGTGGGTGAAGGGCGCAGAGTCGGTGCGTGCGGCTGGGCTTGGCTGGTCCGAGCCTGCGATCGCTCGGTGTAGGTGGCGGCATGACCGGGCTGGTGGGTATCTGCTGCAGGAGCTGCTGCCGAAGGGCGGCTGGCGCGAGGAACAGGTTTTCTGGGTATGGCCGTTGGTGGCGGGGCACCACGGTGCGTTCCCCGACCGCGCCGCCACGAAGCCGGCGCGTAAGGCGCGGGGGCAGTTGGCTGGTGGTGGTCTTTGGCCCGAGGTCCAGCAGGCATTGGTACAGCGTTTTACTGAGGAGCTGGGCTTTGGTGACCTGGCTGAGGTGGAGCCGTGCCGGGTTCCCTCGCGGGCGGCGCAGCTGCATCTGAGTGGGCTCATCGTGATGGCGGACTGGATCGCCAGCGACGAGCGGCAGTTCAAGGGTGTCGATGTCCTGGCGAAGGTGACCCTTGACCACGCCCGTGTGCGCGCCGGACTGGCGTGGGAGGCGCTTCGCCTGCGTGGTGGGTGGGGTCATCTGGCCGAGCCGGGGCCGGAGGCGTTCGGTGACCGGTTCGGGCAAAGTCCTCGTCCGTCGCAGAGGATGGTCATGGAGGCGGCGCGGAGGATGGAGGCTCCGGGGCTGCTGGTGGTCGAGGCGCCGATGGGGGAGGGCAAGACGAAGGCCGCGATGCTGGCGGCCGAGATCCTGGCAGCGAAGTTCGGGGCAGACGGCGTGTTCGTGGGGATGCCGACACAGTCCACCAGCGACCCGATGTTCAGCCAGGTCAGAACGTGGGTGGCCGCGATTGACGAGGACTTGGCCTCTCAGGTCGCCCTGCTTCATGGAAAGCGGATGTTCAACAAGGAGTGGCGGGAACTGCTGGAGTCAGGCTGCGCCTCAGCCTCCGAGGCCCGGTTCGGAGGAATCGACGAGTACGGCGAGTGCGAGGGCGACGATCTGTACGGAGACGGCGATCTGTACGGGGGCAGCGTGGCCGTAGGAGGAGGAGTGCTGCCCCAGCCGTCTTCGCGTGGGCCTGCGGAGTGGTTCCTGGGCGCGAAGCGGGGGCTGCTGTGTCCGTTCGTGGTGGGGACCATCGATCAGTTGCTGTTCGCCGCGACCCGGACCAGACATGTGATGCTCCGTATGGCGGGGCTGGCCGGCAAAGTCGTGGTGCTCGACGAGATCCATGCCGCGGATGTCTACATGTCCCAGTTCCTCAAGGAGGGCCTGCGCTGGCTGGGGCAGGCGGGTGTGCCGGTGGTCCTGTTGTCCGCGACGCTTCCGCCGCGGCAGCGCCGCGAGCTGATCGACGCTTACCTGGCCGGCGCCGCATCCCGTGAGGAGTTCACGGCCGAGAGCTTGCCCGATCCGCAGGGCTATCCGTCGGTCAGCGCCGCGTGGATGGCGCCCGATGGCTCCGGTCCGCGCTTCGGTGTCGAGGACTGTGCCGGCTGGCGTGACGATCTGTCCGTCGCGGTCGAGTTCATGCCAGAGATGATTCCCGGCCCGCAGGCGTCGTACGAACAGAGGGAGGCGGTCAAGGCGGAGGTCAACGCCTCGGTTGCGACGTATCTCGGCCGCGAGCTTGCCGACGGCGGGTGTGCGCTGGTGATTCGGAACACCGTTGACCGCGCGCAGTCTCTGTATACAGAACTCCGCAAAAGCTTCGGTGACGATGTGCTCCTGTTGCACGGGCGCATCGCGGTCGGGCCGCGAGCTGACCGTACGGAAGAGTGCCTGCGCCTGCTCGGCGCGGAGAAGAAGGGCCGGCCGCCGAGCAGACCCGAGCGGTTGATCGTGGTCGCCACTCAAATCGCGGAGCAGTCCTTCGACGTCGATGCGGATCTCCTCATCACCGACATTGCCCCGATCGACCTGGTGCTTCAGCGGGTCGGCCGCCTGCACCGGCATGAGAAGACTCGGCGCTGCGCTCGGCTGGCCAGACCTCGTGTGGTGATCACTGGTTTCGCCGACGCGGACGGTACGTGCGAGGGTGCGGGCTTTGAAGGCTGCGCGAGGGCACTTGAGCGTCCCGCGCCACGGTTTCTCGGCGGGTCCGAGTTCATCTACGGGCGGCACCTCCTGCTTCGGGCGGCTGTGCAGTTGTTCACGGCTGCGCACAGCTGGCGCATCCCGGGGCAGGTGCCCGAGCTGGTTGCGGCCGGCTACGGGGAGGGCGAGGACGGGATGCCGCAGGCATGGCGCAAGGACGCGGAGTCGGCCCGGCTGCGATGGGAGGGCGAGCAGCGGCGGCGCGCTGACAACGCGGCCGGCTATCTCCTGACCCGGCGGGGTGACAAAGAGGGGACGACCCTGTCCGGACTGCACTATTGCTCGGTTCCGGGTGCGGGCCGTGACACAGACCTGGACGCCGTGGTCCGTGACGGTGAGGCCAGTACAGAGGTCATCGTCGTAATTCAGGACGGTGAGACGTACCGGACGCTGTCGGGTCGTGCCCTGACGGTGAACGGCGATGTGCCGGACGATCTGCTGGAGGAGGTCCTCGGCGGGACGGTGAGGCTTCCCCCGCGCTATACGGCGGCAGCGGCTCTGGAGCTTGCTCCGCTGCCCGGATGGCTCGGTCACCCGCGGCTCGGATACAGCCCGGCACTCGTCCTTGACTCCGGACGCGGGACTGTTCTCGCCGATCGGACAGTGCGTTATGAGCGGGACTTGGGGCTGGTGGAGGAGAGGGCTCTTGCCGGGCCGGGGAGATAGGGGAGAGCGAAATCGGCGCTCCGCGTCCCGTAGGACGTACGAGGAGAGGTACCGGTCGTCGGAGCCCCCGGGACGAGATGCGGCAGATTTCTTTTGGGACGGTCCTGGAGAACGAAAGGACTCTTCCAGGATATCAGTCAAAATCGTGGGGACCTTTGGCCAATGATTTGGTCCTTCTTCATTTCCATCTCAAGTCGCACGCTGATGTGTAGAGTTCCTTATGCGTCATGAGATGGGGAAGGGCTTGGGGGGAACCGAGTTGTTCAATTTGCTGGATGAGCCATGGCTGCCCGTACGGGTCCTGGACGGCGTCACGGGGTCAAGTTCGGCGCATCTTGGTGCGGTTGAAGAGGTTGGGCTGCGTCGTCTTCTTCTGGAGGCCGATCGGTTACAGGACCTCGTGGTCGATCCGGCGACTCAGAAGCCCGCAATCTTCCGCCAGTTGTTGCTGCCCATCCTGGTGCACGCTCTCGGCCGACCGGCGGACCCCGCCCAGTGGACAGCGATGTTCCGGGCCGGTGCCTTCACGCCGGAGCAGCGGCAGAAGCTGGACGGCTATCTGAGCGATAACCGTCATCTCTTCGACCTGTTCGATCCTGTTGATCCCTTCGGGCAGGTCGCCGGACTGCACACGGCCAAGGGGGAGACGAAGGGATCGGCTCTGCTGGTCGCGACGGCGGCGACCGGGAACAATGTGCCGCTGTTCTCCTCCCGCACGGAGGGCGACCCGCTCGAACTGACTCCCGCGCAAGCCGCCCGCTGGCTTGTGCACACACACTGCTGGGACACGGCCGCCATTAAGACCGGCGTTGTGGGAGACCCGCAGGCGAAATCCGGAAAGACGACGGGCAACCCGACCGGGCCCTTGGGCCAGTTGGGCGTCGTGATGCCCGTCGGGCGCACGGTGTACGAGACCCTTCTGCTGAACGTCCCTTTCGGGCAGGCACCTTTGTCGGACGACCTGCCGCAGTGGTCCCGACGCGCAAAGGAGGGCAGGGTCGAAGACACCCTGTCGTGTGCCACCGCCGCCTGGCAGACGCGGCCTGCTCGCGGGCTGCTGGATCTGTGGACCTGGCAGTCACGGCGTATCCGACTGATCCCCGAGGAGACCCCGGCCGGGACACGGGTCACCCGAGTCATCGTGGCGGCCGGCGACCGGCTCGCCCCGACGCCCGCCGACGAGCCCCACACCACCTGGATCAGGGACCGTCCCGCATCGCGCACCAAGAAGACCGGCAAGACCGGCAAGACCGTGGCGCCGACGAGCGAGCGGCCCCGCCGGCATCAGCCGGGGCGAGCCGCCTGGCGCGGTCTTGAAGCCCTGCTGGCAGTCGAGAGCGCCACTACGGACTACGACGCGACCGCCACCCGCGCCGGTTTCCGCTCCAGTGTCCTGCTCAGCTCCCTCAGCGATACGGTGGACCGGATGCCGGAGGCGTACCCGCTCCAGGTGGAGCTGACTGGTATCGCCTACGGCAACCAGTCCGCCGTCATCGAAGACGTCTTCTTCGACCGGATTCCGCTGCCGCTGACCGCACTGGACCCGGGCGGCGTCATCTACGGCTCGCTCCTGGCAGCTGTGGAGCAGGCCGAGAAACTGGCCGCGGCTGTCAACAACCTCTCCGCGGATCTGCGGCGGGCCGCAGGCAGCGAACCGATTCCCTGGGACAAGGGACAGCGCCCCGGCGACACCTTGCTGCATGCCCTCGACCCGGTCGTGCGGCGCCTGCTGGCCGGTCTGCGCACGGTAGGAGAGGACTTCGACCAGTCCGAGCGCGGTCTTGAAGCCTGGGAGGAGAAAGCCGGACGTGCAACGTGGAAGGTGGCTGAGCAGGTCTTCTCCACCGCCGCGCCCGCTCTGTTCACCGGCCGCTCGGTAAGCAGGGACGGCAAGGACTACGTGTACCGGCTCAGCACCGCAGAGAAGAGCTTCCGCGACCGTCTGGACGCGGTCCTCACCCGCCGCTCGGCACAGCGCAAGGGCCGGTGAACCATGACTCTGCGCGTTCCCGGCACCACTTCAGGCCTGATGGCCTTCTGACCGAAGGAGACCGCTGTGTCCACCGCTCCGCAGACCGACACCACCCATGCCACCACCCCCAACCTCCGCCGCTACTGGGCGCAACGTGTGGACAGCAACGGTGCCTGGCGGAAGCAGCAGGCAAGCAGGACGCCTATGCACACGCCCGGCGAGGACCTGGCAGCTCTGCGCTCCGGCCTGGGGCGACCAGCTGGCACCGTACCCGCACTCTGGCGTTTCTACACCAGCCCCGTCGACGGGCAGGTAACGCCAGAACTGGAAGCCGAACACGCGGCCCTGTCGCTCTACGGCCTGCACCAGCAAAGCCAGAGCCGCCCCATGCACAAGCCCGGTATCCACGTGGGGACCGCACTGCGGACCCTGCACCGCAGCGAACGCTTCAGTGAGGAGGCCGTCGACCGCCGCGTCGCCGCAGCGGTTCACACCTCCTCCGTCACCGCTCTGGTCTACCGGCTGCGTGGACTGGTCACCCAGCTGCGCTCCGTGGAACAGCCGCTCGATTACGACCGCTTGCTTCAGGACATCAAGCGCTGGCACTACGCCGAATTCCGGCAGAGCGTCCGCCGGGACTGGGGTCTCGCCTATCACGCGTGGAGCGCCCGCGGCGACAAGGAATCTCCGGCGAAGGCGCGCTGACCGCGCCGCGTCCTCCGGTGAGCCGACCGAGCTGACACCCGGCTCCGGCACCCCTATCACCTTACCCGTAGCGGTCCGTCAGGGCCGCGCCTTCCACGTACCCACTGACACTGGCCGAACTGTTGGAGGACTCATGGCGCTGCCCGCGTCCCGCACCTACATCGACGTTCACATCTTGCAGACCGTGCCCCCGGCCAACCTCAACCGGGACGACCAGGGCAACCCCAAGGAGGCGTACTTCGGCGGCGTGCGCCGCTCACGTGTCTCCTCCCAGGCATGGAAACGTGCCACCCGGACCCACTTCACCGAGCGCATTCCCAAGCAGGACCTCGCCACCCGTACCCGGCGGATGGGCGGCGCGCTCGCCAAACGGATCGCCTCCGTGACCGACCTGGATGCCGAGGCCGCGAACCGTCTGGCGGGCGCCCTCCTGGCGCCCTTGAAGATCAGCGCCGGCAAGAAGGAGGGCGACACCGCCTATCTGTTCTTCTACGGACGCCGCCAGCTCGACGCCGTCGCAGCCCTGGTCAAGGACAAGGCGGCCGAACTTGTCGCCCTGGACGAAGAAGAGCTGACCGCCGAGATCAAACAGCTCTCCGTCCAGAAGGAGTTCAGCACCGGGCACCCCATGGATGTCGCTCTCTTCGGACGCATGGTCGCCGACATTCCGGCGCTCAACGTTGAGGCGGCCACCCAGGTCGCCCACGCCCTCTCCACCCACGCGGTGGAGCTGGAGTTCGACTACTTCACCGCGGTGGACGACGAACAGGAGAAGGGGGAGGAGACCGGCGCCGGCATGATCGGCACCATCGGCTTCAACTCCGCGACCCTCTATCGCTACGCGTCCGTCGGCCTGCACCAGCTCGTGGACAACCTCACGGACGAGGAAGCGGCGGTGACCGCGGTAGAGGAGTTCATGACCTCGTTCGCGCGCTCCATTCCCTCGGGGTACGGGAACTCCTTCGCGCACCGCACCTTGCCCAGCCTCGTCGCCGTCACCGTACGGTCCGACCAGCCCGTTAACCTCGTCTCCGCCTTCGAAGAACCGGTCGCCGGCTCCTCAGGAATCGCGGCAGCCTCCGCGACCCGGCTGGCCCACGAGCACGCCAGAGCCGTCAGCACCTGGGGCGACACCCCCGCCTTCACCGCCCTGTGCCACACCTTCGCCGAAACCGGCGACACCGCGAAGCTGCTGGAGCACACCTTCGGCGAAGCACTCTCCTTCCCCCAGCTCCTCAACGGCCTGCGCACTCACCTCACCGACGCCCTCAAGCAGGCCGCCCGATGACGCAGCCCCTCACCTCCGCGTCATCACCCGCCCCGCAGGACGAGGGGCACGCGGTACTGCTGCTCCGCCTCGCCGGCCCGCTCCAGTCATGGGGCTCACGCAGCACCTTCAACCGGCGCGAGACCAGCCCGGAACCCACCAAGTCCGGAGTGATCGGCCTGCTCGCCGCAGCCTCCGGACTCGCCCGAGAGGACCCCCTCGACGAACTCCTGCCCTTGCGACTGGGAATCCGTGTCGACCAGCCCGGAACCCTGCTGCGCGACTACCACACCGTCAGCGACTACCGGGGCCGTCCGTTGCCCCAGGCCGGTGTGAACGCCAAGGGAATCCAGAAGCCGACCTCCCCCGCCAAGAACACCCATGTGACGACCCGCTACTACCTCCAGGACGCGGTGTTCCTCGCCGCAGTGGCCGGGCCCCGCCCCCTGCTCACCGCACTCGACCAGGCGGTTCGCGCACCCGCGTTCCCCCTCGCACTGGGCCGCCGCTCGTGTCCGCCCACCCAACCGGTCTCCCACGGCGTGCGCGACGGAAGCATCGAGGACGTGCTGCGGCAGGAGCCCTGGCAGGCGTCCCGACGAGCCCGCGAACAATACGCCGCCCAGCGGGGCCGCGAGCGCAACCTGGGCCACTCCCTCTACCCGGCTCGGGTGGACCGCGCCGTCACCGTCGAGGATCCGGACGGCGACGACATCCTCCACGACGCCCCCGTCTCCTTCCACCCGCATGCCCGTACCTTCACCAGCCGACGCGTACGGCACGACTGGCTGAGCATCCCCACCGGCTTCCCCAGAGTCCACGACGACCCCAACGGTTCGGACGACGACGCCGGACACGACCCCTTCGCCCTGCTGGGCTGGTGACCGCCATGACCTATCTCTCGCGTATCCGCATCAACCCGCTCCGGGCACAGAGCCGCCTGCTGCTCGCCAGCCCCCGCGCCATGCACGGCGCCGTCATGGGAGGTATCCCGGGCGCAGCGGGCAGCGAACGCGTCCTGTGGCGGCTGGACGCCGACAACCCTCACCGCCCCCATCTGTTCGTCCTCACCAGCTCCAAGCCCGACTGGACGCATGTGATCGAGCAGGCCGGCTGGCCCGACGCCGACGGGGAACACGCGGCTGTCCGCGACTACACCCCCCTCCTCCGGCAGCTCGCCGCCGGACGCGAGTTCGCCTTCCGCCTGACCGCCAGCCCCGTCCAGAACACCCAGGCACCGAAAACCCCGACCCCCGCCCAGGCCGCCCGCCTGGCCACCCGTACCGACAGCAACCGCGAACGCGGCTTCCGACTCGGGCACCGCACCGTCGCCGCCCAACTCGGCTGGTTCCTCGACCGCACCGAACGCTGGGGCTTCGACATCCCAGCATCGCGCACCGACCCTCCGGCGCCTGGCCTAGACTCCCCGGCTCCCGGCCTCGACCGCCCGAATCCGGAAACCGCGCCGGATACGCAGGCGGCACGCCAGGACACCAACCTTCTCCGCGAAGTCCGTATCACCGACCGGCAGCGCCACTCCTTCACCAAGAGTGGCAAAGGCCCCCGCGTCACCTTCCACAGCGCCACCTTTGAGGGACATCTCCGCATCACCGATCCCACGGCTTTCACCACCCGCCTCCTGGAAGGGATCGGCCCCTCCAAGGCCTACGGCTGCGGCCTCCTCACCCTCGCCCCGCTCCCCGCACAGAAGGACTGAGCCATGGCCGAGCCCTGGTGGAAAGCCGACCCGCACGACCTCCACCGCATCGTGGACCGCGTATCCAGCGTCTACGTCGAGCGAAGCCACCTCGACCGCGACGAGAACGCCGTCGTCATCGTGAACAAACGCGAAACCGTACGCGTACCGGCCGCCATGATCGCCGTCATGCTGCTCGGCCCCGGCACCCGCGTCACCCACGGCGCCATCCGCCTCCTCGCCGACTCCGGCACCACCATCTGCTGGGTCGGCGAACAAGGCGTACGGATGTACGCGGCCGGACTCGGCCCCAGCCGCAGCGCCGGCCTCCTCCACCGCCAGGCATGGCTCATCACCCGGCCCAAGGAACGCCTCAACGTCGCCCGTGCCATGTACGGCATGCGTTTCCCTGGCGAAGACGTCACCAAAGCCACCATGCAGCAGCTCCGAGGCCGCGAAGGCGCCCGCTTCCGCAAGCTCTACCAGGAACACTCACGCCGCAGCGGTGTTCCCTGGGACGGCCGCGTCTACAAGGCCGGAGACGCCTTCGCCGCAGGCGACGACCTCAACCGCCTGCTGTCCGCCGCCAACGCAGCCCTCTACGGCATCTGCCACGCCGTCATCGTCGGGCTCGGCGCCAGCCCCGGGCTCGGCTTCGTCCACACGGGATCGGCGATCTCCTTCGTCCTCGACATCGCTGACCTCTACAAGGCCGAATACACCCTTCCCCTCGCTTTCGACCTCACTGCCCAGGGACTCACCGACGAACGGGACGCCCGCATCGGCCTCCGCAACCAGATCGCCGAAACCAAGCTTCTGGGCCGCATCGTGCATGACGTCAAAGCACTTCTGAATCCACCGGGCATTGATTTCGACACTCCGGAGACCAGCGAACTGTGGGACGAACGACTGGGATCGGTCGCCGCAGGAGTCAACTGGGCCGCCGATGCGCCGCACGACTCGGCGGATGCC
Source organism: Streptomyces sp. NPDC042201 (assembly GCF_055582185.1). NCBI lineage: Bacteria > Bacillati > Actinomycetota > Actinomycetes > Kitasatosporales > Streptomycetaceae > Streptomyces > Streptomyces sp. NPDC042201. Next base: position 141,671 of record NZ_JBVJDS010000001.1, on the reverse strand, counting down.
TCGCCCCCCGCCGAACTCGCCGATCAGGCGGAACCGGATGGACCCGCCCCGATGGACCTGACCGACGCCGGTATGGGCGAGCAGCACATTGCCATTATCGGACCGGAATTCGAGGAACCACCTTCACCGGAGCCCCCGAAATCACCAGAGCCTCCGGAGCAGACCTCATGACCGTCATCGTCCTGATCGCCGCTCCCGACGGGCTCCGCGGCCATCTCACCCGCTGGATGGTCGAGGTCAACGCTGGCGTCTTCGTCGGCAACCCAAGCCGCCGCATCCGTGACCGCCTCTGGGAACTCCTCGCCACCCGCATCGGCGACGGCCAAGCAGTCCTCGTTGAACCCGCCTCCAACGAACAGGGCTGGGCCATCCGGACAGCCGGCCGAGACCGCTGGCGGCCGGCTGACTTTGATGGCCTGATCCTCTCGGCCCGCAACCGACGGTGACCAAATCGCCGTTCGGTTCGCGGGCACGAGGCACGCAGTCGTCTTCGTGTTGATGCCCGGCGTAGTCTTTCGGTGAGATTTCGTCGGTGTCCAGCAGGTTCTTGTTGCCCTGCATGCGCGGGGATTGCCCTGGCCTGACGACTGGGCGTGCCATGTCGCATGGGTTCTGGCCTCGCAGTGGCGGGGGTCACTTCAGTAACAAGGCGCGAAGGCCGTCCGCACCTCTGGGTGCGGACGGCCTTCGCGTTTCCCTCGTCGATCTTTTCTAGACGTGTCCAAGTGATGCCCCAGTCGTTAGGCCATTCTGTAAACGGGGCCCCGCAATATAAGGACCTTGACCATGGACTGCAGCTCCGCTCGATTCTTCTTACACAAGGCCATCAGGATCATGAGGCGACTCTTCCGCTGGGTCCTCAGCCAGCGTCAGACCGCTGCCGATCAGATGCTCCGGGGCGCCTGCTATGGCGTTGGAACCGGCGCCATCAGCATCCTCGCTGTGTGGGCCCAGAGGCACCTCTGACCGATCGCCCCCACCCGCCCCGCGGTATTCCGCTTTTTCGGGCTCCGCGCCATGCCCGCTTGTCTGTCAAGGACGGGTGGGCCTTGATATGAGGTACCTGAGCAGGCCAGCTGCGGGGATCGCCTCGGAAGGGCCGTAGGGGTAGATCGCCCCGTGGGAGGGGGCAAGGCGTCCGGGGTGTGAGCCGGTTGTGTTCTTGCCGCATACTGGTTGCGTTTTCGCAGGTCGGAAGGGTGGTGGGAGTGGTAGTGGGAGGGATTTGAGCCCGCTTTCGCGCCCCGTTTCACCTGTGCGGCTTTTCCCGAGAGGCGGACATACCGCGCCGTTTCCATCCCGCTGAGTCCTCCTCGATCGGCCTCTGCCGGGACTGGTACGGACGTGTCCACACCGTGAGCAGCGGCTCGGTCGGGAACACTCCCGCAGGCGCGGGGCCGACTCCAGGTACTTCGCCTGGCGGCCGGGGAGGTGCGGAACACCCCCGCAGGCGCGGGGCCGACCGGCGCGACCTTGGGGTCATGGTCGTAGAACGGGGAACACCCCCGCAGGCGCGGGGCCGACATCAGCATGCCGCAGTGCGGGCATGGGCGAGCAGGAACACCTCCGCAGGCGCGGGGCCGACCTTGCCCTTCATATGGCAGTCCCCGGCGTGGACGGAACACCCCCGCAGGCGCGGGGCCGACGAGCGGGTCGGGGTCGGGTACGTCGAGGTCGCCGGAACACCCCCGCAGGCGCGGGGCCGACCACCTGCTTGCGCTTGCGCACCATCGTCAGCCCGGAACACCCCCGCAGGCGCGGAGCCGACGTCTCGACGAGATGGGCGTTCAGCCCGTACGCCGGAACACCCCCGCAGGCGCGGGGCCGACGACCTGGTCCGACCCTACGTGAGCCGTGATCCCGGAACACCCCCGCAGGCGCGGGGCCGACCGGGGAGTCCGGGGGCCGGATCGGGCTCAGTCCGGAACACCCCCGCAGGCGCGGGGCCGACGGGATCGGACTGTTTTTGCAGGTCAGAGCCGTGGGAACACCCCCGCAGGCGCGGGGCCGACGCGTCGCCGTCGGATGATTCGCCGGCGTTCGTCGGAACACCCCCGCAGGCGCGGGGCCGACGGCCAGTTCTGCAGGGGTGAAGAAGGCCAGCCAGGAACACCCCCGCAGGCGCGGGGCCGACCGGCGCGGGCGAACCGAGGCCTGATGGTTCCGGGGAACACCCCCGCAGGCGCGGGGCCGACGCCGACGATGCCGCGAACCTCCACGAGCCCGGCGGAACACCCCCGCAGGCGCGGGGCCGACGTGCGCGCCGTGAGTTCTCGCAGGCGCTGGCGCGGAACACCCCCGCAGGCGCGGGGCCGACAGGTTGGTACCCACCGTTCCGGAAGATCTGCGAGGAACACCCCCGCAGGCGCGGGGCCGACCCGGCCGAGGAGATCGCGAAGAGCTACCACACCGGAACACCCCCGCAGGCGCGGGGCCGACTCGCGCGCCTCGGTGTAGGGCATGGGGAACGTCGGAACACCCCCGCAGGCGCGGGGCCGACCTCGGCAAGGGCGGCGGCGGGCTGGCTGGCATGGGAACACCCCCGCAGGCGCGGGGCCGACGAACCGGTCGAGTCGCGGTAGACGAACAGGAGGGGAACACCCCCGCAGGCGCGGGGCCGACTCGGTGTCGATGGCGCCCGTGTTGCCGCCCACGGGAACACCCCCGCAGGCGCGGGGCCGACCCGGCCCCACCCCACCATGTGCAGGGAACCGTCGGAACACCCCCGCAGGCGCGGGGCCGACAGGAACCCGAAGCAGGAGGGCTGCGCGAGCGTGGGAACACCCCCGCAGGCGCGGGGCCGACCGCCGTGTGGGCCGGCGTCACGCCCCCCGCTGGGGAACACCCCCGCAGGCGCGGGGCCGACATGCCGCCGCGCCGGACGTGCTCCGTGATCGCCGGAACACCCCCGCAGGCGCGGGGCCGACGCGCCCGCCGACCGAAAGGCCGGCGGGCGCCGTGGAACACCCCCGCAGGCGCGGGGCCGACGGAGGGATCCGGTGAGTCACCCAGGCGTCGCACGGAACACCCCCGCAGGCGCGGGGCCGACGGGCAGCAGAAAACCCCCAGCCGTGGCCGGGGGGGAACACCCCCGCAGGCGCGGGGCCGACCGACCGTCCGCAGCAATCCATCACTTGCCGCCCGGAACACCCCCGCAGGCGCGGGGCCGACTGCTGCGGCCGACGGCGGTAGTGCGGAAGCGATGGAACACCCCCGCAGGCGCGGGGCCGACTTGAAAAGTAAAAGGGCGCGGTCGCGAACGTGTGGAACACCCCCGCAGGCGCGGGGCCGACGATCCCTGCTCGCGTTCCTGGCTCTTTCGCTGGGGAACACCCCCGCAGGCGCGGGGCCGACGTAGTGCAGCCGGAGCGGGTCCGGCCAGTCGGAGGAACACCCCCGCAGGCGCGGGGCCGACCTTGAGAGGGCCGGGGCGATCCGAAGGGGGCGTGGAACACCCCCGCAGGCGCGGGGCCGACCTCGATGACCAGGCGGTATTCCCCTGATTCATAGGAACACCCCCGCAGGCGCGGGGCCGACGTGTACGCGGTGTCGCACCACGTGCATTCCAGGGGAACACCCCCGCAGGCGCGGGGCCGACCCGATGACGGAGCGCTCCGTCCAGCGGTGCGACGGAACACCCCCGCAGGCGCGGGGCCGACTCGAGTATTTGTCAGCCATGACCCCTCCCCCCTGGAACACCCCCGCAGGCGCGGGGCCGACGATGATCGTGGCCGCCCGCTCTTGGTCCTCGACGGAACACCCCCGCAGGCGCGGGGCCGACTCCACCGGCAAGCCTTCGGTCTGGCGCCGTTCGGGAACACCCCCGCAGGCGCGGGGCCGACCTGAGGCACTCTTCAGGGCCCGGCTTAGGAATAGGAACACCCCCGCAGGCGCGGGGCCGACGTCCTGCCATCGAGCGATGTCCCTGTCGGTGCCGGAACACCCCCGCAGGCGCGGGGCCGACACCGCGAGCGGCGACCTGTCCGCCGACCTCAAGGGAACACCCCCGCAGGCGCGGGGCCGACGTTCCGGCGGCGACTGTCTCGAGGAAGAAGAACGGAACACCCCCGCAGGCGCGGGGCCGACGCCCGGCGCCCGCCGCTGAACTCAACGCACAGCGGAACACCCCCGCAGGCGCGGGGCCGACCTGACCGTCGGCCTGCGGGTCACCGTGCGCCTCGGAACACCCCCGCAGGCGCGGGGCCGACTGGATCTTCGGTCCGCCGAGTCCGCTGGCGCCCGGAACACCCCCGCAGGCGCGGGGCCGACTCGTCGTCGGAGATGACACCCTCGGTGAACATCGGAACACCCCCGCAGGCGCGGGGCCGACCCGAGGCGTGCCACGAGCTGCTTGCGCAGCTGCGGAACACCCCCGCAGGCGCGGGGCCGACTCTCGGAGCCAGCGGCCCATGAGGGTCCAGACGGGAACACCCCCGCAGGCGCGGGGCCGACACTTGTTGACCTGGGCTTTTATCTGCAGGGAGCCTTGATTTCATTCAGTGGGATCGGCCTGAGACGTTGATCGAGGCTCTGTCGGTAGGCGGCCGGAAAGAACAATGTGGTCGATCCCTCGCATGTTGTCAGTGCTGGCATTTAGGCCGTCCCATGACCTTACTGAACTGACGGGAGTTGGTCTTTGGTGACCTGGCTGGGGTGGAGCCGTGCAGGGTTCCCCTCGCGAGCGGTGCGGCTGCATCTGAGGGGGCTCGTCGTGATGGCGGACTGGATCGCCGGCGACGTGGCCGGGCTGGAGGGATCCTCTCGGAGGGACTGCAGGTGGTAGATCCCTCCGTGGGAAGGTGCAACGTGCCTCGTGCGCTGGCCAGTTGTTCTCCTGTCGACTCCCGTGAGGCACGGTCGTGCAGTACGTGCCGCACGCAAAACACCCTCCTGATCGCGTTTCCGCAGGTCAGGAGGGTGTGAGAGCGGTAGCGGAGGGATTTGAACCCTCGGTGAGTTTCCCCACACTCGCTTTCGAGGCGAGCTCCTTCGGCCGCTCGGACACGCTACCGGGAGAGAGCTTAGCCCACGGTGGGCCGTGCTCCGAAATCGATATCGCGGTGTGGCGAGGGGAGGGGGGTCGGAGGGGGGTCCGGGAGGTGCGGAAGGGGGTGTCGGGGGTGGTCAGCGGTCGCGGAAGAAGGTGGTCAGGAGTGCGGAACACTCCTCGGCCAGTACTCCGTGGATCACCTCGGGCCGGTGGTTGAGCCGGCGGTCGCGTATGACGTCCCAGAGTGAGCCGGCCGCGCCGGCCTTCTCGTCGAGGGCGCCGAACACCACCCGGTCCACCCGGGACTGCACGATCGCGCCCGCGCACATCGTGCACGGCTCCAGGGTCACCACCAGCGTGCAGCCCGGCAGCCGCCAGGAGCCGAGCGTCCCGGCGGCCCTGCGGATCGCCAGGATCTCCGCATGGGCCGTCGGGTCGCCGGTCGCCTCGCGTTCGTTGTGGCCCACGGCGAGCACCGTGCCGTCCTGGGACAGCACGACGGCGCCGACCGGCACATCACCGGACCGGGCCGCCCGTGCCGCCTCGTCGAGGGCGAGGAGCATGGACGTCCGCCACGGATCGCGTACCGGGTCGGGCACCGTGTCGTGCCGGGTCACCCGTGCCCCTCCCGGCAAGGTTTGCCCCGTCGCGCAAACATTCCCGGTCGCGGCACTAGCGGACGGTCTCCAGTACTTCGGCGGCTCCCAGAGCCTCTGCGATCTCGGCCATCGCATCGGTCTCCAGCGCCAGCAGATCGGCCTCGGGCAGGCCGAGGTCGGCGAGAATCTCACGGTCGCCGACGGCTCCCGAGAGCACGGTCTCCCCGTCGATCACGGGGCTGTCCTCGTCCTCCTCGTCGTTCTCGTCCGGTTCGCCGTCCTCGGTACCGTCGAGGTCCAGCGTGTCCAAGTCGTCGGCCGGGTCGTCGTCCTCCCCGCCGAGCAGTTCATCAATGAGGATCTCCCCGTACGAGGAGCGTGCGGCCGCGGCCGCGTCGGAGACGTAGATACGAGGGTCCTCCTCGCCCTCCACGCGGAGGATGCCGAACCAGGCATCCTCCTGCTCGATGAAGAGGAGAACTGTGTCCTCGTCCACCGAGGCGTCGCGGGCCAGGTCGGTCAGGTCCGACAAGGTCTCCACATCGTCGAGCTCTGTATCGCTCGCTTCCCACCCGTCTTCGGTGCGCGCGAGCAGTGCGGCGAAGTACACCGTGACTCTCCCACTGGTCAGAGGTGTGACGAACCGGCGGTGCGCTGCTCTGCCCCGCCTACTCGGAATCGTGGCAGAAACGAGCGCTTCGCGAGAGGTCTTCCACCGTTGCGTCGGGGGCCCATTTTATTAGGCGCCTGTTCGGCCCCACGCGTCGGATGCCCTCTGTCCGGCCCCGGGACCGGGCGAACGGCCGCTTACGGGCCCGGTATGCGGCCCCGCACATTGCTCGCGTCAGGCGGGCGTACGGTCCGCATATGGCCCACGCGCGGCCCGCGCGTCGTCCGCCCCGTGTCTCGGGAGCGGCTACCAGCGGAAGGTCCGCATCCGCATCTGCTGGCGCATCCGCGCGGCGCGGGCCTGCCGCGGCTTCACGCGCTCGCGCAGGGCCTTGGCCTCGTTCAGCTCCCGCAGGAACTGCGCGCGCCGCCGACGGCGCTCCGCTTCGCTCTCCGGGGCCGTGTCCGGGCCTATCTCCGTGTCCGTGTCCGTGCCCTCGGCCCTGGTCTGGTCGCGGTCCTGATCCTGCCCCTGCTGATACCGGTCCGGCATCGACGCCTCACCACCCCAAGGCTGGGTCCGTAACTCCGCGGCTTCACCGGGGAGACCCCTTCTCACCTTCCCTCCGTAACGGTGGTTGATGCCGACGCCTTGGTGGCAGCGCGTGGAGCCTTGGCCCCCGGTTACTGTGGGCGCCATGCGGATTCATGTCGTCGACCACCCGCTGGTGGCGCACAAACTCACCACGCTGCGCGATCGGCGCACCGATTCTCCGACCTTCCGGCGCCTCGCCGACGAGCTGGTCACCCTCCTCGCGTACGAGGCCACCAGGGATGTGCGGACCGAACAGGTCGACATCACCACCCCGGTGACATCGACGACGGGGGTGAAACTCTCCTACCCGCGCCCGCTGGTGGTCCCGATCCTCCGGGCCGGCCTCGGCATGCTCGACGGCATGGTGCGGCTGCTGCCGACCGCCGAGGTGGGCTTCCTCGGGATGATCCGTAACGAGGAGACGCTTCAGGCGTCCACGTACGCGAATCGCATGCCGGAGGACCTGTCGGGCCGCCAGGTGTACGTCCTGGACCCGATGCTGGCGACCGGCGGCACGCTGGTCGCGGCGATCAGGGAGCTCATCAAGCGCGGCGCGGACGATGTCACGGCGGTGGTGCTGCTCGCGGCGCCGGAGGGCGTCGAGGTGATGGAGCGTGAGCTGGCGGGCGCGCCGGTGACGGTGGTCACCGCGGCGGTCGACGAGCGGCTCAACGAGCACGGCTACATCGTCCCGGGCCTCGGCGACGCGGGTGACCGTATGTACGGAACCGCGTCCATCTGAGACGAAGGCGAGTGCCCGCCTCCCCCTGCCCCGTTTGGGGAGGGGAGAGGCAGCACCCGCCGGTGGGCCCGAGCCGGCCCGTCTCCACGACTGGCCGAGCACGATCGACCGTCGACAGCGGCACAAAGCGCCCCGGAGGCGAACCGAGCCTCAAAAAAGCAGGCGCCCTAAGGATTCTTCGGGGAGGCCAGGTCCCCGCAGGCCTTGGACGTGGAGCTGGCGAGCGTGGCCAGCGCCTGGTCGGCGTCCGCCTGGACGGTCAGCGCCTTGAAGGCCGAGCCGATGATCAGATCGACGTCCGCGGTCTCGCGAGTGTCGGTCTTCGACGTGGCCCCCTTCAGCTGGGTGCCGAGGACGCTGAAAGGACCGTCCGAGGTCAGCGTGGCGCCCAGCAGTATTCCGGCGCCCGGGACCTTCTTGTCGTACGCGGCAGGGGCGTTACCGACCTTGCCGATGAGGAAGCCGCGTTTCTTGAGTTCGTCGGCGGTGGTTTGGGCGAGACCGTCTCGCGGGGTCGCGTTGTAGACGTTGACCGTGATCTGGCCGGGCTTGGGCAGCGACCTCGCGGGCGCCTTGGAGGGCTTGCAGTCGGGTTTCAGGCCGGCGGCGGTGTTCTTCTTGCCGTCGCCCGTGAAGACGTCGATGAGCTGCAAGGTCCCCCAGCCGGCCAGGCCGAGGGCAACAACGGCGGCGACAGCCGCGAGCACGATCCTGCGGCGATGACGGGGGCGGCGCATTCGCGGGTATTTGCCACCCGTGATGCGGTACTTTCCGCCCATGCCGGGGGGAGTCAGCATGCTCATGGCCGCAGCGTAGTGCGCGCTGGTAATGATTCCTACTAAATGATCAACTGATTGATCCGTCCGTGGCGGGAAAGGCCCCGAAAGGCTCAGTGTTCACCCGTACGGTCCTGGTCAGCGCCGGTCAGCCACGGTCAGTGCCGGTCAGCCACGGTCCAACTCCAGCACGCGCGCGTGCAGCACCTGGCGTTGCTGGAGCGCGGCGCGGACGGCGCGGTGCAGCCCGTCCTCCAGATAGAGATCGCCCTGCCACTTCACGACATGCGCGAAGAGGTCTCCGTAAAAGGTGGAGTCCTCGGCGAGCAGCGTCTCCAGGTCCAGTTGACCCTTCGTGGTCACGAGCTGATCGAGGCGGACCGGGCGCGGCGCGACATCCGCCCACTGCCGGGTGCTTTCCCGGCCGTGGTCGGGATAGGGCCGCCCGTTACCGATGCGCTTGAAGATCACACGGAAAGCCTACCGGGCGAGCGGCTCCGGGCGCAGCCATGGCGCCGGAGTGTAAAAGCGTCATTGGGCGTCAAAGCGGGAGTGAAGCAAGAGCGGAAGCCCATCGTCCGGTGAGCCCGCCGCCGAGATCGTCCTCGGCGGCGGATTCGCCGGCCCCGCGCGCGAACCGCTGATTCGCTCGAAAGGGGCTGTGTTCGGTAGGGCGCGTCGCGTGGTTACGCGTTGCGTGTTTACGCGGCGGGCTGGTGGCCGCGGGCGGGGACGCCGCTGCCGCTGTCGCCGCGCGCGGTACGCGCCGCCACGGCCGGCTTCGAGAGCGAGCCGAGGTCATGGGCGTAGGTGCCCACGGCGTTGGCGATCACGTCGATGTTGACGTTGAAGGCCTTCATATCGATGTTGGAGAGGTCGTCGCAGGCCGAGTGGTAGCACTTGTCGTACGCGACACCGGCCTCGCCGCCGAACTTCGCTGCCTGAGCCTCGGTCTTGATGCCCTCGGCGCCGGTGAAGGTGCCGCCGGATGGGATGCCCGCGTCGATGAACGGCCCGTAGTCGGAGCGGCCGTCGAAGTCCGTGCCCTCGTGGGGGGACTTCTTGCCGTCGAGGAAGTCGGTGATGCCCTTCTCCAGCTGGGCGGAGCCCTCGGGCCCCGGTCCCGCTCCCTCGCCGTCCGAGTCGTCACCGTCGTAGACGAACTGGGCGGCGTTGGGCGAGGCGATCATGTCGAAGTTGAGATACAGCGCGATGCTCGCGCGCTGCTTCGGGGTGAGGTCGGCGACGTACGCCTCGGCGCCGAGCAGCCCCAGCTCCTCCGCCGACCACCAGGCGAAGCGCACCTTGTTGGTGGGCTTCTCGTGCGTCTTGGCGAGGTCGAGAGCCACCTCCAGCAGACCGGCGGAGCCCGAGCCGTTGTCGTTGATGCCGGGGCCTTCGGTGACCGAGTCGAGATGGGCGCCGAGCATCACGGTGCTCTCGGCCTTGCCGCCCTCGGTCTCGGCGATCACATTGCGGGTGGTGCGCTCCTCCTGGAGCTGACGGACCTCCAGGGAGACCGTCACGGCGCCCTTGCCAGCCTCTGCGACGAGCGCCTGGCCCTCGGCGTGGGTGATTCCACCGGTGGGGATCACGCCGGCGTCGGGACCGCCGAGCGTGCCGTTGAGCGCGCCCTCGGTGTTGTTGTAGACGATCGCGGCGACCGCACCGGCGGCCCCCGCTTCCTTCTGCTTCGTGGCGAAGTCGCAGCCGCCGCGCTGGATCAGCGCGATCTTGCCGGTGAAGGCGCCGGCGGCGTAGTCGGCGGGCTCGCAGCCCGTGGTCGCGTCGACCGGGACGACGGCGAGGGCCGCCGTGACACCGCCCACCGGGGTGGACTTGGTGTACGACATGGCCGCGATCGAGACATCGCGCGGCGTCGGCGCGGTGACCGAGAGCTTCTCGGCGAGCGTCTCGATGTAGGTGATGCCGAAGGTGTCGTACGAGACGCGGTAGCCGGCCTTCTTGAGCTGGCTGTACACGTAGGCGGCGGAGGCGTCGTGGCCGAGCGTTCCGGCGGCCCGGTGGCCGTCGGCGGAATCCGCGATGGCCTGGAACATCTTCAGATGCCGGTAGGCGTCCTTGGCGGAGGCCTCACGCACCAGCTCGCGGGAGAGCTTCGCCGCGTCCTTGGCCGGGTCGTGCGGTCGCGCGGACGCGGGGGAGACGGACAGCAGAAGAGGGGCGGCGAGCGCGGTCGCGGCCGCCACAGCCAGGAATCTGCGGGGAGTTGCGTTCACAGGGGTTGGGGTCCTTCCGGTGCGAACGAATGTGAGGGAAAGCTAGCGACCGGCGTGCCCCGTGGGAACAGGTGTGCCACAGGTCACGGACGCGTATCGGCAGATCAGCCGCAGATCGGCCGCGTACCGGCCGACGGCAGGCCGTGGACCGCCCCTCGTGCTCAGCCCTTCCCCGCGGGCTTGCCGGCCTTTGCCGCGCGCTTCGCCTCCTGCTTGAACGCCCGGACCTTGGCCAGCGATTCGGGCCCGGTGATGTCCGCCGCCGAGCGGTACGACCCCTCGTCGCCGTACGCGCCCGCGGCCGCCCGCCAGCCCGTGGGGCGTACCCCGAACTGCTTTCCCAGCAGCGCCAGGAAGATCTGGGACTTCTGCTTCCCGAAGCCTGGCAGCGCGTTCAGCCGCGCCAGCACCTCGGCGCCGGTGGCGACGTCACGCCAGACCGAGCCGGGATCGCCCTCGTAGTGCTCGACGAGGTACTGGCAGAGCTGTTGCACACGCTTGGCCATGGACCCCGGATAGCGGTGCACGGCGGGCTTGTCCGAGAGCAGCGCCACGAAGGCGTCGGGGTCGTACAGGGCGATCTCCCGTGCGTCGAGATCGTCCCCGCCCATGCGTACGGCGATGGTGTACGGGCCTGAGAACGCCCACTCCATCGGGACCTGCTGGTCCAGCAGCATGCCGACGAGCGCGGCCAGCGGGCTGCGGCCGAGCAGTTCGTCGGCCTCGGGCTGCTGTGCGAGCCGAATTGTGGTGCTCATTAAGCGATGATCGCCCCGGCTCCGGCGCATCGCATGTACGCCACGCGCTGTCGGTATGTTCATATGACTATTTTGGGGCGCGGATGGCGGAACCGGACGAGGGGTAGATCTGGGCCGACCGGGTGACACGGCAGGGGGGCGGTACGCGATGCCGGCATTCCTGACCGGCTCATTCCGGCGCAGGGGAAATCTTCCGGAACCTTCGGGAAAGGCCGCGCGCCCGTGACACAGCCCTTTGAACTGCCGGATTTCTACATGGCCTATCCGGCCCGGCTCAACCCCCACCTGGAAGAGGCCAGGGAGCATTCCAAGAAGTGGGCCTGGGACATGGGCATGCTGGAAGGCTCGGGGGTCTGGGAGGAGCACGACCTCGATTCACACGACTACGCCCTGCTCTGCTCGTACACCCATCCGGATTGCGACGGACCGGCGTTGTCGCTGGTCACCGACTGGTATGTGTGGGTGTTCTTCTTCGACGACCACTTCCTGGAGGTCTTCAAACGGCCCCAGGACCGGGAGGGCGGCAAGGCGTATCTGGACCGGCTCGCGGCCTTCATGCCGATGGACCTGTCCGCCGGATTCCCGGAGCCGACCAATCCCGTCGAGGCGGGTCTCGCCGATCTCTGGGCCCGTACGGTCCCCAGCATGTCCATGGGGTGGCGTGAGCGGTTCGCGGAGAGCACCGAGAATCTGCTCAACGAGTCCGACTGGGAGCTCGCGAACATCAACGCGGAGCGCATCGCGAACCCCGTCGAGTACATCGAAATGCGGCGCAAGGTCGGCGGAGCGCCCTGGTCGGCCGGTCTCATCGAATATGCCGCGAGCGCCGAGGTCCCGGCGGAGATCGCCGATTCCCGCCCGCTGCGGGTCCTCAAGGACACGTTCTCCGACGGAGTCCATCTGCGCAACGACCTGTTCTCGTACCAGCGGGAGATCGAGGAGGAGGGCGAGCTGAGCAATGGCGTGCTCGTCCTGGAGACCTTCCTCGGCTGTACGACGCAGGAGGCGGCGGACGCCGTCAACGACCTGCTCACCTCGCGCATCCAGCAGTTCGAGAACACCGCGCTGACCGAACTGGCCCCGCTCTTCGCCGAGAAGGGTCTCGACCCGCAGTCGTGCGCCGACACCCTCGCCTATGTGAAGGGGCTCCAGGACTGGCAGTCGGGCGGCCACGAGTGGCACATGCGCTCCAGCCGCTATATGAACGGCGCGGGGTCCGAGTCCGATGACCCGTCCGGTACGTCGTTCTCGATGACCCCGGTCGGTCTCGGCACGGCCGCCGCCGACATCGCGAAGACGATCGGCGCGGGCGCCCCCGCGCGGGCGCGCAGCCACAGCCATGTCCCGTTCCAGCGCGTCGGTCCCTCCCTGCTGCCCGAGTTCCACATGCCGTTCGAGCTCACCGTGAGCCCGCATCTGGATCACTCACGGGAGCATGTCGTCGAGTGGGCGCACCGGATGGGGATTCTGCGGGCGCAGCCGGGTATCCCGGGCTCCGACGTCTGGGACGAGGAGCGGATCAGGCGGATCGACCTGCCGCTCTGCTCGGCCGGCATCCATCCGGACGCCACGCCGGAGGGGCTCGATCTGACCTCGGACTGGCTGGCCTGGGGGACGTACGGCGACGACTACTTCCCGGTCGTCTACGGCAGTACCCGCGATCTGGCGGGCGCGAAGGCGTGCAACGAACGGCTCTCGCTGTTCATGCCGGTCGAGACCTCCGAGACGCCGGTGCCGACGACCGCGCTGGAACGGGGCCTGGCCGATCTGTGGGCCCGTACGGCGGGCCCGATGGAGCAGGAGGGTCGACGCACCTTCCGTAAGTCCGTCGAGGACATGACCGCCAGCTGGCTGTGGGAGCTGGCCAACCAGGCGCAGAACCGCATCCCCGACCCCGTCGACTACATGGAGATGCGCCGGCAGACCTTCGGCTCGGACATGACGATGAGTCTGTCCCGGCTGAGCCACGGCCGGGAGGTGCCGCCGGAGATCTACCGCAGCGGTCCGATGAAATCCCTGGAGAACGCGGCGCAGGACTACGCCTGTCTGCTGAACGACGTCTTCTCGTACCAGAAGGAGATCGAGTTCGAGGGCGAGGTCCACAACGGTGTGCTCGTCGTGCAGAACTTCTTCAACTGCGACTACCCGACCGGCCTTGCCATCATCGACGACCTGATGAACTCGCGGATGCGCCAGTTCCAGCATGTCGCCGCCAACGAACTGCCCGTCCTGTACGACGACTTCGATCTGGACGAGGACGCCCGCGGGGTGCTCGACGGCTATGTGAAGGAGCTGGAGCACTGGCTCTCCGGCATTCTGAACTGGCATGAGGGCTGCCATCGCTACAAGGAGTCCGATCTGATCCAGGACCGGTCGGGCATCACCCGCTGGCTGCCGCCCGTGCCGAGCGGGCTCGGCACCTCGGCGGCGCGGCTGGTGCTGCCGGGGCCCGGATCCGTACCGGACATGGCGCGGTAGCCCGGCCGGGCCACGTAGGGAGGAACCAGCGGTGAGCCGATCGCAGTCCCACCCGGTGGCGGACGACGGACAGTGGGCGACGGAGCGGTGGGTAATCCAATGGTGAGCGCTTGGGAGAAGTTCGGCTACGGGCCGTGGGACAACACCGAGACCGTGCCGAAGGAGTCACCGGCCGACGTCGTCCGCGCCCGTATGGGCCTGCCGGGCACCTTGCGTCCGGTGCCGGGCGAGGGTGTCGTACAGCGTCCGGTGTTCGACCCCGCGGCGGCGCATCATGCGAGGGGAATGCGGCTGAGCGAGCCGCGTTTCGCTGACGCGCGCAGGGAAGCCGCCTGGTTCGCCGGCCGGCGCCAGGCGCTGGACCATGCCCTGGCGGCCGTCGCCGGTTCCCGGTGGACCGAGCACCTGGTGCTGCGCGGGAGCCGGCTGCTGACGTCATGGTTCGGGGACGCGGCCCGCGATCCGGGCGACCTGGATTTCGTCGTCGTCCCCGACACCTGGGAACTCACCGACCCCCGTACGGACACGATGCTCAACGACCTCGCGAGCACCGCCGAGGCGCTGTCGCGTGCCGGCGGGCCGGTCCGTATCGACGCGGCGGGCGCGCTCAGCGACGAGATCTGGACGTACGACCGGGTGCCGGGCCGTCGGCTGGTCCTCCCCTGGACCGCCGTGGACCCGGCAGGGCCGGATGCGGTCCCTCCCTCGACGGATGCGGTTCCTCCCTCGACGGCGACGGCGACGGCGACGGCGACGGCGGAGGCGCTCGGTGGCACGGTCCAGCTCGACTTCGTCTTCAACGAGCCCCTGCCCGCGCCCCCGGCCATGACCGCGGTCGCCCCGCTCCGCGGCGGAGCGGACCTGGTGCTCAACGCGGCGACGCCCGAACTGTCGCTCGCCTGGAAGATCCTCTGGCTGGCCTCGGACGTCCACCCCGAGGCCAAGGACCTCTACGACGCGATCCTGCTCGCCGAGACCACGGACCTCTCGGAGGACCTGCTGCACCGGGTGTTCCGGATGGGGAGTGACACGTACTACCACCAGCACCTGGTCAGTCTGGACCACCTCGCCCAGGTGGAGGCCGACTGGTTCGAGTTCGGCAAGGACTACCCCGACTTCCCGGGCAACGGCGCCGACCAGCTCGCCCGGCTCCTCATCGCCGTCGCCCCCACGTTCGTCCCGGGCGCCGACGGCCCCTACGAGTGCCTCGCCGACTGGCTCGCACCACGAACGGAAGCCCATCGCACCGTGCTGGCCGAGTCGGGCATGGACGCCGTCCAGTCCCATCTTGTCGACCGCCGGGCCCCGGCCGTAGTGGCGCTCGTGATCACCCGCGAACTCCTCGGACGCGCCGCGTGCGACCTGTCCCGCGCGGCGGACCTCGTGGCGGCCTTCAGGACCGGCGCCCCGGTCGTCGTCGACCAGGCGCGTTTCCTCGGCGATCCGCACACCGCCGCAAAGTGGCTCTCGCGCGGTGTCTCTCACTCAGAGGCTCTCGCCCGGCGGAAGTAGCGCCGCGGAAATACAATCGAGGGGAAGCCTTCGTATGAGCGGCTGGGACCGGGACCACGCAGGGATCAAGGATCCGGCCAGGTCAGCAGCGCATAGTGGGTCCTCAGGCGTATGCCGCGGCGAGGAAGCCCTCGTGGCGGTCCATGAACGGACGTCCCTCGGAGCGGTCCATGACCTGGCGTCGTCCTGCGGAGCCGGCGAGTTCCGACGAGCTGCTGACCACACTTGGACGACTCACCGCCCAAGCGAGGCAAGGGGCCGAGTTGCAGCAGGCCCGGGTCGAGCTGGCCGAGGCGTTGCAGCGCGAGATGCTGCCGGCCGTACTGCCGGCCCTGCCGGGGCTGCGGAGCGCGGCGCGCTATTCGCCCGCCCGGGACGGCCTGGACATCGGTGGTGACTGGTACGACGGTTTCGTGCTGCCCGACGGCGCGCTCGGGTTCTCCGTGGGCGATGTGCAGGGTCACGACGTCGAGGCGGCCGCGTTCATGGGGCAGATCCGTATCGGGATGCGGGCGGTGGCCACCGCCGCCCCGGACCCGGGCGAGGTGCTGAGACGGGCCAACGATCTGCTGCTGTCGGTGGACTCCAGCCTCTTCGCGACCTGCACGTATCTGCGCTTCGACCCCGTCGCCTGGGAGCTGCAGGCGGCCCGGGCCGGCCATGTCGCCGCGGTCTGGGCCACGGTCGACGGGCGGTACGGCATCGCCGAGGACCCGGGCGGCCTGCCGCTGGGCATCCTGCCGGTGGACGTGTACCCGGTGACGCGGCACCGGCTGACGACGGCGGGAGCGTTCGTGCTGGTCACGGACGGGGTGGTCGAAGGGCCGTCCTTCCCGATCGAGGAGGGGCTCGCGCGGGTGGCCCGGCTGGTCCGTGACGGCGCCGCCGCCGCACCCGAGGAGCTGGCCGCCGAGGTGATGAAGGTGGCCGAGTTCACCGGGCACGAGGACGACTCCGCCGTCCTCGTGCTGTGCCACGACGCGGCGCCGTACGGGAACGAGTGACGCGAGGGCCCTGGCAGCGTGTCATGGCCCGGGCGGGCGGGTGACGCTGTCTGATTGCTGCTGTGGTGCGTACCGAGGAAACCCGACGTCTCTCCGTGGCTGCTCTCCGGATCCTCGCTGTCGCCGCCCTCTACTACGGGGGCGCACAGCTCGGCCTGCTGCGGGAGGTGAACGTCGAGAGCGCGGTCGTCACACCTCTCTGGCCGTCCACGGGCATCGCCCTGACCTGCCTGCTCTACATGGGCATCGGGGTGTGGCCCGGTATCGCTCTCGGCGCCCTTCTCAACATCGTGACGATCGGCCCGATCTACTCGACCGACCCGGGGATCATCGCGGGCAGCACGCTCGCACCGGTCTGCGCCTGTCTGATGCTCCGGCGGGTGGGCTTCCGCACCGAGGTGGACCGGCTGCGGGACGGGCTGGCGCTGGTGTTCCTCGGTGCCCTGGGAGGGATGCTGATCAGCGCGACCATCGGAACGTGGATGCTGGTGTTCAGCGGCCGGCTGCATCTGGACGACTTCTGGCCGGTCTGGTCGGCGTGGTGGACGGGTGACGCCATGGGGGTGCTCGTGGTCACCCCGCTGCTGCTCATCCTGCGCAAGATCCGGCTGCCCCGGGACACCCACCGGTGGGCCGAGATGTTTGCCCTGGTGATCGGCGCCGCCGTCATCACACCGCTGGCCACCAGGAGCCCTCTTGCCCTGCTCTTCCTCGTCTTCCCGTTGATCATCTGGGCGGCCCTGCGCTTCCAGCTCGCCGGGAGCGCGCCGTGCGCGCTGTTCGCGTCCGTCCTGACGATCCTGGCGGCGACCGACGGCGTGGGACCGTTCGCCCACCACACCCTCATCGAGGTCGTGGTCACGCTGCAGCTCTTCAACGGATCCGTGGCGCTGACCGCGTTGCTGCTGGCGGCCATCGTCACCGAGAAGCGCAACATCCGTCTGAAGATCGATCAAGTGTGCAACGACCTGGCCGAGGTGGTGGCCCACCTCGCGCCGGGGGCGGCGGGGAACCGGTTGCCGCCGGACAGGACCTAGGTCCTTCACGGTCCTGCATGATCCTGCACGGTCCATGTCCGGGCCGGTCCTGCGGACGTACAAGACGGACCTTAAGGTGTGCGGTTATCAGCTCCTGTGATGATGCGACATGTGAGGAGCGATGCTGACAAGAGGGGGGACGCGCGTACATGCCGCACACCTGGAGCCGAAGACCGCGAAGAGCTGTACTCGCCCTGCTGACCGGGACGGTGGTGGCGGCCTCCGTGCTGCTCATACCCGGCGGCAGCTGGGCGGCCGACGGTACGGCCCCCGCCGCGACGGCCGGAACGGTCGAGTCCGCGCCAACGGCCGGTGACGCCAAAGCGGCCGGTGACGCGACAACGGCCAGGCTCGCCACCGGCGAGCGGCTCGAACTCCTGGACGGCGGCGCCGCCTCGGGTCCTGACTTCCAGGTCGTCCCCGCGCAGGGCAAGCCCCTCGGGCGCTACGCCTACACGTCCACGGACGGCAGCCTGCGGGTGCGGCCGGTGGACCAGCGGCAGCCCGTGGCCGCGACGGAGATTGCCACGAGCGACCGGAGCGCCCGGGCGCTCAACGCGACGAAGGCCGCCGCCGTGACGAAGGCCGCCGCCGCGACGTACCCGGTGAAGCTCACCATCACCAACGCGGACGTCACGAGCAAGATGTTCTGGGTGTGGGACCGCAAGACCTGGGCGGCCTACGACGTCACGGACGCGGCAGGCGCGAGCGCGAGCGTGACTCTGCCGCCGGGCGACTACTTCGCCGTGGGGCTGCACAGCGACTGGGAGCAGCCGAGCTACCTCCTCACCAAGACCTTCACGGTGGCCGCCAAGAGCCTGACGGTGTCGTTCGACCAGAGCGCGGCCAAGGAGACCGCGATCAAGGTCGACGACACGACCGCGAGCCGCTACAGCTCCGCCGTATGGATCTCGCTTCCGGGAGGTGACCTCGCCGGCTTCGCGGGAAGCGGATCGGCCGCGGTGTACGTGACTCCCTTCTCCGTCCCCGGAACCGCGCTCCGCATCCATGACGTGCTGGCGAAGAAGGGCACCTCGGCCAGTGTGCCGAGCCCGTACCGGTACGACCTGACGCACGCGTTCCAGAACACGGTTCCCGCCTCGCCCGTGGCCCAGGTGGGCACGGCGAGCCTGGCCAAGACGGTCACGTCCGTACGCGCCCCGGGCAACGGCACCTTGGGCGAACTGCTCTCCGTGCCGAACCTCGGGGAATGGACCGGTGTGTACCTCGGCTCCTCGGTCCCGGCCCCCGGAACCGTCACCGAGTACGCGACGCCGGGCGTCTCGTACTCGCGGATCCTGCACTACGGCACCTACGAGCACTCGCTGACGCTCAAGGACAGGACCCTGGCGGCGGGCACGTCGGCGGGGGAGACGCTCGGCGCGGCCCCGTTCGCACCGAGCCTGCGCGACGGCGGAGGGTCGTCCCGGCAGTCCACGAAGATGTGGCTGTACGAGCCCATGGCCTTCACCGACAGCGACGGCAACGCGGGGATCGACGGTCGGTCCAAGACGTCGTTCCTGCTCACCTCGCAGGGGCAGATCCTCGCCTCGGGCGCCGACATGACGCCGTATCAGCAGCTGTCCGCCACCGTCCCGAGCGGGCGGGCGACATACGAGCTCGACCAGACCGTCTCCCGCAGGGTGCCGTACGCCCGGCTCTCCACGCAGGTGCGGAGCGAGTGGACGTTCAGCTCCTCGAGCCAGAGCGGCTCGGGTGAACTGCCGCTGATCGACCTCGACTTCGCGACGTCGGGACTCGACGCCAGGAACACGGCCGGAGCGGGCCCGGTCCGTATCGGCGCGACGGCCGCCACCCGGCACTCCGAGGCGGTGGACACCCTCACCGGCCTCGAATACTCGACGGACGACGGGGCTCACTGGACCGCGCTGCCCCTCTCCGGTTCCGGTGAGAGCGCCTCGGCCGAGCTGACCGTTCCGTCCTCGGTCTCCTTCGTCTCGCTGCGCGCGACGGCCGTGAACGACCAGGGCGGAAGCCTGCGGCGTACGATCATGCGCGCCTTCGCGGGCGCGACACCCGGCGGAGACGAAACGGTCGGCGCGACCAAGATCTCCAATGTGCTGGTCAACGGCGGCAAGCCCGTTGTCTTCGACACGGCCGGCTCGCAGGTGATCCCGGCGCAGTTCACCGCCACCGACCCGGCCGGCATCGCCGGTGGCGATCTGTACCTCTACCACCGCTCGTACACCACGCCCGACGGTGTCCTCATCAGCCCCTGGCCTGCTGTCTGTACGAAGGTGAACGCCACCACCTCGACCTGCAGGACCGACTTCGTCGTGGATGTACGGCGTGACCTGGGCCTGAGCGGGCTGGCGGGCGAGTGGAAGGTGGCCGCCTGGGCGCAGTCCGCCGACGGGCGGAGCTTCACCGACCTGCACGCCGCGCAGAACGCCTCGATCCTGCGTTTCGCCAAGCTGACGGTCAACGCCTCGCCCGAGCCGGTCACGAAGGGGAAGACCATCACCGTCACGGGCAAGCTGACCCGGAGCAGCTGGCAGGCGTCCGCGTACGACGGGTACGCGAGCCAGTCGGTGAAGCTGCAGTTCCGTAAGGCCAACTCCACCACTTACACCACCGTCAAGACGATCAAGACCGACGCGTCCAGCAATCTGAAGACCACGGTCACCGCCTCCGTGGACGGCTACTGGCGCTACAGCTTCGCGGGCACCGCCACGACGAGTCCGGTGACCACCGCCGGCGATTACGTCGACGTGAAGTAGCCCGCCCGGCGCGCGACGTGAAGTAGCGCGCCCGGTACCTCAAGGATCCACACAGTCGGCCGCCGGTCCCCAGGACCGGCGGCCGACGCCGCGTTACGCCGCGTCACTTCCGGGGCCGGATCAGGGCCGGTTCAGCGCGGCAGGCGGGCCGCGCGCATGTGGAGGTAGTGGGTCTCCGGGATGCTGAGCGTGCGCCGGGCCGCCAACTGGTAGGCGGCGCGTGCGCCTTCGACATCTCCGGCCTTCTCCAGCAGGTGGGCGCGTACGGCATCGAGCCGGTGGTGGCCCGCCAAGCGGTCCTCCAGCGTGGCGACTTCGGCCAGCCCGGCCCGGGGGCCGTGCACCATGGCGACCGCCACCGCCCTGCCGAGTTCGGCCATGGGATCGGGGGCGCGGCGTACGAGGATGTCGTACAGCGCGAGGATCTGCGGCCAGTCGGTGTCCTCGGCCCGCGCCGCCTCGTCGTGCAGCGCCGCGATGGCCGCCTGCAACTGGTAGGCGCCGGCGGGCCCCTGGGACAGGGCCTCCTCGACCAGGGCGGTGCCTTCGGTGATGGCCCGCCGGTCCCAGCGCGTACGGTCCTGCTCGTCGAGCGGGATCAGTTCGCCGTGCGGTCCTGTGCGCGCCGCGCTGCGGGCGTCGGTGAGCAGCATCAGCGCCAACAGCCCGGTCACCGCTCCCTCCTGGGGCAGCAGCCGGCGCACGGCCCGGGTCAGCCGGATCGCCTCGCGGGCGAGATCGGCGCGGTGCAGATCGCTGCCGGAGGTCGCCGTATAGCCCTCGTTGAAGATCAGGTAGAGCACCTGGAGGACGGCGGCGAGCCGCTGGAAGCGGTCCTCAGGACCCGGCTGCCGGAAGGGCACGCCCCTGACCTTCTGTTTGGCCCTGCTGATCCGCTGCGCCATCGTCGCCTCGGGCACCAGATGCGCGCGGGCGATCTCGGCCGTGGTCAGACCGCCGACGGCCCGCAGGGTGAGCGCGATCTGTGCGGCCGGGGTCAGCCCGGGGTGGCAGCACAGGAAGAGCAGGGTGAGGGTGTCGTCCTCGGACGGCGCGCGGCTCTCACCGGGCGGTGGCGCCGTGAAGGCGTCGCGCGGTGTGAGCGCGGCGGCCGTCTCCTCGCGTCCGCGCCGCGCCTCGTCGCCGCGCAGCTGGTCCATGAGGCGACGGGAGGCGACCTTGATCAGCCAGCCGCGCGGATTGTCGGGCAGGCCGGTCTCGGGCCACTGCCGCACGGCGGCGAGCAGCGCCTCCTGTACGGAGTCCTCGGCCGCGCCGAAGTGCCCGTACCGGCGTACCAGCGCGCCGAGGACCTGCGGCGCGTGCAGGCGCAGCAGGTCCTCGATACCGGTCGTGCGTCTCACACATCGCCTCCGCCGGCGCCCTGGATGGGGCGGATGACCACCGGGTAGACGGGGGAGCCCTCGGGCCCCGGGCACTGGGCAAGGCGCACGGCGATCTCGGTGACCCGCTCCAGACTCTCGCAGTCCATCACCCAGTACCCGGCGAGCAGCTCCTTGGTCTCGCCGTAGGGACCGTCCGAAATCACCGGCCGGCCGTCCTTGCCCGCGCTCACGAAGCGGGCTTCCGCGGGCTCGGTCAGTCCGTTCCCGTCCACGAGCTCACCGGACTCGGCGAGGTCGTTCGCGATCTCCCCCATGAACGCGAACATCGCCTGCAGGTCCTTCTCGCTCCAGGCCGGACAGTGCGCGGAGCCCTTGCCGCGCATCGCCTCGTAGTCGGCCTGCGAGCCCTGCACCATCACCAGATACTTCATGATTCTTGCTCCTCGGCCGCGCCGTCGCCCCTCGTGGGCAACTCTCACAGGGGACGTCGGAGCGGGCGACGTGTTCTCGACACCGCGCGGAAGATTTTCTTGGAATTTTTTCGCGGGGCCGGGCCGCAGGTCAGGCGGAGTGGCCGGGCTCGGGGGTCAGGGCACTTGCTGTTCGGTCCAGATGCACTTGCCGGTGGCGGTGTAGCGCGTACCCCAGCGCTGGGAGAGCGCGGCGACCAGCTGCAGTCCGCGGCCGCCCTCGTCGGTGTCCGAGGCATGGCGGATACGGGGCGTGGTCAGACTGCCGTCCGAGACCTCGCAGATCAGCCCCTCACCGAGCAGCAGACGCAGCCCGATGGGGCCCTTGCCGTACCGGATGGCGTTCCCCACCAGCTCGCTGACCAGCAGCTCGGCGGTCATGGTGAGGGTGTCGAGATCCCAGCGCGTCAACTGCTCCCGGACATGGTCGCGTGCCTCGCCCGCGGCGATCGGCCCGTCCGAGAGCCGCCAGGCGGCGATGTCGCGGGGGGCGGTCGCGTGGGTACGGGCGATGAGCAGCGCGGCGTCGTCCGTGAGCTGCTTCTCCGGCAGCAGCGCGGCCAGTACGTCGTCGCACAGCCGTTCCAGTGACTCGCTCTCGCCCCGGGCGATGTCGCGCCGTGCGGCCTTGGTCCCGGCGGCGTGAACGCCGGTCCCCGCGGCATGAACGCCGGGACCGGGGGCCGCGCCGGCCAGTGTGCTCGCCAGCTGCTCCATACCGCGGTCGATGTCCCGGGTGGCGGATTCGACCAGCCCGTCGGTGTAGAGGACGAGCAGGCTGCCCTCCGGCAGGCTGACCTCGACGGTCTCGAACGGCGGGCGGGCGGCGCCCAGCGGGGGATCGGGCGAGTGGTCGAGGAACTGGACGGTGCCCCCGGGATGCAGGATGGCCGGCGGGGGATGCCCGGCGCGGGCGAAGGTGCAGGTGGAGGTGGCGGGGTCGTACACGGCGTACAGGCAGGTGGCGAAGAAGTCGTCCCCGAGGTCGTTCACCACGTCATTGAGGCGGGTGAGCAGTTCGGCGGGCGGGAACTCCAGATCGGCCAGCGTGTGCACGGCGGTGCGCAGCCGCCCCATGGTGGCGGCCTCGGACAGGCCGTGCCCCATCACATCGCCGATGACCAGCGCCACCCGGGCGCCGGACAGGGGGATCACGTCGTACCAGTCGCCGCCGACGTCGATGCCCTCGCTGGCGGGCAGATAGCGCGCGGCGGCGGTGACGGCGTGCAGCGTCGGCAGGGCGTGCGGCAGCAGTCCCCGCTGGAGCTCCTGTGCCCGGGTGTGCTCCGTGTCGTACAGCCGGGCGCGCTCGATGGCCTGCGCCATCAGCCCGCTGAGCGCGGTGAGCAGCGCCCGCTCCTCCCCGATGAGATGGCGCGACTCGTTGAAGGAGATGACGCAGCAGCCGATGCCGCGGCCGGAGACGATCAGGGGCAGGAAGGCCCAGGCGCGTTTCTCGGCCGCGGCGGGGCGCTCGGCCGACTCGGGATAGAGCTCGACGTACTCCTCAACCGAGGAGATGAAGGCCGGTTTCCTGCTGCGGAAGGCATCCTCGACCGCGCCGACGGCGCCCACCGCAGAGCCGTCGATGCTGTCGAGAAACGCCTGCGGATACCCGACGGCCCCGGCGACTCGTATCGTCTCGTCCTGGATGAGCTGGACGACGAGGCCGGTGGCGCCGAACGGCTGCATGACCCGTTCGGCGGCGGCGTTCACCACGTCGTGCATCGTCAGGGCCTCCGCGAGCGCGTTGGTCAGCTCCGTGATCCGGGCGTTGCGCTCGGCCGCGGCGTGTTCCGCGGCGGTGCGCTCGGCCTCCCGCGACCGGGTCTGGGTGACATCGGCGGCGTACACCGTCAGTCCGTCGGGCACCGGGACCAGCCGCATGTGGTACCAGTGCTGGTTGGCGGGCCACCGCACGTCGAATCCGACCGGGGTGCCGCTGTCGGCGGCGTCCCGGTAGCGCGTCTCCAGGCCCAGTTCCACGACATCGACGCTGACGGCCGCGAAGGCGTCCCACAGGACCCGGCCGAGCAGCGTGTGGGAGGCGCCGAGCAGCCGCTCCGCCTCAACGTTGACGAAGGTGATGCGCCAGTCCCGGTCGACCGCGAAGAACGCGTCGCTCATGTGGCGTAGCGCGCGGCTCACCGAATCCCGGGCGATACGGCTCTCGGTCGAGTCCCACAGCGTGCCCACCATGCGGGCCGGTTCACCGTCCTTGCCGAGCAGCACCCGGCCACGCGCGGTGACCCAGCCCGTGGTTCCGTCCGGCCGGCAGATCCGGTATTCCACGCTGAACACCCTGCGGTTGCGGATCGCCTGCTCGACCTCGACCAGCACCCACGGCAGGTCATCGGGCTGGACCAGGCTGGTCCAGGTCTCGAAGCGCTGCTTCGGTGAGCTCGGGTCCATGCCGAGGAGGGTGAGGGTCGGCTCGTCCCAGATCTGCTCGCCGGTGGCCAGCTCCCACTCCCAGGAACCCACCCTGACCGCCTGCAGCGCCTGCCGCAGAGGGGTGGCGGGCGGCTGTTCCCACAGCGGGGTGTCGGGCGGCAGCTCCCACAGCTGACCGGCGTCCGCCGCCCGCGGCGTCACCGACTGTTCGCGCAGACGGAGGGAGGCCCAGGCGGCGAGTGCCTCGACGGTCGCCCGCTGCCGTGGTGTGGGCTCGTCGCCGTCGACCGCCAGCACGGACAGGGCGCCCGCCACGCCGCCCGGGGTGAGGAGGGGGACGGCCAGCAGGCCGCTGCCGGCCGGCAGCGCCGAGCCGCGCTCCCGGTGCGCGGCTGCGTACGGGAGGTGCCCGGGGGCGACCCCGGGCACCGTGTCTCCGCCGTCCGTATCATCCCGGGCGGCTGGACCGTCTGGACCGTCCGGGTCGTCGTGGCTGACTGGACCGGGCTCGCGGTCCGTACGGTCCCCGCTGTCATGGTCGTCCGTACCGCCCCCGCCGTCATGGGCGGGCACCCAGACCGTCGTGCCGTCGGTCACCGCGCGGGCCGGGGCGGTGGGCCCGGTCTCCTCGATCTCTTCCCAGTCCTGGGCGACCGTACGGACCAGTCCGTGCGCCGCCATCAGCAGCAGGCCCCGGCCGCCGGGCCCCCGCAGATGCACCATCCCGCCCAGCCCGCCCACCTCCGTCACCGCGTGGTCGAGCGCGAAGCCCAGGAGATCGGCGCCCCCCAGCTCGTCACCCGCCTTGGTGATCATGTGCAGCCGCGCGGCAGAGGTGGCATCCATGTCCCTGGGGACCTGCTCCGCCATTCGCCCACCTCCCGCCGCGCACGCGTACGACAGGGCTGCCTCGGATGCCCCTTACAGCCCCTACTTCCCCTTTGGAGTCTATTTGAAGCAATCGTGACGTGAACGGCTCACCCGATGGAACACAGCTCCTTGGTCAGCGGCTCGGTGTCGCCCGCTGCCCTTGCGCACAGCACGGTCCGCTTGTAGTCACCGCTGCCCGGGTTCGCGACCCGTACGAGGGAGACCGCGTACCCCTTGGGGCGCTCGTCGGAGAACGGCACGGTGAAGTTGATGCGCCCGGTCGCGAGTGACGTCACGTCCATCATCCGGAGGTTCGCCCACGCCTCCGCCCGGCCGCGCGGCTTTCCGTCGCGGGTGGCCGCCCGGTACAGCACTTCCGTCGCGTCATGCGTGAGCGCCGTCTGCCCGTCGGCCAGTTCCTCGGACTTGTACGTCGCCCGGGGGCTCAGGCCGAGGTCCTCGCTCGCCTTCTTGGGGAGGTTGGCCAGGCGGTCGTAGAAGACCGAGCGGTCCGCGGACTTCTCCAGCGCGGTCAGGGTGAGGTGGTAGAGCGTGACGTTGGCCGCGACCAGGCTGCGCTTGGTGGCGAAGCCCGCCCTGGACAGGTCGTCGCCGGCCAGCACCGCGATCTGTTCCCGGTTGCAGGCGGGAGTGGAGATGATGCCGTTCATCAGCGGCGTGACGTCCTCGGACCGGCCCGCGAAATACAAGGCCAGCGGTACGTCTCCCCGGCAGATGTCCGCGATCTGACTGTCGAGCACGGGCTTGCCGTTCTCGAGGCTGTAGTCCGGCAGCACCTCCACCCGGTAGCCGGCGGCTGTCAGCATCCGCGTGCCGTACTCCTTCTGCTCCACGGTGTAGCGATCGTGGCTCTCCCCGGGGTCGCGGGCGAGGACGACAGCACGCTCCTTCTCGGGCGTCGTCGTCAACTGCTGAGCGATGAGAGCGAGTTGTTCGCTCTGCCACTTGTCGGTCGCGGCAAGGCCGAAGAAGTTGGGGTACTGGGCGAGGTACGTCCCGGAGTTGGTGCCGGAGACCACCGGCAGTTCGGCCTCACGGAACATGTCCTGGACCTTGTCGCTGTCGGTCATGTCCCGGCCCATGCCGACCACACCGACGATCGACTTGTCCCTGCGCGCGAGGTCGACGATGTGTTTGGCCATGATCTGCTGGCTGTACATGTCCTTGCCGCCGTTGGCCACCAGAATCCTGAGCTTGACCGGGGACTGCTCGTTGCGTGTCACCTGCGCGAGGTAGGCGCCGCGCAGTTCTTCGGCGCCCTTGACCAGTTCCCCGGTGGTGCCGCTCAGTGGACCCGCGTAGACAATCGTGACGTAGTCGCTGTCGCCGATCTCTTCGTTGGCCTTCTTTATGAGGGCCTGCACCTTCGGCGCGACGGGGAAGGTGACCGTGCCGGTGGCGACGCCCACGCACTCGGCGTTCTCGCCGCCCCCGAACGGGACGCGCTCGGAGTCACGGTTTATGCCGCTCAGGCCGCCCACGCAGTATTCCTTGCCCAGTTCGGCGTCGCGGAGTACGACGCCCACTCCCGCGGCGCCCAGCAACAGGGTGAGGGCCGGCAGGGACCAGAGCCAGGTCCACCGCGGCCTTCCGGCGGAGAGTCCCGGACGGCGGAGACTGCCCACCCCCAGGTCCGGCTGGTGCAGCAACCTGTCGGGCAGCGGCATCCTCAGTACCCAGGGCAGGGTGCTCCCCTCGAGACTCGGGGACTGGCTCACACGTCGGGCCCGGTTCCAGGCGGCGTACCAGTCAGGGAGCTCCGCGGCCGACCTGGGAAGGGAACCTCCCGCCGAACGCCGGGCGGTGACGCTGCGCTGCAGATTCTCGATGTCCGGCTGCCGGACGGCCGCGATCACCAGCATCGGGTCGAGTTCACTGCGGATACTGCGGATGTCGCTGATCGCCTTGATCAGTTCGATGCGGCCGTTGTCCATGTCGGCCCGGGGCAGGATCAGCACCGGCGGCGTCGGGCGCTTGCGGCCGCGCAGGTCCGGCGCCCAGGCGGAGTGGGCGTCGCGCAGGTCTTCCCGTAAGGCGTGCACACGGAGCTGAAGGTGCCTGCGCTGGGCGTCCTCGTTCAGCCCGGTCGGCTCCGCGTTGTCCATCAGACCGCCGTCCCGGATGTCCCGGACCACGGCGCCGAGACGCTGACGGACCGAGCCGGGCGGCCAGAGGTGGAGGACCCGCCAGGTACGGCCTTCACTGCGCTCCGCCCTCGGGCCCTGGTTGAGGTAGGTCGTACCGAGAAACCAGCGGATCTCACGGCGCAGTCCGAGGAAGACGGGCGCCTTGCCGGGCAGGGCACTCAGGGTGCCCACCGCGGCCAGCAGGGCCGCGGCGAACGCCAGGGTGATGTACCAGGGCCGGTTGGCGATCAGCACGGCGACGACCGCGATCAGCAGCGCGGGCAGCGTCTTGGACGCGTCCTTGGCCGCCTCGGCCAGCCGCTCGGCCCAGTGGGTGCCACTGGGCCGCCAGCCCCTGCTGTTCAGCTCCTTCAGCAACGCCGCCGCATCGGCCCGGCCGTCCTGCTCCTTGACCACATCCTCGATGGTCGAGAGGAGCTTGCTGCGCGGAAACGTGTAGCTGCCGTACTGGCGGCTGCCGCCCTTCCACGGCTCGTCTTCGAGGCACGACCCCTGCCCGCTCCCGGGGACCTTGCCACCGAGTTCCTGCACGATGCGCAGCGCACGGACCCGGGGCCCGAGACCGCTGTCCTGAGGCGAGGGTTTCACCAGAGCGACCGGCACGCCTCGTGCTTCGAGCTCCTCACCGAGTTCGGAGAGGATGCCCTCGACATGGTCGTCCGCGCTGTCCGTGCCGGACTCGGCGTGCAGAACGAACTCGGGCAGCGCCATGGGACTTCGTCTGCGGAACCCCTGGAAGAGCGCGTCGAGCATCTCGATCAGGTGCGGTGTGGTCGCGTACTGCCGTCGGCCGCCGGAATCTGCGTTCGTCACCGAACAAGCCTCCCCCTGGCCGAGTTCAGGACTAAGAACGTGAGGGGTTGAGTCTGCCGTACCACCACGTGAGACAGAAGACATTGGCGGAACTGTGACAGTGCCGGAACGCGCCCCGTGCGCCTGCCTGTTCGCCGGGTCTCACGCCCCCAGGCTTGCGGTATGACTTATTTGGGATGAGTTTCCGGTCCGTCGCGGATGAGCAGATCGGGATCGGCGAGAATATCCGCGCGGACCGAGGAGTTCATCCGTGGACAGCACTGCTCATCCCGACCCCCTCTCTCCGCTCCGGCGCGGCCTGAGCGAGTGGCGCATGGCCCTCGTGGCGTGGCGGCTGCTGGTTCTGCAGGTCTCCCACCCGGTGGTCGCGGCCGGGACGGCGGAGCACTCCACGTACCGCGCCCACCCCTGGCGCAGGATCGAACACACGATGGGCAGCGGACAGCGGCTGGTCTGCGCCGACCGGGACACGCTGCGCCGCGAGGTCGCCCGGCTGAACCGCGCGCACAAGCGCATCACCGGCACCGATGAACACGGCCGCGCGTACTCGGCCCGGGATCCGGCCACGCAGGCCTGGGTCCTGATCACCCTGTACGAGGCGATCGTGGCCATGAGGGAGCTGTCGGGCGATCCGTACACCCCCCGGGAGCTGGCGGAGCTCTACGCGGAGTACCGGCCGATCTGCGAGGCGTTCGGGCTGCCGGAGGGCTTTCTGCCGAGCACCGCGGCCGAGGTTCCCGCGTACATCGACTCGGTCGTACGGGAGCGGCTGGAGTTCGGTGAGCAGACGCGCTACCTGCTGTACGACATGCTCCGCGAGGCCCCGCGGCCCCGGCGGCCGCGCTATCTCGGTCCGGTGTGGCCGCTGCTGCGGCTGCTGATCGCCGTGGTGGTGACGTCGTTGACCCTCGCGGATCTGCCGCCCGCCTACCGCGAGCGGTTCGGGCTCTCCGGAAAACGCCGCCACGCATGGCTCTCCTGGGCGCTGCACCACGGGCTGCGCCGCCTGGCGACCCGGCTGCCGGACCGCTGGCGCTACCGATCGCGGCCGGCTCCGGACCGTTCAGCTCCGGTTTCGTCGGCTCCGCCCGCGGAGCGCGCTGACATTCCGGCTCCACGTCACGCGGCCCGGCCCGGTCGGTGGCGGCGCGACGCACGCGGGCCCAAGCTGGGACGGTTCTTCAGCCAGGTTCTCGACCAGACCGGCGACGGCTTCGTCGGCGCCCAGGACCTGCGGGCGATGGCCCACAACGTCTGCTGGCAACTCGAACTGAACGAGAGCGGGGAGGCCGAGGTCTACGCGGCCTTCGACGTCTGGTGGGAACAGCTCCGCCGGGCCATGGAGACGGACGGCGACGGGCGGATCAGCAAGGCGGAGTTCGTGGCGGCCACCATGGCCCACTGCGACCGCGATCCGGATTACCTGGCGCGGGGCCTGCACATAGCCGTACGCGCGGTCTTCCACGCGGCCGACACCGACGGGAGCGGCGTCCTGGACGCGGACGAGTACCGCGCCGTCTTCGGCCCCCGTCTGCACCCGGCCGAGCTGTCGCACGGCTTCCGGCAGCTCGACCAGGACGGCGACGGCGGCATCACGGAGGAGGAGTTCGTCCGAGGATTCACCGAGTTCTTCACCGCGCGCACCGACCTGGCCGCAGGCAGCCAACTACTCGGCCACCCCTGAGCCCACCCCCGAGTCACCCGTAATTGCGACTCCGGATTCACACCTTCACTTGTGGTGAGGGAGCGGACGACGGCGTACGGCGTGCCGTGAGCCGCTCGAAGGGGGACAGGTGAGCGACGACGTTTCCGTGGAACCGGTCCACGGCATCGTCGATGCTGCGGATGAATCCGGATTCGGCGCTGCCGCGGGTCGATCCCATGCCTTTGAACAACGACATCCGGAAGCCCGTGATCTGTGCGCCGTCTTTGGGAAGCATGTCCGCCGGCTCGGGGCGCAGTTTCTCGAGTGTGCCGCGCGGGCCATTGCCTCCCTCGACAAGGGTTTCGACGTGTAGATCTGCCGGTGCCTGGGCCAGGAGCCGGGCCAGGCGTTTGGCCGAGGCGAGGGGGTAACTGCCTTCGGGGGCCGGGACCTCGATGGAGACACGGATTCTGCTGGTCCGCAAATCCGCGACGATCGCGAGGACGCCGGGCGTCCCGTCGATGCGCAGCTCGGTGCTCAGGCGGCCTTCCTCGCACAGTCGGTCCGTGAGCAGGGCTCGCCGGGAGTGCGGGTCCGTGCCGCGTCTGGCGCGTTGGACAGGCAGGACCTTCTGTCCGAGTTCACCGCCCAGCCGAAGGCAGACCTGGCGGATCAGCCGCTCCCAGCTCTCGACAACCTCGGTGGCGCGCTGGTCGCCCTTGCAGAGAGTCTCCGTGTCGATACCGTTGCGCACGGGCACCCAGGCAGGACCCATGTTCTGAAAGCCGTGACAGCCGGAGTTCTCGTGCTGGAGATAGTGCAGCAGTTCCTGCAGGAGCCAGGCATGGGCGGTATTGCCCACACCCTCGTGGCGGATCAGCATCTGTGCCTGGTGTGCGACCTCGGCCCAGGACAAGTGCCACAGGGCGACCTTGTGCTTGCGCCGGCCGTCCGTCTTGACGGCCACCAGGGGACTGCCCTCGAGAGCCACGTCGTTGGAGAGGGTGATGACCGTCTCGTACCCGCGCCGAGCTGCGATGTCCATGTAGCTCTGGACCTGATCGGGCTTGAGCGGATTGCCATTGGTCTTTGTCTCGACCAGGGCAGTCCACAGTTTGCCCGCCCGCTCCACACGGATCACACCGTCCGGTCGCTTCGGGTTTTCTCCGTGGGGCAGGGGGACTTCGGTGAAGGTCTGCATGCGTCCGGCCGGTGCGCCGAAGGGGGCGGTGAGCCGGCGCCCGAATTCCGGTACCTCCGCCATCACCGAGAGCAGTACGGAGGTGGCGCGCACCTCCCGTTCCTTGTCGCTCTTGAGTGACGGTACGGGGAAGAGCCGCGCAGGCTTCCAACCGTCGTTCTCGGCCAGGGACTTCTTCGCCACGGCGGCCAGCGTGACCTTCTTCTTGGCGGTACGGGGGCGGCGGGCGCGCGCCGGCGGCGTTTCAGCTTCGACCGGCTGCGGGCCGCGTGCGCCCTGTGTGGGTAGGGCCACCGCCGGCTCCACCGATGGAGGCGCGACTTCGGCTGCGAGCGCCGATTGCGCTACCGCTACCGCTACCGCCTCCGTTGCGGCGGCATCATCGCTCTCGTCGTCCACGTCGATGCCGAAGTCCGTGGCCAGGCCGGCCAGTCCGGAGTCGTAGCCCTGCCCGATCGCCCGGAATTTCCATTCCTCGCCCCGGCGGTACAGCTCGCCGAAGATGAACGCGGTCTCCACGCTCGCGTCCGCGATGGAGAACCCGAGCAGTGTCTCGCCCACTCGGTCACTGAGTGTGACCAGCAGGTCGTCCAACTCGCCGAAGGGAGAGCCGCTGTCCCGGCTGGCCGCGACCACGACGCGCTCGACATCCTGGGGGACGGCGGTCAGATCAAGACTGATGCGGTCTTCGCTTCCACTGCCGGTCGGATTCTTCCCCAACAGCTGCACACTGCCGTCGGCCGCCGCGGGGTGGTTGTAGAAGAAGAAGTCGGCGTCGCTGCGCACCTTGCCGTTGCCGTCCAGCAGCAACACGGACACATCCGCGTCCCCGTCTCCGGCCGCGCTGCTCCAGCACAGGCTGACGATCACGGAATCCGCGGCATCGCTCAGCGATGCCAGGCCGACATTGGAACCCTTGGCCATCTGATACATACGGCCCCCTCCCAGACGCGCGGCTACGGGAGCGGGCCCACGCAGCCGCGAACATGCCTTTCTGTGACGCAACGGATACGTGTTGCGCACCCGTCGAACGGTAGCGCTCCCGGCAACCAGGTGAGGAGGAGTTGTGAAGATTGGTGCGGTTGAAGATGAGAAGACCCGGACAGCGTCCCCGGTGGGACCGGCCGGTGAGGACCGAACGGGGGCCCGGAAGTATCCCGGCTTCTTTTTCACGAGGTCGGCGGCGAAGCCGTAGCCCATGCCGTCCCAGCGTGCTTCAAGGGTGGTCAGCGTGGTCCAGGTGGTGCCGTCCGCCGAGTACTGGATGGCTGAAGCACCACGACGGTGGAGCTGTGAGCCCTGGTCTCTGCCACGAAGGGATCGTCGCTCTGGTGGGCGACCTGGAAGAATCCGGTCTCCCAGGGGATGTACTCGGTGCTGAAGCTGCCGTAGGCGGCCGCCGTCCACCAAGGTGTTGTACTCGCTGGTCGGCCCGAAGAGGATCCCGCCGGAGACCCCGGCCAGGGGCTCCCAGCCGTCGGCCGTCTGCTTTTCGAGACGCCCGGTGACCGTGACCGGCTCGTCCTTGGAGGAGTCGTCGTCCTTCTCGGTCATGGACTTCCCGCACCCGGCCTGTCGCGGCCGGCTGACGGCAACCGCTCGGCGGCGGTACGGCACGCGGTGTCAGGCCGCTACGTCTCCGACCAGGTGGTCTCCGGGGATGCCGGCTTTGTCGGGGCTGTAGTACTCCTTGATTCCGGTGGCCCAGACCGCCCGCGTGATCCGATCCGAATCCGTGGGACCGAAAGCGTCGAACAGGATGTGGATGTTGGCGAGTTGGAAGCCGATGGCCGTCATGAGCGCGACGAAGGCGGGCCGCTGGACGACCCCGTCGCCATCCAGGTCGCCCAAGGCGGAGAGCGCCTCGGCGAACTCGGAGATCGCCTCGTCGAAGCGCTCCGGAGAAAGGACACAGGCCGTGTACTCGTCGAAGCTGACCCTGCCGTCGTGGTCGGCGTCCAGCTCGCTGACCAAGGTCGTCCAGTACGTCTGAAAGGCGGCCAGCATGGTGCTCTTCGCGCTGTCGTCGGCGTTGGGTACCGCCTGGATCACGCGCTTCGCCATGGCCTCGAAATCCTCGGCCTCAAGGTATCCGTTGCCGTTGACGTCGAAGAGAGTGAAGACGAGTTCAACCCGGTCGAGTGCTGCCGTCCGCATGGTGAGTCACCTTTCGATCAACGGATTTCTTCTTGCTGTCTCAGAATCCGGGAAACAGCGCGTTTCACTATGCGGGGCGGTGGACGGGGCATCCGGAAAAATTATGAGTGTTCATCAGGAAGAGTGAACACTGCTGTTCCGTGGTGTGAGTTGCTCCCGAGGCGCAGCGCTGCGAAAGGTGATGGGTGCGCTACATGGCGAAGACCGCTTCGGTAGTGCGGCACAGCGCTTGTACCGCGCGGCGCAGCGACTGCCAGGAAGCCAGCCAGAGTACGACCCCGATGGGCGCGGCGGGCCACCACCACGCGCCGAGGACCGTGAACGCGGCGCTCCAGGCGAGGGCTTCACACGCCGCGTCGTAGGCGTCGCGAGCGTCACTCAGCGCGACGCGGGAGGTGTCCGGTACCGCGAGCAGCAACGCGGTCCACTCGCTCGCGATGTCGACACCCGTCTCCGCTTCGACGTGCGCCTCGGCGGCGCGGAACTGATCGCCCGACCAGGTGGGGGAGCCGGGCCTGGCCGATCCGGTACGGGCCCGGCGCGCGTCGAGCCGGTCGGCGCGGAGCTCCCTTCCGGCGGCGCGTGCCCGGACGGCTTCCCTTCCGATCTCGTCGGGATGCGCCCAGCGCCGTACCCGCAACGCGGTCAGCCGCCGGCCCAGCGGCATCAGCCACCAGGGCCAGGCCCCCGACGACAGCGCGCCGATCGCACCCGCGGCGAAGGGCACCGCGAACGCGGCGCCCACCACCGCCACCGCGAGGAGCACGAGCGACGCGGCGCCGTCGGTGGACATGCCGCCGCTCAGCCGCAGCGCGGCGGCGATCCGCTCGCGGGCGAGCCCGAGGTCGTCCCAGTGGCGCTGGCCGAGCTGCCCGCCGCCCACGGTCGCGACCACGACGAACAACGCGGCGGGCAGCAACCGCCGCAGGAACCACCCGTCGGGGATGCGCTTCTGGAGTTCGGCGAGCAGTCCCACTGTCCTCAGCCGCCCACCAGGCGCATCGGCCGTACGGTCAGGGCACACGTCGGCGTTTCCGTGGCCGTCCCGCCCTCGTGCAGGTCCACCCGGGCACAGCGGCCCGTGGGGCAGACCCAGCCGACCGACTGCGGCGTGGGCGCGGACGGCCAGTCGCCCACGCCCATCGTGGAGCGCAGGCCGAGCCCGCCGGGGATCCCGGCGCTCTCGGCCGCGTTGTGCAACGCACGCACCGCGTCCCGCCATGCGTCGGCGGAAGGGTCGGTGTCCCGGACGACCGCGAAGGAAGCGTCCCAGCGGTCCGGGCCGATCAGTTCGCGTACCGCGTCGACGTTGCGGCACAGGTACTCGACGGCATCCTCGTAAACCCTGCGCGCTTTCGCCCCGTCCCCCACCGCAGACTCCCTGAAAGCCCGGAAAAGCACTGCTACTTGACGTGCAATCAGACTACGTTAATTGGACGATGACTGAGCTTCATGAACGAGTTGTCGCACGCCTCGTAGCCGCTCAGAACGCCCGGGATCCCGCGCCGCTGCGCGGGGAGGACGCGGTGGGCGACGCGCTGGCCCTGCTGCGCGAGGCCGCGCCGTCGCCCGAGGGAGCGATCGATCTCGGCTCGGTCAGCGCTGTCTGCTGGACCTTCTGGCTCCGCCACCAGGGCCCGGAGGATCCGGACGCGCAGCGCAACGTGACGATCATGGTGAGCACCCTCGGATTCCTGTGCCCGCGCCTGTCCGCGGCCGCACAGCTTCCCGGGCCCTTGCGGGACGCCTTCGACCCCGCTGATCCGGCGCACGACGCGCGGTTCGCGTACCTGGTGAGCTCGGCGTACGGCGAAGCCGTCCTCAACTCGCCGGATGGCGGCCCGGACAGCGCGCCGGCTGGTGCTCCGGACGACGTGCTGGTCAACGCTCCAGCTGGCGCACCGGACAACTCGCTGGTCGACGTACCGGAGCTCGGGGAACCCGACCGGCTGACCGCGCTGGACCGCGCGCTCGCCTGGTCGGCCACCGCACACCAATACCTGCCGGAGGACCACGAGGGGTTCGTCGAGCTGGCGCTCCACACCCTCGGGCTCAACATGATGCGTTTCCAGCTCGCGGCGGATCCGGACGCGCTCGCCGCCGCGGCCCGGCACGCGGGAGCGGTGTGCGAGCGGCTGCCCTCCGTCGGGCTGAGTTCCCTCGGCCCGGCAGGCGCCGAGGCGGCAGCGCTCGCCCTCAGGACCGTGCTGGACGCGGCGCGGCTGCTCGGTGAGCCCGCGCTCGACGAGGTCGAGCGGCTGGTCGCGGCGGCCCCGGACGAGGCGCTCACCCCGGAGGCCGCCGAGGGGCTGAGCTTCCTGCGCACGCTGCACGCCGAACCCTTCTCCTGGCCGGGGGAACAGGACCTGCGCGTCGGCTCGCTCATCGCCGACGCGGGGGTGAGCGAGCACGACGCGAGCCGGATCGCCTGCGGCGTACGGCGGCTGCGCGCGGCGCTCGCCCACACCCCCGCCGGCCATCCGGCCCGTCCCCTCGTCACTGCCGCCCTGGGCAGGGCGCTCGACGCCTTCGCCCGGGAGCGTGGCGACGACGAGTCGGCACGGGAGGCGGCACGCGAGGCGCCCGAACTCCTCGCCACGGTCGACGTGACGGGCACGATGAGCGACACCGGCGAGGAACTCCTCGCCGAACTCATCGCCGCCGTAAGGAAGATGAAGGAGCTGCAGCCGGGCGACGATCCGCGCCACGTCCAGAACGCCGGGCTGTCGCTCGCCCGTGTGATCGAGCAGCTCAAGGAGCGCACCACGCGGAACGGTGAGCCCTCACCCGTTCCGGACATCGAGATCGAAATTCTCTACATAGCCACCGCGATCGGAAACCCCGACGCGATCTCCGATCTGCGGATCTCCCGGTACCGCGCCGCACTGGCCGCCCTGCCCGCCGACAAGCCGCACCGTCACGGCTATGTCGCCGTGCTGGCCGCTCTCACGGGAGCGCGGGCGCAGGCTGTGCGGGAGACCGAACCCGCCAGGGCGGCTCAACTCGCCGCGGAGGCACGGTCGCTGACCGACGAGGCGGCGGCGGGGGCCCCGGCCGACTTCCTGCCGCTCGGCCTGCTGCGCCGCGGTCGTTTCGACGTCGCGCTGCCCGTCGCCCTGTCGACGATCGGCACCGACCTACCGGACGGTGCGGCGGACGCGCGCGCGGCGGACCTGCGCACCATGGCGCCCGGACATCCTCTGATGGGCGCGCTGGCGGACATCGTCGACGGCATCTCTGACACGGCGGACGGGGAACTGGCCAAGCTGGGCTACCTCTTGTCCCGCCTCGACGACATCCGCCTCGATGACCCGGAACACCTCGCCTCCGACATCGCGGTCCTGCGGGAACTGCTCGCGGAGATCGGGGAGGACGACCCTTCCGTGCGGGCGCCGGTGGCAGGAACGCTCGGCAGTGCCCTCTCGGCCCTCGGCGCCGGACAGGGCGATCCCGCGACCTTGGGCGAGGTCCTCGACGAGGCCGTCCCGCTGCTGCGCTACGCACGCTCGCACACGTCCGATTTCCCCGGAGAGCTCGATCAGGTCCTCGCCTTCGCCCTCACGTTCCAGTCGATCGGGAGCTTCGACGCGGAAACGGCGCGAGAGGCGTCGGCGCTGCTCGCCTCGGCGGCCACCGAAGGGGCACCCGCCGACATCAACCTGGCGGTGTTGTCGGCTCGTACCGAATTCTTCAACGCCGTGCAGAACTATCTGTTCGGCCACGAACCGGGCCAGCTCGTGCGCGCCCGCGAGATCGCGTGGCGGCTCAAGGAGCTCACCGCCGAACCCTCCGCCGAGGCCGGGGAACGTCTGCCGGGGCTCGACGTGATGGGCGACGCCCTGCTCGACCTGGTCGAGAGCATCGGGCCCGGCGGCGGTCCGAAGCCCGACCTCACCGACGACCAGGTCGACCAGTGCCGTAGAACGTTCGAGGCATGTCCCGCCGACCACCCGATGCGGATCTTCACCGCCTCCACGCTCCTGCGGATGCTCACCCAGCGCGCCGTCGTGGTGCGCGGCGCCGACCCGGAGCACGGGGCACGTCTCGTGGCCGAGGCCGACGAGGTGCTCCGCGCCGTCGAGGAGGAGGCACCTGCGAGCTGGGCCGACACGATGCGCACCTTCATCGGTGCCATCGCTCAGGGACGTCTGCCTCCGATCCTCCCGCCGGAACGGCCGGACGAGGCCCCGCTTTCCCCGTTGGACCAGCAGCCCGGGGCCCCACTCCAGGCCCCGGTGAACGCCATGGAGGCCATGCTCGCAGTTCTCCGGACCCAGCCGTCCGGCGCCGCCGACGACGCCGCTTGGACCGGCCCCATGATCCCGGTGTGGATGCGTGCGCACGGCGAACTCGGGGCCGCAGCAGGCGCGTTAGGGAGGGGCCAACCAGTCGATCTGGCCCTGTCCCACCTCGAAGCGGCGGTCGAAGCCATGGCAGACATCACTGACCGCGGCAGCGACCAGCAGTCCGCTGAGCACGGCCTGACGTCGTTCGAGGGGGACATCCGCTCGATCATCGAGCTGGTCCTCCTGCGGGCCCTCGGCCGCGAGGCCGCCGCCTGGGCGCGCGACCTCAGGGACGAACTCGCGGCGGCCCTGCGGGAACAGCGCCCGCCGGCCGCCCTGCTGACGCCGGAGAGCCTCTTCCGCATCGTCGCGGGGCCCGACGTCGACCGCGCCACCGAGCTGCTCGAGCGTGGCCGCGGGCTGCTGCTGTCCCGGCGGATCGAGGCCCGTACCGATCTCAGCGGACTGCGGTCGGAGCACCCCGCACTGGCTGACGAGTTCGAGCGGCTGACCGACCAGCTCACCGCTGAGCCCGACCTGCCCGACCCGGCCCCCAGCGGGCACGCCGAGTGGTCCCGACTCGCCAGGCTCCGCGCGTCGCGGGAACTTGACGAGCTGGTGGAGCGCATCCGCACCCGGCCGGGGTTCGACGGCTTCCTGCGCCCGCTCTCCGTCGAGCAGTTACGCGCACTCGCGGCCGACGGCCCGATCGTCGTGCTCAACCACGCGCGACGCCACTGCCACGCCCTCGTCGTGACGGCCCGGTCGATCACCGCCCTTCGCCTCGAAGCCGAGTCGGACGAGGTCACGGATGCGGCGCGGCGGCTGCGTGACGCTGTCGACGCCATCAACGCGCACGGTGCGTCGAGACCGTCCCCGGCACAGCTCATCGCCGCCGGGGCCACGCTCCGCGAGACGCTGGCGTGGACCTGGCACAAGATCGTGTGCCCGGTCCTGGAACTCGTAGGGTCGCGCGACCCCGTTCCTGAGGCTTCTGACGCTCGTGGTGTATCTGGTGTTTCTGGTGTTCCGGACGAAGGCGGGTGGCCGCGGATCTGGTGGGTGCCCACGGGTTCCTTCAACGCCCTGCCGCTGCACGCGGCCGAGTGCACGCTGCCCGACTGCGAACTCGACGGCTGCGGCGCCGCGCTCGACGCCGTGGTGTCGTCGTACGTCCCCGGGTTCCGGACCCTGGCGTACGCCCGCACCCGGGCCGAGCACCGGGACACCGCCGACAACGGCAGCGCCCTGCTGGTCGCCTCGCCCGAGGACGAGTTGCCCGGCGTCGCGGCGGCGGCCGGCTACGCGGCCGGACTGCTCGGCGCGCGCGAGCCGCTGGTCGGCGCCGCCGCGACCCGCGAGGCAGTGCTCGCCGCGCTCGGCAGCACGCCGTGGGTGCACTTCGGCTGCCACGCGGCCACCGACCCGACGGAACCCTCCGGCTCTCTGCTCCACCTGCCGAGCGGCGAGCCGCTGTCCGTCCTCGAGATCTGCCGGACGCAGCCGCGATCAGCACGGCTCGCCTTCCTCGCCGCCTGCGGCACCGCGCGCACGTCCGAGCGGCTCTCGGACGAGGCCATCCACATCACCAGCGCCTTCCTTCTCGCCGGCTTCCCCACCGCGGTCGGCACGCTCTGGGAGATCGACAGCACCCACGCGGACCACGTCACCCGGGACTTCTACCGCAGCATGACGGCCACCGGCGCCGGCACCTCCGCATACGCCCTGCACCGCACCGTCCGAGAACTACGCCGCCGCATCCCCGACCGCCCCCACGTCTGGGCGGCCTACGTCCACGCAGGAACCTGAACGCGCCCGGCCAACCGAGACAAAAAGCGACTGAGACCAGGCAGTACCGCGTCAAGCCCCCGCGGCGGGCGGGTGGGTGGTGCGTCCGGCGGCGCGCGACAAGGCGTTCAACCCTCTTTCGAGGCCGTCGAGTTCCTCGGCGGTGAGGCCGGCGGTCAGGCGCGTGAGGGTGGCTGCGAGGTCGGTGAGTGCGGCGTCGACGACCCGGCGGCCCTCGCCGGTCAGGGTGATCCGGAAGCTGCGGCGGTCGGCCGCGTCGAGTGTGCGCTCCACCAGCCCGGCCTTGTCGAGGCGGTCGAGCCGCTTCGTCATGCCTGCTCGCGACATCATCAGCGCGGCGGACAGCGCCGACGGGCTCAGGGTGTACGGGGCTCCGGTGCGGCGCAGCGTCGCGAGTACGTCGAAGTCGCCCTTCCCGATGCCGTGGCGTTCGACAGCTCGTTCGCCGACCGGACTGATGACGTTCTCGGCGACGAACGACAGCCGGCCGACGATCGCCAGCGCGGACAGGTCCAGGTCCGGCCGTTCACGTAGCCAGTCCTCGGTGATTCGGTCCGTCAGGTTCGCGCCGTGGTCGGTCATGGCGGGCATTCTATTTGCTCGAATATAGTTAGCTGGAGTACCGTATTCTAGCGAACTATACTCTGGCGAAGTGATCCTGGAGGCCCCCATGCGAACCGCCCTGCGAACTCTCATACGTGACGTCCGCGTCTTCGACGGCGCACAGGCAGTCGCATGCGCTGACGTTCTCGTCGTCGGCGACCACATAGCCGAGCCGGATGGCCGTCCGGCGGATATCGAGGTCGACGGCACGGGCAGAACGCTGCTCCCCGGGCTGATCGACGCGCACACCCACACCTTCGACGGCAGCCTCGCGCAGGCGCTGATGTTCGGGGTGACCACCGAACTGGACATGTTCTGCCTGCCGCCGAACCTGGCGCGGCAACGCGCGCTGGCCGCCGCTCGCGACGACATCGCCGATCTGCGCAGCGCGGGAGTCCTCGCCACCGCACCGGGCGGCCACCCGTCGGCAGTCATAGCGGCGATTGCGCCCATGCTGGAGCGTCCCGAGGATGCCGACGGGCCGTTCGAGACGATCACGCACCCCGAAGGCGCCATGGCGTTTGTCGCGGCCCGGCTCGCCGAGGGCAGTGACTACCTGAAGGTCGTGATCGACGAGGGCGCGACGGGCCGGGCCCCGGTTCCCACCCTCGGCCCTGACACCGTCAAAGCCCTGGCCGATGCGGCGCGAGCCGCCGGGTTGCGCACCATCGCGCACGCGGTGACCGCCAAGGAGACCGCAATCGCGCTGGATGCGGGAGTGGACGGCCTGGCCCATATCTGGGCCGACACCGCTCCGGGCGATCCAGCCGCCGACGAGCTGGCCGAACGGGCCGCGGCCCAGGGCGTGTTCGTGGTCAGCGCGATCGTCAACTACGAGGTGAGCGGCGGCGGCAGCCCGGACCAGGTCGCCAACGCGAGGCACGTGGCCGGAGCGCTGCGCCGGGCAGGGGTGCCGCTGCTGGCCGGAACCGACGCCAACCCGTTCGCCCCTCTCCACGGCGACGGCCTGCACCGAGAGTTGGAACTGCTGACGCAGGCCGGCCTCTCCCCACGGGAGGCACTGGCCGCCGGCACCAGCGTCCCCGCCCGCCATTTCGGTCTGGCCGACCGTGGCCGCATCGCCCCCGGCCTGCGCGCCGACCTGCTACTGGTCGACGGCGACCCCACCCGGGACATCACCGCCACCCGCGCCATCACCAACGTCTGGCGGCGCGGCATCAGCCAGTCCCCCTGACGAGGCCGCCAGCACCTCCTGCCCTGCAGACCAACTAGGACGGAATACGTCGAAGGCCCCCGCTGCGAGCAGCGGGGGCCTTCGACGTATTGCCCGGTGAGAGCAATGGCGGAGGATACGAGATTCGAACTCGTGAGGGGTTGCCCCCAACACGCTTTCCAAATGTTCGCTTGGGTGTTCGGGGGTGGGTGGGAACGTCCTGACCTGCGGCATAGCCAGACCTGCGCTGGGGTGTGAACCCTGGTGGACGGCGGTGAATGAGACCAGAACTGAGACCGGGACACGAGTGTGTTGGAGGCCGCGGGCCACGCCGCTGAAGTGCATGCCACCCCACGGGCAAGACCGTCTGGGCCGAGCGCTCTCGGCCCACACGGTCTCGACCCGGGGGTGCTTGAACTTAGGGCTGGTCGTCTTCTATCGGCTCCTGCTCCGTGTCCAGCCGCCGCCACAACCGTTCCGCAATCTCGACCAGCGTCCCCTCCCCGGGTACCCGCCACTGCTTGGGTCCTTGGACAGCGCTCCACTGTTCCCGCCATTCGGCCTGCTGCCAGATGCGATTCACTAGCCCACTCGGCGAGTAGCGTCGGCCATCAGCCTCCCAGAGGATCGGCGCTTTGCGGTCGTTGAGCCAGGTGCCCCGGCGTCGGCGCGGGTCCTGATCGAGCCAGGCGCCGATGGCCCGCTCTTCGGTGTCACTGGGCGCGTAGGTCAGCGGCGTGCCGTCGGGGATGAGGTCGTGGTCCACGAGGAGGTGAATCGTCGGGGGCCGCTTCGCACGCTTCTTGCTGGCTGCCGCCACGAACGCCGAGAAGTCAGGGGTATCGCTCCCTGCGTCGAGCGTCAGCAAGACCGCCTGCACAAGCTGTCTGGACTTCTCCTCGCTGGCGAAAGTACTCGTGATGTAGCTCTTGTTGGTGAAGAGTTTGTCGACCATGCCGATCAGGCCGGCCAGGATACGCTGCACCTGGTCAGGCACGCCCTGCAGAATCGTGTCCCAATCGCTGTCGGGTTCTTCAATTACCTCGCTGCCGATTTGCTGGAACACCACATGCGCGGCCAGTAGCGCCCCAGTGTCCGCGATGGACGCCGCCCTCCCCGATAGCGTAGACCGGAGCTTTGTGAGCTCGTCCCGGATTTCTCGCAGAACCTGCACCGAACGCCAGATCTGGTAGGCGCTTGCCTGCTGCCCGAATAAGCGGGTATAGGCGCCGTCAGCGCCTTCCTTCCACAGGGCCTCGGTCGATCCCTTGACCCGGACCGCGAAGGTTGGATCCCGATACGCACAGGCCAGAGCGGTGGCCGCCTCGGTGACCGAGCAGCCAGACTCGGGAGCCGGGTCCATTTCTCCGCGCCGGAAGACGTACTCCTTGTCCAGTGAGAGCTTGAAGTCCTTCTGGATCTCGCTCTGAACCGGGTCAATAGCGATGAAGTCCCGGCGCTCCATGTGGTTCTGGGTGTTGGTGGCTTTGGTGACGCTTTGTGCGAACCCCTCAGGCGTCCCCTCTACAGAGACGATCCGCACAGAGACGTAGGCTTCGGCCACCGCGTCAGGGTCCTTCTCGAAGGCCCGGTTGGCTGAGGTGACGGTTTGTGCCCCGTTCACGACGCTCGCGTTGCGGAGAGTCAGGGAGATAGGCGCTCCGGTCGCCCGCTTCGCGAAGAATTCCCGCTCGATGGTGTCGCACTGCACCGTGATGCCGTTGTGGCGGTAGAGGAAGCCGTCAGGGTCCTCCAACATGCTGTCGACCAAAGTCTTGTTGACTCCCGTGAGCCCGAGCGACTTGCGGACGTTACGGTCGTAGAGGCGCTCGCCGTTGTCTGCGTACCACCGGGCAAGCTCTGCGGCGCTCACCTCACCAACGATGGCCTTGTAAGGGGTCTCGCGGTCGTGCCAGCCCTCGGTCATCTTCGCGGTCACACTGATGGGCTCTGGCTCCAGCTCTTCCCGAATGGCCCGGTGGAAGTCAGCCTGGTCCACCACTCGGTATTCGACGGTGCGGCCGAGTCCCCCGAATTCACGGGCTGCCTCATCCAGAATGTTGCGTGTCTCGGGTGAAAGCCGGCCGTCCCCCATCAGGGCGACGACTAGGTGCACTTTGCAGGTGGGCAGTTTGAGAACGCCGTGCACCCGGTCCCCGAGCAGCCGAAGGCGTTCATTGAAGTGGTCGAAATCCCGGTTATCGAGCTTCTTGAGGCCGTGGATGAGCTTGAGTGCCGCCTCAGTGTCGAAGCCTGCTGTCCCCGAGTTCTTCCATTTAGCCTGGATCAGCCAGAGTTCCGTCCCGGAAGCGGAGAATGCCACGGAGTCGATGCCGAAGTCGGCTCTGCCATCGATCACCCCAGCGGCCGCCTCGTCTGAGGTGCAGTCGGTCAGAATGCGAGCTGCCCTCGCCGACACAGCCCGGGATAAGAGAGCGGTCTCCCGCTCCATAGGATCCTTCTTCTCGAAGTCGTCCATTGAAATCCGGTCAGTGAACTCCCTCAGCAGGGCCTCACGAACCTGCCGAACCTCCAGCGGCAT
The DNA here is from genome assembly GCF_055582185.1 of Streptomyces sp. NPDC042201. NCBI lineage: Bacteria > Bacillati > Actinomycetota > Actinomycetes > Kitasatosporales > Streptomycetaceae > Streptomyces > Streptomyces sp. NPDC042201. The sequence continues at coordinate 98,112 of NZ_JBVJDS010000001.1, read as the reverse complement.
CCCCTGCGTGCTCTTCCTCATCCCCGCCCCACCACTCCCCTGGTCTCGCTCTGACCACCCAGCGTACCCAGGTAATGCAGAGCGTGGTGGTGAAGCTTGTGGCGCTTAGTCCGTGTCCTATGTGGGGGTGGCTCGTTGGGCTGTGCATGGGGCGGGGTACGTGGAGTTGGATTGTTCCGGATGGGCTGTGGGAGATCGCGAAACCGTTGATCCCACCGTCGAAGGTGCGGCCGCAAGGCGGCGGGACGCAGGACACGCCTGATGAGACGCTGTTCGCCGCGATCATTTATGTGCTGGTGAGCGGGTGTGCCTGGCGGGCTCTGCCGCCGTGCTTCGGGATCTCGAAGTCCACCGCTCACCGGCGTTTCGTGATCTGGTCCAGGGCGGGTGTCTGGGGGCGCCTGCACGAGGCCGTCATCGGCCGTATCGACGAGTGCGGGCTTCTCGACCTTTCCCGCGTGGTCCTCGACTCCGCTCATGTGCGGGCCAAAAAGGGGGCGAACTCACAGGCCCGAGTCCCGTGGACCGGGGCAAGCCGGGTTCGAAGATGCACGTCCTGTCGGACGCGGCCGGACTGCCCCTGGTCGTCGGTGTCTCCGCGGCCAACACCCACGACAGCCTCGGGCTGAAGCCCATGGTGGCCGGCCTCCAATCGAGACACGACCCTCAGAACGGCTGGAACTACAAGCCCCGCAAACTCCACGCAGACAAAGCATACGACGTGCCTGACCTGCGGAAATGGCTCCGCGGCAAACGCATCGGCGTCCGCATCGCCCGCAAAGGAATCGAATCCAGCGAGCGATTAGGGCGCCACAGGTGGGTTATCGAGCGCACCATGTCGTGGCTGACCGGCTACCGCAGACTCAACCACCGCTACGAACGCCAACCCCGCAACTACCTGGCCTTCCTCGGCCTCGCCGCCACCCTCTGCTGCTACCAACGACTCATCCGCCTCACCACATAGGACACGGTCTTAGTTGGGGCAGGGACAGGTCGGGGGCGATCTTCCCGCCGGGGTGGAAGATCTGTTCGCCGTTTTTGTCGAGGTCGCCGGGGCGTCCGGCCGCGTAGCCGAGGAGGTCTCCGGACGGGCCGCGCCGTGGCTTGACCGGGATGTCGTCGGCTTCGAGGTAGGCGAGGAGTTCCTCGGCTGTGGTGGCGTGGGGGATGGCGGCGCGGATGCGGTCCTGGAGCCATTGCCTGCTGGTCTGTTCCCAGCCGAGGCGTTCGGCCTTGTGCATCTCGGCCTGGGTGGGGCGGCGGGTGCCGGTGCGGTCGCCATTCTTCAGTTGCCGAAGGCCGTAGTCCTTCTCGATCTGCCGGCAGGCGTTGCCGACGCGGAGACCGCTGTCGTGCAGCTTGGGACGGCGGCCGTCCTCACCAACAGTGGTGGCGAGGATGTGGATGTGGTCGTCGGCGTGGCGTACGGCGATCCAGCGGCATCCCAGATCGTCCCCGGCGGGGGCGATTCCGGCGGCTTCCACGATGCGCTGGGCGATCTCGCCCCACTCGGTGTCGGAGAGGTGGCGGTCTTCGGGGGCGGCGCGAACCGGGCAGTGCCAGACGTGGTCGGTGACCGGTTTGCCGAACTCGCTGTTGCGCAGGCGGACCGGCGCGTCGAGGTGGCGGCCGAGTGCGGTCAGGGTCGCGTTCTCGTCGCGGCCGGGGTCGGGCATGCCGAGCATCGCGAATCCGGCGACGATGTGCGGGTCGAGGTGTTCGTCGTGGCGGCCAGGGCCGTAGAGGTAGGCGAGCAGGCCACGGGTGTTTGACCCGGACGGTTTGATGGCAGCGATCACGGTGGTCAGACCTCCCGCAGGTCGGCGGGCTCGCACAGAGCCTCGGCTATGAGCTCCAGCAGGTGATGCAGCTCGGCGAGGTTTCGGCCCGAAGGCGATACCACCCTCGTCGCCCTCACCGTCGCCGAAGCCGCGCGACGCATCGGCATCGGCCGCACGAAGCTCTACGAGTACGTCACCTCCGGCGAGATCGCCTCTGTGAAGATCGGCAGCTTGCGCCGTATCCCAGCAGAGGCGGTGAACGACTTCCTGGCGCGGCGCCTCACGGTTGACGACTTCGGGGCCGCAGCATGACCCGGGGCGGGACGGCGAAAAGCCGTCAGCCCAACGGCGCCTCGTCCATCTACCTCGGTAAGGACGGCCGCTGGCACGGCCGAGTCACCGTCGGTGTCAAGGATGACGGCATGCCGGACCGGCGCCACGTCAGCCGCAAGACCCGCGCGGAGGTCACCAAAACCGTCAGGGAGGTGGAGCGGCAGCGGGACAAGGACGCGGTGCGCAAGGCCGGCCAGAGCTGGACGCTCGAGACCTGGCTTACCCACTGGGTCGAGGACATCGCAGCGCCGAACGTCTCCGAGAACACCATCGACGGCTACCGCGTCGCGGTGAACCACCACCTCATCCCCGGCCTCGGTGCCCACCGCCTGGAGAAGCTGGAGCCGGAGCACCTGGAGCGCTTCTACAAGAGGATGCAGGAGACCGGTAGCGCTGCTGGCACCGCGCACCAGACCCACCGCACCATTCGCACCGCCCTCAACGAGGCGGTGCGCCGTGGCCACCTCACTCGTAACCCGGCCACGATCGCAAAGGCCCCGCGCCTCGAAGAGGATGAGGTCGAGCCGTACTCGGTAGAGGAAGTCCAGCGCCTCCTGGCAGAAGCGGGCAAGCACCGCAATGCGGCCCGCTGGGTGATCGCCCTGGCGCTCGGTCTCCGGCAAGGCGAGGTTCTCGGCATGCAATGGACCGACGTCGACTTCGAGCTCGGCGCGATCCGTGTCCGCCGAGGCCGTTTGCGGCCCCGCTACGAGCACGGCTGCGGCGACCGCTGCGGGCGCAAGCCCGGCTTCTGCCCGCAGAAGATCAACATCCGGCGCGAGACCAAGAACGTGAAGTCGCGAGCCGGGCAGCGGCCCATTGGCGGCCCGGACGAGCTGATGGATCTACGCCGTCGGCACAAGGAGGAGCAGGCCCGAGAGCGTGCCCTTGCCCGCGATCTTTGGACGGAGAAGGGGTACGTCTTCACCTCGCCCATCGGCGAGCCCCTGAACCCGAACACGGACTTCCACAAGTGGAAGGACCTGTTGAAGGCAGCGGAAGTCCGCGACGGCCGCCTCCACGACGCCCGCCACACCGCGGCGACCGTTCTGCTGATCCTCGGCGTCTCCGACGCGGTCGTGGACGGAATCATGGGCTGGGAACCCGGCAAGTCCGCGCGGATGCGTCGCCGCTACCAGCACCTGACCAGCCGCGTCCTCAAGGACACCGCGGACAAGATCGGTGGCCTCCTCTGGGGCAGCGACCCGGCCCAAGCATCCGGAGGCGTCGTGCCTGGCGCCGACCGGAGCCCTGTCCCCGCCGAGCTGGTGGTCCACGTCGCTCGTCTCGGCGGGCGGCGCGTGCCCTTCCTCCACCGGGAGCATGCTGCCGAGGTCGTTGCCCAGTGGAGCGAGGACTGGCCGGACCGCACGGCTGAGGTGGAGGAGTGGGACCGCGGGAGCTGGGAGCGTAACGGCCCCGATAGCGTGCGCGCGGTCCGCGATCGGATGCCCGAGCGGACCGTGGTCTTCCATGCCCGAGCGCTGTTCCTCCCCAGCGGAGAGCGCGAGTCGACAGCGCTCCCCGAACAGTGGTCGGTGCCGGCCTGGGAGTTCGAGACCGATGCCTACACCAGCCGCCTATCGGTCTGGCGCACGGTCCGGCTCCCCGGTGCGGGCCAGGAGGTCGAGGCCAACGCGCGTGGTAAGGACAAGGCGGCGGTGGAGGCCGCCTTCACCGAGGCACGTGCACAAGCTGTGGACCGCGCGCAGAACCTGGGGAAGTACGGCGACGTCGACGAGTGGTAGCGCCACGGACGCCCTTCCCCTGAGGGCAGGGGTGCAGGCGTTGGTATAGGACGACGTCCCATGCCAACGCCTGCACGGACCCCAGTTGGACCTGCTTCGCGGGTCTGCCACCTACATCACTGCGAGGCTGGCTCCGTGGGGGACTGTCCTGAAGCATTCTCCAACAGCTGAGGGCGTGGTCTTCGGCTGTCCTCGTCAGGATGGGTCTGGAATGCAGAGTCAGGACAGGCTGGAGAACCGGTCGAAGAAGGCCTTGAGTTTCTCAAGTACGACGGCCTTCTTGGCACCGTGGTTGTTGGCGCGGGCGAACCGGGAGACCGGGGGCAGGATCTTGGTGATCGCGGTGCCGCTGGTGGGGATCTCGCCGTTGCGGAAGGCGCCCTCGACGAAGGCGCGGGCGGGCTCAGGCTTCAGGTTCTCCTCGGTGATGATCTGTTCGAGCTCGTCGTGCTTCTTCTGGGCGATGTAGGCCTGCCAGGCGTCGTCGGTGTCGGTGCCGGCGGAGATGGAGTCGACGAACTCCATGACCAAGTCCTTCTTGTTGCGCAGCGACGCGCTTGCGTCGAGGGCGCGAGCGATGTTCTCGCGGGCCTCGAGCGCCTTGTCAACGCCGTTGCCCTTCTGCCGCTGGTACTCGCGTACCAGCATCAGGATGTAGTCAACGCCAACCTCGACCTGCTTGACCAGCTCGATCTCGAAGACAACGTCCTCACTTATGGACTCCTTGTCCCCCTCAGCAGTTCGGCGGAAGTCTTCGTACAGGTCCAGATAGACCGACTGGTAGTCCTGCAGCTGCCGTGGGGTGAGGATCTCGTGGCCGGTGAACTCGTCAAAGACGACCAGGATGTTACGCAGGCTCAAGATTGCGCCGAACAGCGTAATGAAGCCCTTCTGTGCCTGATCTCCAACGATCTCCTTGCCCAGAGGGAACCGGTCGAGCAGGTCGGCGATCTTCTGTTGGTACTTGGTGTGGTGTTCCCCGTAGGGGGCGATCTTGACGATGCTCGCCGCGTCCTTGTTCCCAAACAGCGCCAGGGCGTCGTCGACCTCATCCTCAAGGTCGCGGAAGCAGACGATGTTGCCGTAGCTCTTGACCGAGTTGAGGATGCGGTTGGTGCGGGAGAACGCCTGGATCAGGCCGTGGTGCTTGAGGCTCTTGTCCACCCACAGGGTGTTGAGGGTGGTGGCGTCGAAGCCCGTCAGGAACATGTTGACCACAATGACGAGGTCGACCTCGCGGTTCCTGAGCCGACCGGACAGGTCCTTGTAGTAGTTCTCGAACTTCACTGACGAGGTGTCGTACGAGGTGCCGAACATGTCGTTGTAGTCCTGGATCGCGTCCTCCAGGAAGTCGCGCGAGTCCTTGTCCAGGCCGTCGGGCTCGAAGTCTTCCTCGCCCAGCAGACCGTCGGGCGCGTCCTCGTTTGGGGCGAAGGAGTAGATCAGCGCGACCTTGAGGCGCTCGTACCGCTTGCTCGCGGCCTGGGCGGCCTGCTCCCGCTCACGCTGCAGCTTCTCGATGACGTTGTAGTACCGCTTGGCAGCGTCGATGGAAGCCGTGGCGAACATCGAATTGAACCCGCGCACGCGCTTGTCCTTGAGGACATACCCCTTGCCACGTCGGGTCTTCTGGTCGAAATGTTCCATGATGTACCCGGCCACTATGCGTACCCGGTCGGGGTGTAGCAGTGCGGACTCGGTGTCGATCGCGGTCACTTGCTTGTCGGGAGCCTGTGGGGCGACCTTGATGGTGTTGACGTAGTCGATGCGGAACGGCAGGACGTTCTTGTCGCCGATGGCGTCCACGATCGTGTACGTGTGCAGCTTGTCCCCGAAGGTTTGGCTGGTGGTGCGACGCTTCGGGTTGCCGCTGGTGCCGGCGTTGTCGGCGAAGATCGGCGTCCCGGTGAACCCGAACAAGTGGTAGTGCTTGAACGCTTTGGTGATCGTGGTGTGCATGTCGCCGAACTGAGAACGGTGGCACTCGTCGAACACGATCACCACGTGCTTGCCGAAGACCGGGTGCTGTCCGTTGCGCTTCACGAAGATCGACAGCTTCTGGATCGTGGTGATGATGATCCGGGAGTCGGGGTCCTCCAGCTGCTTCTTTAGCACGGCGGTGGATGCGTTTGAGTTGGCCGCGCCCTTCTCGAAGCGCTCGTACTCGCGCATGGTCTGGTAGTCGAGGTCCTTGCGGTCCACGACGAACAGGACCTTGTCGACACCGTCCATGCGGGTCGCCAGCTGTGCGGTCTTGAAGCTGGTCAGGGTCTTGCCCGACCCGGTGGTGTGCCACACGTACCCGCCGGCGTCGATGGTGCCGGTGCGCCGGTAGTTCGTGGACGTTTCGATCCGCTGCAGAATCCGCTCGGTAGCCACGATCTGGTAGGGCCGCATGACCAGCAGGTTGCGGTCGACGTCGAGCACGCAGTACCGGGTCAGGATGTTCAGCAGGGTGCGCTTGGACAGAAACGTTCGGGTGAACCCACGTAGATCTGCGATCCGATTGTTGTTGGCGTCGGCCCACCAGCTGGTGAACTCGAACGAGTTCGATGTCTGCTTACGGTGGCGCTTACCTGCTGCCTTGCCCACGTGCCGGTCACGAGTGGTGTTCGAGTAGTACTTCGTCAAGGTGCCGTTGCTGACGACAAACAACTGTACGTACTCGAATAGGCCCGAGCTGGCCCAGAACGAATCTCGTTGGTACCGGTTGATCTGGTTGAACGCCTCGCGGATGTCCACGCCACGCCGCTTGAGTTCGACGTGGACCATGGGTAGGCCGTTGACCAGGATCGTCACGTCGTATCGGGTAGCCCGGGTGCCTTCGGACTCGTATTGGTTGATGACCTGCAGCCGGTTGTTGTGGATATTAGCTTTGTTGATCAGTGCAACGTTCTCGAAGGACCCATCCTCCCGACTAAGGATCCGGACGTGATTCTCCTGGATGCGCGCTGTCTTCTCGACGATGCTGTCGTTGGCGCTGGTAATTTGCTCGGAGAAGAATGTCTTCCACTCCGCGTCGGTGAACGTGATCCCGTTCAGCGCCTCCAGCTGAGCTCGTAGGTTGGCCACGAGGCCGGCCTCGCTGGTGATGGTCAGAAACTCATACCCCTGCCCGCGCAGCTGCGCGATTAATTTTCTCTCAAGCTGAGCCTCGCTCTGGTACCGCTCTGAGGTTTCGGGGTCAGACTCATGCTCGGCGACGACGGTTGATTCATCGCTTATTGCGATCGGGTCAATATTGCAATCGGTACCAGGGCGAGTGGCCATGCTGTGGTCTTCTCCTCTAGGTCAGGAGGTGGTCACGGAAGGAGGTGCTGGCGACGCGCGGCGATATCGGCTGGAAGAACCTCGCCGAGTTCATCCAGGTCGCCTACTTGACCCGCTCCGTCTTGGGGAAGGTCAACAAGGCGTCGCGGTAGTGCACATATTGGCGCTGTCGGGCTTCCAGTTCAGCCCTCAGTTCAGCCTCCAGTTCGGCCTTCAGTGACGCCATCAGGGTGAGAACCTTAACGATTTCCTGCTGAACTTCCAGTGGTGGAACAGGAACCCTGATCTTCGACATGTTGACGCCAGAAACTCGAACCACCTTGGATTCGCTTACATACCGCGCTTTCTGTTCCTGGAAAGTGGAGGACTGGAACAGGTAGGAGGCGAACATCGGGTCGAAAGAATGACGGTAGATGTAGCAGTCATCATGAACCGCGACCTCTTCCTCGCCGAGCCATGCCACAGCCTTGCAGACGTCTTCGATATTCTCGCCAGTTGCTGCAATTACAAGGTCATTCTTGCGGGCGAGTCGGAGCGAACCTCGAAGATTGGGATTGAGGAACGCTACTGTCGAATCCGCTGCAGTGTCGTAGTCGGTGTAGATTTGCCCGTAGTGGATGCACCCAAGTCCCGACTCGACGTAGTCGTTCTTGGTGAACCGGCGTCCACGAATGAACTCGCCGGCCTCACCCAGCGGCCTGTACTCAACTCCGCTGGGGCAGTGCTGCTTGAACAGCTCGTCGATGCGGCTCACTTGGCTGTTTCCTCGAGGTCGGCGACGATGGTGTCGATCTGTGAGCGCAGGGCGGACTGGCGGGTCGCGATCTGCTGGATCTCGGCGTTCAGTGCTGTGACGTCGACGGCCTCGCGGGTGTCTTTCTCCTCGACGTATGAGGACACTGAGATGTTGTAGTCGTGCTGGTCGGCAATCTTGGAATTGTCGACCAGTCGGGCGAAGTGCTCGACGTTCTGACGGGTGACGTAAGCCTTCAGGATCTTGTTGCCGTTGGCCTCGGACAGTTTGTTCTTGTTGCCCTGGCGCACGAACTCGGCGGAGGCGTCGATGAACAGCGTCTTGTTGTCGGTCTTGGCCTTCTTGAGCACGATGATGCAGGTGCTGATGGTGGTGCCGAAGAAGAGATCTGGTGGCATCTGAATGATCGTTTCGACGAAGTTGTTGTCGATGAGGTACTTGCGGATCTTCTTCTCTGCGCCGCCGCGGTAGAGAACTCCGGGGAACTCGACGATCGCTGCGGTGCCGTTCTCGGCCAGCCACGACAGGATATGCATCGTGAAGGCTAGGTCAGCCTTCGACTTGGGGGCCAGCACGCCAGCTGGTTTGTATCGCTCGTCATTGATTAGCAGTGGGTTGGAATCGCCCGCCCACTTGGTGGAGTAGGGCGGGTTGGACACGATAGCTTCGAAGGGCTCGTCGTCCATGTGGGCGGGGTCGATGAGGGTGTCGCCGTGGGCGATATCGAACTTCTCGTAGTTAATGTCGTGCAGGAACATGTTGATCCGGCACAAGTTGTAGGTCGCCAGATTGATTTCCTGGCCGTAGAACCCCTGGCGGACGTTGTCCTTGCCGAGAACCTTGGCAAACTTCAGCAGCAGCGACCCGGATCCGCAGGCAGGGTCGTAGACCTTGTTGACCTCACTCTTGCCGACCACAGTGATGCGTGCCATCAACTCGGAGACCTCCTGCGGAGTGAAGAACTCACCGCCGGACTTACCCGCGTTGGAGGCGTACATCATCATGAGGTACTCATAGGCGTCGCCGAACGCGTCGATGGTGTTGTCGGCGAACGAGCCGAGATTCAGATCGCCAATGGCGTTCAGGAGCTTGCGGAGCTGCTCGTTGCGCTTCGCCACGGTCGGGCCAAGCTTGGGACTGTTTACGTCCAGGTCGGCGAACAAGCCCTTGAGGTCGTCTTCGCTGGCGGTGCCCTGGGCCGAACCCTCGATGTCCTTGAAGACCTCGTACAGGGTTTTGTTGAGGTTCTCGTCCTTGGCGGCACGCGCGCGCACGTTGGCGAACAGGTCCGAGGGCAGGATGTAGAAGCCCTTCTCCTCGACCGTCCCGTCACGGCCGAACTCGGCCTCGAAGTCATCCAGGTCGGCGTAGTCGAAGCCAGGATCTCCGGTGGCCTGGCGTTCCTGCTCGTTGATGTAGGCCGTCAGGTTCTCGGAGACGTATCGGTAGAACAGGATCCCCAGGACGTAGGTCTTGAAGTCCCAGCCGTCGACGCTGCCGCGCAGGTCGTTGGCAATCCGCCAGATGGTCCGGTGCAGTTCAGCCCGCTGGGCTTCCTTGTTGTCGCGCGTCACGTGCACATCCTTCCAGGTGGCACTGACACTTTGCTCGGGAAAGCGACGTTGGTGGAGCTGTGCAGCACGACTCCACTAAGGAAGGGATTGTCGAGACCGCTACGCGGTACTGCCTGGATGCCGAGGTTGCGGTTCCCGTGGCCAATCGGCGGAGCGTCTCGGGCACTGCCTCCACCGGGCCCGGTGGCATCACCGTTGGCCGGGAGATCCAGTACCACCACCTCAGCGCCGGCAGCGTGCACCGGAGCTAGGTCAACGCCGTGGAGTACAGCCCGTCTCCTTGTAGCTCCGGACGAAGGCGAGGACGAACGTGATCTCCTTCGCTGAGCAGAAGATCAACTACGCCTGCCGGGCGGGAGGAGATGGCTGGGCGGTAGTGACGGCCGGTCCCTTCCTGATCTCAGTCAGCTGACCGGCTTCACCCTGCTCCGCAGGCCGGTCTGGTGCTCCTTCGACCCGATGCGAATCACGGCTGTAGAGCACGCTGCTGCCTCCGTAGTACTGGGATGCCCGCCGTGGAGGCTCGGGCTGTGCGCTGGCTGCGGCCAGCTGATGCGGGGCTACGGGCGATAGTCGCAACTGAGACCAAAACTGAGACCACCAACGTCGTAGGGCCCCACCGCAAGCGGTGGGGCCCTACGACGTATTGCCCGGTGAGAGCAATGGCGGAGGATACGAGATTCGAACTCGTGAGGGGTTGCCCCCAACACGCTTTCCAAGTCTGTTGGGGGCTTGCTGGGTGTCGTTCGGGGCCGTTCACCTGCGTTCATGGCCGAGCCGGCCATCGTGACGCTAGTTCCTCTGAGACCCGCCTGAACGACCGCGGACGTAGATGAATGAGACGGAAACTGAGACGGTCCCGGCTCAGTCTTCGTCGTACAGCCAGTGCCGTGCATGCTCGATGGCCGCTGCTCGTAGTTCATCGGTCAGGTGGCCGGTGGAGGTCACCTCCAGATGGCTGTCTGGCGCACCGAAGGGCCTCGACACAGCGATGAATAGGCCTTCCGAGCCCATCCCTTCGAACTCCACGCTCCAGCAGCCGGTAGCCACGTCCGTGACGCGCACGACGTAGTAGGGCCGTCCGGCGAGAGTCGAGAGTCACGTCTCCCATGAGAGCAACCCCATGACGTTGAGCGTATGTCACGGGGGGCTGCGAGCTATTCGCCTTCTAATCCGTAGCTCTATCTGGATCGGTCAGCGACGGTCATAGCGGTCGCGTCGAAACCTCCGGGAGACACTGCCGGCCATGGGCGGTTGCTGCGGTTTCTGTAGTTCGCTGCTGTACGGCTACGCGAGTACCGCTCCAGTAGGGAGGCCTGCGCTTGGCTGGGCCATGATGTTCGACATGCTGCTCACCTTCGGCCCTGACCGCCAGACCCGCGAGTTCCAGTGCGAATGCTGTGACGCCCCAATCGAGCGTGTGTGGAACCACGTCTGCGCGGACGGTGCTCCGTACGCGGTCTACTTCGCGAACTGCTACCCACCATCAGGACCGAGACCACGACGCCTGGATAGACGTCATCTTCGGGACGTGGAACGCCGACCCTGACCAGTGGAATGATCACGTGACCTTCGCATGCCGAATAGGCCCGGTGGCGTGACAGTCAGAACCTGCCTCAACCCTGGTCGCTGCTGGGCTCGCCCACCCCGACGGCCCCTGTTCGGCACAAGGCTCGACCGAGAATTGGCCCTCCAACACCCTCGACTAAGCGAGTTCTGGCCGGTCTCTGGCTTCATTTTGGAGAATGGCCCCTTGGTACGCGAGCACATCTACGCTTGCTGAGCGAGGCTGAGAAAGAGAGTGGTTCGCTTTGGGCGATCTCCGACTTCCGCTTCCTCGTGGTGAGTGGTTGGTGGACGATGGTGGTGCTGGCTTTCTACGGGGAGGCGTGACGTGACACGGACCGCACGGTGGCTGTTGGTGACGCTGGGGGCCTTGGTGCTCTTCGGTTTCTGCGTCTGGCTTGGTGACCTTCTGCTGCCGTGGGACCGGCCGGAGCGCATCGCGACTGGTGCGGGTGCGGGTGCCGTCATTGCTGGCCTGTTGGGTGCCTGGGCAGCTTCGGTGCTCGGTTCGGCGTCGTCTCCGTCCCCTGGAGCTGGTCAGCAATCGACCGCGTCGGGGGAGCGTGCGGTGGCCACTGGCGATAACTCGGGCGTGATCGTGACCGGGGACGGGGGCACTGTTCAGCGATGAGCCTGCCTGGTGGCCCCACGGCTGGCGGGGGACGGTCGGCTGCGGTCGGTGGCAATAGCGGCGTGCTCGCCACCGGTGACAGCCCTCGGATCGAGCAACGCACGCTCGTCCTGCCTCCCGATGCCTTGAAACCGGCCCTGGCCGAGGACGCACTGGCGGGCCTGCATAATCTGCCGAACTTTGACAGCACGGTGTTCGAGGGCCGGGATGACGCGCTGAAGGCGCTGGCAGACCTCCCCTCGACGGGTACGGGGATCGTGGCGCAGAGCGTGCGCGGCATGGGCGGAGTAGGCAAGAGCACGCTCGTTCAGCACCACGCCGGACGGCATGTCGCGGCCGGGCAGGGACCGGTGTGGTGGATACCCGCCGAGTCACCCGAGGGAGTCGCCGCGGGGCTGGCGGAGCTGGCGGTGGCACTGAACCCGGTCCATGTGGCAATGCCGCTGGACGAAGCCGCAGGCTGGGCAGTGGCATGGCTGCAGGGCCGGTCCGGGTGGTTGGTGGTGCTGGACAACGTCGAAGACCCCACCCACCTACAGCCTCTGCTGGGACGCCTCTCCACAGGACAGGTACTCATCACCACCCGCCGCGATCTCCGGAATCGCGGCATGGGCACCGTGCTGGCCCTGGACACCCTGCATCCTCAGGCATCCCTGGCTGTCCTCCGAGGCCTCACCGACCGTCACACGGACACCGACACCCAACACCTCCACGACCTGGCCACCGAACTCGGCCACCTCCCTCTCGCACTGCAACAGGCCGGCGCATACCTGGCCCAGACCCGTACCAGTCCCCAGGCCTACCTCACCCGGCTCCGAGAAGACCCCGCCACCATTCTGGCCACTACCCCACCCGGCGACCCCCACCAGCGCACCATCGCCCGCCTCTGGTCCTTGACCCTCACTACCCTGCAGAACACCGACCCCAACGCGGTCCCGCTGCTCCGTATCCTGGCCTACCTCGCCCCCGCTCCGCTGCCGCGCAACGTCCTGGATACCGCACTGTCCAGCCGCGAGGACGTCGACCAGGCCCTGGGGCTCCTCGCCGCGTACAGCATGGTCACGCTCACGGACACCACCGTCACCATCCACCGCCTCCTGCAAACCGTCTTGCGCACTACTACGCCGGCAGCCCCACCAGCAGAAAAGCCACGCCGCTTAATGCCCTTCTGGCGGCGCTCAAAGCCGCGCCCGCTTCCACACGCGAACGACATCGCTGTGACCGTCCTGCTGCGAGCAGCCAAGCATAAGGATCCCAGCGAGGCCGGAAGCTGGCCGTATTGGCAGGAGCTCCTGCCGCATGTTCAAGCTGTCGCAGAGAGGCATTCGGCCCCTCAACCTGACGCCGAACCAGCGCAACTATTTGCGGTTACGGGCATTTTCTTGGTGTCACGGGGACAGGCCAGGCAAGCCCTGCCTTTCGCTGAGCGGGCGCTGGCGATCACCGAAGCCGCCCTCGGCCCCGACCATCCCGACACCGCAAACTGTCTCGGCAACCTCGCTGCCACGTTCGGCGGGCTGGGCCGCCATGCTGACGCGTTGTCCCTGGAGGAGCGGGCGTTGGTGATCGCCGAGGCTGCCCTTGGCCCCGACCACCCCACCACCGCAGTCCGTCTCGGCAACCTCGCTGCCACCTTTGGCGGGCTGGGCCGCCATGCTGACGCGCTGCCCCTGAAGGAGCGGGCGCTGGTGATCGCCGACACCGCACTCCGTCTCGGCAACCTCGCTCGCCTGCAAAAGGCCATCGCCGATAGAAACGGGAGCGAATAGTCCACGCCAGCGGAGCGGGTTTGGCGGGTGTCCTGCCCGGTTTGGGGTCGGGCATCATCAGGGGGCCGTACGCCGGCCGGCAACTCGGGCAGGCTGTGATCCTGCCCGGAATTTGAATGAGTGGCCCCTTGGTCTTGCTCGATGCGGGAACGAATCGGGGAGGTGGCTAAAGCCGTAGAGGCGACCGTCCCCGGCCACGACGTACCCCTTCTCTGAGGTCAGTTGGGCTTTTTGCATGTGTCGCAGGGCCAGGTGGACCGGGCCGGAGCGGGCCGGAGACCAGGAGCGGCGGCCCGGGGAGCCGGGCCGCGAGGATCCAGCGGTCAGCAACGGCACGCCACTGACCAGTACGAACACCACCTCGCGGGCCAACCAGATCGCTCCCAGGGAGGCACCAGGACGACGGGCGGTCGAAGGACGGCCTCAGCCCGTCGTCCCATCCCCATCCCGGCGAGCGGTCGGCAGCACTAGGTCCCGCTCGGGATGCTTCTCGCCGGTGACTTGCCCCTGAACCCCGAGATCCACCCGAGCGGCCTCGTGGAAGGCATTGATCCCCCGGAACGTGGCCCGGTTCAGCTCCCGCCACTCCTCCAGGGTGCCCGTCGTCTTCCCAGTGGCCAGCCACTCGACGGCGAGCGCCGCGGCGGCCAGATCGTGCGCGGCCTCCACCACGTCGTCGCCGCCGAGCAACATGACTTGCTCGAACGCCCGCCCGCGATACCGCTCGGCCTCGCCCATCTCCACTACCATCTCCGCCTCGGAGTGCTCGCTCCGTCGAAGCCCTTCACGATGCTCGTAGAGCTGCACAGCTAGGAAGATCGCAGCTCTCACGCGATCGACGTAGCCGCCATAGGCGTCAAGCTTCCGGTCGTCCCAACGCGTCAGCAACTCCCGCCGATGCCGGCTCCGTTCCGTCACGTAGTTGGTCAGATGCGTCGTCAACGCACCGAGCAACACGGCCGCGACAGTCACAAGTTGCTCGCCGGTCCCCAACCCATCCCCCAACCAACCGAGTCATCTAGATCTCTAGAGGATCTTAGGAGTACTCCGACCAGGGGGCAGGGGAAGAGCCGGAACAGTGCAGCTGGACTCAAAGGTGGGAGCCATGGCAAGTACGGGGAGACTCGCAACCACCGGGGCCTCTCGCGAGGGGGAGCTGAGGGCTGTCAGCCATAGGCCATGGCCATAACCAACAGCAGCACGTAAGCCTGCGGAAGAATCGCAATACCGAGCGCGGTTCCGGCGGCCAGCATGCGCAGTACTCGCATGGAGCGGCGGTGCGGCAAGAGCCAGGCGACCGCAAGCAGGGCCATGGCTCCAACGATCAGGAGCTCTATGCCGCTGGTGTAACCGTCTCTGAAAAACAAGCCGTACTCGCCAACAAGGAGCGGCAGGCCCGGCAGGGTGGCGACCATGGGAGCCTTCCACCACGTGTCGTGAGCGGAATAGAGCTGCGATTCGTCCTTGACCATGGTTCCCATCCCACCAACGCCGGCCGCCCAGGACATCGGGGAGCGTACTCACCCCCTCCACGCTCAGGTACTTATGCTTGCCCCATACCGGCAACCAGTGGACGAAGATCGTGCCGGAGGCCCCGCGAGCGGCGACACGGTTCGCGCTCCAACCGGCGGAAGGGCCAAGCAGATGATCAGTCTTAGCTCACAGACCCTGGTCATCCTTGGCCGCGCCTACGTTCGCTATGCCCCCGGGGCACTGGGTAAGACCTCACTGGCAGCGAAATACGTGAACCCGCAGTTGCGGGACAGTCCACGGCGGCGGGTTGTCCGGTCGTGGTTCGGGGCTCGGTTCGCCGTGGATACTCAGGACCTCATTCAGCGATACATCTACCTGTTCGGGGTGTGGGAGCCGCACATGACCCAGTGGCTCCGGAGCCGGCTTCAGCCCGGTGACACGTTCGTCGACGTCGGCGCGAACATCGGCTACTACAGCGTCCTTGCGTCCGGGCTCGTTGGGGACGAGGGCCAGGTGGTGGCGATCGAAGCCTCGCCGGACTTCCATCGGAAGCTGTTGCAGCAGGTGCAGCTCAACGAGTACGGCAACGTCCGGGCAGTCAACGCCGCCGTCTCCGACAGTCACAGGACGCTGACCTTCGTGCTGGCCAGTTCGGCGAACATGGGCGCGAACAGCATCGTCCCGTATGCCGGGCCGGCGGAGTCGTCGTTTGAGATTGAGGCGCGGCCCCTGCCGGAACTGCTTGAGTCCGACGAGATCGCCCGCGCGCGCGTGATCAAGATTGACGTCGAGGGGGCGGAGGGGCCGGTCGTGCGAGGGATAGTGCCGATACTCGACAGGCTGCGGCCGGACGCCGAAATCACGGTTGAAGTGACACCCGACCGGATGGCCCAGCTCGGTGACTCCGCCGAGGAGTTGCTGACGACGATGCGCGATCACGGGTTCAACGTCTACCGGCTCGCCAACGACTACGCGCCTGAAAGCTATCCCTCGGCGCTTCGCGGCAAGCCGGTTGTTCCGGTGAGGTGGCGCGGGGCGGTCGTTGAGGAGAGTGACTTGATCTTCTCCCGGATCGACGCGGAGACGCTCACCTGATCCCTTGAGTCACGGACACAGGACAGGCCCCCGGTCCGGCGAGACCGGGGGCCTGTGTGGCCACGAGGCAAAGCGCCGCGAGACCGCGGGCTGTCTCGCCTGCTCATGCCGACTCGCGTCAGGTTCTACCCTCGTCGGCTTGGTCTTCCCGCGTGGGCGAGGCGTCTCAATGCACGGCGCGCCCCTTCCTCCGTCTTCCAGTCGGGCGGGGATGTGCGCTCATACGCCTCCCGTACCGCGGCCATGCGCCGGTGGAAATCTCGGAACGAGACCTTGCGCTCCCACCACTCCTCGGCTGCAAGCAGGCACCCACCGAACCGGCTCAGGAGGGAAGGCTCCGGCGGATTGAGGATCCGCTGAGCGTTCCACTCCACACGCTCGTTCAGGTCCTCAGGGGCACGGTTACGCCTTGACTCGCGTCGGTCGATCAGGGCCAAGAACCCAAGCGATGAAGTGAGTCATGAGATCGACCCCCACTCCGCGCATGTGCATGGAGAAACCAGAAGCGGCAGGAAGAGCCCCGGGCTGATCGTCCATCTCAGCGCCGCGCCATGGTGCAGCAGGGAGAGAGCCACCGGTTCGCCTTGCTTCAGCTGGTCAGCGGCTGTCCACTGATTACGCTCAAGCCATTCGAATGCCTTCCGGGCCTCCACCGCATCGAGGCCCCCGGTCAGTGGGCGCAAGTCCACACGTAGCCAGGACAGCGCTCCCCCGGCACTCCGAACCTCGCGCGCTCTCTGCGTACCGGGTGCATCGGCCTGCGCCGAGGTGACAGTGAACTCGCACCAGAACCCCGCCCGAGTCCAGAAGCTCACGGTGCCCCCGGAGGGGCCGGCCGTTTGATCTGCGCCCATACCGTCTTGCCGACTACGCGCTCCGCGACTCCCCAAGCGCCGCCAGTCAGGGTGTCCACCAATTCCAAGCCCCGTCCGCGCTCCGCGTCGTCCTGTTCTCCATCGCTGGGAGGGGACAGTTCGGGGTGGCGATCCGCGTCGGCGTCGGACACCTCGACACGAATCACTTCGGGGTTCGGCACGACGACCAACCGCCACTGGCGACCAGGGAACTTCCGTGCGTGCGTGACCGAGTTCGCGCTCAACTCACCGACCACGAGCAGCACGTCTTCCCTCGTTCCCGAGTCCACGTCCCAGTTGCCCATGGCCTCTTCGAGCGCATTGCGGGCGAGGGGAACAGATCGAGCAGTCATCGGGAGTTGGACCTCGAACGAGGCTTCTGAGGTGGTGATGGCGTGTGACGTAGTCATCCTGCTGCCTCCAGTTCCTGGGTCACAGAACGCTTGGTGAAAAGGGCATCGGTGCGGTCGCCGGGCAGCACCAGGAGCGCCGCCTCCACCACACGGTCACTAGCGTCGGTCGACGTACGTTCCACGGCCAGGACGGGGGTCCTGGTGCTGATGTGCAGGGTGTGCGCCTCCCACGCAGTCGGGAAGCGCGCGGTGATCCGCTCGGCGGTCGCCGTCACCCGTACCCCCGCCCCGGACAGCAGCTGCCGCACGCTGTCGCCCCACGGCGACTCGTTCACGTCCGGCACACCGAGTCGAGCCACGGCACGAGGCACGTAGACGCGGGTCAAGCTGCGCGGTGACGTCCCTTGGCGGCTGATGAAGGCGTACTCGGCCAGGGGGCTGCCCGTCCGCACGGCCAGGAGCAGCGACAGTTGAGCATCTGCCTCCACCAGCGCGGTTTCGAGGCTGACGCTGACGGCGACGTTGGGTACGGGGCTCTGTCCGGCCTCATGCCTGTCGTTGGCGTATGTGATCCGCTGTCCCGGCCGTCGGATGAAGTTCCCGCTGCCGTGTCGCTTCTCCACCAGCCCCTCGCTCTGAAGAACCTCCAGCGCGTTCCGCAGCGTCGGTGTGCTGACCTTGTAACGCGAGGCGAGTTCCTGCTCCGCGGGCAGCCGCTCCCCCACGGACAAGGCACCTGCCGTGATCAGGCGCCTGAGGTCGTCCGCTACGTGCTGGTACCGGTTAGCCATGCGTCCCGCCTTCGCCAGGGGCCTGGGCCTCACTCAGGTGGCACGAGCACACGCAGTTCTCGTAGACGATCGGCACTGCGGCCGGGGAGGCTTTGAGTTCAGCCTCCTCGCACTTGACGTGCGTACCGACACGGCAGGCCATCGAGTAGTACGGCACGGCCATGGCGACGCTGGTCGGTTGCTGGTGACGGATCGACATCAGTGGACCTCCGCAGCGTTGAAGTACGGGTGGACCGGGAGCGCCCGGGTGCCCGGTCGGCGCCACAGCCGGGCTCGCTCTTCAGCCGTCAGTACGTACGGCCGTACGAGAGCGCTGTCTTCCGCGCGAAGCGGCGCGGCATGCCTCGGCCCGCGCGGCTGGCGCAGCAGCACCGACGCCGCAGGTGAAGTGCGTCGTTCGGTCCGGTCCGCGATCACGCAGTGCGAGCCGGCCCGGCGAGGTGAACGGGGAGGCGGTGAAGGTGGAACGAGCCGTCGTCTGGTCCATGCGGCAGCACGGCGGATAAAGTCGAACACGCTGATCAGCTCCCTATAGCTGATGGGTGTGCCCCCGGACGGCGTCATCTGTCACGGGGGCATTTCTGCGGATGGCGGCCCATGCAAGGCGACCGCCCGCGCTGCTGACGACCAGCCCGAACCAATCGGCTGCTTCCAGCACCGCTAAGAGCTCCTGCCAGGACCCAGCCGAAACCGAGCCCGCGACCTCCATCTCGATGCGCGTGTGGTCGTCGTGATTCGTCGTGCGCGGGGTGAACCCGGCAGCGGAGAGGCGTGTGGCCAGCTGGTCAGCACGTCCTTGGGGTAAGGACACGAGCCCCCCGTCGCCGCAGGATCACCTTAAGTGAAGGTAGTTAACTAGATTAGACCTAGTGGACTAGATTTTCCATATGCGTGAGCAACCGCCCTACCTCCGGATCGCCGACGTGCTGCGGCAGCGCATCGCTGACCAGGAGTGGACACCGGGAGACCGGCTCCCGTCCCGTGCTCAACTCGCACAGGAATGCGGGGTCGGCGAGAACGTCATTCGCCGCGCGCAGGAGCTGCTGATCTCCCTGGGAGTCCTGGAAGGCCGTACGGGATCGGGCACGTACGTCGCCGAACCGCGCGAACGCCTCCGGATGGTCCGCTCGCAGTACCGCGAGCAGCGCGGAGGATCACCGTTCCGCGCCGACATGGCGTCGCTCGGCAAGCGCGGTACGTGGGAGAGCCGTACTGACGCGAAGGTCCCGGCCCCGGCGGACATCGCCGCGCGCCTCGGCATCCCCGAGGGAGATCTCTGCGTCCGTACGGCGTACGAGTTCCTGGTCGACGGCAAACCGGCTCAGGTGTCGACCAGTTGGGAACCGTACGAGATCACATCCGGCACGCTGATCGTGCTACCCGAGGGCGGACCGTACGGCGGCGCGGGAGTAGTCGACCGCATGGCCGAGATCGGCATCACGGTCAGCCACGTCGTGGAGCAGCCGGAGCCCGGACAGGCCAGCGCCGAGGAGGCGACGCTCCTCGGCGTACAGCGGGGCGCCCTCGTCACGCGCATCCGGCGGACGTACTACAGCGACGATTCACGCCCGGTAGAGACGGCGGACATCGTCATCCCGGCCGCTACCTGCGAGATCGTTTATGAAGTGTCCGTTCGTGGCTGAACCGGCTCGCCTCGGCCTATAAGTTCGGAGGCCGAGGCATCCAACCACGCACGCCTCGCGATCTGCCCACATTCGTTGTCCCTGGGGGGATATATCCATGCGCCATGTTCGTCTGAGATCTCTGTACGTCGCTGCGGCCTCACTGGCGCTTCTGCCCCTGTCTGCCGCCTGTTCCGGATCCGAGGGCATCGACCCCACATCGGCCGACAGTCCGCGGTCCGCTACCGCACCGGCAGAGGAGCATTCACTCACAGCAGCGGAGTTGAAGGGCGCGCTGCTGACGGAGGAAGAGGCGACGGGCTTCGACATCACGCTTACCGAGACGGTCAAAGGAGCCGGCGGTGAGTGGGACGACCCCACCACGGTCAAGCCTGCGGCGTGCAAGGTCCTCTGGAATGCTGAAAAAAAGGGATTCGGAGAGACGGCTGCCGCCAATTCGATCCTCTACCCTGCTTCGAACTCAATCGACGCCCGCGAGACGTTGCTTGCCACCTATCCCGCAGACGCGGCGCGGGCCCGGATGACGTCGCTCCGTAAGTCGCTGGCCGCCTGTGGGGAATTCGAGACCAAGAACCAGTACGGGCAGTCGTCGGAAAAAACAGTCGAGTTGGAGGCGCCAGAACTCGGCGATGAGGCAATCCGCTTCCGGACAGCCGGGCAGGTGAAGACCGCCACGGTGAACAACGGACAGATCCACCGCCTGACCACTGTGGTGCGCACTGGAAATGTCGTGACAAGGTTCAGAAGCGACGTGACGTTGGGCGATTCCATCAAACCCAATCAAGTGGCCCGCTTCATCCCCAAGCCCGACGATGCCTTGATCGCCGCCCAGATCGCAAAGGTGGAAGAGGCGATACGGGCAAGTTCGTGAGCCTCCGAGCGGGGCTCAGCCGGTGACCGGATAGTTCCACCGCAGGTACGAGAGCGCCCGCGCCCGCGCCTCCACCACTGCCATGCGGGCATCCCGTTCCGCCGGGTCGGTGTGTGCGGCCTGGCCCGTCGCCTGGCCAGGCCACTTGCGGTACAGGAGCCCCACCTCCGGTGAGAACCAGCCGCGGCTGACCGAGTCCAGCGCGAGCAGCAGCCCCGTGTCCTCCGAGGCCGGCAGGGCCATCCACCCACCGAGAGCCAGCACCAGGTCCCGGCGCGCGAAGAGCGTCGCCGGGTGGACCTGTGCCCGGTAGTTGTTCGCCGACCAGTACTCGGCCACCGCGCCACGCTCGATCGGACCCGCGTCGGGATCCCCCTCGAAGCCGACGGTCGAGCCGTCCGGCAGCAGATCCAGCACCCGCGATGTCGCCCAGCCGAGCGTGGGGTCGGCTTCGAGCGCCGCCAGGTCACGGACCAGTGCCCCCGCCGACAACTGATCGTCGGCGTCCAGGACCTTCACGTACTCGCCGTCCGCGTGCGCGAGCGCCAACGTACGGGCAGTGCCAGGACCGCCGGGACGCCCCTGCCTGAAGGTCACGCGCGGATCGTCGGGTACGTATGGTGCGACCTCATCGCTCCGGCCGTCCTCCTGGATCAGCCAGTGCCACTCCCACCCATCGGGCAGCTCCTGCTCGCACAGGGACTTGTACGCGTCCGGCAGGAAGTGGGCGGACGGCGCGTGCACGGCGGTAATGACGATGATGCGCCGACTCACGGCACTCACCACCTTTCCAGGGGAGTGGTGAAGAGCATTTCCGTACGGTCACCGGGCAGCGTGACGTCGGACATCTCCACGACGCGGCCATTGAGGTCGAACGAGGTCTTCCGGAGCAGGAGGACCGATGTCCCGGGCGGGAGCTCAAGCTCCTCCGCCTCTTCGGGAGTCGGCGGCCGGGCCGTTACGCGCTCTTCGATGCGGTCCAGCTCGATGCCGACCGAGAGCAGCTGGTTCTGCGTACCCCCCGGCCACGGTTCATTGGCCGCGTCCAGAAGGTCGGGGTTCGACTCGACCAGCGCACGGATGAG
Organism: Streptomyces sp. NPDC042201; assembly: GCF_055582185.1. Lineage (NCBI taxonomy): Bacteria > Bacillati > Actinomycetota > Actinomycetes > Kitasatosporales > Streptomycetaceae > Streptomyces > Streptomyces sp. NPDC042201. Next base: position 76,521 of record NZ_JBVJDS010000001.1, on the reverse strand, counting down.
GTACGAGGTGACCAAGGCGAACGGTGCGGTCTCGGCGGCGTATCGCGTCCGATAGTTGCGCTCCACGAGGGCGCTGCCCTCAGGAACTCCGAGCGCCTCGGCGATCTCTTTGTCCGCTTTGGTCTCGCGGTACGCCGCGTGGAACACGAGGTCGTCCACCTCAAGGCCGGTGTCGTGCTCCGTAGAGCCCGTCTCCAGTCGCTTGGCTTCCGGCTCCCGCGCCCGGTCTTTCTCCCACTGGTGGCGGTCATTCGTGCGCAGCACTCTCGTACGGGCCTTGCGGACGAAGTTCCCGCGGCCGTGCAGCTTCTCGATCAGCCCCTCGTCCCGAAGGAGCCTGAGCGCGTCACGGATCGTCGGGACGCTCCGCCTGTGGTCCTCGGCGAGCTTCGTCTCCGAGGGCAGGCGGTCGCCGGGCTTCAGCTCACCTGCGCGGATGGACTCTCGAAGCTCGTCCGCGATCCGCTCGTATGCCTTGGCCATGGGTGCTCACCGTCCTGTCGTGCAACCAAGCCCTGCTTGCCATATGGGGCGACAGGGCGGCTTGGCGCCAGCATACGACTCCTAAAGAGGTCTTGACGACTGGGGGAGAGATGCCTCATAGTCCTAGCTACTCCTAAAGAGGTCTTGAGGAGAAGACCTCTTGATGAGTTGCTTTGACGTGGCCGGCGACGGCGGTCGACGGGTCAGACGATGCCCGCCGGGCTGGCTTCGCCCATCCCATCCAGGACCAGGAGAGAAAGGTGAGGCCCCCATGCGTTCATACCTCCGCGGCCGGGCAGCCCACGGATTAGAGGAGCTGGAGACGCCGGATTCCGAGGACTTCCGCGACCTGTTCCTCGGCGAGTGCGGCGAGACCGCCGAGCAGCGGGAGGTCAGGAGGGCGGCGGCCCGCGATGTGCTGGTCGAGCTGCTTGAGCAGAGCGAGAACGATGAGATCGCCCTGCTCAACGCGCTGTACGCGGCTCAGCTCAGCGGTGTCGCGGCGCTGAGGAACATGGCTGGGGTGCTGCCGGCGGCGTGGACGAGGGCCGCCGCATGAGCCGACCGCCCGTGCCTCTCGCACTCAGCACGGTGGACAAGGCACTGCTCGGCATCGTGATCCCGACCGGCGGAGCGGTCGGCGGGCTCGGCCTTGTGGCCTCGTTCGGCTCCGTCTCCTCGGCCGCGGAGCGCTGGGGATTCAGCGAGGCGTGGATGCTCCCGGTGGGTATCGACCTGGCCATCCCGGTCTTCACTGCGGCCAATCTGCTGTTGATCCGGCTCGGCATGCCGTTGGCATGGGTTCGGTTCGTGCCCTGGGCGCTCACGCTGGTCACTTGCTGGCTGAACGTCGCGGCCGGGACCTCGGTCTCGGCGAAGGTCGCCCACGGATCGATGCCGCTGCTGTGGGTCGTGCTCAGCGAGGTCGCGGCGCACGTCTACGCCGTCCGCATCGGGGTGGCGACCGGGGCTCGGATGGAACGCATCCGACGCTCGCGGTGGCTGTTCGCGCCCCGTACGACGCTGATGCTGTGGCGTCGGATGGCGCTCTGGGAGACGACCGACTATCGCGAGGCTCTGGCTCTGGAGAAGCAACGGCTTCTCGTTCGAGCCGAGTTGCGCGAGAGCTACGGTCGGGCCTGGCGACGCAGGGCTCCGTACCGCGATCTGGTGCTGCTCAAGCTGGGCGAACTGGCACCGGAGGGCTACCTCCCGACCGACGACGACGAAGACCAGCCCGACCCGATGGCGGCGGTGGACCGTGAGTCGGCCTCGGAGCCGAAAGTCCGGGCGCGTTGGAAGGCGAAGGCACAGAAGTACCGCCCGCGCATGACGTGGGACGAGGCGATCAAGAAAGCCCGTGAGGAAACGGCGACTTGGCCCTACGACCGCCTGGACGCCGAGCCCATCCGCAAGGCCGTCGGCTGTGGCCAGGACCGCTCGCGCCAACTGCGCGACGTACTCAGGTCCGAGCGCCGCGCGGCGGAAGCCGAACCGGAACCGGCCGCGGCTGTGGTCTGACACAGACCGACCCAACGCGCACATGTACCTGATTCGAACTGAGGTCCGGCCGCTGCTTTGGCGGGTAGGGCCGGGCCTCAGCCTCCCTCCCTATCCGGAAGGAAGTGCCAGTGAAGCACGAGGATCACGACGACCAGGAGCGCGAACTCTTCGCGCGGTTGGAGAAGGAGATGAGCGTCGGCAAGCCCGGGTCGGAGCAGTCAGCCCCGGCCGGGGCCCCGACCAAGTCGGCCGACTCCCACACGACCGAACACGGCGAACACGATGACCCTGACGCGACAGTCATGGTCGACCGCCCCGGCGGATCGTCGGGCCCCAGGCTGATGGATCGGGTACGCGGCGCGAAGCGGCGCGCGGTCGTCCCGGCCTGGGCCAAGTCCCGGACCGAGTTCACCAGCGCGAGCAAGGGCGTGGCCGCGTACGCGTGGCACGTCACCGCGTACCACGCGATCCGTACACCGTGGTACTCCCTGCGTCTCGTACTACAGGCGCCACGGGGCATGTCCCGGTTCGTCGGCGGCTCGCTGCGGTGGATGGCGGACGCCGAGGGCGGACCGCTCCGCCAGTCGGCGGCCACGAACGACGACATCGACGACTATCTGAAGCTCTGCCGGCAGCGGGATCGTCGGGTGCGGTGGCGTACGGTCGTCGCCGTCCTCGCCTCGATCGTCGGGCCGACCACGGCGCTGACCTTGTACGTTCTGGCCCCGGCCTGGCTGCTCGCCCTCACCTGCACGGCCGCCACTCTCGCGCTGGGCTGGCTGGGTCAAGCCGCCGACGCTCCGGTCATCAACAGGGCTGTGGAAATCCCCAAGGCCACCAAGCTGACGAGCGACATCGTGTTGCGCGCACTGGGATCGATCAGCATCCCTGCCATCAACCAAGCCCAGTCCAAGGGCGATCCGGGCTTCACCTTCACCGCGCCCATCACCCGGGACGGTCCGGGGTGGCTGGCCGTGGGGGACCTGCCGTACGGCGTCACCGTGACGGACGTCGCCGACCGGCGCGACAAGCTGGCCTCGGGACTCCGGCGCCCGCTGGGATGCGTGTGGCCGGAGGCCGTCCCGGACGAACACACCGGCCGACTCCGGCTCTGGGTCGGGGATCAGGACATGTCCCAGGCCGACCAGGCGCCGTGGACGCTCGCGAAGTCCGGCAGCACGGATCTCTTCAAGCCCGTGTCCTGGGGAACTGACCAGCGCGGACGGTGGGTCGGCGTCACGCTCATGTTCATCGCCGGTGTCATCGGTGCCATCCCGAGGATGGGCAAGACGTTCCTGCTCCGGCTGCTGCTGCTCATCGCCGCGCTCGACCCTCGGGCCGAACTCCACACGTACGACCTGAAGGGCACCGGCGACCTGGACTCGGTCGGTGACCGTGTCGCGTACCGACACCGGGCCGGTGAAGAAGACCCGGACATCGAGTACGCCATCGCGGACCTGCGAGAACTTCAGGGTGAGCTGCGGAGGCGGGCCAAGGTGATCCGCTCACTGCCCCGGGACATCTGCCCCGAGTCGAAGGTGACCACCGAACTGGCCTCCAAGCGCTCCCTCGGCCTCCACCCGATCGTGATCGGGGTGGATGAGTGTCAGGTCTGGTTCGAACACCCCACGCATGGTGGGGAGTTCAAGGACATCTGCACCGACCTGGTCAAGCGCGGACCGGCCACCGGAATCGTTCTGCTGCTGGCCACGCAGCGACCGGACAAGGACAGCATCCCGACGGCCATCAGCGCCAACGCCTCGGCCCGCTGGTGCCTGAAGGTCATGGGCCAGATCGAGAACGACATGGTCCTCGGTACCGGCGCGTACAAGCGCGGCGTGCGCGCGAGCATGTTCGCCTGGGGCGACAAGGGCATCTGCTACTTCCTCGGCGAAGGCTCGGACGCCCGTATCGTCCGCTCGGCGTTCATCGACGCCGTACAGGCCGACCGGATCGCGCTCCGCGCACGCGCACTACGAGAGCGCGCCGGCACCCTCGCCGGGCACGCGCTCGGCGAACAGCCCGCGTCGAATGCCGCCGCTTCGTACGACCTACTGGCCGATCTCTGCGCCGCGGTTCCCTCCGACAAGCCGAAGCTCTGGAACGAGGCCGTTGTCCCGCGCCTCGCCGAACTCCGGCCGGAGGTCTACGGCGAGTGGACCCCGGAGCAGCTGACCAGCGCGCTGAAGCCGTACGGCATCCGCACCGCGCAGGTATGGGGCACCACCGAGGACGGCAAGGGCGCTAACCGCCGTGGCATCAAGCGCGCCGACATCCTCACGGCGATCACGAAACGTGACGGGAAGGCGGAAGCGGCTTAGCCGTTCGCGCCGCTGGACCTAGCGGGGAGCCCCGCTAGGTCTAGCACCCCCGCTAGCAGCAAAGACCAACTCTGAGCTGGCAACTAGCCCCTAGCAGCCTGCCTGACTCAGGCCCTGATTCCTGCCCTGGGAGGGGTTGCCATGCCTTCTCTGCTCTCCGCTATGCCCATCCTCATATTCTTCACGCTCTGCTACGGGCTGATGTGTGCCGCGAGTCCGTACGGCGCCTGCCGCAAGTGCAAGGGCTGGGGCCACAGGATCCATCAGACGCGCAGCGGACGGCTCAAGCGCGGTCGCCAGTGCAGGCGCTGCTACGGCTACGGCAGGCGCCTCCGGATCGGCCGACGCCTCTACAACAGCGCCGCTCGCCTCCACCACGACGGCACCCGCTGATCACAAACAGCTTCTGGAGGCCACGCCCATGTTCCTGACCATCTCCGCTCTCGCGCTGCTCGGGCTCCTGCTGGCGCTGCTCCTGCGCTTCAAGGCCGTCGGTATCGGGGCCGCCGTCGTCGCCGTGCTCTTCGGCTTCTACCTCTCCCGCACCGGAGCCGCCGAGTCGATCGACCAGATCATGACCGCGCTCGCCGATGCCGTGCGCGATCTCGGCAACTGACCCAGATCTCACCCATCCCGCTGAGAGGAATCCCGCCCATGTCCGAGCAGTACGCCACCGCCCTGCCCCAGATCTCGCTGATGGCCGCCGGTGAACTCCGGGACGCTCTTGAGGCCATCGGCGAGGGCCGCGGCCCCGCCGCCGTCGCCTCGCTGATGGCCATCGACTCCGTCTCCTGGCAGACGATCGAGCAGCGTCTCGCCGTCGTCGTGGGCAGCGACCTCCGGACACTTCTGCTGGCGTCCGCCGGCGGCACCACCACGGCGCAGCAGTTCATCGGCTGACGGTCCCCTGTGCGGCTCCAACTCCCCTCATCCCGGCAGGAGGTGGAGCCGTGCAGAGGACCGGACAGACCGGCCGGCCCGCGCCCGACACGGAGGATCTCCATGCCCAAACCGACCCCCACGTGGTTCGACACCCTGACCGCGAGTGTGCATGCCCTCGGTGCCGCCGCCCGCGAATACCGAACCGCCCACCAGACGGCGGGCACCGCCTCATGGAACGTCGATCCCACCCGAGTGCTCCCCATCAACGGCAAGCTGAGCGTTCCCGAGAGGGACTTCGTGCGTCCTCAGGACGATGCCGTATGGCGGCTCGGTGAGCTGTACGGCAGCCTGCGCGACACGACGAAGAAGTTGTACGAGAACACGGCGCAGGCGTACGCGTACGGCACCGCCGCGGCCGTGCAGTCCGTACTCAACGGCGAGCGTCCGCCGTACATCGAGCTGGGACGTCGCGACAGCCGTTACGTGCTGCCTGCCGGTCCCCTTCCCGATATGCAGGACGGGCTCAGCCGGTGGACCGGAAGCGAGCGGCTCGCCAGCTTGCGGCAGCGGGTGCTGGAGAAGGAGCACGCCCTCGCATACGTCTCCGACTTCGCGTTCTATGAGGACCTGGCGGAGTACGAGAGCGCCGATCTCGCCCATGCCTCCGAGCATGCCGCAGGGCTGGCGGACAGTGCGTACGCCTATGGCGAGGCGGCCGAAAGCGCCCTGCACTTCGTGCTTCTCACCGCAGCGACCAACCCGGCTTCCGGGGGAGCCCGATGATGCAGGAGATCCCCCTGCTCACCGCGCAAATGGGCCGTACCGGGTACGGCTCTCACTGGGCTGTCTATGTCGTTCTCCCGGGCGAGAGCCCGTGGCCGGAGGAGCTGCTCCTCGCCGACAGGGGCATCCCCAGCGTCAACGACCGCACCGCCGCCCTCAAACGGCTCGGCTATGTCCCGTTCAGGACGTGCCCGTACTGGGACTGGATCGAGACGGAGAACCCGCGGGACACGGAATCCCCGGTCCGGCTGATCGCCACCTTGGCCGTTGTCCCAGCGAAGTCCGAGCAACCCGCAGAAGACCTCTCCCTGCCCTTGTAACTGCGCCCGGGGCAGCGGTCGACGGGTCAAAGACGCCCGCTGCCCCGGTTCCTCCCATCCCATCCACGGAACCAGGAGGTGCCCTCAGAATGCCCCACATCCGCCGCGCCCGCGTAGTCGCCCTGGTGAACGTACGCGGCCCCCGCCGGACCGCTGGCACCTCTTGCATGCGAAAGGCCGCAAGGTGACCAGCCCCTTCCCCTCCGACGACACACAGACGGAACCGCCGAACGATCTGGACGCCGAACAGGCGGCGCTCGGCTCCATGCTTCTCTCTCGCGACGCGATCATCGAGGTCGCAGCGATCCTCGCCCTCGATGACTACTACCGGCCGGCGCACGCGACCATCCACGCGGCGATCACGGCCATGCACACCTCGGGCCTACCGGTCGACCCGATCACCGTCGCTGCGTATCTGCGCGATGCCGGAGATCTTCAGCGCGTCGGTGGAGCGAGCTACCTGCACACTCTCGTCCAGGCCACGCCCACCGCGGCGAACGGCTCGTACTACGCCCAGATTGTCACCGACGTCGCCAAGCAGCGCCGTCTCATCGAGACCGGCACCCGGCTGATCGCGCACGGCCGCCGAGACGCGGCGGGTACTGACCAAATCGCCGCCCAGGCCGCCGAGGAACTGGCCACGATCCGGGCAACAGACCGATGGCCGGCCCCGATCCCGCTCGGCACGCACGCGGCTCTGCCCGTCTTTCCGGTATCCGCTCTGACGCCATGGATGGCGGAACATGTGGCCGCCGTAGCCGAGTTCACCCAGACCCCGCCGGACCTCGGCGCCACCATGGCGCTCGCCGCCGTCTCCACGGCAGCGGGCGGGCGGGTGCATGTAGAGATTCGGCCCGGCTGGCGTGAGCAGTCCAATCTCTACCTCGTCTGCGCGATGCCTCCCGCCTCCCGGAAGTCCGACGTGTTTGCCGCCATGACGGAGCCGATCTACGACGTCGAACGCCAGCTTCAGGAAGAGTCCCGCGCCCGGATCATCGAGGCCGAGACGGCGAAGGAAGCGGCACTCGCCGAGGCCGACGGGCTGATGGCCAGAGCACGTAAGCCCGGTGACGGCATGGACCGCAACGCCCTGGTAGCCGAAGCATCCGCGGCCAAGCTGCTCGCCGAGGAGATCGCCGTACCACCGAGGCCGCGCCTGACCGTCTCCGGCGACATCACGCCCGAGCCCCTCGCGCAGCAACTCGCGGTCCACCGATGCCTGGCCGCGCTGTCCCCCGAAGGCGACCTCTTCGACATCATCGCGGGACGCTACAGCGCGAAGCCGAACCTCGGCGTCTTCCTCCAGGCCCACAAGGGCGAACGGCTCCAGACGGACCGCATCACCCGCGAACAACCCAGCGTCGACAAACCTGCGCTCACCATCGGCGTCACGCCCCAACCCGCAGTCCTCCAAGACCTGGCCGGCGCCCCCGGTGCCCGTGACCGAGGACTGCTCGCACGCTTCCTGTACGCGCTGCCCGCCTCGAACCTCGGCTACCGCAAGACCCGCACCACCCCTGTACCCGAGGCCGTCGTCCAGCGCTACCACGCGCGCCTGTCCGGCCTCCTCCACACGCTCTACGCCCTCCCAGAACCGGTCACGGTCCCACTCACCGCCCAAGCAGACCGAGCAGTAGAAGCACTCCAAGACCGGCTCGAAGTCGCCCTGCGCCCGGAACAGCCCCTCGCCCATCTCCTCGACTGGGCAGGCAAACTCGTCGGCCACACGGCCCGAGTCGCGCTGCTGCTCCACCTCGCCGACCGGATCGCCGACGACCGATGGGGCCAACCAGTCCCCGACCAAACGATCAACCGCGCGGCGGAGATCGCCGACTACTACACCCAGCACGCCCTGGCCGTCTTCGACCTGATCGGCTCCGACCCCGCAACCGAGGCCGCACAGACCATCCTCGGCTGGCTACGGCGCCCGCGGACGGACGGGACATGGCGTACGACGATCAAGCGCCGCGACGCCGTAGCCGCCTCCCGCCGCTTCCGCACGGTCACCCAGGTCGAACCGGCGCTCACGCTGCTCGAATCCCACGGATACCTCCGCGCCGACGCACCGGCCAGGACCGGCCGCGCAGGCCAGCCGGCCACGGCCACGTACCGCGTCCACCCCTCCCTCCAGGAGGGCACCGCCGATGCCCGCTGACCGTCAGCAACGTCAGCACAATCCACTGACCTGCACAAACCACGGCCGACACAAGGTCAGCAGGAGTCAGCACCGTCAGCGCGCCCTCACCCCGCCGCTGACACGGCTGACACCCGCTGACACCCGTCAGCACGCCGAAACCGCTGGTCAGCGCATTCCGCTGACGCTGCTGACACCCCCCACCACGCCCGTGACACCGCAGGCCACCCCGAATCCCGGGCAACCCCACGCGACGTACTCCTGTGAGCCGGAGGAGCGAGCCATGAACGATGACTCAAGCCCCGCGGTGCTCAGCACCTATGACCCCACGCTGGTCCTGCTGACCGTGGAAGAGGCAGCACGGCGCCTGTGTATCGGCCGGACGCTCTGCTACCACCTCATCGGTTCCGGTGAGTTGGAGTCGATCCCCATTGGCCGACTGCGCCGTGTCCCCGTGGAAGCCGTGCACAACTACGTCGACCGCCGCCGCGAGGCCAACCAGTGTGCAGCAACCGCCGCCTGAAAGGACGACTGTGGAAGACAAGAAGAAGCGCACTCGCCAGCCCAACGGCGCGTCGTCCATCTACCTCGGTAAGGACGGGAAATGGCACGGCCGCGTGACGGTCGGCGTGCGGCCCGACGGTAAGCCGGACCGTCGGCACATCGAGCGGAAGACCCGCGCTGAGGTCACGGCGGCTGTCCGTGAGCTGGAGCGTCAGCGCAAGGACGGCAAGGTGCGGAAGGCGGGGCAGCAGTGGACCGTCAAGACGTGGCTTGAGCACTGGGTACAGAACATCGCGAAGAAATACGTGAGCGAGAACAGCTTCGACGGTTACGAAGTGGATGTCAGAGTCCACCTCGTGCCCGGTCTCGGGGCACACAAGCTGGAGCGGCTGGAGCCGGAGCACCTCGAAGACTTTTACGAGCGGATGCAGAAGAGCGGCAGCGCCGCAGGAACAGCCCACCACGCTCACCGGACGATCCGGGTCGCACTGGGCGAAGCCGTCCGTCGCGGGCACGTCACCAAGAACGTCGCTGAGATCGCCAAGGCCCCGAGCCTCGATGAGGAGGAGATCGAGCCGTACACCATCGAGGAGATTCAGAGCCTCCTGTTGGAGGCGTCGAAGCTCCGCAACAGCGCCCGCTGGGTCATCGCCCTGGCACTCGGCCTGCGCCAGGGCGAAGCGCTCGGGCTGATGTGGGAAGACGTGTACCTCGACGCCGGGTACATCCGCATCCGGAAGAATCGCCTGCGCCCGCGGTACGAGCATGGTTGTGGTGACAAGTGCGGCCGGAAGCCCGGCTACTGCCCGGAGCGCAGGCAGATCCGCCGGGAGTTCAAGAAGACCAAGTCCCGTGCCGGCCGTCGGACCATCGGACTCCCGAGCCCGCTCATCAAGTTGCTCAGCATGCACATGGAGGAACAGGCACGAGAGAAGAAGGAAGCCGGTGAGCTGTGGGAGGAGAAGGGGTACGTCTTCGCGCAGCCGACCGGCGGACCGCTCATCCCGAACACGGACTACCACCGCTGGAAGCAACTCCTGGAGGACGCCGGCGTACGGGACGGGCGCCTGCACGATGCGCGTCACACCGCCGGGACCGTGCTGCTCCTGCTCGGCGTTCCCGATGTGGTCGTGGACGCCATCATGGGATGGGAGCCGGGCGGCTCAGCACGGATGAGGGCCCGGTACATGCACGTCACCGGACCCATGCTGAAGAGCGTCGCGCAGCAGGTCGGTGAAGTGCTCTGGGGCCCCGCGCCGGAGGCGAGCGAAGACAGCGGAGACGGCTCGAACGAGGGGCCCTCAGACCGCAACTGAGACGGAAACTGAGACGGAAGATCACGAAGGGCCCGCCGCGTCGCCGCGTGTGATGTCTCACCGCCCGGTCTCGGACCTGTACGCGAAGAAGGCCCTGACCAGCCGAAACTGGTCAGGGCCTTCTTCGTATTGCCCGGTGAGAGCAATGGCGGAGGATACGAGATTCGAACTCGTGAGGGGTTGCCCCCAACACGCTTTCCAAGCGTGCGCCCTAGGCCTCTAGGCGAATCCTCCGCGGCAAACAATACAAGACGCGGGGGAGTGCTCGCGAACTCGTTCGCGCCTCCGGCATCGGGTACTGTGTGCGGAGCCCCTCACGTGGCGCTATCTGACTGAACTCCCCCAGGGCCGGAAGGCAGCAAGGGTAGGTTGGCTCTGGCGGGTGCGTGGGGGGCGCTTGCGTTGGGGGTGGTGGTATGGGGGCGTTGTCGTAGGGGGCCTATATCGTCGTAGGTGTGTCGTCCCTTGCGCTCTACCGCCGCTACCGCCCCGAGTCATTCGCCGAGGTCATCGGGCAGGAGCATGTCACTGACCCGCTGCAGCAGGCCCTGCGGAACAACCGGGTCAATCACGCGTACCTGTTCAGTGGGCCGCGCGGCTGTGGGAAGACGACCAGTGCGCGCATCCTCGCGCGGTGTCTGAACTGTGAGCAGGGGCCCACGCCGACCCCGTGCGGGACGTGCCAGTCCTGTCAGGACCTGGCCAGGAACGGGCCGGGGTCGATCGATGTCATCGAGATCGACGCCGCGTCGCACGGTGGCGTGGACGACGCCCGTGATCTGCGCGAGAAGGCGTTCTTCGGGCCCGCGAGCAGCCGGTACAAGATCTACATCATCGACGAGGCGCACATGGTCACCTCGGCGGGCTTCAATGCCCTGCTGAAGGTGGTCGAGGAGCCGCCGGAGCATCTCAAGTTCATCTTCGCGACCACCGAGCCCGAGAAGGTCATCGGCACGATCCGGTCGCGTACACACCACTATCCGTTCCGGCTGGTCCCGCCGGGGACGCTGCGCGACTATCTCGGTGAGGTGTGCGGGCAGGAGGGGATCCCGGTCGCGGACGGGGTGCTGCCGCTGGTCGTGCGGGCCGGTGGGGGGTCCGTGCGTGACTCGATGTCCGTCATGGACCAGCTGCTCGCGGGCGCGGCCGAGGACGGTGTGACGTATGCCATGGCGACGGCCCTGCTCGGATATACGGACGGGTCGCTGCTCGATTCGGTGATGGACGCCTTCGCGGCGGGCGACGGCGCCGCGGCGTTCGAGATCGTGGAGCAGGTCATCGAGGGCGGCAACGACCCGCGGCGCTTTGTCGCCGATCTGCTGGAGCGGCTGCGTGACCTGGTCATCCTGTCCGCCGTGCCGGATGCCGGGGAGAAGGGGCTGATCGACGCCCCCGCCGATGTCGTCGAGCGGATGCAGGCCCAGGCGTCGGTCTTCGGTGCGGCCGAGCTGAGCCGGGCGGCCGATCTGGTCAACACCGGGCTGACGGAAATGCGCGGGGCCACGTCGCCCCGGCTGCAGCTGGAGCTGATCTGCGCGCGGGTGCTGCTGCCTGCGGCCTTCGACGACGAGCGTTCGGTACAGGCGCGGCTCGACCGGCTGGAGCGGGGTGCGGCGGCCGCGTCCTCGGCCGGGGCCGCCGCCTTCTCGGCCGGTGGCCCCGGGCCCGCGATGGGGTACGCGCCCGGCCCGACGATGGGGTACGTGCCCGGACCCGAGGCACACGCTCCCGCTCCCGTGCCGGCCGCTGCGCAGGGCGGCCCGCCTGCCGCGCCTCCTCCCGTACCCGAGCCCGCCGCCGCCGCACCCGTACCCGTATCCGCGCCCGAGCCCGCCGCGGAGCCGCAGCGGCCCGGTGCGTGGCCGGGCGCTGCCGCGCCGGACGCCGGTCGCCGTCCCGGTGGGTGGCCCACCGCATCGACGCCGGGGCAGGGACCGGGGCAGGGCCGTCCGCCCGCCGCCCCCTCCCCGGCCGCGCCGGAACCCGCTGCCCCCGCTGCCGCCGCGCCGGGCCCCGGCCTGACGCAGGGCGCCGGTCAGGTACGGAACATGTGGCCGGACATCCTGGAGGCCGTGAAGAACCGCCGGCGCTTCACCTGGATCCTGCTCAGTCAGAACGCGCAGGTCGCGGGGTTCGACGGGACGACGCTCCAGGTCGGCTTCATCAACGCGGGCGCCCGCGACAACTTCACGAGCAGCGGCAGCGAGGACGTGCTCAAGCAGGCGCTGTCCGAGCAGTTCCACGTGCAGTGGAAGATCGAGGCGATCGTCGACCCGTCGGGTGGCACCCCGCCACCGCCCCAGACAGGCGGCGGAGGCGGATTCGGCGGTGCCGGTGGCGGCGGGTACGGCGGCGGTGGCGGAAACGGTGGAGGGAACGCCGGTGGGTACGGCGGCCGCCCCGCGGCCCCCGCTCCTGCCCCGTCCCCCGCGTCGCAACGTCCCTCCCCGCAAGCCCCGACCGGCACGTCGCCGTCGGCGCCCGCATCCCAGGCACCCGCCGCCCCCGCCTACACCCCGGCGCGATCCGAACCGCCCAGGGCGGACAGCAGGCCCGCCGCGCCCCCGCCGCCTCCACCAGTAGCTCCGGAGGACGACACCCCGGAGGAGGACGATCCGGACCTCGTCGACTCCGCGCTCTCCGGCCATGACCTGATCGTGCGCGAGCTGGGCGCGACGATTGTGGAGGAATATACGAACGACTAGGCGGCCGGTTCTGGGTGGCCCGTACAAGGCCCGCACACGGAAGGGCGCCCTGGCCGGGCTAGGCTGCCTCTCGTGAAGGTCCTTGTCATCGGCGGCGGCGCCCGCGAACACGCCCTGTGCCGCTCTCTCTCCCTCGACCCCGACGTGACCGCTCTGCACTGCGCGCCCGGCAACGCCGGCATCGCCGACGTCGCCGAGCTGCACCCGGTGGACGCCCTGGACGGCGCGGCCGTGGCCCGCCTCGCCGCCGAGCTGGAGGCCGGTCTCGTCATCGTCGGGCCCGAGGCGCCGCTCGTGGCGGGGGTCGCCGACGCCGTACGCGACGCGGGCATCCCCTGCTTCGGCCCGTCCCGGGAAGCGGCGGAGCTGGAGGGCTCCAAGGCCTTCGCCAAGGACGTGATGGCCGCGGCGAACGTTCCGACGGCCCGTAGCTATGTCTGCACCACGCCGGAGCAGATCGACGACGCGCTGGACGCCTTCGGCGCGCCCTACGTCGTCAAGGACGACGGTCTCGCCGCCGGCAAGGGTGTCGTCGTGACCGACGACATCGCCGCGGCCCGCGAGCACGCGCTCGCCTGCGGCCGTGTCGTCATCGAGGAGTTCCTCGACGGCCCCGAGGTCTCGCTCTTCGCGATCACCGACGGTGTGACGGTCCTTCCGCTGCAGCCCGCGCAGGACTTCAAGCGCGCCCTCGACAACGACGAAGGCCCCAACACGGGCGGCATGGGCGCGTACTCCCCGCTTCCGTGGGCCGACCCCAAGCTGGTGGACGAGGTCATGGAGACCGTCCTCCAGCCCACGGTCGACGAACTGCGGCGCCGCGGTACGCCCTTCTCCGGGCTGCTGTACGCCGGTCTCGCGATCACCAGCCGCGGGGTACGGGTCATCGAGTTCAACGCCCGCTTCGGCGACCCGGAGACCCAGGTGGTCCTGGCCAGGCTGAAGACCCCGCTGGCCGGCGTCCTGCTCGGGGCCGCCGAGGGAACGCTCGCGGACCTGCCCCCGCTGACCTGGCGCGACGACGCCGCGGTCACGGTCGTCGTCGCCTCGCACAATTACCCGGACACCCCGCGTACGGGTGACCCGATCGAGGGACTGGACGAGATCGCGGCGCAGGACGCCCCCGACGCGTACGTCCTGCACGCCGGAACCCGGCTGGACGGCGGCACGGTCGTGAGCGCCGGCGGCCGCGTGCTGTCGGTGACCGCGACGGGCAAGAACCTGACGCAGGCCCGCGAGCGGGCGTACACGGCGCTGGGCCGCATCAGCCTGTCCGGCTCCCAGCACCGTACGGACATCGCCCGCGAGGCCGCGGAAGCCTGATCCCGAGGGCTGAGGGCTGAGGGCTGAGGGCTGAGGACTGAGGACTGTGGACCGTGGACGACCGGCCGGGGCTGCTCCGGCCGGTCGTCCTCGTTCCGTGCCCTGCCCCGGCCCTGCCCCCTCCAGCCGCGCTCCATCCGCGCTCCGCGGGTCCGGAAGCGTATGACATACGCCAGCGCCCGCAAGGGCTGGAGCCGTGACCCGCTCGCCTCCCACCGGAAAACCGAGCCCGGAACCCAGCCGCGTCAGCAGCTTTGACCAGAGCCATTCCATCGGGTGACGGATGGGCTATCCGGATGACGCGTCTCCCGGGTCCAACTAGGGTGCGGCGCAAGCAGTCCGGCACTTGGCCCACCGGCATTGCGATGTCGGTGGCGGGTGCCACAGTGGGGGAGTGAGCTACACCGCCGCGGGGGCAGAGGGGGTGAGGTCCGACGATGTCCGATTCCGGTTCCGGTATCGGTGACGAGCTGGGCGCTCAGGGCGCCCGTGTCCGAGCTCTCGCCGTGCTGCGTATCCGCGGCAGGGCGTTGGCGGTGGCTCTGCTGCCCGCGGCCGTCGCCGTCGTCCTGCTCGTCGGCGGGGCCACAGGCCGTATCGGTGGCGCCGGTTGGGACACCGCCCGCTGGGTCGTGACGGCCGTGGCGGTGGTCGTGCTGCTGCTCGGCGGCGCCGTCGCGGCCGTGATCGCCCGTGCCAGGCCCGCCCTCAGCCCCACCGTCCCGGTCACGGAGCGGGCGGCGCCCGATCTCTACCGGCTGGTCCGCGACCTCGCGGAGCGGCTGGAGGTGCCCGTCCCCTCCGCCATAGCGCTCACCCCCGACTGCGACAGCTGGCTGGAGGACCGTACGCATCCGGCGCACACCCTCGCCGGCGGCGGCGGCCGCCGCAGACGGATCCCCGCCGCGCCCGTCCTCGTGATCGGCTCGCCCTTCCTGTGGTGGATGCGGGTCGCCGAGCTGCGCGCGGTGCTCGCTCCGGTCGTCGCCGGTACGGGGCCCTCCGCGCATCCCGACATAGCCGCCGCGCGCCGGTTCGTCCGCGGGCTGGACGCGGCGGTCGCCGTCACGTCCAGACCGGACCGGGGGCCGATACGCAGAGCGGCGTTCGGCTTCATCGGCGCTATCGCCCGGCTGCTGCTGCGGAGCTGCGCCGAGCATGCCGCCCAGATGGAGCGGGGCGTCGCGGCCGCCGGTTCCGAGCGCGCACAGGCGGTGGACTACGGCCTGCGGATCGTCGCCCAGGAGCAGGTCGGCCTCGCCTACGCGGGCTGGGACCGGCTGCTGACCCGGGTCGCGCTGCCCGCCTGGCGCATGGGCCGCTGGCCCTCCCGCCTGGACGCGGGCGTGGTGTCCGCCCTCACCGAACTCTCGCGCCGCGACCGCCTCGCCGAAGGGTTCACCTCCCGGCTCGGCGAGCGTCCCGCCTGCGATCTGCTCGAAGAGCCCGGCGCGGTCGACGAGGCCGCCTCCCTGCTTGCCGCCCGCCTCTTCCACGGCGGCCCGGCCGAGGCCGGCCCCGACTGGTCCCCGGTGGACTGGCAGCAGTATCCCGAAGAGGTCGTCGACCGTAAGTGGCGTACGGAAGCGGCCAGGCTGCACCGGGTCCTGGACGGTATGGGGGTACGGCGCTCCGTCGGCCCCTCGGGTGCCACCCTGGCCCCCGGGCCCACGCTGGCCCGCGTGATGGACCACCTCTCCCGACGCGACGACGGAACCAGCGGGCCGACCGGCGGACCCGGCGGGACCGGGGGGACCGGCCCGGGCGGCGGGACCGGCCCGGGCGGCGGGACCGGCCCGGGCGGCGGGACCGGCGGGTCCGGGGGGATCGGCGACGCCCTGGCCGCCGGTATCAGCGCCGAGCTGGCCCGCGAGGAGGCGGCGAACCCTCCCACGCCGGCCGAGGCCGCAGGCGACGCCCTCGCACTCTGGGGCACCGACCCGCTGCCCCTCTTCCCGCTCCAGCCGCCCCGCACCGGCCGTGAGCTGCTTGCGGACCATGTCACGGCGATGGTCTGCTGCTCCGCCGTCGATACGGCCGGGGCCGCCCCCGGCCTGGACTGGCTCGACGGCCCGACCCTCCTGGTCGACGGCGAGCGCCGGGTGGACCTGGGCGGGCACGTCCTCAGCCTGGTCGAGGAGGGCGACGCCGAGCCGCTGCGCTCCTGGCTGGCCTCGCTGGGCGTACGGGCGGAGAAACCCGTACGGCTCGTGTGAGCCCCGAGCCCGAGCCCCGAGCCCCGAGCCCCGAGCCCCGAGCCCCGAGCCTGAGCCCCGGACCCTGCTGCCGCAGCCCCGAGCCTGAGCCTGAGCCCAGGACCCTGCTGCCGCAGCCCTGGGCCTGAGCCCCGAGCCTGAGCTCCGGACCCTGCCCGCCGCAGCGCCGAGCCTGAGCCCCGAACCCCTGGCCCTGAGCCCCGAACCCCGCCGCCGCAGCCTCGAGCCTGAGCGCCGAGCCAGAGCCCTGACCCCCGAGCCCCGCCTCCCCGCGCCGCAGCCCCGATCCCCGCCTCCGCTCGCCGCCCCTCCACCCCCTCCGTTCTCCCCGCCCCCACGCGCCCCCCTCACCACACCCCGCACCCGAATTGGCACGTTCCGTTAAGACAATTCGCGACGAACGGTGACGGGCCGCGTGCGTTATGTGATGTGCTGGAGACCGGCGCTGACAGTCGGCCGCACCACCGACCACACCCCGGCCGGACCAACGGTCGTATCACCGGCGCGTCGACAGCCGCACGGACACCCGAAAGAACACCCGTAAGCACACCCGTACCAGCACTCGTTCCGACGCTCGTTCCAACGCCTGCGTCGACGCTTGCATCAATCGCCGTGCCAACTGTTGTCACGGGCTCGGAGGAGGGGCGCACATGGGGGCGGACCAGATCCGGCGATGGGAATCGGGCGCTCTCGCCCACGCGGTGAGTGATCCCTTCGGCCAAGGCCCGCTGCCCTGGCTGCGCGGCAGTGAGAACTACTTCGACGACACCGGCCACGTCGTGGCCTGGTACGCCGACCCGACCCAGGGCCGCGGCACCGGCGGCCCCCGTACCGCCGACGACGTACGCCGTCAGATCAAGGGCTTCGCGTCCACCGGCGCCGTCGCACCCGGCGAGGCGATCGACTTCCATGTCACCGTCGACCCGCCGCAGCAGTTCTTCGTCGACATCTACCGGATCGGGCACTACGGCGGCGACGGCGCCTTCAAGATAACCACCAGCCCACGGCTCTCGGGCATCGTGCAGCAGCCACCGCTCGCCGCCGACCGCACGCTCTCCTGCCATCACTGGTGGCTCTCCTGGCGGCTCCAGGTCCCGTCGTACTGGACCATCGGCGCCTATGTCGCCGTCCTCACCACCGTCGACGGCTACCGCTCCCACATCCCCTTCACCGTCCGCGACAGCCACCCCGCCGATCTGCTCCTGCTGCTGCCCGACATCACCTGGCAGGCGTACAACCTCTACCCCGAGGACGGCCACAGCGGCGCCAGCCTCTACCACGCCTGGGACGAGCAGGGCCGGCTCCTCGGCGAGGAGGACGCCGCGACCACGGTCTCCTTCGACCGCCCCTACGCGGGCGCGGGCCTGCCCCTCCATGTCGGTCACGCCTACGACTTCATCCGCTGGGCCGAGCGCTACGGCTACGACCTCGCCTACGCCGACACCCGCGATCTGCACGCCGGCCGCGTCGACCCCACCCGCTACCGGGGCCTGGTCTTCCCCGGCCACGACGAGTACTGGTCCGTCCCCATGCGCCGCACCGTCGAGCTGGCGCGCGAGCAGGGCACGTCCCTTGTCTTCCTCTCCGCCAACACGATGTACTGGCAGGTGGAGTTGGGGCCTTCCGCGTCCGGCGTCCCGGACCGCCTCCTGACCTGCCGCAAGCGCCGCGGCCCGGGACGCTCCGCGCTCTGGCGCGAGGTGGACAGGCCCGAGCAGCAGCTGCTCGGCATCCAGTACGCGGGCCGTGTCCCCGAGCCGCGCCCGCTGGTCGTACGGAACGCGGAGCACTGGCTCTGGGAATCCACCGGCGCGGCCGAGGGTGACGAGATCGAAGGACTGGTCGCGGGCGAGGCCGACCGCTACTTCCCCCGTACGGCCCTGCCCGAGCACCAGGACCGGATGCTGCTTGCGCACTCCCCGTACCGGGACAGCGAGAACGCCCTGCGCCACCAGGAGACCTCGCTCTACCGCGCGCCGTCCGGCGCCCTCGTCTTCGCCTCGGGGACCTTCGCCTGGTCCCCGAAGCTGGACCGCCCCGGCCATGTCGACCCCCGCGTCCAGCGCGCGACCGCCAATCTCCTGGACCGCATCTGCAAGCGGGACTGAGCACGACCCCGGGACCGAGCACGACCCTCCGGACCGGGCACGGCTGAAAAGGGAGCACGACCGAAGAGAAAGAGGGACCGAACGGGCGGGACTGACCAGGGCGTGCGGCACCCCTGCGAGCTGGTACTTCCGGCATACGGGAGAATCAAGGCGATCTTCAGATCGGACAGAACCACGGGGAGGAACCGTGTCCGGATTCGTCGAAAAGCCCGAACCTCTCGAGGTCCCGGGTCTGGTACATCTCCACACCGGCAAGGTGCGCGATCTGTACCGGAACGAGGCGGGCGACCTCGTGATGGTCGCCAGCGACCGTATCTCCGCGTACGACTGGGTGCTGCCCACCGAAATCCCCGACAAGGGCCGGGTCCTCACCCAGCTCTCGCTCTGGTGGTTCGACCTGCTCCAGGACCTCGTACCGAACCATGTGATCTCCACCGACCTCCCCGCCGGCGCCCCCGCCGACTGGGCCGGCCGTACCCTCATCTGCACCTCGCTCCGGATGGTCCCGGTGGAGTGCGTCGCCCGCGGCTATCTCACCGGCTCGGGCCTCGTCGAGTACGAGCAGTTCCGCACCGTCTGCGGACTCGCGCTGCCCGAGGGGCTGGTGGACGGCTCCGAGCTGCCCGCCCCGATCTTCACCCCCGCCACCAAGGCGGCCGTCGGCGACCACGACGAGAACGTGCCGTACGAGGAAGTGGCCCGTCAGGTCGGCGCGGAGGAAGCCGCCCTGCTGCGCCGGACCACGCTCGATGTGTACGGGCGGGCCCGCGACATCGCCCGCGACCGCGGAATCATCCTCGCCGACACCAAGTTCGAATTCGGCTTCGACGGCGACCGGCTGGTGATCGCCGACGAGGTGCTGACCCCCGACTCCTCGCGTTTCTGGCCGGCCGCCACCTGGGAGCCGGGTCATGCCCAGCCGTCGTACGACAAGCAGTACGTACGCGACTGGCTGACCTCCCCGGCCTCCGGCTGGGACCGCAAGAGCGAGCGGCCGCCGCCCGCGCTGCCGCAGGAGATCGTCGACGCGACCCGGGCGAAGTATCTGGAGGCGTACGAACTCCTCACCGGAACCAGCTGGCAGTAGCCCACGCGGCGAAGCAGACACGAAGAAGCCCCCGGTCAATTCGACCGGGGGCTTCTTCTTCTGAGCGGACGACCAGGTTCGAACTGGCGACCTCAACCTTGGCAAGGTTGCGCTCTACCAACTGAGCTACGTCCGCATGCGCCGTGGCGCGAGCACCACTATACCCAACCCCGCTCGCGTGCGAGACGCACTGCCGTATGCCGGTTCTCCGCCCCCAGTTTGGACGCGGCCGACGACAGATAGTTCCGTACGGTCCCCTGCGAGAGCGAGGCACGCTCCGCGATCTCCGCGATCGGCGCACCGTCCGCCGCCAGCTCCAGGACCTCGGCCTCCCGCACGGTCAGCGGCGAGTCACCGGCGGAGATCGCGTCGGCCGCCAACTCCGGGTCCACGAAGCGGTTCCCCGCGTGCACCGTACGGATGATCTCGGCGAGCTGGCGTGCGCTGACCGTCTTGGGTACGAAGCCCCGTACGCCCGCCGCCAGCGCTCGCTTCAGATGGCCGGGACGGCCATGACTGGTCACGATCATCGTCCGGCAGCCGGGCAGTTCGGCCCGGAGCGATGTGGCGACTTTCACACCGTCCGCGCCCGGCATCTGCAGATCGAGTACGGCCACATCGGGGCGGTGCGCCCGTGCCATCGCCAGCGCCTCGGGGCCGGAAGCCGCCTCGGCGACCACCACCAGATCGTCTTCGAGCGCGAGCAGCGCGGCGAGCGCGCCCCGGATCAGGTGCTCGTCGTCGGCGAGCAGGACGCGTACGGGGACGGGAGCGGGAATGGCCGAGGGAGGAGCGGTCAAGGGAGCGGCCAGCCGGGTGGGTTCGGGGGTAGCGGGTACGGACATCATGCCGCCACCTCCTTGCCGGGCGCGGCACCGGCCGGCCCGGACCCGTCGGCGACAGCGCCCCCGGACGAACCCTCGCCCCCGCGCCCCGCCGCCGGCAACGGCACCCTGGCCGTCAGCCGGAAGCGCCCGGCGCCCGCCCGCCCCGCGTCCAGCGTGCCGTTCAGCGCGCTCAGCCGCTCTCGCAGACCCGCGAGCCCGGAGCCCTTCCGCCCCTCACCGCCGGCCTCGTCGGCCGGCTCCGGCACGCCGTCGTTCTCGACGACCAGGATCGCCTCGCGCCCCTTCAGCTCCGTCAGCCGCACCGTGCAACGCCGCGCGTCCCCGTGCCGCAGCACGTTCGTCGTGGCCTCGCGCACCACCCACCCCAGGGTCGACTGGATCTCGGCCGACAGCCCCCTGCCGTCGTCGCCCTCGATCACGCATTCGATGCTGGCCGCCTTCAACACCCCCTGGGCTCCCTCCAGTTCGTTGTGCAGATCCGCCTCCCGGTAGCCGCGTACGACATCACGGATCTCCCGCTGCGACTCCCGGGCGATCCGCTGCACCTCGGACATCTGGGCCACGGACTCCGGCCGGCCGCGCTCGGCCAGCTGGACCGCCAGCTCGCTCTTCAGCGCGATCACCGCCAGATTGCGGCCCATGACATCGTGCAGATCGCGACCGAAGCGCAGCCGCTCCTCCGCGACCGCGAGCCGCGACTGCAGTTCGCCCGCCGCGTCCAGATCCCAGACGGCTTTGAGCAGCCAGGCGGAGAAGACATAGGTGAGGACGAGGCTCGAGCCGGTGGCGGCGACCCCGAGGGCGTTCCCGAAGACGTTCCGTCCCGCCAGCCCGAGCAGCAGACTGGCGGCCGCCACGGCGGCCGCCATACCCAGCACGGCATACGTCATCTGCGCCGCCGTGCGCAGGCCCAGCGCGATCGACCCCAGGCCGAAGCCCGCGAAGCCGCCCAGGGACAGGGCGTACACGGTGTTGTCGGGGATCGTGTCCGTACCGCGCAGCGCGAGGGCGGCGAAGAGGCCGGCCGTGGACAGCACCGCCACGGCCAGCACCAGCTTCACGGGCTGCTCGCGCCGGCCGAGCCGCCAGTCCAGGGCTCTGGCCTGGAGCGCGGTGCACAGCCCGGCATGCGCACAGACCAGCAGGAACAGCCAGCCGCCGAGCGGCCCCGTCTCGCGGGGGAGCGACGGGATGCCGATCGCCACCACCTCGATGACCCCGAAGAAGTGGAACGACCAGCGGGTGTAGAACTCGATCTTGACCGGCTTGCTCTTCCGGTGCCACCAGCCCGTCAGCGTGGCCATCCGCGTCCCCTCCCCGGTGTAACCGCCGCGGCGTGTGCCTCAGCGGCGCGGCTCCCAGCGGAACCACCGCTGTACAGCAAACACCGCGAGCACGGTCCAGGCCAACGCGTTGAGCGCCGCGCCGAGCAGGTCGTACCCCTCGACACCGCCCAGCCAGCCGGCCCGGATCAGGGTCATGACGCCGGTCACCGGCAGCAGCTCGCAGACGGAGGCGACCGTGTCGGGCAGCGCGTCCAGCGGGACGAACAGGCCCGAGCCGACCACCGAGATCAGGAACAGCGGCATGGTGGTGAGCTGGGCGCTCTCCACGGTCCTGGTGAACGCGGAGGTCGTGGCGGCCAGCGCGGTGAGCAGCACCAGACCGCCCAGCACCCCGAGGACCAGCACCACGGGCTGCTGCGGCGCGCTCAGCCCGAGGAACACGACGCCGGCCGCGATCATCACGGCACACTGCGTGAACGCCAGCGCGGCCGCCGGCAGCGCGGTGCCGACCAGGATCTCCCGGTCGGGCGCCTCGATGGTACGGAGCCGCTTGAGCACCAGTTCCTCGCGCCGGGCCGTGTACGCGGTGGCGAGGTTGGCGTACACGGCGAAGATCAGCACCATGCCGATCCCGCCGATCATCGCCACCTCGGCGACGGTCATCCCGGCCTTGTCGAGGTTGACGCCCCCGAGCGACGCCTTGATGGCCCCGATCATTCCCAGCGGCACCAGCACCGCCGAGAAGAGCGCCGTCTTGTTCCGTACGAGCAGCGTGAGCTCGGCCCGCCCGAGCGCCGCGAGACGTCCCGAAGTCGTCGTCCGCCGCGCGTTCGTCGTCGTGCTCACCTCTGTGGTCACCGCGCTCATCACGCATCCACCTTTTCCGCGCTCCGCGCAGCGATATCGAGAAAGGCCTCTTCGAGGGAGGCGGACCGGGCGTCCAGTCCCTCCAGCTGTACGTCGGACTCCTCGGCCCACCGCAGGAGTTCGCCCAGGTCCCGCTGAAGCCGCTGGGTACGGATCTCGACCTGCCGTCCCTCCACCCCGGCCGTCAGTGACAGCGGCAGCCGGGAGGCGTCCACTCCGGACGGCAGGACGAAGCGAATACGGGCCGGCCGCGCGGCGGTCACCTCGGCGGGGGTGCCGGTGACCACGATCCGCCCCTGGTGCATGATCGCCAGCCGGTCGGCGAGCGACTCCGCCTCTTCCAGGTAGTGCGTGGTCAGCAGCACCGTGGTGCCGCCGTCCCGCAGCGCCCGTACCAGCTCCCAGGTGTCACGGCGCCCTTCGGCGTCCAGACCGGTCGTCGGCTCGTCGAGGAAGAGGACATCGGGCCGGCCGAGCAGCGCGAGCGCCAGATCCAGGCGGCGCCGCTCACCGCCGGACAGCTGCTTGACCCGTACGCCCGACCGCTTGCCGAGCCCGACCAGGGACAGCGCCTCATCGGTCGGCCGAGCTCCGCTGGTGCAGCCGGCGCACATCCGTACGGTCTCGGCGACCGTCAGGTCGGAGGGGAAGCCGCCCTCCTGGAGCATCACGCCGATCTGCGGGCGCACGGCCGCCCGTTCCTTGTACGGGTCGTGGCCGAGGACCCGTACCGTGCCGCCGCTGGGCCGGGCGAGACCCTCCAGCAGTTCGACGGTGGAGGTCTTGCCCGCCCCGTTCGTCCCGAGCAGCGCGAACAGCTCACCGCGCGCCACGGAGAAGGAGACACCGTCCACCGCCGTGAAGCCGCCGGAATAGGTACGCCGCAGCTCGTCCGTCTCGATTACCGGGACGTCCATGTGGCCGTCCTCCCAAGAAGACTCAGTCATGTCTTCCAGGTTTCCGCCGGACCGGTCCCCGGGGCAGTGCGCGCTGTCATCGCCGCCGATGACATTTGTCATCGACGGCGCACGTGAAGAAGCCCCCGGTCAATTCGACTGGGGGCTTCTTCTACTGAGCGGACGACCAGGTTCGAACTGGCGACCTCAACCTTGGCAAGGTTGCGCTCTACCAACTGAGCTACGTCCGCAGCGCACCAGGTGACCGGTGCGGCCATCACTCTACCTGATCCACCGGAGTGGATCGGAGCGTGATGCGGAGCGGGTGACAGGAATTGCACACTGCGCCTCCCCCTTGGAAAGGGGGCGTTCTACTACTGAACTACACCCGCACGCTCCGTGAGGTTCGGGCCTTTCGGCCTTGCCCCTCGGCGTGCTCCAGACTCTAGCCGATCAGCAGGGGTGGTTCGCAACTCGGTACGCCACCGCGTCGCTCAACTGGCTTCACGGAACGCTTCGTAGACCCGCTTGGGGATCCGGCCGCGGGCCGGCACCTCCATCTTGTGGGAGAGCGCCCAGGCGCGGACGGCCGCCGGGTCGGGCGCGAGGGAAGTGTGCCGATAGGTCGTGCGGGACTTGCCGTACTTGCTCGCGTTTGTCTGCTTTCGGCCCGCGGCCAAGTACGGCGCCAGGGCCTTGCGCAGTTTCTTTGCATTGGCGGGATTGAGGTCGATCTCGTACGACTTCCCGTCGAGGCCGAACGTGACCGTTTCCGCCGCTTCTCCGCCGTCGATGTCATCGGAGAGCGTGACCACTACGCGCTGCGCCACGGATATCGGTCCTCTCTTGCGGTACCGCTCTGTCGGACACGTGCAGGAAACACGGCTGACGTGCGGCGATACCGGCCTTCCGGCTGTTATGGGGCAATGCTGCTTTCCTCTGTATTCCTTTGTACAGCGGCAAGCATCGCATTGTGAAGCCCAGCCAATTACATCAGCGTGTCCCTGGGCAATGGGGGGCGAGATTTTTTCCCTGGATTTTTCCGTGCGTTCTCCGGGGGCGAAATCGCCGCGCGATCTGTGAACCACCATATCTACCCGCGTAGATTTTCGGGACGGGTACGCTGAGGGAAGCTCGGGGGGTCCGGGGGATTCCCTGGAGAACACAGCAGCAGAACCAGCCGCACCACACCACCGGGAGTGCCAGTGGCACGCGTCGTAGTCGACGTCATGCTCAAGCCGGAGATCCTCGACCCGCAGGGCCAGGCGGTGCAGCGCGCACTGCCCCGCCTGGGCTTCGAGGGAATCGCCGATGTCCGCCAGGGAAAGCGCTTCGAGCTCGAGGTGGCGGGGCCGGTCGACGACGCCGCCCTCGCCCGCATCCACGAGATGGCCGAAACCTTCCTCGCCAACACCGTCATCGAGGACTTCGTCGTGAAGGTCGAGGAGTCGAAGTGACTTCTCGTATCGGAGTCGTCACTTTCCCCGGCACGCTCGACGACCGGGACAGCCTCCGTGCCGCCCGGATCGCCGGGGCCGAGCCCGTCCAGTTGTGGCACCGCGACAAGGACCTCAAGCAGGTCGACGCGGTCGTGCTGGCCGGCGGCTTCAGTTACGGCGACTATCTGCGGGCCGGAGCCATCTCCCGCTTCTCGCCGGTGATGGAGACGGTCATCGAGCAGGCGAAGGCCGGTATGCCGGTCCTCGGGATCTGCAACGGCTTCCAGATCCTCACCGAGTCCCACCTGCTGCCCGGTGCGATGCTCAGGAACAACCACCTGCACTTCATCTGCCGTGACCAGAGACTGCGGGTGGAGAACGCGGACACCGCCTGGACGGCCGACTACGCCGCCGGCCAGGAGATCTCCGTCCCGCTCAAGAACATCGACGGCCGGTACGTGGCCGACGCGCACACGCTCGACGAGCTGGAGGCCGAGGGCCGGGTCGCCTTCCGCTACCTGGACGGCAACCCCAACGGCTCGCTCCGTGACATCGCCGGCATCACCAACGCGGCGGGCAATGTCGTCGGTCTGATGCCGCACCCCGAGCACGCCGTGGAGCCGCTGATCGGTACGGGCCGTACCGACGGTCTCGGATTCTTCACCTCGATCCTGAAGAAGCTGGTAAGCGCCTCATGACCCTGGACACCGTCAAGCACGCGAGCGGAACCCCCGACGTCGGGCAGCCCTGGAAGGAACTCGGCCTCAAGGAGGACGAGTACGACCGGATCCGCGAGATCCTGGAGCGCCGTCCCACCGGCGCCGAGCTGGCCATGTACTCCGTCATGTGGTCCGAGCACTGCTCGTACAAGAGCAGCAAGGTGCACCTCAAGCAGTTCGGCGAGAAGGTCCCCGCCAACGACGCGATGCTCGTCGGCATCGGCGAGAACGCGGGCGTCGTGGACGTCGGCCAGGGCTACGCGGTCACCTTCAAGGTCGAGTCCCACAACCACCCGAGCTATATCGAGCCCTACCAGGGCGCGGCCACCGGCGTCGGCGGCATCGTCCGCGACATCCTCGCCATGGGCGCCCGCCCGGTCGCCGTGGTGGACCCGCTGCGCTTCGGCGCGGCCGACCACCCCGACACCAAGCGGGTGCTGCCCGGCGTGGTCGCGGGCATCGGCGGTTACGGCAACTGCCTGGGCCTGCCGAACATCGGCGGCGAGGTCGTCTTCGACGCCTGCTACCAGGGAAATCCGCTGGTCAACGCCGGCTGTATCGGTGTGATGAGGCACGAGGACATCCACCTCGCCAAGGCGTCGGGCGCCGGCAACAAGGTCATCCTGTACGGCGCTCGCACCGGCGGCGACGGCATCGGCGGCGTATCCGTCCTGGCCTCGGAGACCTTCGAGGCGACCGGCCCGGCCAAGCGCCCCGCCGTCCAGGTCGGCGACCCGTTCCAGGAGAAGCTGCTCATCGAGTGCACCCTGGAGATCTTCCGCGAGAAGCTCGTCGCCGGTATCCAGGACCTCGGCGGCGCCGGTCTCTCCTGCGCGACGAGCGAGCTGGCGTCCGCCGGCTCCGGCGGTATGCGCGTCGAACTCGACACCGTTCCGCTGCGTGACGCGACCCTCTCGCCCGAGGAGATCCTCATGAGCGAGTCGCAGGAGCGCATGTGCGCGGTCGTCGAGCCCGACAAGGTCGGCCGCTTCATGGAGATCTGCGAGAAGTGGGATGTCATCGCCACCGTCATCGGTGAGGTGACCGAGGGCGAGCGGCTGGAGATCTTCTGGCACGGCGAGCAGATCGTGGACGTACCGCCGCGGTCCGTGGCCCATGACGGTCCGGTGTACGAGCGCCCCTACGCCCGCCCCGACTGGCAGGACGCGCTCCAGGCCGACGACGCGGGCAAGCTGCCGCGCCCGGCCACCTCGGCCGAGCTGAAGGACCAGGTCCTGAAGCTGGTCGCGTCGCCGAACCAGGCTTCCAAGGCATGGATCACCGACCAGTACGACCGTTTCGTGCAGGGCAACACCGTGCTCGCGCAGCCCGAGGACGCCGGCATGGTCCGGATCGACGAGCAGTCGAATCTGGGCGTGGCGATGGCGACCGACGGCAACGGCCGGTACACGAAGCTCGACCCGTACACGGGCGCGCAGCTCGCGCTGGCGGAGGCGTACCGCAATGTCGCCGCCTCCGGCGCCAAGCCGCTCGCCATCTCCGACTGCCTGAACTTCGGCTCGCCCGAGGACCCGGCCGTGATGTGGCAGTTCGCCGAGGCCACCCGTGGTCTGGCGGACGGCTGCCTCCAGCTCGGCACCCCGGTCACCGGCGGCAATGTCTCGCTCTACAACCAGACCGGTGAGACGGCCATCCACCCGACGCCGGTCGTGGCCGTGCTCGGAGTGATCGACGACGTGAACCGGCGTACGCCGATCGCCTTCAAGGAAGAGGGCCAGCTCCTCTATCTGCTCGGGGACACCCGCGAGGAGTTCGGCGGCTCGGCCTGGTCGCAGGTCGTCCACGACCACCTCGGCGGACTGCCGCCGGCCGTGGACCTGGACCGGGAGAAGCTGCTCGGCGAGATCCTGATCTCGGCGTCCCGCGACGGAATGATCGACGCGGCGCACGATCTGAGCGACGGCGGTCTGATCCAGTCGGTGACCGAGTCCTGCCTGCGCGGCGGGAACGGCGCCAGGCTGGTCGTACCGGACGGGCTCGACGCCTTCACCTTCCTGTTCAGCGAGTCGGCGGGCCGCGCGGTCGTCGCCGTACCGCGCAGCGAGGAGCTCCGCTTCACCGACATGTGCGGGGCGCGCGGGCTTCCCGTCACCCGGATCGGTGTCGTGGACGGCGAAGAGATCGAGGTGCAGGGCGAGTTCAGCCTCACGCTGAGCGAGCTGAAGGCCGCCCACGAGGCGACCATCCCGGCCCTGCTCGCCTGACCCCCGTCGTGATTGGCTGGTCCCGCACGCGTCCTGCCGTGCGTACGAGCCATGAACGAGGGGAACACCCCATGTCCTACGAGTACAAGGTCGTGACGTTCAGGGAATCGCTCATCGGCGACGCCCTGGACAGCGACAAGCTGGAGAAGACGCTCAACAAGCACGCCGCGGACGGCTGGGCCCTCAAGGCCATCACCGCCGCCGACGTCAAGGGCCGCATCGGCCCCGGCGCCGTCGAGGGTCTGCTCCTGACCCTCGAACGTCCGCGGCAGGCGTGACGTCCGCCGAGCCCCCGCCCGATGACCACCGGGCGGGGGCTCGGCCGTTTTGCCCGTCACCGTCACCGTCACCGTCACCGCTGCCGCTGTCGCTGTCACCAGGGGGAACGATGCCCGCTCGTAAATTACTCGTGATCTTTTGCCGGCTGTCCTGGGTGACCTACGTCGCCCTGATAGTCGTGGCGCTCTCCGGCCGGCTGCCCTTCGGCCTGGGGTGGATCTGGGTGCCGGCGGCCGTCGCCATCGCCCTCACGCTGGAAATGAGCCGTCAGGCGCGGGCGCGGCACGCGGTCCGGCCGCCCGCGGTCGAGGTGGCCGCACCCGTCACCGGCCGCTGGACCGCCCTCAACAGCCCGGCCGACAAGGTGCCCAGCCACGGCACCCACAGCCTCGGCCAGACGTACGCCGTCGACATCGTCGCCGAGCCGGAGCCCGGCGCCCGCCCGGCCTTCGCCTGGCTGTGGCCGGTCGTCCGGCGCAACCGCGCCTTCCCGGCCTTCGGCGAACCGCTGCTCGCGGTGGCCGACGGAACCGTCGTCCACGCCACCGACCGGCAGCGCGACCATCTCAGTCGCACCTCGCTCCCGGCCCTCGTCTACATGACGCTGATCGAAGCCGCCGTACGGGAGCTGAGCGGAGCCGGCTGGATCACGGGCAATCAGCTGGTGCTCGACCTCGGCGACGGTACGTACGCGATGTACGCCCATCTCCAGCGCGGCTCCCTCGCGGTCCGTCCCGGCGACCGGGTGCGCGCGGGCCAGGTCCTGGCCCGCTGCGGCAACTCGGGAAACTCCACCGAGCCGCATGTGCACTTCCAGCTGATGGACCACGCCGATCTCGATCTGGCCCGCGGCATCCCGTTCCGCTGGCACGGCATCGGCGTCCCGGCCAACGGCGACCCCTTCCTGGCGGGCGAGCAAGCGGGCGAACAAACTGAAGGGCGGACGGCCGGCGAAGGGCCGACCGCTCTCGGTTAGCCTCACCGCTATGCCACCGGCCAAGAAGCGCACGCGCAGCTACGACCCCGCCAAGACCCGGGCCGCCGTCCTCGCCCAGTTCGGGAACGTACGCGAGGCCGTCGGCCGGCTCACTCCCGAGCAGCTCGCCCTGCCCACCGCGCTCGGTGACTGGACCGTCCGCGAGCTGGTCGCGCATCTGGCCTTCGGCATCGAGTCCGTCAGCAGGAGCCTCGAACAACCCGAGCCGGCCGGTCCCGTGGTCGCCCTGGTGGACTGGCCGTTCCTGACGGCCGCCCTCGCGGACGACATCTCCGAGGACGTGAAGCGGCTCGCCGCGTCCACCACGCCGGAGGAGTTCTTCGAACACACCGCCGACCGGATTGCCGCCCTCCTCCCCGGCGCGGCGGACGGCCGGCCGCTGGCGATCCGGGTCGGCGCGATGCGCCTCGCGGACTTCCTCGTCACCCGGACCGTCGAGCTGGTCGTCCACACCGACGACCTGAACCGGGCAGCCGGGCTGAGCATCCCGTACGACCGGCAGGCCCTGGCCGCCTGTACGCGGCTGCTCGCCGACGCCCTTGCGGTCAAGGCCCCCGGCTCGTCGACCGAGGTCCGTATCCCGCCGTACGCCGTGGTCCAGTGCGTGCCGGGCCCCCGGCACACCCGCGGCACTCCGCCCAATGTCGTCGAGACCGACCCGCTCACCTGGATCCGGCTCGCCACCGGCCGTACGTCATGGGCCGAGGAACTCGACGCCGCGCACGTCAGCGCGAGCGGGGAGCGCGCGGACCTCGCGGCTCTGCTCCCGCTCATGGGGTGACGGAACCGGAGCCCCGCCCGTCCCGTCTCATCCGCATGCTGAAGCAACAGATCACTACGGTCACTGCCGTCACTGCCGTCGCACTGCTCACGCTGGCCGCCTGCGGCACGGAGTCCGGTTCGGACGCCGGTTCGAAGGGCAGCGGGGGTTCCGTACGGAGCGAGCTGCCCCTCACCGATGTCGTCTGGAGCGTGGACAGCGTGAGCGTCGGCGGGAAGAAGACCGCCGCCCCCGCCGGAGCCAGCGTGGAGATCGACTCCAAGGGCCGGGCCAGCGCGAAGACGGGCTGCAACACCATCGGCGCGGACGTCACCGTCAGCGGTGACACCGTGACCGTGGGCAAGAAGGAGTCGACGCTGATCGGCTGCCCTGAAGAGCTGGAAGGCTTCGAGAAGGCCCTGAGCGGCGCGTTCTCCGGCAAGCTCAAGGCCGAGGTCGAGGACAAGCGGCTCACGCTCACCACGGCGGACGGCGACGCGATCAGCCTGACCTCCGAGCCGCCCGCCCCGCTCGCCGGTACCGAGTGGACGGTGAACTCGCTGGCCGCGGGCGCCACCGCGACGTCCCTGCCCAAGGGCACCGAGGGCAAGGCGCACTTCACGCTCGGTAAGGACGGCTCCGTGGAGGGAAGTCTCGGCTGCAACACCTTCAGCTCCACCGCGAAGGTCTCCGGATCCACGGTCACCTTCGGCCGCATCACCTCCACCCGCAAGCTCTGTCCGGGCCCGGAGATGACCGTGGAACGCCAGGTACAGAAGGTGCTGGACGGCAAGGTCAGCTATGAGCTTCACCACCGCGGTCTGACCCTCACGGCGGGGAACGGCGCAGGTCTGGGCGCTGTCGCGGACGCTCCCGGGAAGTAGGCGGCGGGCCGGGACCGTATCCCCAATTCGGACCAGTGGTCGATCTCGCCTACACTCGGTGGCGTGCCTCGTGGTGATGGACGACTCAACCACGACCTGCTCCCCGGTGAGAAAGGCCCCCAGGACGCTTGCGGCGTCTTCGGAGTCTGGGCCCCGGGCGAAGAGGTCGCCAAGCTCACCTATTTCGGACTGTATGCCCTGCAGCACCGCGGACAGGAATCCGCGGGCATCGCAGTGAGCAACGGATCCCAGATCCTGGTTTTCAAGGACATGGGCCTCGTCTCACAGGTCTTCGACGAAACATCTCTCAGCTCTCTCCAGGGCCATATCGCGGTGGGCCATGCCCGCTACTCCACCACCGGTGCCTCGGTGTGGGAGAACGCGCAGCCGACCTTCCGGGCCACGGCCCACGGCTCGATCGCGCTCGGTCACAACGGCAATCTGGTCAATACCGCACAGCTCGCCGAGATGGTCGCCGATCTCCCGAAGGAGAACGGCCGGACGACGCGGGTCGCCGCCACCAATGACACCGATCTGGTCACGGCGCTCCTCGCCAGCCAGACGGACGACGACGGCAAGCCCCTCACGGTCGAGGAAGCCGCCGCCAAGATCCTGCCCGAGGTGCGCGGAGCCTTCTCGTTCGTCTTCATGGACGAGCACACGCTCTACGCCGCCCGTGACCCGCAGGGCATCCGCCCGCTGGTCCTCGGCCGGCTGGAGCGCGGCTGGGTGGTGGCCTCCGAGGGCGCCGCCCTCGACATCTGCGGTGCCTCCTACGTCCGTGAGATCGAGCCGGGCGAGCTGATCGCCATCGACGAGAACGGTCTCCGTACGCAGCGATTCGCGGAAGCGAAGCCCAAGGGCTGTGTCTTCGAGTACGTCTACCTGGCCCGTCCCGATACGGACATCGCTGGGCGGAACGTTTATCTGTCCCGGGTGGAAATGGGCAGGAAACTCGCGAAAGAAGCGCCCGTCGAGGCGGATCTGGTCATAGCGACCCCTGAGTCCGGCACCCCGGCCGCCATCGGCTACGCGGAGGCCAGCGGCATTCCGTACGGCTCGGGCCTGGTCAAGAACGCCTACGTCGGCCGGACCTTCATCCAGCCGTCCCAGACCATCCGCCAGCTGGGTATCCGTCTCAAGCTGAATCCGCTCAAGGAAGTCATCCGCGGCAAGCGCCTGGTGGTCGTCGACGACTCGATCGTCCGCGGCAACACCCAGCGCGCCCTGGTCAAGATGCTCCGCGAGGCGGGCGCCGCCGAGGTCCACATCCGGATCTCGTCCCCGCCGGTGAAGTGGCCGTGCTTCTTCGGAATCGACTTCGCCACCCGCGCCGAGCTGATCGCCAACGGTATGACGGTCGAGGAGATCGGCATCTCCATGGGCGCCGACTCCCTCTCGTACATCTCCCTCGACGCGATGATCGAGGCGACCACCATCGCCAAGCCGAACCTCTGCCGCGCCTGCTTCGACGGCGAGTACCCGATGGATCTTCCCGATCCCGAACTGCTCGGCAAGCAGCTTCTGGAGACCGAGCTGGCGGCGGGACCGGCCAACACCGCGGCCACCGACGCGCTCCGTCGCCCGTAACCACCCCGTTTGACGACCGTATGACGACAGGAAAGTACTCAGCCATGTCCGATACGACCACTGGTGCCAGCTATGCCGCCGCGGGCGTCGACATCGAAGCCGGTGACCGCGCGGTCGAGCTGATGAAGGAGTGGGTGAAGAAGACGCAGCGCCCCGAGGTTCTCGGTGGCCTCGGCGGCTTCGCCGGCCTCTTCGACGCCTCCGCCCTCAAGCGCTACGAG
The DNA here is from genome assembly GCF_055582185.1 of Streptomyces sp. NPDC042201. NCBI lineage: Bacteria > Bacillati > Actinomycetota > Actinomycetes > Kitasatosporales > Streptomycetaceae > Streptomyces > Streptomyces sp. NPDC042201. The sequence continues at coordinate 43,825 of NZ_JBVJDS010000001.1, read as the reverse complement.
CGTCCGCTGCTCGCCTCCGCCACCGACGGTGTCGGCACGAAGGTCGACCTCGCCCGCAAGATGGGCGTGTACGACACGATCGGCCACGATCTCGTCGGCATGGTCGTCGACGATCTGGTCGTCTGCGGCGCCGAGCCGCTCTTCATGACCGACTACATCTGCGTCGGCAAGGTGCACCCCGAGCGGGTCGCCGCCATCGTCAAGGGCATCGCCGAAGGCTGTGTGCTGGCCGGCTGCGCCCTGGTCGGCGGCGAGACCGCCGAGCACCCGGGACTGCTCGGCGAGGACGACTTCGATGTCGCCGGCGCCGGTACGGGGGTGGTCGAGGCGGACCGGCTGCTCGGCGCGGATCGTATCCGTACGGGTGACGCGGTGATCGCCATGGCGTCCTCCGGTCTTCACTCGAACGGGTACTCGCTGGTCCGGCATGTGGTCTTCGACCGGGCCGGCTGGTCGCTGGACCGGGAGATTCCGGAGTTCGGCCGCACCCTGGGCGAAGAGCTGCTGGAGCCCACCAAGATCTACTCGCTGGACTGTCTGGCGCTCACCAGGACCACCGAGGTGCATGCTTTCAGCCACATCACCGGCGGCGGTCTCGCCGCCAATCTGGCCCGGGTGATCCCGGACCATCTGCATGCCACGGTGGACCGCTCGACCTGGACGCCCGGCGCGGTCTTCGACGTCGTCGGCGCGGCGGGCGCGGTGGAGCGCCTCGAACTGGAGAAGACGCTGAACATGGGCGTCGGCATGATCGCCGTCGTCCCCGCGGAGTCGGCGGACGCCGCGCTCACCACGCTCGCCGACCGCGGCGTGGACGCGTGGATCGCCGGAGAGATCACCGAGCGTGCGGAGCACGCCACGGGAGCGGCCCTGACCGGCGACTATCTCCACTGAGTGCGTCTGGGCGGCCCGGACACAGCGGGCCGCCCGGAGCGGGATCGGTCCGTAAAGTCCGCGGGCAGCACAGAACCCGGTCCAGGGTTACGGCCCCGGACCGGGCGATGAGCTACTGCTCGAGGTATACGGACGTCAAGCGCCGCGGCGCTGCGCCGAGGGGCCGGACTCGTCGTCCTCGTCCTCGTCGTCGTTGTACAGATCCGCGTACTGTGCGTACGGGTCATCTTCCTCGTCGTCGTCCTCGAACGGCTCGCCGTTCGGCGGTTGACTCGAAGGCGATGCGCCCAGCTCGTTGGCCAGACGCGACAGGTCTGTGCCGCCGCTGTTGTACTTCAGCTGGCGGGCGACCTTCGTCTGCTTGGCCTTGGCCCGGCCGCGCCCCATGGCTCGACCCCCTCGGTGACGGGGCTCGACGGCCCCAGAGTCTTGACACGCGTTCATGAATCAGAACGAGCTCTCCGCGGAGAGACCCGTCCGTAGGGCTTCAACGGTACCTGCTTCCGCGGCCATACGGTACGCCGCCCGCATGACGCGCCCCGGCGCAGGACCAACGAGGCGCCCCGTCCTCGCTGGTCAGCTGCGATTTTAACCTCTTCTGGAGGGGCGACCCGCCGACCGGCGTGAGTCTCGTCTCCCCGGTCCGCCCGCCACCCCTCCCGCGGGTCAGCGGCGGCGGGCCTCCGCCATCCGGTGCTCGGCGATCCGGTCGGCCGCCGCGGCCGGCGGAATGCCGTCCTCCTTCGCACGTGCGAAGATTTGCAGTGTGGTGTCGAAGATCTTCGCGGCCTTCGCGCGGCACCGCTCGAAGTCGAAGCCGTGCAGCTCGTCGGCGACCTGGATCACCCCGCCGGCGTTCACCACGTAGTCGGGCGCGTAGAGGATCCCGCGGTCCGCGAGATCCTTCTCGATCCCCGGGTGGGCGAGCTGGTTGTTGGCCGCTCCGCACACCACCGTCGCGGTGAGGACGGCCACGGACTCGTCGCTCAGCGCGCCGCCCAGGGCGCACGGGGCGTAGATGTCCAGCCCCTCGGTGCGGATCAGCGCCTCGTTGTCGGCGACCACGGCGACGTGCGGATGCCGGTCGGTGATCCGGCGTACCGACTCCTCCCGTACGTCCGTGATCACGACGTGCGCGCCGTCCTGGAGCAGATGGCCGACCAGGTGGTGCCCGACCTTTCCGACGCCCGCGACCCCGACCGTACGACCGCGCAGCGACGGGTCGCCCCACTGGTGCTGGGCGCTCGCCCGCATGCCCTGGAAGACGCCGAAGGCGGTCAGCACCGACGAATCGCCCGCGCCGCCGTTCTCCGGGGAGCGGCCGGTGGTCCACGCGCACGTACGGGCCACGACGTCCATGTCCGCGACATAGGTGCCGACATCGCAGGCGGTGACGTAACGGCCGCCGAGGGAGGCCACAAACCGGCCATAGGCGAGCAGCAGGTCCTCGGTCTTGATCTGCTCGGGGTCACCGATGATCACGGCCTTGCCGCCGCCGTGGTCCAGCCCGGCCAGGGCGTTCTTGTACGACATCCCCCGGGAGAGGTTCAGCGCGTCGGCGACGGCCTCTTCCTCGGACGCGTACGGATAGAAGCGGGTGCCGCCCAGGGCGGGGCCCAGGGCGGTCGAGTGAAGGGCGATGACGGCCTTGAGGCCGCTGGCACGGTCCTGGCAGAGCACGACTTGCTCATGGCCCCCCTGCTCCGAGCGGAACAGGGTGTGCAGGACGCCGTCGGTCACATCGGTCACGGTGGTGACTCCCAAGTACGAAGCGGCGATGGAATGCCCCTCCTGTGGGTGGGGAGGGACCAGTTGGGCAAGAGGGTAAGTCCTACGGGGGCGTAGATCGGCCGCAGTGCCGAGGATCACCCCCTTGAGGAGTACAGGCGTGGGACGATCACCGCATGCCGGCGGTGTCCTCTGTCCTCGTCCCCTACGCGTCCTACCTGCGCGTGTACGAGCCGTTGGCGGCCTTCCCCGAGCCCGAGAGAGCTCACTGGGCGCGCTACGCCAGGCGGGACCGTACGCCCACCGCCCAGGACGAACTGCGCCGCTCCCTGGCCGATTTGCTGTCCACCCCGCCGATGCCCGTGCCCGTCCACGAGAGCGCGGACGCGTTCGTGGCCGAGGTGGACGGGGTGGTGTGCGTCTGCCCCTGGCGGACCCGGCTGCGCGGCTGGCTGGCGCTGGAGGAGCTGGGGGAGCTGCTGCCCATGCCGCTGCTGGACGCGGTGCTGCCGCCCGTGGTGCGCGGGCAGGCCGCCGCGGACTACGAGCTCTGGCGGGACCGCAACCCGGACGCGCGGCCCTGGATCAGGACGGCGGTCTGGCAGGTGCCGGTGCGCTGGTTCACGCTCTTCTCCGACGACGAGCGGACGTACCAGGAGGCGGGCGCGGTCGAGGCGGACGGCGCAGGCGCCGGCGGTCCTGGCGCGGCCGTGCTGCGCTACCGGACACCGATGGTGCAGGCCAGGCGGCGGCTGGCCCGCGCGCTGAAGACCCTGCGGGACACCATGGACGACGGGCCGCTCATCGAGGGCCTGGTGGACGTGGGGCGGTGGCTGGAGGAGTTCCACCCGCGCTCGCTGGTCGAGCTGGACTACGGCGGTCTGGTGCACGCCCTGTCCGGGGCCCAGCTGGCGGCGGACCGCTCGGCGGCCGATGTGGCGGCCGGGATCGCGGCGCTGCGCGACGGGGACGGCGAGGGGGCCGGAGAGGCGTACGGACGGCTCACGGAACGCTGGCGGGCCGTCAGGGACCGGCAGTTCGCGAACTGAGCCTCCCGCTCGGCCGGGAGCCGTCGGGAGCCCGTACTGATGTGCGGATACGGCCCCGGGGCCGCAGGCCCGATCCGGGCCTTTACCCCTCAAGCGTGACGGACCGCACTAACGGGGCTCTTGCGCCCATCACCCCCCCTCGTGTCAAAATAGGACAAGGAGCCCGGGGAGGGCTCCTTCCGCCCGAGTAAGGGCGGAATGCTCTGCATTGCACTCTATACGGGGGGTCTGATGACTTCCTGATCGCTCTGTGACTGATCGTATCTGTGACGTGACTGTCCGCTATGGCATGGTCCATCGGCTTCCGCCGCTGATGGACACCTCAGAGGGCAATTCCATCGGTTTGGCCGACGCGGCTGGACGGATGGTGTAGTTGTAGTGCCGAGGACAAGCCGTTCGTCCTATAACCGACTCGGCCCGCGTCCGCCATTTCGGGCAACGTGGGTCAAGGTGCAGAATTTAGAGGAAAGAACCGAGATGGTTCGGTTCTCCCGAGGAGGCCGCTCATGACCGCTCGCACCCCTGATGCCGAGCCGCTGCTGACCCCGGCTGAGGTTGCCACGATGTTCCGTGTGGACCCGAAGACGGTCACGCGCTGGGCAAAGGCCGGCAAGCTCACGTCCATCCGCACGCTCGGTGGGCATCGCCGGTATCGCGAGGCAGAGGTCCGCGCACTGCTTGCGGGTATTCCGCAGCAGCGCAGCGAGGCCTGAACACCCCGTTAAGGCTCGTTAGGGCTCAACACAAGCAGGGAACAGCCGGGCCCCCAACTCGGTCGTCCCGACCCATAGCTCCATACGACGGGCGCCTGCCCCAACAGGCCCCATGCCCACGCAACACGGGTAAGTCGTCGATCGCGCTGGACTCCGCCGAGTCCAGCGCGATTTTTTTTGTGTCAGGGGAATGCGCCGTTCCGCCCCTGCTCGGCCGCTGTGTGGAGGGTGGGACGGATGCTCCGGGAGGGGTCGGAGGAAGGGTGCAATTGCACATATTAAATCGGTGGCCCGTATGACGGTTGTAAGCGCGGTCATTCCAGAAACTCGTTCGGTGACTCCCGTCACACTGCACGCCTCTTGCCGACTGCGGCTCGGGCCGGGTATGGACGTACCGCCGCCCGGATCGTGGCCGGCCGCCCAGGAGGCCGGCTCGCCACGCGTCAGGAGGAGGAGGGAGATTGGCCGTCGGGTAACTCGTCGTCAGAGAAGTCGTCCTCGGCCGACGCCGGGTCCATGACGAGCCGCTGGAGGCGATGGCAGACCGGGCAGAACCCGGTGCGGTGCGGATGGCCGGACGCGGCCGCCAGATGGGCGCGCAGCAGCGCGCGAGTCTCGTGCTTCGTCGTCGATGTCGTCACGCACACCACCCCCGGTGCGGGCCCCTGGCTGCGAGGAAAACTGGGGTCCTGGTGCTTGATTACCCCTGGCAGATGACCCCGTCAAGACGGCACGGACCTCTGCCGACGGATTTGGGCCCGCCATTACTGCGGCGTTACCGGGGCGTCGACCGCGCTTGCCGTAACCGGGGTGGTTCCCCTGTCCGCGGCGGGAAGCGAAAGAGCCCGCATCCGAGAGGATGCGGGCTCCGACGTTACTGCGGTCCTGACGGGATTTGAACCCGCGGCCTCCACCTTGACAGGGTGGCGAGCACTCCAAGCTGCTCCACAGGACCAGGTTTCGCGGCCGTGTTTCCGTGGCTGCGAAAACAGACTGTACAGCAGCTCGGAGGGTCCGGTCGAACTGGTACCTGACGATGATCGCGTTACGGCGCGGCCGCGTCGATCGCCTTCACGATGCGCTTGTCCGAGACCGGCTGGGCGGTGCCCAGAGCGTGCGCGAAGTAGCTCACCCGCAGCTCCTCGATCATCCAGCGGATGTCCAGGACCTGCTGCGGCACCGGCCGTCCCCGGGGCAGTTGTTCGAGCAGCCAGGCGTACTCGTCCTGCATCTCGTGGACCTTCTCCATCCGCGTGGTGTCGCGCTGGACGCCCGTCGGCATCTGCTGCAGCCGCCGGTCCACGGCGACGAGATAGCGCATCAGGTCCGGCAGCCTGCGCAGTCCGGTGCGGGTGACGAAGCCGGCCGGTACGAGCGCCGCCAGCTGGTCCCTGACGTCCTGGACGTTGTTCACCAGGGTCAGGCTGTTCGTGGCCTTCAGACGGCGCTCACAGGCCTGCCAGGCGGCCAGGATCTGCTGGACCTGGCCGATGGTCCGTACGGTCGCGTCGACGAGGTCGGCGCGGACCTTGTCGAACAGTTTGCGGAACGACTCCTCGTCCCAGGCCGGGCCCCCGTGATCGCCGATCAGCTTGTCCGCGGCGGCCATGGCGCAGTCGTCGAACAGAGCCTGGATCGAGCCGTGCGGATTGCGGGACAGCGCGAGCTTCTGCTGATTGGTGAGCTTGTCCGAGGCGAACTTCGCGGGATTGACCGGGATGTTCAGCAGGATCAGCCGCCGCGTACCCGCCCACATCGCCTGCTGCTGCTCGGCCTCCGTGTCGAAGAGCCGTACGGCCACGGTCCCGCCCTGGTCGACCAGCGCCGGGTACGCCTTGACCGGCTGGCCGGCCCGCCGGGTCTCGAAGATCCGGGAGAGCGTGCCGATCGTCCAGTCCGTCAGCCCGGTGCGCTCGATCGCCTCCCCGCCCGCGCGCTCGGCCGTGGCCGCGGCGGCCTGGGAGAGGGCCTGACGGGCCTTGGGGCGCAGCCGCAGCTTCAGCGCCTCCAGATCCTTGTCCTCGGCGATCTTGCGGCGCCGCTCGTCGACGATCCGGAACGTGATCTTGAGATGGTCGTCGACCCGGGCCATGTCGAAGTCGTCGCCCGTGACGGGCACCCCGACCATCCGCTGGAGTTCGCGCGCCAGCGTGACGGGCAGCGGCTCCTGGAGCGGCACGGCGCGCTCCAGAAACGCCTTCGCGTAGTTCGGCGCGGGCACGTAGTGGCGGCGGATCGGCTTGGGCAGGGAGCGGATCAGCTCCATGACCACCTCCTCGCGCAGTCCCGGGATCTGCCAGTCGAAGCCCTCGGAGGTGACCTGGTTGAGCACCTGGAGCGGTACGTGCACGGTCACACCGTCCGCGTCCGCGCCCGGCTCGAACTGGTACGTCACCCGGAACTTCAGCTGTCCCTGCCGCCAGGAGTCCGGATAGTCGTCCTTGGTGACCGACCCGGCCTTCTCGTTGATGAGCATCGACCGCTCGAAGTCGAGCAGTTCGGGCTCCTCGCGGCGCCTGCCCTTCCACCACGAGTCGAAGTGCGCGCCGGAGACCACATCGTCCGGCACCCGCCGGTCGTAGAAGTCGTACAGCGTCTCGTCGTCCACGAGGATGTCGCGGCGCCTGGCGCGGTGCTCCAACTCCTCGACTTCGCCGAGCAGTTTGCGATTGTCATGGAAGAACTGGTGATGCGTGCGCCAGTCGCCCTCGACGAGCGCGTTACGGATGAACAGCTCGCGGGACGCCTCCGGGTCGATCCGGCCGAAATTCACCTTGCGCTGGGCGACGATCGGTACGCCGTACAGCGTCACCTTCTCGTATGCCATCACGGCCGCCATGTCCTTCTCCCAATGCGGCTCGCTGTACGTGCGCTTGAGGAGATGGCCGGCGAGGGGCTCGATCCACTCGGGCTCGATCTTCGCGTTGACGCGCGCCCAGAGCCGGGAGGTCTCCACCAGCTCGGCGGACATGATGAAGCGCGGCGGCTTCTTGAAGAGCGCGGAACCCGGGAACACCGCGAACTTCGCGCTGCGGGCGCCCACGTACTCGTTCTTCGCGCCCTCCTTCACGTCCTTCATGCCGATGTGCGACAGCAGCCCGGCCAGCAGCGAGACATGGACGGCCTGGTCCGTCGCGTCCTCCTCGTTGAGGTGGATGCCCATCTGCTTGGCGACCGTACGGAGCTGGGAGTAGATGTCCTGCCACTCCCGGATCCGCAGGAAGTTCAGATACTCCGACTTGCACGTACGGCGGAAGGCCGAGGAGGACAGCGTCTTCTGCTGCTCCCTGATGTACCGCCAGAGGTTGATGTACGACAGGAAGTCCGAGGTCTCGTCCTTGAAGCGGGCGTGCTGCTGGTCCGCCTGGGCCTGCTTCTCGGCGGGCCGCTCCCGCGGGTCCTGGATGGAGAGCGCGGCGGCGATCACCATGACCTCGCGCACACAGCCGTTGCGGTCGGCCTCGATGACCATACGGGCGAGACGCGGGTCCACGGGCAGCTGGGAGAGCTTGCGGCCCAGCTCGGTCAGCTTCTTCTTCGGATCCTTCTGCGCCGGGTCGAAGGCGCCCAGCTCCTGGAGCAGTTGCACACCGTCACGGATATTGCGGTGGTCCGGCGGGTCGAGGAAGGGGAACTTCTCGATGTCGCCGAGGCCGGCCGCGGTCATCTGGAGGATGACGGAGGCCAGATTCGTACGGAGGATCTCGGCGTCCGTGAACTCCGGGCGGGACTCGAAGTCGTCCTCGGAGTAGAGCCGGACGCAGATGCCGTCGGACGTACGGCCGCAGCGGCCCTTGCGCTGGTTGGCGCTGGCCTGCGAGATCCGCTCGATCGGCAGCCGCTGGACCTTGGTGCGATGGCTGTAGCGGGAGATACGGGCGTTGCCCGGGTCGATGACGTACTTGATGCCGGGGACGGTCAGCGAGGTCTCGGCGACATTCGTCGCCAGAACGATCCTGCGGCCGCTGTGGCGCTGGAAGACGCGGTGCTGCTCCGCGTGCGAGAGCCGGGCGTAGAGGGGGAGGACCTCGGTGCCCCGGAGCTTGCGTTTCTCCAGGGCGTCCGCGGTGTCGCGGATCTCACGCTCGCCGGAGAGGAAGACGAGGATGTCGCCGGGGCCCTCCGACTGGAGTTCGTCGACGGCGTCCGAGATCGCGGTGATCTGATCACGGTCGCCCTCCTCGCCGTCCTCCTCCAGGAGCGGGCGGTAGCGGACGTCCACCGGGTACGTACGCCCCGAGACCTCCACGATGGGGGCGTCGCCGAAGTGGCGGGAGAAGCGCTCCGGGTCGATGGTCGCGGAGGTGATGATGACCTTGAGGTCCGGGCGTCTGGGCAGCAGCTGGGCGAGATAGCCGAGCAGGAAGTCGATATTGAGGCTTCGCTCGTGGGCCTCGTCGATGATGATCGTGTCGTACGCGCGCAGCTCGCGGTCCGTCTGGATCTCGGCGAGCAGGATGCCGTCCGTCATCAGCTTGACGAAGGTCGCGTCCTGGTTGACCTGGTCGGTGAAGCGGACCTTCCAGCCGACCGCCTCGCCCAGCGGCGTGTCCAGCTCCTCCGCGACGCGCTCGGCGACGGTGCGGGCGGCGATCCGGCGGGGCTGGGTGTGCCCGATCATGCCGCGGACGCCGCGGCCCAGCTCCAGACAGATCTTGGGGATCTGGGTCGTCTTGCCCGACCCGGTCTCACCCGCGACGATCACGACCTGGTGGTCGCGTATCGCCTCCAGGATCGTGTCCTTCTTCTGGCTGACGGGCAGCTGCTCGGGGTACGAGACCGCGGGCACCCGCGTCCCGCGCCGCCGCGTCCGCTCGGCGGCCTTCTCGGCCTCACCGGCGATCTCGTCCAGCACGGCCTGCCGCGCGTCGGGCTTGCGAATGCGCCGTGCGCCCTCGAGCCGGCGGCCGAGCCGCTGCGCGTCACGCAGCGAGACGTCGGCCAGCAGGGCCTGGAGGTCGGCGAAGGAAGTAGACATACCGAGCCCAGGGTCTCACCCGCGGCTCCGGGGTGGCGAACCCATTTCGAGCGGGGCGGCCGTGGCGTCCGGGCGTGGTGTGCGGGTGTGGTGTCCGGCCGTGGTGTCCGGGCATGGCGTCTGGTCGTGGCGGTCGGCTGTGGGGGCCGGTCGGGCGGGGCCCGGCGCGCCGTCCGGGCGTATTGCCTGATCGGCGCCTGCGGCCCTTACCATTCCGGGATACGTACCCCGGACCCCGAGAGGCCCAGCAGATGACCCACTGCGGCGGAAGGCGCGGTCGCTTCGCGGCCGTGGGGGCGCTCGGGGTGCTGGTCGCGCTGCTCTTCTGTTTTCACTCCACCGGCGCGTTTCACTCCGCCGGCGCGTTTCACTCCGCCGGCGTCTTTCACTCCGCCGGCGTCGCGAGCGCGGGGCCGGGCCCCGACGGTGGCGGCGTCGTTGTCCTCGCGGCCGGCAACGGCCAGGGGCAGACCCCTGGATGCGGCCGGAGCGGAGAGGACGACGGGGCGAGCCGGCCCGTCACTCCCTCGCGCGGCACGTCCTCCCATGAGCTGCTGCCCGCACTGCACGACGTCCGTGCCGCCGCCGGCTCGTGGGGTGCCGGCCAGTGCGTTCTCTCCGTCAGCCCGGAGCGGGGTCCGCCGCCGCTCGCCGCGCCTTCTCCCGTCGATCTCTCCGTACTGCGCGTATAGGGCCCGACTCCGCCTCGGATCCATCCCTTTCGTCCCCTTTGCTACGGAGAGTTGCACCCCCCATGCCTGCCACCCCTTCCCGGCCTTCCGTTCCTCGCCGTCCCTCGCGTTCCTCCCGCACTTCCCGTCAGGGCATCGCGATCGGTGCGGGCATCGTCGTCGCGGCCGCGGTGCTCGGCGTCGTCTCGTACACCGCCACCAAGCCGGCCGCGCCGTCGGGCGTGTCGTCCAGCGACGGTCCGGTCGCCGAGGTCTCCGCCGAGCCGGAGGCCGGTGTCTATCCCGAACTGGCGAAGCTCGCCCGGCGCGACGCAGCGGACCCGCTCGCCGTCGGCCGTGTGGACGCGCCGGTCGTCATGGTCGAGTACGCCGACTTCCGGTGCGGCTTCTGCGGGAAGTTCGCCCGCGACAGCGAGCCGGAACTCGTCAAGAAGTACGTCGACGAGGGCACCCTGCGCATCGAGTGGCGCAACTTCCCGATCTTCGGCGAGGAATCTGAGGCCGCCGCCCGCGCCGCCTGGGCCGCCGGACAGCAGGGCCGCTTCTGGGAGTTCCACTCCGCCGCGTACGCCGACGGATCGAAGGAGGAGGGCTTCGGCGCCGACCGGCTCGACGCGCTCGCCCGCGAGGCGGGGGTCAAGGACCTCGACCGGTTCCGGCGCGACCTCGGCGGCGACGCCTCGGCGGCCGTACGGAAGGACCAGGAGGAGGCGTACGGTCTCGGCGCCACCTCCACCCCGTCCTTCCTCGTCAACGGCCGCCCCATCGCGGGCGCCCAGTCGATGGAGACCTTCACCAAGGCCATCGAGTCGGCGAAGGGCGTCGCGAAGCGGGAGGCCAAGGAGCCCAAGGCCATCGAGTCGGCGAAGCACGACGCGAAGCAGGGCACCGAGGACCCCAAGTGACGGACATCGGCTATCCGGCCGCCCTGCTCGGCGGCCTCCTCGCCCTGCTCAGCCCGTGCAGCGCCCTGCTGCTGCCCGCGTTCTTCGCGTACTCCCTCGACTCGGCAGGACGGCTCCTCGCCCGTACCGGCGTCTTCTACGCGGGACTTGCCACCACCCTCGTCCCGCTGGGCGCCGCCGGCTCCTTCGCGGGGCGGCTCTTCTACGGTCACCGTGATCTGCTCGTCGCCCTCGGCGGCTGGCTGATCATCGCGCTCGGCCTCGCCCAGATCCTGGGCCTGGGCTTCGCCTCGCGCCGGATCGCCGCGCTGTCGGGCCGGATCAGGCCGACGACCGCGCTGTCCGTGTACGCGCTCGGGCTGGTCTACGGACTCGCGGGCTTCTGCGCGGGCCCGATCCTCGGCAGTGTGCTGACGGTGGCGGCGCTGGGCGGCAACCCGGTCTACGGCGGTCTGCTGCTCGCGGTGTACGCGCTCGGCATGGCCGTACCGCTCTTCCTTCTCGCCCTGCTCTGGGAGCGGTTCGACCTCGGCGGGCGGCGGTGGCTGCGCGGCCGGGCGTTCCGGCTCGGCCGCTTCGAACTGCACACGACCTCGCTGCTTTCGGGTCTCTTCTTCATCGTCCTGGGCGCGGTCTTCCTCGCCTTCGACGGGACGACGGCGCTGCCGGGGCTGCTCTCGGTCGACGATTCCTTCGCGGCCGAGCAGTGGGCGCGAGGGATCGGGGAGGCCGTGCCCGACTGGGCGCTGCTGGGCGGGGTGGCGCTGGTCGCGGCCGCGGTCACCCTGGTGCGGTGGCGTCGCGGGCGCGGTGCGCGGGAGGAGATCCGTACGGAAGAGGCTCGTACGGAAGAGGCCCGTACGGCGGACGCCCGGCCGGAAGAGGCCCGCGCGGAGCAGCCCCGTACCGAAGCGGGCGCATGAGAAAGCCCCCTGCCGAGAATCTCGGTGGGGGGCTTCTGCCCTTGCGGGCTGTGGTGGCTGGGGCCGGGATCGAACCGGCGACCTATCGCTTTTCAGGCGATCGCTCGTACCAACTGAGCTACCCAGCCACGCAACCTCGCGGCTGCAGCGGTCCTGACGGGATTTGAACCCGCGGCCTCCACCTTGACAGGGTGGCGAGCACTCCAAGCTGCTCCACAGGACCAAGCAATGTGCGAGCACTAGTCTCGCACACGGTGTTGCGTGCCCCCAACGGGATTCGAACCCGTGCTACCGCCTTGAAAGGGCGGCGTCCTGGGCCACTAGACGATGAGGGCTAAGGGCCCGCCTGGGCGCTTTGCAGCGCGTCGGGGACGTGAGAAGCATATGGGATGCGGGGAGCTATCGCCAAAACGGTTTACGGGGTGGGTCAGGCGGCGGGTTACGGGGCCGGCTCGGGGACACCGGGGGAGGTCCGCCGGGGTGCGGCGCCGCCGGGGCCTGACGGGGTACCCGAGGGGTCCGTGCCCGGTGCCGGGCTCGTACGCGCCGACGGGTCCGTACCCGCCGTGCCCGCCGTACTCGCCGAAGGGTCCGTGCTCGATGACGGGCTGCCGGTCGGTGAGGGGCCGGTCCCCGGGGTGCCCGCCTCCTTAGGAAGATGGCGGCTGACTTCGGCCGTCGTCAGCCCGAGCCCGCCCAGCGTGATCTCGTCCCACGCCTGGAGCCGCTTGGTTTTCCGGTCCAGATAGAGCACCGAGGCGCGTACCTTCTCCGGCTTGTTGTTCTGTACGGCGCGCAGACCGCCGCCGCCCGTCGACCCCTCGATCTTCAGCCGGGTGCCGTACGGCATGACCTCGTTCTCGCGGTGGTGGACATGGCCCGCCAGGACGAGCGGGACCAGCCCGTCGGTCTCCCGGGCCGCCACCGGTTCGTGGGCCACCGCGATGTCCACGGGGGTGCCCGCGTTCTCCTGGTCGCGCAGCGCGGAGGCGAGCCGGATGCCCGCCATGCGCTCGGCCGGGTCGCCCTTCGCCTCCACCGAGCGGTCGGGCGTGAACTGCGGATCGCCCATGCCCGCCACGCGTACCCCGGCGACGGTCACGGCCCGGCCGTCGTCCAGGACCCGCACGTTCTTCATACGGCTGAGATACCGCTGCGTGATCTCCGAGTCGTGATTGCCGCGGACCCAGACGTACGGGACGCCGAGGTCAGCGATCGGGTCGAGGAAGCTGTTCTCGGCGGCGGCGCCGTGGTCCATGGTGTCGCCCGAGTCGATGATGACGTCGATCCCGTACTGCTCCACGAGCGAGCCGATGATGTGCCAGGCCGCCGGGTTTAGATGGATGTCGGAGACCTGCAGCACCCGCAGGGTGGCCGGGTCCGGCTGGTAGGTGGGGAGCGTCGAGGTCGCGTCGTACAGCTTGGTCACATTGGTGACCAGCCGCGCCAACTCCTTCTGGTAGACGTCGAAATCGGTCACGATCGAGCGGGCGTTGCCGACGACCTGCGGGGCGGAGGAGAGCAGTCCGGAGAACTTCGGCTCCAGCACCGACGTGGGGTTCCAGGTGGCGTACGCGCCGACGCCGGAGGCGGCCAGGAGGGTGAGCGCGAGGCCGCCGGCGGCGAGTGCGCGGCGGGGGCGGCGGTAGACGACGAGGCCGAGGGCGGTCGCTCCGGAGACGACGGCGACGCAGGAGCGTACGGCCAGTTCCGTGGTGCCGCTCACCACGTCGCGGGAGACCTCGCTCTGGAGGCCCGAGAGCCGTTCCGGGTGTTCGACGAGGGCCTGGGAGCGGACCGGGTCCAGCCGGTCGACATCGACGTCGAGGCGGATGGGGGCGGTGTGCGTGTTCAGCTCCAGCGCGCCCAGCGGCGACACATTGATCTTGGTGCCGCCGGCCAGGGATGGCCGCAGGGTCATCCGGGTGTCCATCGGGCCGACCGGGGCCCGCACGCTGCCGACGATCAGCAGCCCGAGCCAGGCGCCCAGCAGCACCACGGCGACCAGGGCGAGCGCGCGGGTGTAGGGGTGCGGGGAGTGGACGAGCGCGCTGGTCGGCCCGTCGCGGCGGGACCGGAGGTGGCCGTGGATGCGGGGAAACGTGCGGCGGAAGGGGAAACGGTGCACAACACGGGCCATTGTGCGCGTATGCCCAAGCCGGGGACCGGCCATGCGCGGCTTAGGCCATCGCGCGCGAGCCGTCGTGTCCGATCGCCCTGTCCGATCGCGCGACCCGGCCGACGTGATCGCGTGACCTACGTGACAATGGCGGGGTGCTGGAGATGACGCGTGAGGCGTTCGAGGAACTGGTCGCCGAGGCGCTGGACAGGATCCCGCCGGAGCTGACGCGGCTGATGGACAACGTCGCGGTGTTCGTGGAGGACGAGCCCGAGGCGTCCGACCCCGAGCTGCTCGGGCTCTACGAGGGAACGCCGCTGACCGATCGCGGGGAGTGGTACGCGGGGGTGCTGCCCGACCGGATCACCATCTACCGGGGGCCGACGCTGCGGATGTGCGAGACGCGTGAGGACGTGGTGGCGGAGACGGAGATCACCGTCGTGCACGAGATCGCGCACCACTTCGGGATCGACGACGAGAGGCTGCACGCGCTCGGGTACGGATGAGTCCGGAGCCGGTTACGGGCCGGAGCCGATAACGGGCCCGGACCCGGTTGTGGGCCGGAGCCGGTTATAGGCCGGAGCCGGTTACGGGTCCTGGTCCGGGCGTGTCCCCGGCGGGGCAAAGGGAGTTGGGCAGTGAAACCCTTCTCCCGCCGTCGGCGGGGAGACCGTTTTCGTGCCCCCGGAGGTGCCGCCCGTGCGCCAGTCGCGTCCGTCGCGCCAGTTGTCCGCCCCAGGCCGTCTCGCTGTCTGGATCGTCACGTCACTGGCGGTCGCCGCCTCCGCGGGCTGCATGAGCGTCAGTGACGAGGAAGAGAAGCCGGCCCCGTCCCGTCCCGCGAATCGTCACGGCGCCGCGGCCGAGCCCGACGGCGGTACGGTCGCGGGCGCCGGAGCCGGGGCGCCCGGCGGCCCACAGGACCAGGGCCGTACGGGACGGGGCGGTGCGGAGCGCGCCGGCCAGGACGGTGAGGCCAAGGGCAAGGACGCGTCGCCCAGCCCGAGTTCACGGGTCACGCCCTCGCCGAAGCCCTCGAAGGGCACGCGGCCGTGGCCCGCGAAGCCGACCCCGCCGCAGGACGAGCCCGTACCGACGAAGGAGCCCACACGCTCCGTGCCGCCCCCTTCCCAGCCGCCGGCCCAGAGCCCGGACCCGGGCCCCGAGCCCGAGCCGGAGCCGACGAAGCCGCCCGGCCAGCCGTCCGCGCCACCGGCGGCCATTACGCGGAGCGGCGTGATCTCGATGGACGGGATGGGGATGCTGACGGAGCCGGTGGCATCACCGCAGGTCGGGCCGGTGTGAGCTGGGCCCGGAGCGGCCGCGGGGAGGGCGCGGGACGGCCGGGGGACGGTTGCGTGGGGGGCGCGCGGGAGGCGTGCGGCGGGTGTGACGTGGGTCGCGCCGGAAGCGGTTTGCCAGGGAGGGGGGAGGGTGCGTATGGTAGTAGATCGTTTGATCATTGCCCGGCGCCGACACAGAAGAGCGCCGCGTGGCGCGTACTCTCCCTTGCCGTGGCTGGACCGCATTGAGGCGGTCGATTTGCGAATCACGGAGTTTGGGCGCGTGCCGAGACTCCGGAAGGTTTCGCATTTCGCATGTCCATTTCCAGTACTGACCGTGCCGTCATGCCCGAGAACGAGTCCACCGAAACGGTCGCCGACGTGACCGTCGAGACGGTGGAGACCATCGAGGACACGGAGGCCGCCGTGGCCACCGAGACGGCCCCCGAGGCCCCTGAGGCCATCGATTCCCCCGAGGCCGACGAGGTCTCCGAGACGGACGAGACCTCGGAGACCCCGGGACTCACGTTCAGCGACCTGGGCCTGCCGGACGGCATCGTCCGCAAGCTCGCGCAGAACGGCGTCACCGCCCCCTTCCCGATCCAGGCCGCGACCATCCCGGACGCCCTGGCCGGCAAGGACATCCTGGGCCGTGGCCGTACCGGCTCCGGCAAGACCCTCTCCTTCGGCCTGCCGCTGCTGGCCACGCTCTCGGGCGGCCACACCGACAAGAAGAAGCCCCGCGGCATCATCCTCACCCCGACCCGTGAGCTCGCGATGCAGGTCGCGGACGCGCTCCAGCCGTACGGCGATGTGCTCGGCCTGAAGATGAAGGTCGTCTGCGGCGGTACGTCGATGGGCAACCAGATCTACGCCCTGGAGCGCGGCGTCGACGTCCTCGTCGCCACCCCGGGCCGGCTGCGCGACATCATCAACCGCGGTGCCTGCTCCCTGGAGCAGGTCCAGATCGCGGTCCTCGACGAGGCCGACCAGATGTCGGACCTGGGCTTCCTGCCCGAGGTCACCGAGCTGCTCGACCTGGTGCCCGCGGGCGGTCAGCGCATGCTCTTCTCCGCCACGATGGAGAACGAGATCAGCACGCTGGTCAAGCGCTACCTGACCAACCCGGTCAGCCACGAGGTCGACAGCGCCCAGGGCAATGTCACGACCATGACCCACCACGTGCTCGTGGTGAAGCCGAAGGACAAGGCCCCGGTCACCGCGGCGATTGCCGCCCGCAAGGGCCGCACGATCATCTTCGTCCGTACGCAGCTGGGCGCCGACCGTATCGCCGAGCAGCTGCGCGACTCGGGCGTGAAGGCCGACGCGCTGCACGGCGGCATGACGCAGGGCGCGCGCACCCGGACGCTGGCCGACTTCAAGGACGGTTACGTCAACGCGCTGGTCGCCACCGACGTCGCCGCCCGCGGTATCCACGTCGACGGCATCGACCTGGTGCTCAACGTGGACCCGGCCGGGGACCACAAGGACTACCTGCACCGCTCGGGCCGTACGGCGCGCGCCGGCAAGTCCGGTGTGGTCGTCTCGCTGGCGCTCCCGCACCAGCGCCGCCAGATCTTCCGGCTGATGGAGGACGCGGGCGTCGACGCCTCGCGCCACATGGTCGGCGGAGCCGGCGCGTTCGACCCGGAGGTCGCCGAGATCACCGGCGCCCGTTCGCTCACCGAGGTCCAGGCGGACTCCGCGAACAACGCGGCCAAGCAGGCCGAGCGCGAGGTCTCCGACCTGACCAAGCAACTGGAGCGCGTCCAGCGCCGCGCCGCCGAACTCCGCGACGAGGCCGACCGCCTGGTCGCCCGCGCGGCGCGCGAGCGGGGCGACGACCCGGAGGCAGCGGTGGCCGAGGTGGCCGCCGAGGCCGAGCGCGCGGTGGAGGAAGCCGCGGCCGCGGCTGCTGCCGTACCGGCGCCGCGCGAGGAGCGCAGGGACCGGCGCGACGACCGCGGAAGCTTCGAGCGCCGTGACGACCGCGGCGAGCGGAGCGGCCGGGGCGGCGCACGGGGTTACACCCCGCGTGACGACCGCGGTGGCGACCGTGGCGGTGACCGTGGTGGTTTCCAGCGTCGTGACGACCGTCCCTCGGGCGGTTTCCGTCGGGACGACCGCAAGGACAGCGACCGTGGTGGCG
Organism: Streptomyces sp. NPDC042201; assembly: GCF_055582185.1. Classification (NCBI taxonomy): domain Bacteria; kingdom Bacillati; phylum Actinomycetota; class Actinomycetes; order Kitasatosporales; family Streptomycetaceae; genus Streptomyces; species Streptomyces sp. NPDC042201. Next base: position 26,392 of record NZ_JBVJDS010000001.1, on the reverse strand, counting down.
AGCGGGGCGGCTTCAACCGTGACCGCCGTGACGACCGCGGTGGCGAGCGTGGCGGCGACCGTGGTGGTTTCCAGCGTCGTGACGACCGTCCCACGGGCGGTTTCCGTCGGGACGACCGCAAGGAGAACGACCGTGGTGGCGAGCGGGGCGGCTTCAACCGCGACCGCCGCGACGACCGTGGCGGCGAGCGCCGTGACGACCGTGGCGCCCGCCCGTTCAACCGCGACCACCGGACCACCGACCGCCCGTTCAACCGTGACCGCCGCGACGACCGCCCGGCCACGGGTGGCACCCTCCGCGCCGCCAGCCACGACCGCCCGTACGCCCGCCGCGACGGTGGCACCACGGGCACCGGCACCGGCTCCTTCGGCCGCCGCGACGACAAGCCGCGCTGGAAGCGCAACGGCTGACCGCCGCTGACCGCCTGACCTGACACACCGCCAGGGCCCGTGCCCCACCCCCCAGGTGGGCCACGGGCCCTGCCACGTCCCCCTCACCCCCACCCTCACCCCCACGCGACATCCCCACGACCCGATACCCGATCGGCGCACCGCCCCCGGCGGGCTATGCTCGTGTGTGTTGTGCCGAGGGCCGTTAGCTCAATTGGCAGAGCAGCGGACTTTTAATCCGTTGGTTGTGGGTTCGAGTCCCACACGGCCTACCACCCGCAGGACGGGAACACCCCCGCCGACCTGCTAAGAAGCGCCCCGCCCGGTCCCAACCGGCCGGGGCGCTCCTTCTTTCCCGCCCGCTTGCGTGAGTGGTGCAGGTGATTAGGGATGCGGCTGCTGCGGTGGCACGTAATTCCGACGGCCCGGCGGTGAGCATCAAGGTGCTTCTTTTACGCTGTCGATCATGTACTCGACGAACAGACACCCCGTCGTCCGCGCTGCCCTCGTTGCGCTGTTGATCGCGCCTGTCGTGGGCTGTTCAGGCGGGACGGGCTCCGAGCCGAGTGAGGCCGAGGGGAAGCCGTCGTCGACGAGAGCGGCGCGTCAAGGGCTGGGCGATGTCTTCGTCGGCGGCCGGGCCGTCACGGGATCGAAGCCGTCCGGGCATTCGAAGATCCCGTATCAGCGCACCTATACGGATGGCGAGTTGTACGCGGCCGTCACGGGCTATCGGTCGATGGCGTTCTCGCACGCGGGTCTGGAAGCGGTGTACGACGATGTGCTGGCCGCCGGTTCCACCGGGGGCCGTTCCGCGTCGGGTGATGTGATGACGACCATTGATCCTCTGGTGCAGAAGGCCGCCGCCGACGCGCTGCGTGGGCACAAGGGCGCCGCGGTCGCGCTGGACGCGGAGAGCGGACACATTCTGGCCTTGGCGAGCGCGCCGTCGTACGACCCCTCGCTGTTCAGCGGCTACGGCACGGCGGATGCCGAGGCGTGGCGGAAGGTGGGGGAGGACAAGGACGAGCCGCTGCGCAATCGGGCGATCGTGGAGGCAGTGACGCCTGACGGGACGTTCAACGTCGTCGTGGCGGCTGCCGCGCTGGAGAAGGGCACCTACGGGTCGGTGGATGAGAGCACCCGCAGCCCTGTCCCGTACACCCTGCCCGGCAGCACCACGGAGCTGCCGGCCGAGGCCCGTTGCGAGAACGCCTCCATCCGCACTGCCCTGCGGTACTCATGCCGCAATGTCTTCGCGGCCATGGCTGTTGAGCTGGGACAGCCGAGCCTCGCGTCGATGGCTGAAGCCTTCGGCTTCAACGATGACGGATTGCGCGTACCCATGAACGTGCTGGAGAGCAGCTATCCCACGGACGACATGGCGGAGCCGGAGGCGGCTCTCACCGGCGTCGGGCGGGGAGGAATCACCGCCACGCCGATACAGATGGCGAGGGTCGTCGCGGTGATCGCCAATGGCGGGAAACTCATCGGCCCCCAGCTGGTCTCCAAGGTCGTACGCGCCGACGGGAGTGTGGAGAAGCGGGGGAACGGCTCCGGCGGCCCCGCCGAGCGGGTCATCCGGCAGGACACGGCGGAGCGGCTGCGATCGGCGCTGGAGGACGCGGCGGACGATGTGGTGACCGACCGTGCTCCGGGAGCCGTCATCGGGGGCAAGACCGGATGGGTGCCACCCGCTCTGTCGTCCGGCGAGCAGTCTGCCGCGTGGTTCATCTCGTATGCCCGGTCGGGGCAGGGAAGGCTGGTCGCCTTCGCCGTCTATGTCGGAGACCCCGACAGCGGGATCGACGAGTCCGACGGTTCGGAATCGGCTGTCCGCGTCGCGGAGCGCATGAGGAGGGCGAACTCGTGACCGAGGGCACGGCATTACGGGAACAGCGCTACCCCCACGATGGCCACCACGAGGATGGCGATGATGACGGCGACAACGGTCCAGGTGCGGCTGTGCGCCACGCGGGGGCCCTTGGGGCCGCCTCCGCGCGGCCGGTCCTCTCGCAGCTTCGGGTTTTCCGGCCGGTCGTGTGAGTAGAAGTCGGCGTCGGCCATGGCAAACCCCCTCGCGTGGGTCGACGAGTTCCCGCCCGGTCCTGCTCGCCCGGTCCAGGGGAGAATCCTCGGTAAGTGTTATGTGGTTTTTACCCGCATATAAGGCAATCATACGCGGCGGACCGCGAAAAGAGGCAGGTCTCAGAGGCTGCGGAGCGGGCGAGATCGTCGCACCCTAGGGCCTATGAGTGATGCACCGATCGTCGTACACCGGGCGTCCGGGACAGGCGGCCGGCGGGTCACCGTTCGTGGGCGGATCATGGGGCTCGCCCACTCGGACGACCATCTGATCGAGTTCCTGCGTCTGGCGGGCCTGCCCGACGCCTGGGACCTGCTCGACGATCCGGCCTGGGTGGAGTGGCAGGGGGGTCCGGCGCACGAGTACAGCGTGGTGTGAGAGCCGCGAGCGGCACGAGTACAGCGTGGTGTGAAGGCCGCGAGCGCGGCGGGGGCGCCCACCGGTGGTTCGTGGCGGGCCGCCCCCGTTGTCGTACGGCTCAGCGTGTACGGCTCAGTCGTGTACGGCTCCGTCCTCCGCGTCCAGCTCCCGTACGCCTTCGTCTCCGCGATTCCCGCCGTTCCCCCCGCTTCCGCCGCTCCCGCCGTCCGCGGCGATCGACGCGAGCTGCGTCAGGTTGTCGATCCGCCAGTCCGCCGCCGCGACCACGTCCGGGTCGTCCGCCCACAGATAGCCCCACGGCCCGCGCCGCAGATGGGCGACGCGCAGGCCGGCCTCCTTGGCGGGGAACAGGTCGTACGCGGGATGGTCGCCGACGTACACCGTCCTGTCGGGCGCGCTCTTCGCCGCCTCGATGACGCGCGTGAAGAACTCCGGGGACGGCTTGGCGACGCCCCACTCGCCGGAGGTGACCACGAGATCGGCGGGCAGATCGAGGCCGCGCAGCAGCTCGCCTGCCTTGACGGTCTGGTTGCCCGCGAGGACGACGCGGATGCCGAGCGACTGAAGACCCGCCAGGGCGGGCCGTACGTCCGGGTAGAGATCGGACTCGTCGAGGTGCTCGCCGCGGCCCGCGGCCTCTCGGGCCCGGTAGGCCTCGCTGACATCTATGCCCGGCTTGATGAGACGCAGGGCGTCGGCGTTGTCCCTGTTCTGGACGGTGGCGGCGCCGACGAGGGCCGAGATGGTGTGTCGGGGGATGCCCAGCCAGTCGGCCCAGGAAGCCCAGTAGCGGTCGTCGCGTACGAGGGTCTCGCCGACGTCGAACACGATGGTTTCAATCACCGGTGTAAGCGTAGGGGGATACGCTCTGCCGATTGTCAGTGGCTGGCCGTAGCCTTGGTCTCATGTTCGCTTCCTCGTCCGCTTCTTCCGGTGCCCGCGGTCCCGTGCGGTCCGCCGATGTCGTCAACATGGAGATCCGTGCCCTGTGGGTACGGGCGGGTGGCGCGCTGCCGCCCGCCGAGCAGGAGCGTTATCAGCGGCTGCTGGTGGAGTGGGCCGCGGCGGTACGGGCCGATGTCGTCGAGGCGGCCTAAGCGGCCCGGGCGCCCTGGGCGGTCTCCGGACCCGTCCGACCCAGCCGTGGGGAAGATGGTTTGGATCTTGCTCTGGATGGCGTAGAGTTGTGTTTAACGACGCGGGGTGGAGCAGCTCGGTAGCTCGCTGGGCTCATAACCCAGAGGTCGCAGGTTCAAATCCTGTCCCCGCTACTTGAAGAGAACGAAGGCCCGGATCCCTGGATCCGGGCCTTCGTCGTGTTCCACCGCGTTCCGTGCCGCGCTGCCGCCGGGCCTGACCCTTACGTGCTGGGCCATTACGTGCCGGGCTTGACCTTTACGTAACGTCAAGTTCTAGCGTGAACGTCATGGAGTGGTCGATCCAGGACATCGCGAAGAAGGCCGGTACGACGAGCCGCACGCTCAGGCACTACGGCGAGCTGGGGCTGCTGGAGCCCAGCCGGACCGGCGCCAACGGGTACCGCTACTACGACCAGGACGCCCTGGTCCGGCTGCAGCGGATTCTGCTGCTGCGTGAGCTCGGCCTCGGGCTGCCGGCGATTGCCCGGGTACTCGACGGCCAGCAGGACACGGCCGCCGCCCTGCGCACCCATCTCGGGCTGCTGGAGCAGGAGCGCGAGCGCATCGGACGCCTGATCACGTCGGTGCGGACCACTCTCCACAAGACCGCGACGGGAGAGGAACTCATGGCCGAGGAAGTGCTCGACGGCTTCGATCACACGCAGTACGAGCAGGAGGTGACCCAGAGGTGGGGCCGGGAGGCCTACGCGAAGAGCGACCGCTGGTGGCGCTCGCTCAGCGAGCGGGAGCGGCAGGGGTTCCAGGAGCAGCACGAGGAGATCGCCCGCGACTGGGGGCGGACACGGGCGGCCGGCCTCGGCGCCGGAAGCGACGAGGCGCAGGCGGTCGCCCGGCGCCACTGCGCGTGGCTGTCGGTCACGGTCGAGCCGACGAAGTCGTACGTCATCGGTGTCACGGCGATGTACGTGGATGATCCACGTTTCGCCGCCGCATATGAGAAGTACGGTGAAGGGACGGCTGTGCTCGTACGGGACGCCATGAAGGTGTACGCCGAGCGCCACCTGACCGACTGACCGACTGGCCATCCGCCCCGCTGGGGGCCCGGCCGACCGACCGGGCCCCGTAGCCCACTCGGCCGATGGCGAGTCGCCGCCGAGCGCGGCAGCGGCCAGCCTGGGTGGGGCGCGGTACCGTCCCGCAGCCGCAGGCGGACCGGCAGGAGACCACTGGTGGGGAAGCTGAGGAAGCTCCGAGAGGGCATCGGCGGCAGAGACCGGCGGGCCCAGGAAGGAGCTGGCTTCTGGGCCGACGAGAAGGCGGGCTTCTGGTCGGGCGCCGGTACCGGCCGTGCGGGCCATCGGCTGGGACGCCCCACCGGGCGTCGGCTGGTGCGCATTCTGCCCGCTGTGGTGATCCTGGCGGGGGTGGTCTTCGACCTCGTGACCCCCGCGCGCATCACCGCCGCTCCCCTGTTCGCGGCCGCCCCGCTGGTCGCCGCCCCGTTCTATCCCGCGATCGGCACGCTGCTGGTCGCCTTCGCCTCGCTGTGCGCCGAGCTGTTGCTGCACCTCTACACCGATTCGCCGGTGTTCGACCCCGCGGCGCTCACCGAGCTGCTGACCGTGGTGGTCGTCTCCGTCCTCGCCATGTACATCAATGGCGTCGTACGCCGCAGCGGACAGCGGCTCGCCTCCGCCCGCATCATCGCCGAGACCGCCCAGCGCGCCGTGCTGCCCAGACCCGCCGAACGGATCGGCGGTCTGCGGATCGCCGCGCGGTACGAGGCCGCGCAGGAGGGCGCGTTCATCGGCGGGGACCTGTTCGCCGTACAGGACACGCCGTACGGGGTCCGGCTGGTGGTCGGGGACGTACGGGGCAAGGGGCTGGAGGCGGTCGAGGCGGTGGCCGTGGTCATCGGGTCGTTCCGGGAGGCCGCCGAGCAGGAGAGCTCGCTGGAAGGGGTCGCACAGCGGCTGGAGCGGGCGCTGAGACGCGAGGGGACACGGCGGGACGGGCTCGATGTCTTCGAGGGGTTCACCACGGCTGTGCTCGCCGAGATCCCGCACGGCGAGAACGTGGTGCGGCTGCTCAACCGGGGCCACCCCGAGCCGCTGCTGATGTGCGAGAACGGCGCGGTACGGATGCTGGCACCGACCGACCCCGCGCTGCCGCTCGGGATGAGCGACCTGGGCGCGTGGCCGGACCGCGCGGAAGAGGCCGCCTATCCCGACGGCGCGACCCTGCTCTTCTACACGGACGGACTCACTGAGGCGCGCGACAACCGGGGTGCCTTCTACGTCCCGCGCGACCGGCTCGACGGGCGGATCTTCCATGGGCCCGATGATCTGCTGCAGGCGCTGATCGATGACGTACGCGTGCATACCGGCGGCACCGGGAGCCAGGACGACATGGCGCTGCTGGCGGTCAGCCGGCCCATCGAGGGGCAGCTGGACTGGCGCAGGGCCATGCCCGCCTTTCCCTGACGCCCCTGACGCCCCTGACGGGCGGGGAAGCCCCCGCGGCGGGCGAGGCCGAGCAGCGGGGGAGGCCGTGCGGCGGGAGAGATCGCGTGGCGTGTGACGCGTGTAGAAGTGCGCTTCGGGTCATTGCCACCGTCCGTAATCGCGGGGTATCCCTCCGCATAACATTTGACACACCGTCAGGAATGAAACGTGTTCTGATGGAGGGTCAACTCGCCCGGTTGCGACTCCATGTGTCCTGGTACGTCCGATGCGAAGTTGTTAATGATCACCCGGAACGGCTTGGAATAAGACCCGGGTCTCTATTAACGTTCGATAACGCAGCGCGGTCGTCCCAGCCGTCGCCAGAGATGGCACCGTGCGCACGCGCCGAATCCCGCAAGGGAACCGGGGAACCACCAATTGGGGTGAATCGGGTGCCCTCTGCTGCCCTGAGCAGCGAGAACACCCGTAGGAGACCTTCCTGCTCCGAACCCGTCAGCTAACCCGGTAGGCGAGAAGGAAGGAAAGGAGCGCGCCCCAGTGGCGTCCAACAAGCCTGCCCCCGCAGCCCCCTTCGAAACTCACACCTTCGGTAACGAGGCAGACGGGGCATGGGGGGAGTGGAATCCCACCGAGGAGTCCCTCCGGCCCGTACGCGGCAGACACCGCGTCGCCAAGCGCAGCGGAATCGCCCGCAACGGGCTCGCCCGTAGCTCCACGGTCCTCGGTGTCGGCGTCTTCGCCGCCGTCGGCGCGGGCGGCATGGCCACCGCGCAGGACAAGCCCGCGGTCTCCATATCCCTGCCCGACGCCATCGCGGACAATCTCCCGGACGCGAAATCGCTTCCCGGCGTGGGCTCCCTGGCATCGGACGACGCCGAGCCCGACCTGCTGGCCACCGCACCGCTCACCACGGCCGGCCTCACGACCGCCGACGCCGAGCAGGGGGCCACCGACGCGGGCGAGGCCCTGCGCGCCCGCATCCTCCAGCAGGCCGAGCAGCAGCAGGCCGAGGCCGACGCCACGGAGAAGGCGGCCGCGGAGACGGCGGCCGCCGAGAAGGCCGCGGCGCAGGCGAAGAAGCAGCAGACCGAGGCCGAGAAGAAGATCGAGGCGGCGAAGAAGAAGGCCGAGGCGGAGGCCAAGGCCAAGGCGGAGGCGGAGCGCCTCGCCAAGCTGGCCGCCAGCTACTCCCTCCCCACCTCCTCGTACACGCTCACCTCCACCTACGGTGAGTCCGGCTCCATGTGGTCCTCCGGCTACCACACCGGCCTGGACTTCGCCGCTCCGACGGGCACGCCGGTCAAGGCCGTGCACAGCGGCACTGTGAAGTCGGCCGGCTGGTCGGGCTCGTACGGCTACCGCACGGTCCTGGAGCTGGCCGACGGTACGGAGATCTGGTACTGCCACCAGTCCTCGATGACCGTCAGCGCCGGGCAGAAGGTCACCACGGGCGAGGTCATCGGGCGCGTCGGCGCGACCGGCAATGTGACCGGTCCGCATCTGCACCTCGAGATCCACACGCCGGGCGGCTCGGGGGTCGACCCGATGAGCTGGCTGCGGGGCATGGGCCTCACTCCCTGACGTACGCACAGTCCCCGGCGGCTCCGGCGCTCACCCCCCGACGCCGGAGCCGCCGGCTCTTCCCCTGACGAAACACGGCGATAGCGCGGCGAAAACGCGGTCAAAACGCGGCGAAAGCCCGGGGGAACGGAATAGGGCGGCCCGTCGCCGGGGTTGAATCAACCCATGACTGATCTGCGCAAGCTGGGCTCCTCCGACCTTCACGTCTTCCCGCTCGCCCTCGGCGGCAATGTCTTCGGCTGGACCGCCGACGAGGCGCAGTCCTTCGCCGTGCTCGACGCGTACGCCGCCGCGGGCGGCAACTTCGTCGACACCGCCGACACCTACTCCTCGTGGGTGCCTGGCAACGAGGGCGGTGAGTCCGAGACGGTCCTCGGCAACTGGCTCGCTTCGCGCGGCAACCGCTCCGACGTGCTTGTCGCGACCAAGGTCGGCCGCCACCCGCAGTACACCGGCCTGTCGGCGACCACCATCAAGACCGGCGCCGAGGAGTCGCTGCGCCGGCTCCGTACGGACTACATCGACCTGTACTACACGCACTTCGACGACCCGAACGTCCCCGTCGAGGAGATCATCACCGCCCTCGACCAGCTGGTGCGGGAGGGCAAGGTCCGCGCCATCGCCGCCTCCAACATCAGCCCGGAGCGGCTGGCCGCCTCGATCGCCTTCTCGGAGAGCGAGGGGCTGGCCCGCTATGTGGCCCTCCAGCCCCAGTACAACCTGGTCTCGCGGGACACCTATGAGGGCGCGCTCCAGGACACCGCGATCCGCTACGGGCTCTCCGCCGTGCCGTACTACGCCCTCGCGTCCGGCTTCCTCACCGGCAAGTACCGGCCGGGGGTCACGGTCGACAGCGCGCGCGCCGGCGGCGCCGGCAAGCATCTGCTGACCGAGCGGGGCATCAAGGTCCTCGGTGCGCTGGACCGGATCGCCGAGGCGCGGGGCGCCGAGATCGCGACCGTCGCGCTGGCGTGGCTGGCGGCGCAGCCGACCGTCGTCGCGCCGCTCGCGTCGGCGCGGACGACCGAGCAGCTGCCCGCGCTGCTGGCGGCGGCCGACCTGGAGCTCACGGCGCAGGAGCTGGCGGAACTCACCGCCGCGTCCGCCTGACGCCCCTTTTTTTTGGGGCTCGGGGCTCTCGGCCCGGGACCGCGCCGGAAGCCCGACGCCGGAAGCCTGACCGCCCACAGTCGGTAGCCGGGAGGCGCACTAGTACTGGCGGTACGGGTTGTAGCCGTCGTAGTCGATGTACGGCGGCGGCACCCGCACCCGGCCCGTGGCCCGCGCCGCGTAGGTCAGCGCGGGCCCGGCTATGTCCTTGCGCTGCCACAGATGGTGCAGCAGCTCCTGCTCCCGCTCGACGAAGTCTGGGCCCACCGTCCCGCGGTGGGCCCGGTCGCGCAGAAACGCCAGGGACGTCGCGAACGCCTCGTACTCCCCGACCGACCTGGCCGCCTTCGATCCGTACGCACGCGCCGCGAAGTCGCGCGCCATCGTGCGCGCCCGCATGGAGGAGAGCGCGTGCGGCGCGGCCGGGGTCAGCCAGCCCGCCGCGGCGTACGCGGGCAGCTGGGCCGAGACCGTACGCAGCTCACGCTGTCTGCTCCAGATCGCCAGCCAGGTCAGCAGGGCGAAGACCGGGACCATGAACACCGCGTACACCGCGTAGAAGCCGTACGGGCCGAAGAGCGACGAGGACCCGTTCCACAACGCGTGCATCCCCATCGCCAGGGCCAGGCCGAGCAGCGGACAGGCGAACCGGCGGATCTTCTGGCGGCGGTTCGCCATCGCCGCCAGTCCGAAGCCGATGCCGGTCAGCACGGTGAAGAGCGGGTGGGCGAACGGCGACATCACGATCCGTACGAAGAAGGTCGCGGCCGTGATGGAGGCGAAGCCGGAGCCGTTGAGGCTCTGGTCCTCGCCGAAGGCGGTGCCGAGATAGAGGATGTTCTCGGTGAACGCGAAGCCGCTGGCGGTGAAGCCCGCGAACACGACGCCGTCCACGAGCCCGGTGAAGTCCCGTCTGCGGAAGAGGAAGACCAGCAGGACCGCCGCCGCCTTGGCGCTCTCCTCGACGACCGGCGCTATCACCGTGGCGCCGAGGGATTCCGCACCGGCCGGGTCCGCGGTGGCGGTGGCTATCCAGTGGGTCGCGAAGGAGTTCGCGATGATCGCGACGAGGGCGGCGGCGCAGGCGCCCCACGCGAACGAGAACAGCAGATTTCGCCAGGGGCCGGGATCGACCCGGTCCAGCCAGCGGAAGGCCGCCATGAGCAGCGGCACGGGCAGGACGGCCAGGCCGAGGCCGACCAGGAAGCCCTGGGTGCCGGTCTGGTCCCGGACGAGCGCGAGGATCACCAGACCGCTGAGGGCCAGCAGCGTGATCACGGCCCCCGCGCGGACCGCCCGGTGGCGCCAGAACGCGCGGCGCGGGCGGTAACGCCTGCGGGCCGGCTCCGGCACGGCGGACCACAGGTCACCGAGCTGCTCCTGCTGCTCGTAGACGGGGATCGCCGGATGCGGAGCCGGATGGGGACCGATGCGCTGCGGGGACGGTTCTGACACCCGATGACCCTAACGAGGGGCACCGACAGCTGGCGATGGTGTTCACGCCACTACCCTCGGTCATGTCAGCTGAGAGGGAACTCCGCCACGCGGCGGAACAGCAGGTCATGCACCACATGCCCCTTGTCGAGACCCTGCCCCTCGAACCGGGTCAGCGGCCGGAAGGCGGGCCGTGGCGTGTAGCCGCCATCCTGCTGGGTGTTCTCGAAGCCCGGGTGGGCCGTGAGCTCCGCCAGCATCTGTTCGGCGTACGGCTCCCAGTCGGTCGCGCAGTGCAGTACGGCTCCGGGCTTCAGCCGGCCCGCGGCCAGCGTGAGGAACTCCGGCTGGATGAGCCGCCGCTTGTGATGCCGCTTCTTGGGCCAGGGGTCGGGGAAGTAGACGCGCAGCCCGGCGAGGGACTCGGGCGGCAGCATCTCCCCGAGCAGGATGATCGCGTCGCCGTTGGCCACCCGGATGTTGGACAGTCCGTGCTCCTCCGCGAGACGGAGCAGATTTCCCTGGCCGGGGGTGTGCACATCGACGGCGAGGATTCCGGTGCCGGGGTCGGCGGCGGCCATCCGCGCCGTGGCCTCGCCCATGCCGAACCCGATCTCCAGGACGACCGGCAGCCCGCCGAACATCTCGTCGAGCCCGATGACCCGCTGCCCGTCGATGTCCAGGCCCCAGGCACCCCACATCCGCCGCAGCGCGTCGGCCTGGCCGGTGGTCACCCGGCTCCTGCGCGGCTGGAAACTGCGGATGCGCCGCTCGAAATGCGATCCGGCGGGATCGGCGGCGGGCCCCGTCCCGTCGGGGAACATCCGGCTCGTGGTGCGGTTCTCGGTCTTGGTCGGTTCGGTCATCTCGGTCTTCTCGCGCTCGGCCACAGTGCTCCCGATTCTACGGAGCCCGGATCCGTGCCCTCGCCGCCCCGTGCCCGACGCCCCGTGCCCTCGCCGTCCCCGCGCCCGGGATCGTGTGCCCGGCGCCGCGTGCCCGGCTCAGTCCGCCGCCAGCACCGCCAGCGCCCGTCTCGCCACCTCGCGGCCGATCGGCAGCGACGCCGTCGCCGCCGGCGACGGGGCGTTCAGGATGTGGACCGTGCGGGGGGTCTGCCGGATCAGGAAGTCGTCGGCCAGCGTACCGTCGCGCAGGACCGCCTGGGCCCTTACGCCGGCCGCCGCCGGGTGCAGGTCCGCGTCCGTGACCGCGGGGAGCAGGCGCCGTACGGCCGTGGCGAAGGCGCGCTTCGACAGGGAGCGGTGCAGCTCGCCGGCGCCGTACCGCCAGTGCTTACGGGCTATCCGCCAGGAGCCCGGCCAGCCCAGGGTGCCGGCCAGCTCACCGGGGCGTACGGCCGACCAGGAGTAGCCCTCCCTGGCCAGCGCGGGGACGGCGTTCGGCCCGACATGGACGGCGCCGTCGATGCCCCGAGTCAGATGCACGCCCAGGAACGGGAACGCCGGGTCGGGCACCGGATAGACCAGCCCCCGTACGAGAGCGGGCCTGGCCAGTTCGTAGTACTCGCCCCGGAAGGGCACGATCCGCATCCCCGGGTCGTCGCCCGCCAGCCGCGCCACCCGGTCGCACTGCAGCCCCGCGCAGTTCACCAGGACCCGCGCTCTGACGACCTCGCCGGCCGCCGTACGGACCGCGACACCCCAGGGGCGGCGGTCGACGACGGTGACCTCCGCGCCGTACCGCACGGACGCCCCGGCCGCCTCCGCCGACTCCGCGAGCTGCTTCGCGACCGCGCCGAAGTCGCACACGCCGGTCGTACCGACCTGGATCGCCGCGAGGCCGCGCACCTGCGGCTCGTACTCCGTTATCTGCGCGGGGCCCAGTTCCCGCACCGGAATGCCGTTCTCCCGGCCGCGCTGGACCAGCGCGTGCAGCCGCGGCAGCTCGTCCCGCCGGGTCGCGACGATCAGCTTGCCGGTGACCTCGTGGGCGATGCCGTACTCCGCGCAGAACTTCACCATCTCGGCGGAGCCGCGCACCGCGTACCGCGCCTTCAGGGAGCCCGGGCGGTAGTAGACGCCGCTGTGGATCACCCCGCTGTTGTGGCCCGTCTGATGGCGCGCCGGGCCCGGCTCCTTCTCCAGCACGACGACCCGGGTGCCGGGAGCGGCGCGCGTGATCGCGTACGCCGTCGACAGACCGACGATCCCGCCGCCGATCACCAGCACCTCGCAGTCGAATCCGACGCGTCCGGTCATCGCGCGTCACCTCCCACCCCGATAGTGCACTGGCCCGCCGACAGCGTGCTTAAACCACGGATCGGCAGACCGGTGCGATCGGCTACCCCGGTGAGACCAGCAGCGGCCGCGCCCGCTCCCGCAGCTCCGCCACGCGCGGCTCGTCGCCGTACGGCTCCAAGCGGTGCAGCAGATCCCGTACGTACTCGGTCGTCCGCGCCGACGAGATCCGCCCCGCCACCTCGACCGCCCGGGTGCCCGCCGCGCACGCCGCGTCCAGATTGCCCGACTCCAGCTCGGCGACCGCGCTCACCACCAGCCGCAGGCCGTGCGAGCGCACGAACTCCTCCGTCGGCCGGGACAGCGCCTGCTCCGTGAAGCGCCGCACCTGTCGCGGCGCCTTCAGGTCCCGGTAGCACTCGGCGGCGTCGGCCGCGAACCGGTCGTACGAGTAGAAGCCCAGCCAGGACGGATCGGCGTCGCCCTCCCGCGAGCGCTCCAGCCACCCCTCCGCCGCCTTCAGCGCGGCCCCGGCCGCCACCGCGTCGCCCGCCTTCGCGTGCGCCCGCGCCTCCACCAGCCGGAAGAAGCTCATCGTGCGGGCCGTGGCCAGACCGCGATTGCGCTCCAGCGCCGCCTGGGCGAGATCCACGCCCTCGTCCGCGAAGCCGCGGTAGGTCGCCTGGAGCGACATGGAGGCGAGCACATAGCCGCCGAGCGGTACGTCGGCCGCCGCACGCGCCAGCCGTAACGCCTGGATGTAGTACCGCTGCGCCGCCTCCTGCTGTCCGGTGTCGAAGGCCATCCAGCCGGCCAGCCGGGTCAGCTCGGCGGTCGCCCCGAACAGCCCACGGCCCACCTCGTCGCTGTACGCGCCGAGGAGCAGCGGCGCCGCGTCGACCCGCAGACACTCCGGCACCATCGACGAACGCCAGTCCCCGCCGCCGTACTTGGAATCCCAGCGCCGGGCGTCGGACGCCGCCTCCCGCAGTTTGGCCACATCGCTGTGGCCGACCCGCAGCGGCGAGATCTCCGCGGCGGCATCCGCGCCGCCCTGACCTGCTTGGCCGCCCTGCCCCGGTGGGCCGCCGTGCGCTCCCTGCGCCGCCTGAGCCACCGCCGGATCCCGGGCGACGGAGGAGTCGGCGGGTGTTATCAGCCACCGGGAGGCGGGCGTCGCGTACGCGCTCACTGCGAAGGATCCGGCCAGCGACTGCCAGATGCCACCGCCGCCCGCCCGGCGGCCCGCCAGGTCGAGCCGGTACAGCTCCGTCGCCGCGCGCACCGCCTCGCCCACATCACGCGGGAAGGAGAGCCCGACCTCGGGGGCCGGATCCGCGTCCGCCAGACCTATCTCGTGCAGCGGGACAGGACGTCCCAGTTTCGCCCCGATGGCGGCGGCGATGAGATGGGGCGCCGCACCCTGCGGAACCATCCCCTTCGAGACCCATCGCGCCACGGAGGTCTTGTCGTAGCGAAGTGTCAGACCGCGCTGCGCCCCGAGGTCGTTGACCCGCCGGGCGAGGCCGGCGTTGCTGATTCCCGCGAGGGCGAGAACCGTGCCGAGCTTTTCGTTCGGCCCGCGTTGCTCCCTGGACATGCGCCACCCCTCGACACACAGACGGCCGCCGCGTCGCGGCATAGGCGCGCGGCATTCGTAAACCCAGCGTAGTTCGCCACATCCCGACCGTTAAGGGGCGGACTTCCGTATGGCGGGATTGTTGTCCGTGCCGCGGTCCGAGCCTAAGTCCTCCGGCGAGGTGTCGTGCTCCGGGTGTGTGGCCGTGCGCCCGGCCGTGCGCTCTTGGCCTGGATCAAGCGGCAGCGCTTCCATGAGTCCTGCGTGGGTCGGCCCACTGCGTACTGGAACCAGTGGGCTGGGGGACACCGCCGCCCCAATCCCCGCGGGCGGTGGATCAGTCCGGGAGGCGGGAAACGCCTCCCGGACTGAACGTATTCCGGTGCTGAAGTGCCGTACCGGGCCCGGAGATTGGCTGAATGCTGCCTGTCCGCGGAGGGCCGTATCTCCGCCAAATGGCCAATGCCAGGGGCGCATTCGCATTGGCTCCCGCGCTCCCGTAGGCCCTCCTGTGCGCCGTTGTCGTGGCAGCATGTTCCCGAACGGCTTCGACTTGAGCGCTCCTGTGCGAGTTCTTGAGCCGGGGCTCGACTTGTCCACAGGCTGTGGAGGCGGCGATGCGCTGGTTGGTGGGGTGGAGCAGTATCGCCGCGCGCTTCGGTACGACCGGGGCCGTCGGGCCCGCCGGCGACGACGCCGAGAGCCGCAGCGTGCATCCCGTCGGCTCCCAACTCCTCTGGGGCGACCCGGATCCGCTGTGGGCCGTCGGAGACTGGCGGCCCGACGAGATCCGTGTCGTCACCGTCGACCCCTTCACCCGGCTCGCCGTGCTCGGCTGCTGCGGGGCCACCGACGAGGAACTGCGGGTCGGCCTGTTCGCGGCGCGCGGCGGCGCGCTGCGCCATCTCACCGCCTGGCCGGGCAGCTACACGACCGTCGCCCAGATCGGCCGCAGGATCACCGTCGCCGGCGATCTGGCCGGCGCCAGACCCGTCTTCTACACACCCTGGGCGGGCGGCACCGCGTACGCCACCGCCGCCCTGCCCCTCGCCGACCTCATCGAGGCGCAGCTGGACATCGGGCATCTGGCCGCGCTCCTCGCCTGCCCCGAGACCCCGGAGGCGCTGCGCGACTCCACGCCGTACGACGGGGTCAAGCGCATCCCGCCCGGACACGCGCTGGTCCTGCGCGAGGGCTCGCGCGAGATCACCGGATACGAGCCGGTCGCCTCCCTCGCCGTCGCCGGGCCCCAGCGCGACCCGGAGCGGGCCGTCGAAGGCGTACGGGACGCGCTCGTCGAAGCCGTACGCGCGCGACTCCTGGCCCCGCGCCACGCACCCGAGACACTGCCGCCCGACCCCGGTCCCGTCCCCGGCATGGGCCCCGCGGAACGGCGCGCCGCGCGCGGGGCGCCCGTCCCCGGCATCGGCGCGGACCTGTCGGGCGGCAGCGCGTCCGGGACTCTCGCGCTGCTGGCCGCGGGGCTGCCGGGGGCGCCGGGCACGATCCTTGGGCACGGCACCGGCGCGGGGGAGCGGCTGCTCGCCGTCACCTTCAACGACCTGGCCACCGGCAGCCGCGACGAGGCCGAACTCGAACGCGCCCGTGCCATGGCCGCCAACCCCCGGCTGCACCACGTGGTCGTCGCGGCCGGTGAAGAGGCGCTGCCGTACGCCGAGTTGGAAGGCCCGCTCACCGACGAGCCGGGGCCCTCCCTCGTCACCGCGGAACGGCACCGCAGACGGCTGGCCGCGGGCAGCGCCGACCACTTCACCGGATCCGGCGCGCGCGAGGTGCTCGACGCGCATCCGGCCCGCCTGGCCGACCTGCTGCTCGACCGGCGCAGACGCCATCTGCTGCACCCGGTCACCGCGCTCGCCAAGGCCGAAGGCCCTTCGCCGTCCTCGCTGTTCATCCCGCTGACCGTCTACCGGGCCGCGCGCCGCCTCGCCCGTACGCCGTACCGCACCGGTCTCGAAGAGGCAGCCGCCCTCCTCCCTGCGGCCAACCGGGCGGCCGGCTCCGCCGCGTCGAACGGCCCGCTGGCCGCTTCGCTGGCGGCCCTCACCTGGTCCAGGCCCGGTCCCGCCGCGCGCTGGCTGACCGGGGAGGCACTCGCTGAAGTATCGGTTCGGCTGACGGGGGCCGCGACCCGGCCCACCTCCGTCCAGCGCCCCGGCGAGGCCCGCGCCCGCGCCGCGCTCGCCCGGTACGCGGCGGACCACCGCGTCTTCGAGCAGGCCGCCGAGATCCGCAGCCAGCGCCTGCACGCCCCGTTCCTCGACAACCAGGTCGTACGGGCCTGCCGCGACCTGCCCGAGGCGCTGCGGGTGCAGCCGGGCGCCCGCGCCGAGGTGCTCCGTACCGTGCTCGCCGGGGCGGGAATCCACGATCTGCCGCCGGGCTGGGGCGCGACCTCGCGGGCCGGCTCGGCCGCCGCGACGCGCGCGGGCCTGCGCTCGGCCGTCGGTGAGCTGATCAGCCTCTTCGACGCGCCGCTGCTGGCCGACGCGGGGCTGGTGGAGGCGCGGGTCGTGCGCAAGGCCCTGCGGGCGGCGGCCGAGGGCGAGCCGGTGCCGCTGGACGGCCTGGCGGACCTGGTCTCCACGGAGCTGTGGCTGCGGCGTCTGCTGTCCCGGCGCGGCACCTGCTGGACGGGAGCGGCGGCGCCGCGGCAGCGTGCGGTGGCCGGCGGCGTGATTCCGCGCCCGACGCTGCACCGGTGAGCGTGCTCGCGGACCTGGGCGTCAGTCGCAGGTGATCAGGGCTTGCGCCCAGTCGGCCAGCGCCACCACGTCGAACGGCGTGTGCGGCTCCACGACCAGGCGGATGGTCCGCTGTCCCGCGATCCCCACCTGTACGGGTACGGCCGCGTCGCCGCCGCGCAGTACGGGCGAGCGCCAGAGCCGGCCCCCGTCGCCGTAGACGGAGAAGCGCACGGAGCCCAGTCCCAGCGTCAGATCGTCCACCCCGACCCTGGCCTCATAGCTGGAACAGCGCCGGTTGAGATCGATGGTGACCGAGGACGGGGCGTGCACGGTCACCCCGTGTCCGTAACGGGCGCCGCCGGTCGACATGCCCGAACGCCGCCAGAGCCAGCCGCTATCACTGAGCCGCACCTCCGGCTCGGAGCCGTCACCAAAGATGCCGTACGCCAACTGGCTGAGCTGGTAGGAGACCTGGGCGGGGGGCTCCTCGGGCGGCGGTGGCTCGGGGCTGGGGTCCTGCTCCGGCGGCTTCGGGTCGGGGGGCGCCGACGGCTCGGGCACGGCGGGCGTCGTCGGCTCGGGACCGGGGACCGGGGTGGCGGCCGGAGCGGGCTTCGCCGTGGGGCGGGGCGCGGGCTTTTCGGAGGGTGGGGCCGGCTGGGGTGCGGGCGGGGCCGGCGGTTCGGGCGAGGGGTCCTCACGCGGCGGTACGACGGGCCCCGCGGCCGGCGGTTTCGCCTCGGCCCTCGGCGCGGGACGGGGATCATGCACCAGCGCCCACACCAGACCGGCGACCGCGGCGACGGCCACCATCCCCGCGAGCCCGGCCTGTACCGGAGCGCCGATTCCCCCGGCGGCCGCGCCGGTCGTACCACTGGAGGCTCCGCCGGACCCACTGGCGGCGACACCTCCGGAAGCACCGCCCGCGGTGGCGACGGCGCCCGCTCCGGCCGCCCCAGCGGCGCCGCCCGCCACGATTCCGGCGGCCTTGAGTGAATAGCCGGCGGCGAACCAGCCGATGACCGCGACCGGAAGCAGCGCCGGGATCCCGGCGTTGACGTGCGCCAGCTCGCCCGCTGCGAGGCGGCACTTGACGCACTCCTCCAGGTGCTGGCGCAGCCCGCGCTCCGCGCGCATGCGCAGACCCCCGCGGGCGTACGCCCCGAGCCGGTCGGCGTACCGCGCGCAGTCGCCGCCCGAGGTCAGCGCGGAGCTCACATGCGCCTGGAGATAAGCCTGCTTGAGGCCCTCGCGCGCCCGGCCGGCCAGCACCGCGGTGGCATTGGGGGTCAGCCCGAAGAGCGGCGCGACCTCGCTCGGGGACTCCTCCTCGACCGTGGTGTGCCAGAGCACCGCCTGCCAGCGCTCGGGCAGGCTGCGGAAGGCCTCCATCGCCATGGACCGGTCGGCTTCACGCATCGCCCTGACGTCCGCGCCCGGATCGAGGGCGAGGGTGCCCGTGCCCGAGGCCCCGGAGAAGTGCGCGGCCTGCGCCGCGAACACCGCGAAGTCGTCGACCAGTTGCTCCCGCTTCGCGGACTTCGTCCAGGACGCGGCCACGTGTCGTACGGTCGTGAGCAGATAGGCCCGCACCGCCTGCGCGGGTCCGGCGCCGCCGCGCACCGCTTGCAGCGTGCGGACGAAGACCTCGGCCGTCAGATCCTCGGCGGTGTGCGCGTCGCGGCAGCAGCTCCTGGCGTAACGGCGCACCGCGCCCGCGTGCCTGCGGAACAGTTCCTCGTACGCGCTGTCGTCGCCGTCCCGCATCCTCTGGATCAGATCGGCGTCGGACGGAGGCAGATGGGAAGCGGGCAGCTCGGACGGAGACGTTCCGTACAGAGGTGTCCCGTACACAGGTGTCCCGTACAGAGGTGTCTCGGCCGGCTGTGTCTCGGACAAGGGTGTCTCGGACCGCTGTGAATCGGTTGAGGCCGGCTCGGAAGGTCCACCGCGGCCCTCGCGCTGCGGTGGCACCCCGCCGGCCGCCTCGGCCGGGGCACCGGCGGCGCCGCCGGTCCCGCCCGGACTGGTCGCGGGGTGAGGCACGATCGGACCGAAGAAACCACCCGGCCCGCCTGGCCTGCCGGAACCGGAACCGCCGGGCCTGCCTGAACCGCCGGGCCCGCTCTGCTCGGGAACGCCGGCCGGACCGCCGACCCCGCCGGGGGACGCCTTGGGGCCGCCCTGGTTCGGCACCTGCCGGGAGTGCGTCCCGCCGGGATCCGCACCGCCGTCGGTACCGCCGCCACCGAGTGGCTCGTCCCGTCCGTCACCGCTCATCGCGGAAACCCCCGTACGCACCCTCTGACCCGAACACCGAGCCAGCGTGCCACAGCGCGCCGCGCCGCTCGGGCCTTCAAGCCCGGCAACCACTCATCCGGGGAGGTTTCCCCGATCCGCGCCGCAACCTTCACTCGTTCGGGGAGTGCACAACGGGTTTCACCCGTAAGCCAGTTCGATGACAGACCGGAGTGGCCTCACCGTCACGCCGGCCCATCCTTTACGCGCCGGCACACCCCTCACGCCGGCCCGCCCTACACAGGCCGGGACCGCAGCCCCTCAAGAAGGATGTCCAGCAGCCGCGCCGAAGCCGCCGCCTGCTGCGCCGCGTCCGGCAGCGAGGGCGCGGCCGTGGCTATCACCAGCAGGACATCGGCCACGGTCACATCGACCCGCAGCTCGCCCGCCGCCCGCGCCCGCTCCACCAACTGCCCCACGACCTCCAGCAGCTCGACGGCGCCCGGGTCATCCAGGTCCTCCGCCGACAGCCGCTGCGCGACCACCCGCAGATCGGGCTGCCCCGCCTGCCGCTGCGGCGGCACCCGCAGCTCGGCCGGCCCGCCCAGCTCCACCGCGTCGTCGACGTCCACCCCGACCCGCAGCACCTGCGGAGGCAGCAGCCGGCCCGCGCCCGAAGCCGCCGACGTGCGCAGGAACCGGGAGAGCGCCGACCACGGCTCCTCCTCCTGGCCCAGCGCCGTACGCGCCTGGTCGGTCAGCCGGGACGTCTCTTCCTCGGCTATCCGCCGTACCAAGACGTCCTTACTGGGGAACCGCCGGTACACCGTGCCGACCCCGACCCGGGCCCGCCGCGCCACGTCCTCCATCGGCGCCCCGTACCCCAGCTCGCCGAACACCTCGCGAGCCGCCCGCAGTACATGTTCGAGATTGCGCTGTGCGTCCACGCGGAGCGGCGCCGAGCGGCCGACCCTGCCCATGTCCGCCCGTCCGTCGCTGTCCGCGACGGCGGTGGTCTGCCAATGAGAATCCTGAATGTGCATACCGTTCCCCCGGTAATGATGTCTCCCCCCGGAGACGCCCCGCCCTGACAGCCGGGTGCACGGGCAGTCACGACCGGGCACTCCGACGAAGTACGAACATAGTTGAGCCCGGGTCAATTCAGAAGGGGTAGTTCCGCACAGAGCGCCCCCCGATCGGAGCAAGGACCGGAAGATGCCTGATTCGCCCCACACCCGCCCTCCCGCGCGCCCCCGCTGACCTGCGCGCCTTCGTCAATACCTGCGCTTTTGCCCGCCAGGCGCGGCTGACGGCCCCCAGTCACACAATTTGCCGGGGCTGTGGACAAACACCGGGGCCCGTTGCGTCATGGGATGGTGAAGGCTGAGATCAATCAAGAGACGACCCCCGCGTCCCCGCCCCCCGCGCGCATTCTCGTGGTCGGCGGTGGCTACGTCGGGATGTACACCGCACTGCGCCTCCAGCGAAAGCTGAAGAGCGGCGAGGCCGAGGTCATGGTGGTATCCCCCGACCCCTATATGACCTATCAACCGTTTCTGCCGGAGGCGGCCGCCGGGAACATTTCGCCCCGTCATGTCGTGGTCCCCCTCCGCCGTGTGCTGGAGAAATGCAAGATCGTCATTGGTGAGGCCACCTCCATCGACCACGCCAGGCGCACCGCCACCCTGAAGACCCTCGCCTCCGAGGAAGAGGGCACCGGCACGGTCGACATCACCTACGACGAACTCGTCCTCGCCCCCGGGTCCGTCTCCCGTACCCTCCCGGTCCCCGGCCTGGCCGAGCACGGCATCGGCTTCAAGAGCGTCGAGGAGGCCATCGGCCTGCGCAACCATGTCATCGAGCAGATGGACATCGCCTCCTCCACCCGCGACCCCGCGATTCGCGACGCCGCCCTGACCTTCGTCTTCGTCGGCGGCGGCTACGCGGGCGTCGAGGCGCTCGCCGAGCTGGAGGACATGGCCCGCTACGCCTCGCGGTACTACCACAACATCAAGGCCGACGACCTGAAGTGGATCCTCGTCGAGGCCACCGGCCGGATCCTCCCCGAAGTCGGCGACGAGATGGGCAAGTACGCCGTCCGCGAGCTGCGCGCCCGCAATATCGACGTACGGCTCGACACCCGGCTCGACTCCTGCGAGAACCGCGTCGCCGTGCTGAGCGACGGCGCCCGGTTCCGCACCCGTACCGTCGTCTGGACCGCCGGCGTCAAACCCCACCCCATCCTCGCCGCCAGCGATCTGCCCCTCAACGAGCGCGGCCGCCTCCGCTGCACCGCGAAGCTCTCCGTCGACGGCGCCGAGCACGCCTGGGCGGCCGGCGACGCGGCCGCGGTCCCCGATCTGACCGCCGACGAGCCCGGCAAGGAGTGCGCTCCCAACGCCCAGCACGCCGTACGTCAAGCCAGAGTTCTCGCGGAGAACATCCTCGCTTCCCTGCGCGGCGAGCCCCTTCGCGACTACCGTCACGCGTACGCGGGTTCCGTGGCGTCCCTGGGCCTCCACAAAGGTGTGGCGCATGTGTACGGCCGTAAACTCAAGGGCTATCCGGCCTGGCTGATGCACCGCGTGTACCACCTCAGCCGTGTCCCCACCTTCAACCGGAAGGCACGCGTCCTCGCGGAATGGACCCTTTCCGGGCTCTTCAAACGGGAGATCGTCTCCCTCGGCTCGCTGGAACACCCGCGCGCCGAATTCGAACTCGCCGCGGGAGGCGAACGGCCCAAGGACACGTGATGTCCCGTGTGGAGGACGGCCGGCGCCCACGACACAGGACGGCCGGCGCCGGCGACCGGAAGGCAGCCGACGTCAACGACCGGAAGGCGGCCGACGTCAACGACCCGCGCGCGACCGGTGTCGCTGTCAGTTCGTTCGGCCACACTGGACGTGTGACCATAGGTGGATTCACATCTGCACAGAGTGATCCGGCCCGCTCGGCGCAACCGGCCCCGACGACTGCCCGGCCCGACCAGCCCGGCCAAGACGAACAGCCACACGACACCATGAGGCCTGAGAATTCGTGAACTTCACGCGTTGGAGCGCCCGACTCCCCGGTACGCAGCGCCGCGCCGCCGCGCGGACGGACCGCGGCTCCGTGCCCGCGGCCCGTGGTGAGTACGAGCGACAGCCCGATCCCGTGACGGACGTCCCCGCCCTCGAAGACCTCTCCGTACGGGAGATCCTCGGCGAGCTGCCCGCCCTGGTCGCTCTGGTGTACGGCCCCGAGCACCGCGTCGCCTATGTCAACGACGCGTACACCACGGCCTTCGGCCCGCGCCCGCTCGGCGCCACGGCGGCCGAGAGCTGCCCCGAGCTGGCCCAGCTGGGGCTGTTCCCGCTGCTCGACCAGGTGCTGCGCAGCGGCACGTCCCGTACCGTCAAATCCCGCAAGATCCAGCAGCGGGCACAGGCCGAGGGAGCCAGGGACCACAAGAGCGGGGCGTCCGCCGCGCCGCGCGGAGAAGGCTCCTACACGGTCACCTGCACCCCCGTCGACTGCCGTGGCACCGGCGGCGTCCTCATCTTCGCCGCCGATGTGACCGACCACGCCGAGGCCGCCGAACGGCTGCGCACCAGCGAGCGCCGGCACCGCCAGACCGCCGTCACCCTGCAACGCTCGCTCCTCCCGCAGGAGCTGGAGCAGCCCGACGACCTGCGCGTCGCCGCCACGTACCAGCCGGGCGGCGCGGACGCGGCGGTCGGCGGCGACTGGTACGACGTGATCACGCTCGGCGCCGGGCGTACGGCGCTGGTCATCGGCGATGTCATGGGCCGGGGCGTCCGCGCGGCCGCCGTCATGGGCCAGCTGCGCACCGCCGTCCGCGCCTACGCCCGGCTCGACCTGCCGCCGCACGAGGTGCTGCAACTCCTCGACGGACTCGCCTCCGAGATCGACGCCAGCCAGATCGCCACCTGCGTCTACGCCGTCCACGACCCCAACGAGGGCCGGCTCGTCTACGCGTCGGCCGGCCATCTGCCGATCCTGGTACGCGCCGAGGACGGAACGGTCGAGCGCGCCGAGGAGCCGACGGGCCCGCCGCTCGGCACCGGCGGCTGGATCCACACCTCGGGCTCGATCGCGCTCCCCCCGGGTTCCACCGCCGTCCTCTACACGGACGGACTGGTCGAGCGCCGCGGCGAGGACATCGACGAAGGTGTCGCCTCCCTGGAGCGTGCCCTCTCCGGCGCGAAGGGTTCACCCCAGGTCGTCTGCGACCGGCTGATCCGCTCCCTCGGTGTCACCGCGGACCATGACGACGATGTCGCGGTGCTCGTTCTGCAGCACCCCGCCCGCAAGGGCCAGGACGCGGAGCTGTTCCACAACGCCGCGCTCGACCTGCTCGGCGGGATCGAAGCCGCCCCGCGCGCCCGCGCCTTCGCCACCGGGGTCCTCGCCTCCTGGCGGTTCCCCGTCGAGCTGCGCGACCTGGGCGTGCTCGCCACCAGCGAGCTGGTCGCGAACTCCCTCCAGCACGGCACCCCGCCCATGCGCCTCAGGCTCCGCCGCACGGACCGCCGGCTGATCATCGAGGTGACGGACGGCGACGACCATCTGCCGCGCCGCCGCCGCGCGGAACCGGTGGACGAGGCGGGCCGCGGCATCTCGATCGTCGCGACGATCGCCTCGTCCTGGGGGTCGCGCCGCACGCCGGGCGGCGGCAAGGCCGTCTGGTGCGAATTCGCACTGCCCCACTGAGCTGAGCGGCCTCAGTGAGCCGGCGTCAGCACGGTCTCCGGCTCGTGCCGCGCGACCACACGCGACGCCGAGATCAGCGCCGGCTGGTCCTGTACGGGGGTGAGCCGCCTGCCCAGTCGCAGCGCCAGCACGGTGACGCAGAGCGAGAACAGAACGAACGTCACGATGTACGGGCCGTGCAGCGCGGCCGCCATCGGCCCGCCCACCGCGGGGCCGACCGCCAGCGCGAGCTGCTTGACCAGCGCGAACGCGGAGTTGTACTGCCCGACCATCGACGGCGGCGCCAGATCGGCCACCAGCGGCGCCACGGTCGGCGACAGCATCGACTCGCCGAGCCCGAACAGCGCGTACGTCGAGATGAACGCGGCCGTCGCCATCGTCTGACTGCCGTGCCCGAGCCCCGCGTACCCCGCGAAGATCCAGGCAGCGGCCCAGATCAGCCCGACCGCCGCGATCACGCGGCTGCGCCTGCGCCGCTCGACCAGCCGCAACACCACGAACTGCGCGATCACGATCATCGCCGTGTTGGCGGCGAGCGCGATCCCGAGCGTCGACGGGTCGATCCCGGCGGCCTCGGTGCCGTACGCCGCGAGCCCCGACTCGAACTGCCCGTAGCAGGCGAAGAACAGCACGAAGCCCAGCACACACAGCTGCACCATGGCCCGATGACCGAGCAGCGCACGGAGCCCGCCCTGAGCGCGGGCACCTGACTCCTTGGGCAGCGCGCTCACGAGGGACGCCGGCCGCGGCAGCCGGACGGTGGCGGCGATGGCCGCCAGGACGAGGAACATCACGGCCTCGATGGAGAACAGCAGCGTGAAGCTGCCCGGCCTGCTCAGGTCGACGATCTGACCGCCGATCAGCCCCCCGACGCCGAGGCCCAGGTTCGCCAGAAAGAACTGGGTGGCGAACGCCCGGGTCCGTGTCGACGGCGTCGAGCACCAGACGATCATCGTGGCGAGCGCCGGCTGCATGACGGCGGTACCGGCGCCGAGGAGCGCGGCGGACAGCACGGCCGCCGGGACGCTCCCCGACACCCCCATGGCGACCGCGCCCACGGACGCCAGCACCGCACCCGCCACCAGCACGGGCAGCGGACCCCGCCGGTCGATGACCCGCCCGGTGAACGGCAGTACGACAAGTGCGGCCATGGCGAAGACCGCCAGCACGGCACCGGCCGTACCGGCGCCCAGGTCCCGTACCTGAGCCACGTACACATAGAGATACGGAACCGTGAACCCGAGCCCGAACGCACTCAGCGCGTTCCCCGCCTGGATCCTGCGCATCGCTGCGCCCATCGCCCTGGTCACACTCACCTGCCTCAAGAGGTCGAAAGATCGAAAAGCCGAAGCGAGCCGAGCCCGAAGAGCTCAAGCCTGAAGACTTCAAAGCTAAAGTTAGAACCTCAACAATACACATCGAAGGACTTCAACGCCAGGAAGGGTGCGTGCGATACTGCCCCGATGTCCGACACCCCCGAGAAGCCCGGCCCATCGGGTCTCCAGGAACCGAGCCTCAACGAGCAGATCGCCGCGTATCAGCGCGAGTTCCGCGACCTCGACCCCCAGGTCGAGCAGATCGTCTCGGCGCTCGGCCGACTGAACCGCCGTATGAACGTCGCGTACGGCCGGCAGGTCGCCGATCTCGGCATCAGCAACGCCGAGTGGGAAGTCCTCAAGACCCTCGTGGTCTCGGGAGCCCCCTACCGCCTCGGCCCCGGCGAACTCGCCAAGCGACTCGGACTCACCCCGGCCGCCATGACCCACCGCATCGACCGCATGGCGGGCGAGGGCCTGGTCACCCGGGACCGGGACGAGAACAACCGGGTCCGCGTGATCGTGGAGCTGACGGACGAGGGCCGTACGAAGTGGCTGGAGGCGATGCGGATGGCCACGGACTTCGAGGAAGAGCTGCTCCAGGACCTCTCCGGTGAGGAGCGGGGAGTACTCGGCGAGATGCTGATCCGCCTCCTGCGCCGGGTCGAGCACGCCCAGCCGGACGCCGGAGGCCGGCTGACCGATCTGGACTGAACGGCGCGCCAGGGATCGCTTGACACACCCCCGGCCGATCCGTAAGGTTCTTCGAGTTGTCACGTGGCCGGAACGGTTCTGTGACAGCCACTCCCGCCGCTGATGCGGCACCAAAACTCAGTGCGATCTCCCAGCCGGGATACATTTCGGCATGCCGAAATTAATTTCGAAGACTCGATTATGAGTCGCCTGCGAAATCCGCTAGGGTTTGGAACGTCGGAACGGCCGAAGGGCCGGGACGGCAGCCCACTCTGACTGGGAATCAGGCCCGAAAGGATCTGATAGAGTCGGAATCGCCGGAAAGGGAAACGCGAAAGCGAAGAACCGGAAGGCAACCCCGCTCCGACGGGGAATCGGACACGAAAGAGTCTGATAGA